>CAZGNV010000004.1:0-135975 GCA_964527835.1 uncultured Desulfosarcinaceae bacterium | reverse complement strand
CTACTTTACATTAAAAATCTATCAGGCTTTCTACAACTGATTTGGAGAAGAACCAAAATTTTAAATTTACGCTCGTATTATGAACTTGTCAATTGTTAACCGCCCCTGCGCGCCAAAAATCATTCATTAAATTAAGCAATCTCACAAAACCCTTGACGCCAATCGGAGTTGGCCCTATATAGTGGCAAATTTATCCATCCGTGCCAAAAAAAAGGGGGAACCATAATGTCTCGAATCGTCAAATGCGCCCACATTCAGGCCGCCAATGCCCGCCATGACGGCACCCCAGCTGAAATCAAGGAAGCCATGATTCAAAAGCACCTGCCGCTGATCGAAGAAGCCGGCCAAAAAGGCGTTCAGATCCTGTGTCTGCAGGAAATTTTTTCGGGTCCCTATTTCTGTGCCGAGCAGGACATCAAGTGGTATGCCAATGCCGAACCGGTGCCGGGACCGACCATCGAGCGCCTGGCCGAATTTGCCAAAAAATACCAGATGGTCATGATCATCCCGGTCTATGAAATGGAAATCGCCGGAGTCTATTTCAACACCGCCGCCGTGGTGGATGCGGACGGAACCTACCTGGGAAAATTCCGCAAAATTCACATCCCTCACACCTGGCCAGGATTCTGGGAAAAATTTTACTTTAAGCCCGGCAACCTGGGATTTCCGGTGTTTGAAACCGCCTATGCCAAAATCGGCATTTACATCTGCTATGACCGCCATTTTCCGGAATGCGCGCGCATTTTAGCCCTCAGGGGCGCTGAAATCCTGTTCAACCCCTCGGCCACCACCGCCGGCAAATCCCAGTACCTGTGGCAGCTCGAACAACCGGCCCAGGCCGTGGCCAACGGGGTTTTTATCGGCGCCAACAACCGTGTGGGCCTGGAAAAACCCTGGGAGTTCGGCCGCTTTTACGGCTCCAGCTATTTTGTGGATCCCCGCGGCCAGATCCTGGTCAAGGGCAGCGAGGACAAGGACGAAGTCGTGGTGGCCGACCTGGATCTGGAGGAAATCCGGGAAGTCCGCGACGGCTGGCAGTTTTTCCGGGATTTGCGTCCCGACATGTACGCGGATATCAGCCGGACCATCGCCGGCTGACGGCATGGGCAACATCGGCCGACCCCGGCGCTAAATGCCGTTCTGTTAACCGCCCCCCAACGGGGCCCAATCACAAGGAGGAAGAAAAGATAATGAATGAAGAAAAGGAACACAAACACTGGATTGTCTATCCCATCGGCAGCAAGCCCAAGTGGCCCCTGGCGGTGCTGCTCGGCATCCAGCAGTACCTGACCATGTTTGGGGCCACGGTCCTGATCCCCTTTATCATCGGCGGCGCCATCAAAATGCCCCCGACCCAGCTGGCGCTGCTGATCTCCACCATCTTTTTTACGTCCGGCATCTGCACCCTGATCCAGCAGTCTCCCCTGGGAAACCGGCTGCCGGTCGTCCAGGGCGGAACCTTCTCGTTTCTAGGGCCCACGTTCGCCATCATCGGCATGGTGGCCGCCAAAAAGCTCACCGGCACCACCCCCCTGTGGCAGCTCCAGGTCCAGGAAATCGCCGGGGCCATCATGATCGCCTCGGTGGTTGAAATCTTTCTCGGCTACACGGGAATCATGGGGCAGGTGCGCAAACTCATCAGCCCGATTGCCATCGGGCCTACCATCGCCATGATCGGTCTGGCGCTTTTCGGCATCGGCGCCCCCTGGATGGCCACCAACTGGGTCATCTCCCTGATCACCCTGGTGGCATTGATCGTCTACTCCCAGGTGTTTTCCCAAAAGTCCCGGATGTTTCTGCTCTTTCCGGTCCTGCTGGCGATTGTCACCGGCTGGCTGGCGTCGCTGATCGGTACCGTCCTGGGCCTCATTCCGGACGGCAACGCCGCCAATCTGGCCGGCAAACTCGGTCTGGTCAGCTCCGCGAGCTGGATCAGCTTCAAGCCCATGGTGCCCTTCAAGTGGGGCCTGCCGGATTTTGGCAGCGCCACCCTGTGGGCCGGGGTCTTCGGGATGCTGGCCGGCTACCTGGCTTCCATGATCGAATCCATCGGTGACTACTATGCCTGTGCCCGGATTTCCGAAGCCCCTGTGCCCACCGGCAAAATGATTTCCCGGGGGCTGGGGGCCGAGGGGCTGGGATGCCTGATCGCCGGCATTCTGCAAACCTGCAACGGAACGACCACTTACTCGGAAAACATCGGCTCCATCGGTCTGACCCGGGTCGCCAGCCGCCGCGTGATCCGCGCCGGCGCGGTGGCCATGCTGCTCATCCCCATTGTGGGCAAATTCGGGGCCATCCTGGCCACCTTGCCCATGCCGGTGGTCGGCGCCATGTTCGTCGGGCTTTTCGGCATGATCGCCGCCGTGGGGCTGTCCAATCTTCAAATGGTCAACCTGAACAATTCGCGCAACCTGTTTATCATCGGCCTGGCCTTTTTCGCGGGTCTCAGTGTGCCGTTCTGGTTCACCCCCCATTATGATGTCGCCACCGGCAAAATCGTCAGCGGCGCCATTTCCTGGGGCACCCAGGGCGATGCGCTCAACGTCATTGGCAACATCATCCAGGCGGTGTTGAGCACCGGCATGGCGGTGACCGCCATTGTGGGAATCACGCTGGACAACCTGCTGCCCGGCGCCACCCGGGCCGAACGCGGCCTGGAAGTCTGGGAAAAAGAGGCCTCCGACGAAGCCTGGGAAGAAGCCGAAGCCCAGTGGGCCGCCATGGAAGAAGGCGAAATGCGGCCGGTCTGATTCGCAATCTTTGAACCACGGCAATGGGGAATCACCGCACAGGTGGTTCCCCATTTGGCTTTTATGAAAATGCCGCGACAGCCTGAAGCTGAGCGCCGGTATGAATTGGCATTTTAACGGGGCTGTCGGATTTACAACCTGTGTGAATCTGTGCTAATCTGCGTTCTGAATTCATATCAAGGAACCCGATCATTGCCCAAGCCATTGCTGTACATAATCTACGGACTCATGGTGGCCGTCGGCCTGGTGGCCATGTATTCCCTGTTGAACGCGGGCAGCCCCCACAGCCTGCTGCGGATGCTCTGGCCGGATCCCACGGCGGATATCTACGTGGCCGCGGTATCCTCGGTGCTGGTTTTTATCCTGGGGTTTTTTGTTTTTTACTCCCGCGACCGGGAGGGTTTTGGCCAGCTGCTGGAGCTCAATGCCGAGCGCATCCGCGCCCTGCGTAAAAAAGGCAAAAGGGATGATGAAATAGCGGATTCCATTCTGGCGGCCATGGGCAGCAGCAGCGGCCGCCGGCACGCTATGGCCCGCAAAAAACTGATTGTCTACCTGTCGGATTTTCGGTGACCATGGACAATTTTGCCAACCAGCAATGGATCATCATCGCCCTGGTTTTTTTCGGCATCATCGCCTACATTGCCTGGGTGCGCCGGCAGGACCGCCAATGGATCGAGGCGCGCTTCGGCAGCCGCAAAATCCTGGCCATGAGCTTCGGCGTTAACTACTTCGGCCGCGCCACCGAACCCGGCCCGCCGCGCAAGAGCAGTGGCTTTCTGCTGCTGCTTTCCGATCGTCTGTTTTACCGCAGCCGGCTGAAAAAAATAGAGCTCGAAATCCCAGCGGCCAGCATCGCCCGGGTCTATCACGACCGCAGCCACAAGGGTGTCGAGCTGCACCAGTCGCTGGTCAAAATCGATTTTATCAACTCCCAAAACCAGAAGGACACCGCCGCCTTCAAGGTCCCCTACCCGCCCCAGTGGATCCAAGCCATTGAAAACGCTTTGCTTAAAAAGAAAGCCCCCCACTAATCCATGGCCGTGCCCCAGTCATACTGGCGCTTGATATATTTTAAAAACAGGGTGGTTTCGGTGCGGATGATCCCGTCGATCTGATTGATCCTTTCAAAAACCAGCTCGTTGAGCTCATCGATGGACTTGACGACAAATTCCGTGTCAATGCCTGTCCCGCCGGTGGTCTGGACAATGAACCATAAAGGCTTGAGTTTTTTGAGTTCGCCGATGATTTTTTCCATCTTTTTGATTTCAATATAAATCCGGATGGTGCCGACAATCTTGAAGCCCAGCTTGATGGGATTGCTCACGGCCACGATCTGAATGTACTCTTCTTTGATCAGGCGGTTGAGCCGTGTGCGCACCGTGGCCTCGGAAATTCCGACTTGCTTGGCAATCTCGGTATTTGAAATCCGGCCGTCTTTTTGCAGCAGCTCGATCATCTGGCAGTCGAGTGCATCCAGGACCCTCTTTTTGCCTGACCCGTTATTTTGCTTCATGGATCCTCCTGATTCTGTTTGCATATCCGGGACAACCCGCATGACAGCTGCCGGCTGTCCGGTAGGGGCTTTTGATTTAGCATATCGGATTTAAAAAAACAACCATAAATTAATAGATGCTGGCATTATACTCCCTTCTTTTTATCTTAATTCGCATATATTATCCAAAATAATTATATTTTTCGCAAATTATTGCATTATTTCCTTGACATTAAATCTTGACTTGCCTAAGGTGGGACAAACTCCAGATTGAACGACTTCAATTTTGCGGTCGGCGTCCAGGCCGGCGCAATGCATCATCATCACCAAATCCAGCAAAGGAGGATACGGTATGTCACTGCCATCAATGAAAAATTACATCAACGGGGAGTGGGTGGAATCCGACTCCACCACCATCGGGGATGTCTGGAATCCGGCCAAGGGCGAAAAAATCGCCACCGTGCCATACGGAACCGCCCAGGATGTGGACCGGGCCGTCAAGGCCGCCAAGGACGCTTTCTGGGAATGGCGCACCACGCCGCCGTTGACCCGGGCGCGTTATCTTTTCCGGCTCAAGGATGCTTTCGAAGAAAACTTTGAGGAAATCGCCCGGGTGCTGACCACCGAGCAGGGCAAAGCCATTGACGAAGCCCGCGGCGAAGTGCGGCGCATGATTGAAAACGTGGAGCACGCCACCGGCGTGACCACTTTGATGACCGGCTATACCCTCGAAGACATTGCCAAGGACATTGACTGCTACGGCCATCGCCAGCCCATGGGAGTGTTCGCAGCCATCGTCCCCTACAACTTTCCCGGCATGGTCACCTGGTGGTTTTTGCCTTACGCCATTGTTTGCGGCAACACCTTTATCGTCAAGCCGTCCGAACAGGTTCCCATGACCCAGACGAAAATCTTCGAAATCATCGATGAAATCGGTCTGCCCGAAGGGGTGGTGAACATGGTCCACGGCTCACGCGATGTGGTCAATGCCCTGCTGGACCATCCGGATATCGAGGGGATCTCCTTTGTGGGCTCCACTCCCACGGCCAAATACATCTATCAGCGCTGCGGGGAGACCGGCAAACGGGTTCAGGCCCTGGGGGGCGCCAAGAACATTGTGGCGGTCACCCCGGATGCCAACCTTGAGGCCGCCATGCCTTCATTGACCACTTCCTTTTTCGGCTGCACCGGCCAGCGCTGCCTGTCAGGCTCGGTGCTCGTACCCGTGGGTGACGCGGCCGACGAGCTGATCGAAAAATTCGTGGCCGCCGCCAAAGCCATGAGAATCGGCGACGGCCTGGACGAGCAGACCGCCATGGGCCCCCTGGCCGGGCCGGCACATAAAGAACGGGTGCTGAGCTACATCGAGAAGGGAATCGCCGAAGGGGCGAAGCTGATTCTGGACGGACGGGATTTAACGGTGCCCGAATTGCCCAATGGCTTTTTCGTCGGCCCCACGATCTTTGACCATGTCAAGGCCGATATGACCATCGCCCGGGAAGAAATTTTCGGCCCCGTGGTGAGCATCGTGCGCGCCCGGGACCTGGATGAAGTTATCGAGCTGATCAACACCCGCGGCTTTGCCAATGCCGCCTGCATTTACACCGGCAGCGGTGCGGCCGCGCGGGAGTTCAAATACCGTGTCAAGCCGAGCATGGTGGGCATCAACATCGGCATTGCCGCGCCCATGAGCTTTTTCCCCTTTGGCGGAGCGGGCGATTCCATGTTCGGCGACATCAAGGGCCATGGTCAGGAAATTTTCCATTTTTTCACAGACACCAAAGTCGTCATCGAGCGCTGGCTCTAAAAAAAGGAGGAAGTCATGCCTCTGGAAAATTTTGGCAGCATACTCAACTTCGCCGAGGAGCTGGAAACCCAGGATCAGGCGTTCTACCAGGCGGCGGCGGAAAACCCGTCCTGTGCCCAGCACAAGGAGATGTTTGCGCAGTTTGCCGCCAACGCAGGCAAAAACATTAAAGCCGTCCAGCGCACGCGCCGGGAAAATGTCACCGAAATGATCCTGGAGCCCATCCGGGATTTCACCCGCGCGCCGTTTTGCGAGAACTGCGACCGGGCCGACACCATGGATGCCGCCGAAGCGCTGGAGACCGCCCGCCGGCTTGAGCAGCGCGCCCAGCGCTACTACCTGGAGGCGGCGGAAAAAATCAAGGCTCAGCCCGAGGTTGCGCGGGCACTGAAGATGATCGCCAAAAAGCGCAAAACGCATCTTGAGCGTTTGAGCGGCCTGTAAGCGACAAACCGGTTGACGCAATCGTAAAAAGTGAATTTTGAGCGACTTCAAGCCGTTGCGGAAAAAGGGTGTCACCTATCCGCTGAAGGCGGATAGGTGACACCCCCGCAAAGGCCTGCGAAGCGAAAAATTGAACTTATTACGGCAACATCAATTTAAAAAAGGAGCAAAACAATGAGTGCTGCAAGCGACAAAGTCAAGGCCTTAACGGATCATACCTACGGCACCTGGAGCCGCCAGCAGGCATGGTCAACTCCGCTGCTGATCACCGATGCCCAGGGCGTTCATATTTACGATGCAAACGGCAAAGCCTATATTGATTTCTCCTCCCAGCTGATGTGCTCCAATCTCGGGCACAAAAACGAGGCGGTGATTGAAGCCATTGTCAAGCAGGCGGAAAAACTGCCCTATGTCGCCCCCGGATTTGCCAACGAAGCCGCTCTGGCGGCCGTGGAAGCCCTGCAAACTGTGATGCCCGAAGGGCTGACAAAGTTCTTCTTTTCCACCAGCGGCACCGAGGCCAATGAGGCCGCCCTGAAAATGGTGCGCCAGTGCCAGGCGCCGGCCTATAAAGTGATTTCCCGCTACCACTCCTACCACGGGGCCACACCGGCCGGGGCCGCTTTTACGGGCGATCCGCGGCGCTGGTATTCCGAGCGGGCCCGGTGCACCATCGAGGGCGTGCGTTTTGCACCGGACCATTACTGCTACCGCTGCCCCTTTGACCTGACCTATCCCGTGTGCAAGATCCAGTGCGCCCGCTACCTGGACTACATGATCAAGGAAGAGGGCAACGTGGCGGCCATCATCGTGGAACCGGTGGTGGGCACCAACGGGCGCATCGTCCCGCCGCCGGAATATTATCCGATTGTCCGTCAGATCTGCGATGAAAACGGGGTGCTGCTGATCGCCGACGAGGTCATGTCCGGCTGGTTTCGGACCGGCAAGGCCTTTGCCATTGAACACTGGAACGTCACCCCGGACATTTTGACAACCGCCAAGGGGGCCAGCGCCGCTTACACCCCCGTGGGGCTGACGGTATCCAACGAAAAAGTCGCGCAGTTTTTTGAGGAAAGTCTTTTTTGCCACGGGCACACCTATGCCTATCATGCCCTGGCAGCATCGGCCATTCCGGCCGCGGTGGCCGAATACAAAAAATTACTCGACAGCGGACTGCTCCAGCGGGTCGCCGACCACCTGCAGCAAAAACTTTATGAGCTGGCCGACCGGCACATCTGCATCGGAGACGTGCGCGGCATCGGTCATTTCTGGGGACTTGAAATCGTGAAAAACCGGCAAACCCGGGAACCCTTCGATACCAAGGCCGACAAGCTGAGCGGAAAAGCGCTGATGACGGCCAAAATCGCTGGAGAGGCCATGCAAAACGGTCTGTATATGGCCGCCTGGTATGACACCCTGGTCGTCGCCCCGCCGCTGATCATCACTGAAGATCAAATCGACGAGGCCATCGACATCATGGACAAGGCCCTGAAAATCGGCGATGAGCAAGCCGTGGAAACCGATGTCCCGGCCTTCAGAAGCAGCGAGTACACGAAGTAATCCAACAATGATGGTCCCGTAAAAAGTCATTTTCGAGCGCCATCAACAATCACCGGCTGCAAAAAACCTGGCGGGGTACGCAACCCGGCCAGGTTTTTTTCGTTTCGCAAACCGCCCGCCATTTTTTTCTATTATTAAATCAAAAGGTTGCAACCCTCGTTCATCTTGCAGCTTGACACATTTCCCCCAGCTTTTTATAATGATTTAGGAATAAAAATTTCAATAATTAAAATGGGTTGGATGAAAACCGGACACTTGAAACCGCATGGCACTGATTAACTTAAAAAAAAGGGAGGTCGAATGCAAAATCGTCTACTACGGTCCCGGCCGCTGCGGTAAAACCACCAACCTGGAATATGTTTTCAAAAACAGCCGCCGGTTAATGACCGATGAAATGGTGTCGATCAAAACCAAGGGGGACATGACCATCTTTTTTGATTTCGTTCCCATGGAAGCCGGCAAGATCAAGGGCTGTGACGTGCGGATTCAGCTGTACACAGTTCCCGGCCAGGTCAAATACAACTCCACCCGCAAACTGGTGCTAAAAGGTGTTGACGGGGTGGTCTTCGTGGCCGACTCCCTGAAAATCCGGCATGAAAAAAATATCCTTTCCTTAAAGAATCTGGCGGAAAATTTGAAAAGCTACGGCCTGAACATCATGACCATCCCCCTGGTGCTGCAATACAACAAGCGCGACCTGGCCAAGGAAGGCGTCCCCCTGATGTCGGTGGAAGAAATGAACCGGGCCTACAATCGCCAGCTAAAAGCCCCCTATTTTGCCGCCAGCGCCGTCACCGGCCAGGGGGTCAACGACACCTTGAAAGCATGTCTGGTGTTGACACTGAAATCATTGAAAAAAGAAGCGGGATGGGAATAGATTAAAGGCGGGATGGGCTGATTTCATTTTTCAGGCGGCAGCGGTTCATCGGGAGCCACCCCGTATTTGGCCTGCCGGGCCCTGCCCCACCAGCATCCGCCGCGCATGACGATCAACTCCAGACGCTGGAAAAATCCAGCCAGCCGGCTCCCGGCACGTGCAGCATGGCAGACGGGGCAGCCAAATTCACAATAATCGGGATCCCGCAGATTGGTCAGGGGCATCCGCCAACCTTTCCAGCCATATCTTTTGCTGCTCATGAAGCTTTCCTCCTGGGGCCGGATGCTGCCCGTTTACGGGTTTCCCAAGCCTTCTTGTCAGGATCTGCGGAATCGCCCAGGGCGGTTTCCTGCTTTGCCCGTTTGAGAAATTCACGGCGGTAGCTTTTGCCCGAGCCCATCATTACGCTGACCGGATGCAGGGGTTCGATGTTTTCGCAGGCGATTTTAAGGGCCGCGGCAATCGGAATCGACAGCAGGGCGCCGACAATCCCCCACAACCAGCCCCAGAACATCAGCGACAGGAGGATCACCACCGGGCTGAGGTTAAGCTGGTCTCCCATCACCTTGGGGGCAATCCCGTTGCCCATGCTCAACTGGATGGTCAGCAGCACCAGCATGGTGATGATGCCCGGCCACAGGTTGGGGTAAAACTGCACCAGGGCCAACAGAATCGGGGGAATGGAAGCAACAATGGAACCGATGGTGGGGATGAAGTTCAGGAAAAAGGCCAGGGCCCCCCAGGTGGCTGCAAAATCCACCCCGATCATTTCCAGGGACAGCCATACCAGAATTCCGGTGACAAAGCTGATCAAAAATTGCAGCGACAGGTAGCGACGGATCTGGGAGGTAATGGAACTGGTAATCTGGCTGAGCTGATTGGCTTTTTCCTGGGAAAAAGATTTCATGATTTTGTATTTAAAGTACGGTTTGCCCAGCAGAATGAAAAACAGGAAAATCACCACCAGCACCAGCTTGGATGCAAAGACGAAAATGGAACCGGACAGGGTCATCAGAAAGCGGCCCACGCTTTGCCCCCAGTTGACGCCATCAAGGGGGTTGGTGCCAAGATGCAACCGGTCGTTGACCAGGGCGATCAGTTCGGTCATCCGGGAATGATACTTCGGATAAGCCGCCGCAAAGGCGGAAAGACGGGCATACAGGAAAGTGCCCGACAGATACAAAATGCCCATCAACAAAATGATAACGATAAAAACGGCCAGGGTGGTGGGAATTTTACGCCGGGTCATGAAGTTGACCACCGGGGCGAGCAGATAGGAAAGCAGCCAGGCAATAATCAGTGGCAGGATGGCCGCACCCGCATACTTGAGCACCACGCCCAGGGCCACCAGCACCAGAATGCCCTGGAAAACAAAATTAATTTTATTGCGGTCCACATCCATCTGGCATCAACCTGTTGCGGCAAATAATGTTCTGCCGGATGTTTCAACTCCGGGGTTGTTTTTTCGATCACGCCTGCAACCCCAGCACCCTGCCGGGCAGTCAGCATCGGTGCACTATACGAATTATTTGCGCAATTGTCAAAGGATTGAAAACAGATGGCCTGGGGAAGTTCGGGGATTTGAGTGCCCGTTGCAGATGATGGCAAATTATGTCATTATAACGAAAATGACGGCCCTGTAAAAAGTACGACTTTCTCGCTCGAACAAGCCCAGGCAGAACGCCGACCCATTTTGGCGTTTCACATTGATAGGAGTTGAACAGGAGGAACCGGCGGATGAACAAGACCCAACTGGTAAAACGGGTGGCAAAAAAACTTGACGACATCCCCTCGAAACTGGCAAACCGGGCCGTGGATGCCGTTTTCGAATCCATTGCCGAGGGACTGCAGGAAGACGGCATCGTCACCATCGGCAAATGGGGAACCTATTCGGCCGAAGACATGGAAACCGAATAACACCGCCGCCAGCTCATGCTCAAAGAACTGTCCATTCGAAATTTCGCCATCATCGACGATCTTACGATCCGCTTTGCCGAAGGGATGACTATTTTGAGCGGGGAAACCGGTGCCGGCAAATCCATCATCCTGGGGGCTGTCAATCTGCTGCTGGGAAGCCGGGCATCGGCGGACATGGTGCGCACGGGAGCCGAAACCGCCGAACTGGAAGCCCTGTTTCACGTCGCGACCGCCGATACCCTGGCCGCCAACCTGGCCGCCCATGGCATCGACATGGATCAGGATCTGGTGATCCGCCGCATCATCTCTCGAACCGACAGCAACCGGGTGTACATCAACGGACGGCTCGCGACCATCGGACTGTTGCACACGGTCACCGAAAACCTGGCCAGCATTTCCGGCCAGCATGCCCACCAGGGTCTGTTGAAAGATGAACAGCAACTGTTGATTCTTGACCAGTTTGCAGACCTTTTGGCCCTGCGGCAACAGGTGCATGACACCCACCACCGAATTGTTCCCCTGATTGAAAAACTTCAGCAATTGCACCGTACCCGGAAGCGGCAGGCCGAGCACATGGAACTGCTGGAGTTTCAGCAGCAAGAAATCCAGCGGGCCCGGCCCGACCCCGGGGAAGATGTCGAGCTGGAGCAGGAACAGCTGCGGCTGAAAAACGCCCAGATGCTCTACCAGACGGTTTTTGACAGCATTGAAGAACTTTACGGCGCATCGGGTTCGATTATCGAACGGCTGCTGGAAGTAAAAAAGAACCTGGAAAAGGCCGGCCGGGTGGATGCCCAGCTCGAATCGACCGCCGCCAATCTGGCCGCGGCCGCCTATCAAATCGAAGATCTGGTGGAGCAACTGCGCTCCCACCTCAGCCTGATCCAGATGGATGACGGACGCCTTGAAATCGTTGAGGAGCGGCTAGACACTCTCAACCGGCTCAAACGCAAATACGGCGGCTCGCTGGATGCGGTTCTATCCAGGCTGACGCAGATCGGGCAGGAACTGTCCCAGGTGGCCGGAATAGACGAAGAAATTCAGCAGGTCGAAAGCACTCTGAACGAACATCACAACCGTTTGGTGGTGCTGGCCCGGCAGCTTTCGCAACAACGAAAAAAAGCCGCCGCGAGGCTGGCAAAACGGGTCGCAGCCGAGCTGGAGTCCCTGAAAATGGCCAACACGGAATTTGAAGCCGCCCTGCGCCGGGTGGCGGCCGATGAAAAAACCAGTGCCCATCTGCAGACCGACGGGCATGTCATCCAGCAAACCGGTATGGATCAGGTAACGTTTATGATCGCTCCCAACCCCGGTGAGGAATTAAAACCCCTGGCAGGCATTGCCTCCGGAGGCGAACTGTCCCGGGTGGTGCTGGCCTTAAAGGCCATCCTGGCCCGGGGCAGTGCGGTGGAAACCATCGTGTTTGACGAAGTGGATGCGGGCATCGGCGGCGGCACGGCCGAAGTCGTCGGTCGCAAGCTGTCCGTGCTGGCAAAACATCACCAGGTCATCTGCATCACCCACCTGCCCCAGATTGCCAAGTTCGCCGATCAGCACTTCAGCATTGCCAAACAGGTTGTCGACGGCCGGACCATCACGACGATTCGACCGCTGAACGAAAAGGACCGCCACCGGGAAATTGCCAGAATGCTGGGCGGGGAACGAATCACCCCCACCACCCTGGCCCATGCCCGGGAACTGCTGGAAAAATAGATGGCTGGTTGTTCAGCTGAAACTCGGTCCGACGCTAGACAACTTCGACATTCGCTGCCGCAGGACCCTTATCGCCCTGTTCAATATCGAACTGCACGCGCTGACCTTCGGCAAGGGACTTGAAACCATCGCCCCTGATGGCGGAGTAATGCACAAAAATGTCTTCACCGTCTTCCTTGACAATAAAGCCCCAACCCCTCTTGTTGTTGAACCACTTGACTGTTCCCTGCGGCATAATTGAAAACTCCCGGCACATACCCTGCTTGGAAAAATGAACGAGAACGGGTCAATCCCCTGAATTCATTGAACTTGATTATTATAGCCCAAATTTGTCCAAAGGTGTCAAGCAAAATCATGGGCCGGCGGACAAATTGGTGCTGTACATCGGACTGCAAGAAATGCTATATTTCCATCGAGGTTGGCGGAAGCGCAACCCGTCATTCACCCAAGACTTCCAACGAAGTCAACCCAAGTTCGTTGTTCATAGGTTGCCGCTCGCGGTATAAATAAGCTTTTTATGAATTCATTAAAGTTGATGAAGCCGTAAAAAATGCCCAGATATAGGTACAGATGCCGACCGATCGCTGCTGTTTTGCTGGCAGCCAGCCTCCTGGGGCTGGCTGGGTGTGCCGCCAACGGGCAGCTCTCCGCCGGAAACCCAACTGCCGCCGCCGACAAAAACCTGCTGCGGGTCGGCATCACCCCGGATGCTCCTCCGCTGATCTTCAAACAGAACGGCAAAATCACCGGCCTGGAGGCGGAATTCGCCCGGGAGCTGGCCGCCCACCTCGGCCGGTCCCTGCGCTTCGTAGAACTGAAATGGAAAGACCAGATACCGGCCCTGCTGGAAAACCGCATTGACATCATCATGTCCGGACTGACCGTCACTCCTCTGCGGGAGGTGCGAATTGCCTTTTGTCGTCCGTATTTTAAGAGCGGCCAGATGGCTTTAATCCGCATGGTGGACGCGGCCCGTTTCAGCACCGGTTTTTTCTCGCTGACCACCAGTTCGGTTATCGGGGCTGTGAGGGACACCACCGGCGGGTATTTCGTGGAAACCCGCTTCAGCGACTTCAAAAAAGTATTGTTCTCAACACCGCAAGCCGCCGTAAAGGCGCTGATCGACAAAGAAATCGACCTGTTTGTCTATGACGCCCCAATGGTCCTTTACCTGGCCTCGGAAAACGAAAACCGCGGCCTGACAGTGCTGCGGGGACCCACGGGACGCTTTACGCTGCTGACCCAGGAGAACCTGGCCTGGGGGGTTCGCAAGGACGATCCCGAACTGCTGCAGGCGGTCAATGAATTCCTGGAAAACCCCGCCAACGAAAAAAAACTGAAGCAGCTGATTCAGCGCTGGATCCCGTTTACAAAGTAAGATCTGCCCCTGCAGTGTTATAAAATCCACCATGCCGCTGTATAAAAACAAATCGTTTTTGATCACAGGCGCCTTGCTGGTCCTGACATTCACCGGTCTTTTTTCCGTTCGCCTGGGTCTGCTGGAAAAGTTCGCCCACCGCCCCCCCCGCCTGTCAATTACTCAACTCGATGCCCCCCGCAACACTGAAACCTGGATGAACATTTTTCAGAACGACCGCCGAATTGGCTTTGCCCACATCCGCCTTGCCGCCCAAAACGGCGGCTGGCGGCTGGAAGAAACCGTGCGCATGCGACTCAACACCATGGGCATGGTACAGGATATTCGCCTCGTCACCCGGGCCCGGCTGCATGCCGACTTCAGCCTGGCGGATTTCGACTTTGAAATCAACTCCGGCCGCTTCCGTTTCCAGGTGCACGGAACCGTGACAGAAAACCTGCTGTCCATCGAAACGGCCAGTGCCGGAAGCCATCGCAAAATGAGCCTCGTGTTGAAAACCAAACCTTACCTGTTGGCCGGCATCACAGCGGCCATGGGGTCCACCCGGCTCAGGACCGGGGACCGCTATGCTTTCGACGTTTTTGACCCGGCCACCCTGGATCAGGCACCGGTGATTCTGGAAGTCGTCGGCCCGGAAGAGATCCCCTTCGATCAAAGTACCCGCACCGCTGTCAAAGTGGCCTTGAAGTTTAAAGGCATCACCCAGTTCGCCTGGATCGACAAAAACGGCGGCCTTTTAAAAGAAGAAGGCCTGCTGGGAATCCGGATGGAAAAAACCAGTCGAGGCGATATCGACAGCCGCCGGGACCTGGAAGCCGGCAGCGACCTGACCCGGGCGGCTTCCATCGCCGCCAACGTCGTGCTCAACGATTTGCAGCGTCTGACCCGCCTGCAGGTTCAAATCTCCGGCATCGCCCTGGAAAACACCCGGCTCAACGGGGGGCGCCAGCACCTCGAGGGAAAGCTGCTGACCATCAAAAAGGAATCCCTGAGCGGCCTTGAGACAGACGAGGCTTTGCAGCAGCTGGGCATGCTCGAAAAAATCTACTTAAGACCGACGCCTTTCATCCAGTCGGACAATGCCAAAATCAAGGACCTGGCCCGCCGCATCGTCGCCCGGCAGGCTGACGGTCTGGACAAAGTGCGCCGTCTGGTCACCTGGGTGAATCAGCATATTGAAAAACGCCCGGTGCTCTCCCTGCCGGATGCCCTGTCGACCCTTGAAAACCGCATCGGCGACTGCAATGAACATGCCGTGCTGCTGGCCGCCCTGGCAAGGGCCGCCGGCATCCCCTGCCGGATAGAAGCCGGTCTCGTTTATTTACGGGGACGCTTTTTTTACCATGCCTGGAACCTGGTGTACCTCGGACGCTGGATAACCGTTGATGCGCTTTTTGATCAGATACCAGCCGATGTCAGTCACATCCGCTTGGTTACCGGGTCTGCACGGCAACAGCTCGATTTAATGGCGCTCATCGGCCGCGTCAGTTTGAAGGTTGTCGGATACGAGAAGTAAAAATGGGATGCAATTTTGACTTTAGTCGCCGGATCCTTTGAGCATGTTGTAAAAGGATTCCGGGAAAAGGAAGCTGAACTCGTAGCGTGCAAAACCGAGAATATCGCCATCCTTGAGCCGGACGGGCTTTTTTTCCACCAGGACCCCGTTTACCTTGGTCCCGTTGGTGGAATCACAATCGCGGATGAAATAATTGCCGCGTTTGATTTCCAGAATCGCATGTTGTTTGGAAATTGCGTAATCGGGCATGATCATGTCATTGCCATGGACCCGGCCGATGGAGAAGATGTTCAACGATCCGGTGGTATCTTCGCCTTTGACCAGCGGATAAATCGCATATTTCAGGCTCTCTGAATCCGACCCGCCCCCGCCGGTGTTGTCGACTTCAAAAATGATGGTCTGATTCATTTCCGCGCTGCCGAGCTGTTTCTGGCCAAACAATGAGCCGCTTTTAATGGAAGACCCCACGAGCACGGGCTGATGAATAAACCGGATGAATTGCGCTTTTTTGTATGTGGCTGCCAGTTTTTGCATGGTCTGCAGACCAATCCTGCCCGAGGCATTCAGCATCTTGGCAATATTTCCAATGGGGGTGCGGCCGTCTGCTGATGAGGCGGAAGCCTTGCGGGTCGCATCTTTTTTCTGCTTTTTCCCGAAACCAAAAGCTTTGCCAAGCATTTCAGGCCTTCCTTTGCACAATCAACCAAAATACCCTATAAGAACAGAACGTCTGCAAACACCCCTTAATACATTATGTCAAAAATCATCGAAAACATCAAGTTTTTATAATTTTTTTTATTATTACAAATAGTTATATAAAAACGGGGCTGATTCCGATAAAACAATACCACCCTGCAGCCGGAACCGAATCCCGGGTTGAAATCCAAAATTAAGTATCCTGGAGGGATTTGATTGACTCCGGCGCCACGGCCTTATATGATCGGGGTTTAGATGCCTGCCGGCCTTCCGGCGTTGGGATGCAGATGCAATGAAATGGCTATTGAACATTATTCTGATCGGGTTAACAATTCTGTCCTGCTACCTGGAAGATATCTACCTGGCTTTCCGGCCGCCGGCGAACGGTCAGCCGGTGTACCTTACCATCCGGTCACGTCAGAGTTTTCGCTTCGACCAGGCCCGGGCGCTGGAGGCCAATCGGGAAAAAGCGCTGGCCCGTTATGTTCCGGTGTTTCGCTACTTTCCCCAGCGGATTGACGCCTCCAAACGCCAGTTCCAGCAGGTAATGCAGGCCTTTTCCTCCCTGCAGGGAAAAGGCCGCAGGCAGGCGGAAGATCTGAGCCGCAAGCTCAGGCAAATGCTGGGCGTTGAGCTGTCGGCAACGGATATCATCAACATCGCCCGTTATCACGATTTAGCCAATCTGCTGGAAGGCATTCTGACCATTGAAGAGTCGATCCTGCAAAACAAAGTGATCGATGATCCCCGCCATCTGATGGGCAAGCAGACAATCGAAATCCAACGCCCGAATTCAGCCGGCAGCGTGACCCAGCCCGTAGACGAACTGATTACCCCGGAAAAGGCCCGTCTCCTGCTGGATGAAAAGGTCCGGCAACTTTTCTGGCAGGTAAGAAAAAATGTCCTCGACCCGGTGCTGCGCCTGGCCCAGGCCACGCTGCAGCCAAACCTGCTGTATGACGAAAATGAAAACAAGCGCCGCCTGGACCGCATCGCCCTGGAATACCCCTCGACGATGGTATCCTATCACCCGGGAGATGTCTTGGTGGCCTTTCGCAAGCAGTTAACTGAAAAAGATGTCATGCTGCTGGCCACTTACCGCAGGCAGGAGGCAAAGACCCTGTACCATGAAGTCCCCTGGATCGCGTTTACCGTTCTGTTTATGGTCCTGTTTTATAATCTATTCCTGTCCCGGATTCTCGGGGACGGTTCCCGTCACGAACCCCCGTACGCCTTTCTTTTGTCCCTGTTGATCAGCACCGTGGTCATCCTCAAGGCAAGCCTGGTTTTGACTCCTTTTCCGATTTACATCCTGCCTTTTGGCCTGCTGCCCATGCTGGTCATCGCCTTAAACCACGGCAAAATTACCGCCACCGGCACCACCCTGCTCGGCGCGCTGCTGGCAAGTCTGCTTTGCGGCCCTACCTTTCAGATCCTGTTGTTTTTTGCCTTCGGCGGGCTGGCGGCCGTGCTGGTCTCTTCGGGCCTGCGCAAGCGCCTGCAGATCATGTGGCCGTCACTGCTGGTGGCAATAATCAACGCGGTGAGCATCGTCATCTTTACCGGACACTGGCAGCCGATTTTGTCCAGGCTGCTGCGCCTGCAGCCCATTAATATCGATCTGCTGCAAAAAACAGTCGACCCGGCCCTGACAACCAACATGGTCTGGGGTTTTGCCGGAGGCCTGGCGGCCGGCCCCGTGGTGCTGCTGCTGCTGCCGCTGCTGGAAATAAGCTGGCAGACCGCCTCCACTTTCAAGCTCAACCGCTACATGGACCTGAATCGTCCCCTGATGAAAGAGCTGTTGTCCAAAGCCCCGGGCACCTATCAGCACTCCATGACGGTGGCTTACCTGGCCCAGTCGGTGGGGGAGGCCATCGGCGCCAACACCCAGCTGTTGCGAATCGGAGCCTATTATCATGACATCGGCAAAATGATGAACCCCAAATTTTTCATTGAAAACCAGTTCAACAGCGAAAACCCCCACGATGTCCTTGAACCCCGGGAAAGCACCAAGCTGATCATCAATCATGTACGGCACGGGATGCGCATCGGCCAGGAGTCCGGGCTGCCGAAAGCGGTGGTGGATTTAATCCTGCAGCACCATGGCACCCAGTTGATGGAATATTTTTACAATATTGCCGCCCGGGTCTATCCCAAAAGCAAGGTCCGCCAGGAGGATTTTCGCTATCCAGGTCCCAAACCCCAGAGCGTGGAAGCCGCTGTTTTAATGGTTGCCGATTCGGTGGAGGCCGCTTCCCGCTCCCTGCAGGAACCAAAGCGCAAAGAACTTGAAAAAATGGTGCGCCATATTCTGGTCAAACGAATCGTTGACGGACAGTTCGGTGAGTGCGACCTGACCTCAAGGGACCTTGCCAAAATTGTGCAAACCCTGGTGGATGCCCTTGAAGCCTCATTTCACTCCCGCATCCGCTACCCATGGCAGGAAAAAAAGATCCCTCCCCCGAAAAAGGGATGGAAAATCGGCGCCGGTGCAGGGCGTGACCCGGAAGATCGGGCCTTCCGCCTGTAGTGTGCGAGTTGACCGGCGGGTTCTCCGGTATAATGGGAGCGCGGGCGGGCGCCAATAAGAAAGCCCGGCCATTGAATGGCAGCGGGCTTTGCAACTTGAAAATACCGGCTCCGGCGGGCGCCGGATCGGATTTTTTATTCAAGCACCATCAACACCTGGTCGGTGGCGACGGTATCTTCCACGTTGACCTTGATCTCCTTGACAACGCCGGATTCAGTTGAGGGGATGGCATTTTCCATCTTCATGGCTTCCAGGATCAGCACTTCCTGGTATTCCAGCACCTCGTCGCCTTCCTTGACAAGGATGTTGATAATCTTACCCGGCATGGGTGCTTTTATTTCTTTACTCATCACTTCCTCCCTTCGGTGTGAACTGTCTTGGCATTTGGAACCGCGCAGGATAATTGCAAACAGATACGCTTGATACTGGAAGCCGCATCGAATGTCAAGGACAAAGCCCGCTGTTTTTGAAAAAAACAATGCCAGCCGGCGCTTTTTTTTTGCCCTCGGCTGGATTATATTCTTGACGTGCCGGTCCGCTTCATTTATGTAATGATGTTTTGAACTTGTGAGAAAGATCCCATTCTGAAACCCGGCGGCCCGTCGGCTGCAATGGGCGCATACTGGAAAAAACGCAGATCAGGAGGAAAATTATGAGACCGTATTTTGAAAAAATGAAGGAATTTGGCCAGCCGCTCAAGGAAGGCCAGATTAAAAGCACGGAAGCCAACATCGGCAAGGTCAAGGAAGTCGAAGCCCAGGTGGATGAAGCAGTTGAAAAGGTTAAAAACGCCGGGATGCCGACGGAAAAAATCAATGCCCGCGGGCAGTTGACCGTCTGGCAGCGCATTGACTACCTGGTCGACGAGGGCACCTGGTGCCCCCTGCATACCCTTTACAACCCGGCAGAAAACGTTGAGGGCACCACCAACGTCATTGACGGCCTGTGCAAGATTTCCGGCAAATGGGCGGTGTTAATCGGCTTTGACAACAAGGTGTTTGCCGGCGCCTGGCTGCCCGGCCAGGCGGAGAACATTTTTCGGTGCACCAATCTGGCCAAACGGCTCAACATTCCCCTGGTCTGGCTGGTTAACTGCAGCGGGGTCAAACTGACCGAGCAGGAAAAATTTTACGCCGGCCGACGCGGCTCCGGGACGACATTTTTCAGGCATGCGGAGCTGGAACAAATGGGCATTCCCATTCTGGCGGGCATCTATGGCACCAATCCGGCCGGCGGAGGCTACCAGGGCATCAGCCCCACCATTCTTTTTGCCCATAAAAACTGCAATATCGCCGTGGGCGGAGGGGGCATTTTAAGCGGCATGTCACCCAAGGGTTTTTTTGATCTGGATGGCGCCGAACAGCTGATCGCCGCTGCCAAGCAGTTCAAGGTCGAACCGCCGGGAAGCGTTAAAATCCATCACGACGAAACCGGATTTTTCCGCCATGTCTATGAAACCGAGGAAGGCGTTCTCGATGGACTCAAAGAATACATGCAAGACATGCCGGCTTACAACCCCAAGTTTTTCCGGGTCGCCGAGCCAAAAGAACCGCGCCTGCCGGCCGAGGACATTTATCGCCTTTTGCCCTTCAACCAGAAACAGATGTACAATTTCGACGAAATCCTGGCCCGTATCGTGGACGGCAGCGAACACATGGAATACCGTCCGGATTACGGCCCCGAAGTCTATACCGGCCTGGTTAAGCTGGATGGGTTCCTGGTGGGGGTCATTGGCAACCGCCAGGGATTTTTCGGTGAGGATTATCCTGAATACGCCCCCTATCCAGGCATCGGCGGCAAGCTTTACCGCCAGGGGCTCATCAAGATGAACGAATTTGTGACCTATTGTGGCCGCGATCGGGTGCCGATCGTCTGGTTCCAGGATACCACCGGCATCGACGTGGGAGATATCGCCGAAAAAGCCGAGCTGCTGGGACTGGGCCAGGCATTGATTTATTCCATCCAGCAGACCGATGTTCCCATGACCCTGGTGGTCCTGCGCAAGGGAACCGCCGCTGCCCACTATATCATGGGCGGGCCAACGGCCAACCGGCACAATGCGTTCACGTTGGGCACGGCTACCACCGAGATTTACGTCATGCACGGTGAGACCGCTGCGGCCGCCAGTTTCTCGCGCCGCCTGGTCAAGGAAAAAGATGCCGGCCGACCCCTGGAGCCGGTCATCGAGGAAATGAACAAGCTGGTCAAGGACTATTATGACAATTCGCGGCCGGTTTACTGCGCCCAGCACGGCCTGGTGGATGAAGTGGTCAAAATGACCGAAATCCGCAAGTACCTGGTTGCATTTGCCAGTGCCGCCTATCAGAATCCGCGCTCCATCTGTCCCCAGCACCAGATGATGCTGCCCCGGATTATCAAGGGATAAACCAGGGGCTGCCTCCCCGGGGAGGCAGCCCCTAAAATCAAGGACCTGCGCCATGAAATCAGCGGTCAACCTACCGCTGGGTCTGATGGCCGTAATCCTGGTCTGCCTGGTCGCCGGAGGCTACCCGCTGGCGGCGGCCCGGACCGCTGATCCCCTCCATGGCGACGGGATCGTCCTGTCGGCCCGCAAAATTGCCGGCGGCCAATCCCTGCTGGTTCAAGTCGATGCAGACAGCCTCCAGCCGCCAGCGACCCGCATTCAGTTGCACTTCGAGCAACGGTCCTTCAGGCTGCACCCCCATCCGGGCCGGCCGCAAACGACCTATTTTGCGATCATCGGCATTCCCTACCGTTCGACGCCCGGACCCGACTTTATCACCCTGGACTGGTCCAATGTCCAGGGGCGCCATACCCGGAAACTGCCCGTTACAATTGTCAGCGGCAAATACAAAACCGATGTGCTCAAGGTCGCTGCCTCCCGGGTCACCCCGAACCGTAAAAACATCCAGCGAGCCAAAAAAGAGGCCCGGCGGCTCAAACGCATTTACGCCAGCGCCGGCAGCGCCCGGTTGTGGCGCGGGCCCTTCCGGCCTCCGCTAAAAAGTCAGATCACCAGTGCTTTCGGAAACCGGCGGGTATTCAACGGGCAGCTGAAAAGCTACCACAACGGAGTTGATTTTCGCGCGGCGGTCGGCACGCCGGTTTTTGCCGCCAATTCAGGGGTCGTGCGCCTGGCCCAAAATCTATTTTATTCCGGCAACGTGGTGGTCATCGATCACGGCACGGATATCTTCACCATCTATGCCCATCTGGACAAAATTGAAGTCCGCGCCGGTCAATTTATTGCCGGCGGACAGCGTCTCGGGTTGTCCGGGGCCACCGGGAGGGTCAGCGGGCCCCACCTGCACTGGGGGGTCAAGGTCAACGGGGTGGCCGTCGATCCCATCCAGTTTATCAGGACCGTAACCCTGCTGCTGGCAACAAAATAGATCCAGCTCTCTTTCCTGCTGATCCGGCTTTTTGCTTGCTTTTTCAGGCTGGAATGGTAATAATTAAGAATTATGAAACGCGGCATTCTGACAGGAATTCTGCTCGCTTTGATTTTCGTGCTGCCGGCTGCCGGCGGAATTCACGCCACCCCGCCAGCGGACCTGACTGAAACCTGTGATCCTGTCCTGCAGAAAGGTCTGCAGCGCAGCCTTACGGAACTGAACCTCACCCGGGCGGCGGAAACAAAATCTTTGAGCATCGTGCTGGTGGATATCACGGATCCCGCATCGCCGCGCATGGCGTATGTAAACCCCAATGAAATGATGTACGCCGCCAGTCTGCCGAAAATAGCCATCCTGCTGGGAGCCTTTGAAAAGATTGCAAAAGGCGAGATGACCCTGGATGCCGAAACCCGGCAAAAACTGACCCAGATGATCCGCAACTCCTCCAACCAGGCGGCCACCGAGATGTTAAACCGTGTCGGCAAGGCTTACCTGGCGGATCTGCTGCAGTCGCCCCGCTACCGGCTGTATGATCCCCAAAAAAACGGCGGGCTGTGGGTCGGCAAGGAATACAGCAAGTCTGGCGCCTGGAAACGGGATCCCCTGCATCATCTATCCCATGGGGCCACGGCCTTTGAAGTGGCCCGCTTTTATTACCTGCTGGAAACCGGACGGCTGGTATCTGCCGAGCACAGCCGGCAGATGAAATCCATTCTCGCAAAGCCTGCCATTGAGCACAAATTCGTCAAGGGGCTGAAGTCGATTCATCCAGACTCGCGCATCTATCGCAAATCCGGAACCTGGCGGCAGTATCATGCCGACAGCGCGATCATCGAACACCACGGCCGACGTTATATCGCCGTCGCCCTGGCCAGAAGCCGCCTTGGCGGCAAGTGGCTCAGCGATCTGATCGTGGCCATGGACCGGCTGATCTGTAACGTCCCACCGACTTCGAATTAACAGCGCGACTGGCAAATTCCAGGAATTTTACCCATGACACGATCTGATCCCCAGCAAGTCCGCAGCGTCAACCCCGAACTGGCCGCGCAGATAAAAAGGTTACGCCCCGAGCAGCTACTGGCCCTGCTGAAATTTCTGCCACAGGACAATGTCACCGCGGCCTTGCTGCGTGTCGTTGCCGAATTGCCCGCCGAACAGCAGCAGGCCCTGGCAAGCCGGCTGCAGGGCAAATCCGTGGAACCGGCAGCCCCGCAGGAAACCGAAATTTCCCTGCGCGGTTATCCCCGCAAATCGTGCATGCTCAAGGTGCATTACTCGGTCGCCGGACGCGACTTTGACAGCTTTATGCTGGATATCAGCCCGGCCGGGGCCTTTATCGAAACCGACGAAGCCGTTGAGCAAGGCCAGCCGATACACCTGGAATTTTCCCTGCCCCCCAGCCCCGAGCCGATCGCCTTAAAAGGCGTCATTCTCTGGAAAGGCATGCTGGGTATGGGTGTTAAATTCACCGACCCATCACCGGAGCAAACAAACCGCATCACCGCTTTCATGGAGGCTGAAGAAAGCCTATAGCCGCCGGGGCCTTACCGCCCAAAGACGCTTAAAAACCGACTCCGTCTATCCCTTTAAGCTTCAGGATCTGGCGGGCTTCATCCGGCGTGGCCGGCTCCAGGCCGTGTTCCCTGGCGATGCGGATGATCTTTTCCACCTGTTCAGCACTGCTTTTAGCCAATCGTCCCCGTTCCAGGTAAAGATTGTCCTCCAGCCCCACCCGGCAAAAGCCTCCCATCAGCATGGCGACGTTGCACATTTTAAACTGCTCCCTGCCGGCCGCACACACCGACCACACAAAAGCGTCCCCCAGAATTTCCCTTGCCGAGTTGTACAAAAACACGAGGTTGTTGACCGTCGCGGGGATGCCGCCCAGGATGCCAAGCACAAACTGAAGATAAACCGGTTTTTTAACCTCTCCCCGGCCGAGCAGAAAGGCCAGGTTGTTGAGCATGCCGACGTCATAAATCTCGAATTCGGGCTTGGTGTTCTCGCGGGCAAAAAACTGGCTGAACTCCTTGAGGGTTTTAAAGGTGTTGGGAAAGATAAAGTCTTCACTCATTCCCAGGTACTGGGGCTCCCAGTCGTATTTGAATTCCTTGATCTTTTCCAGCAGGGGGTGCAGGGCAAAGTTCAGCGAACCGGCGTTGAGCGAAGCCAGCTCCGGGGAGTAGGTTTTGACCACCGCAACCCGCTGCTCCACGGTCATGCCGAACCCGCCGCCCGTGGTGGTGCAGACAACGGCGTTGCACCGGCTTTTAATCTTGGAGAGAATCTCACCGAACAGCCGGCTGTCGGCCGATGGTTGTCCGGTTTGCGGGTCCCGGGCATGCACATGAACCACCGCCGCCCCCGCCTCACTGGCCCGTCGCGCCTCTTCGACCAGTTCATCGGGGGTGATCGGCAGGTACGGCGACATGGTCGGCGTATGAATCGCGCCAGTCAGCGCGGCGGTAACAATAAATTTGTCTGACATCACAATACTCCTTTCGCAATGGTTTGATCGCCTTACTTCCAGAGGTTCTAACGGACCAGCACCAGGCTGATCTGGGGAAAGATGACCACCAGCACCAGCACCACGATCATGATCAGGACATAGGGAAAGGCACCGGCAAAGACATCGTTGAGCGTGATGCTTTGATCATCCAGGGTTGATTTTACCACGTAGGCGGCGATTCCCAGCGGCGGTGTGATCAGGCCGACCTCAATGGCAATCACCGTTACCAGCCCGAACCAGACAAAATTCACTGCCAGGTCATGCATGATGGGGTAAATCAACGGGACGGTGATCATCATAATGGACGTGGAATCAAGAATGGTTCCCATCAGCAGGACGATCACCAGGTAAAGCGCCAAAACGGCATACAGCCCCAGGCCGGACTCACTGATCCAGGCGGCGATAAACCCGGTAATGCCGGACAGCGCCAGCATGCGGCCATAAATATTGGCAGCGATGAGCAAAAAAAGGATCGCTACCGTGACGTGGCCGGTTTCGGTCAATACCTGCCACAGTTTTGCCCAGCTCAGCTGCCGCTTGCCCAAAGCCAGCAGCAGGGCGCCCAAGGCGCCCACAGCCCCTGATTCGGTGGGGGTGAACCAGCCGGCATAAATTCCGCCCAGCACAAGGGCCACCAGCAGCACAATGGGGGTCAGCTTCCAGATTGCCCGGCCGAGGCCCATCTCCATGGCCGGGTTGCAGCCGGGGTTCTGCTCGACCTGGCCCACATAGTCCGGAAAACGGTAAGCCATTAACAAAATCAGTCCGCTGTAAGCGGCCGACAGCAAAATTCCGGGCATGATGCCGGCCTTGAAAAGATCCCCGATGGAGGTTTCGGTCAGCACGCCGAATAAAATCAGCAGCAGGCTGGGGGGAATCAGCATCCCCAGCACCGATGAGCCGGTCACGACCCCAACGGCAAAGCGGGGTTTGTGCCCCAGGCGAATCATCTCGGGTACGGCGACCTTGGTAAAAACCGCCGCCGAAGCGATGGAAATCCCGGTCACGGCCGCAAAAATTGCGTTGGCCACCACGGTGGAGATGCCCAGCCCCCCGCGAATGCCCTTGAACAGACGGTTGGCCACATCAAAAGTGTCCTTGCCGATGCCCGAGATGGAAATCAACAGCCCCATCAGGACAAACAATGGCACCACGCCGAAAATGTAGCCGGAAATGCTGTCTGAAGCCGCCAGGGCCAGCAGCTTGGTGGCAATCACCCAGTTGCCCTTGACCAGCCAGACCCCCAGCAGCGACAACAGCATCAGCGCTACGGCCACATGCATGCCGGCATAAATCAGAAACAGGATGCCCGCGATGGATAAAAGTCCGATCTGGATGTCGGTCATCGATCAGCCCTGCCGGAATTTGTTTTGGGGGTCGCCGGAATTCCCAGTTGTCGGAAACTGCCGGCCGCCATCAGCAGAAACTGGATGGTTCCGGCCGCACATCCGATCAGAACAATTAATTTGACCGGCCAGACCGGTGCCATGAAATCCCCCTGGGCGCCCACATATTCGTCAATGCGCCAGGCCTTGGTGAACAAAGGCGTGCTGCTGTTGAACAGGATCGCCATCAGTCCGGCTCCGATCAGACAATAAAGACCTTCCAGAAAATGCCGGATCCGCGGAAAGCGCTTGTGCAGCCAGTCGAGTAGAATATCGGACCGCGTCAGCCGGCCGGACTTGAGGGTGTGGGCAATCTGGAAAAATACGCACCCCACAATGGACAGGGCGACAATCTCGGGCACCCCGCGAACCGGATGGTTGAAAAGGGCTCTTCCGCCGATATCCAGGTTGATGATCACCAGCAGCACGAAAATCCACGCGGTGCCGATGCTGTTCATGGCCGATATCAGCGCACCGAAGGAAAACCACCTGGGCCGGGCTTTGCCCGGCCCAGGCTTCTGGCTGTCAGTTGTATTTTTCACCGCTTACTTGTCCCACTGCCTGACCAGCGTAACGCCGCGCTGACGCAGCCCGTCCAGGTACCCTTTGAGCATGGCCTTGCCGGGAAGGCCTTTTTTCTCCATGGCGGCGGCCCACTGCATGGGAACATTGGGCAGCTTGTCCGCCCAGCGTTTGCGCTCGGCGTCGGACAGGTATACCACCTTGGCCCCGGCGGCCTTCATGGCGGCCATGGCCTTGTCCGCCCGGGCGGCCTGGGCTGCGGCCAGTTTTTTTGTATACATCCGGCCGACATCCTTGAATATCTTTTGCAACTCGGGCGAAAAGGAGTCAAACACGTATTTGTTGATGCTCAGACCGCCGGCAAATTGGGAGCCGAAGTTGACCATGCAGATATAAGGGGCGACTTCATAGACCTTGATGGCGGCCGCCGCGGTCATAAAGGTCAGGGTGCCCTCAAAAACCCCGGTTTTGATTCCGTTGTAGTATTCGTTCAGATTGGAGGCCACGGCAACGCCGCCGGTGCCCTTGAGCCAGTTGGCGGAAGGACCGGGAGCCGCGATTTTATGACCGTTGACGTCATCAACGGTTTTGACCGGAAAACTGGTCAGGCTGCCGTAAGTGTCCAGGGCCGCCCCTCCCAGGTAGATCTGGTTGTGCCGGGTCCACTCCCGGGCCAGGGCCGGGATCTTCTGCTGCAGTTCAGCCATGATGTCAACCACGTAAAAAATGTTGTCGGTTCCAAAGGGCGTCATGTAAGTGACGTTGTGCAGCGGCATTTTGGGCGCCTCGAAGATGGTGCCCACGAATCCCATGTCGGCAATGCCTTCTTCAATGGCTTCCAGGGCCCCGCCGATTTTGGCCACGGTCCCGCCATAGGCCTGGTTCCAGACGATCTTGTCCTTTCCCCCGGCGGCCTCCAGCCGCTTGTTGACCTCGGGAATAAAAAAATCGCGGCAAAGCGTCACCCACAAGAAAATTGGCGGATGTCCGGCAACCACCGTGATCTTGTAAGTTTTGGCACCGGCGGAACCCAGGGGCACACTCAAGGCCAGGGCAGCCATCACGACGACCAGCAGGGCTTTTTTCCAGGTTCTCATTGTTACACTCCTTTCTTTTTGATGAAGTCGTAAAAAGTCGAATTTTCTCGCTCCGCAAGCCTTTTCGGGAGCTGTTCAGGGTTTCGCTAAAGTTGAAGATTCCCTGTTAGGGAATCTTCCCAGTAGGGAATACTGTCTTTTTTAATTTCGCTCGCTGACCCCGCAGCAAGCTGCGGGGATTGCGCTCGCAACCTGGCCAAGAGACCCGTCGCAAGCTCCTCAAACAGCTTGAAGTTTTTAACGCTCAACCCTTCACAGCTCTTTTTCCGAAAAGGGTTGATGTCGCTCGAAAACGACTTTTTACGGGACCATCATTTTTTGCAATCCGCAATATTGATAAAGTCGTAACTATTAATCTTCATCGATGATGGCCACCGGCCGGGTCCAGCCAGCGCTGGCTCCCTTGATTTTGACCGGAAAACAGCAGACGGTAAACCCGTGGGGCCTGCCGATGGCCGCCAGGTTGGCCATTTTTTCCATGTGGCAATAGCCGATGTCGATGCCGGCAAAATGCGCCTCCCAGATGACCTTGGGGTCATTGTTTTGCTTGAATTCCTGGGCCTGGAAGGGAAGCGGGCGATCCCAGCTCCAGGCGTCGATGCCGACCACCTTGACCCCTTTTTCCGTCAAAAAAAGCGTGCTTTCGCGGTCCATGCCCGCGCCTTTGACCAGATACTGCTCCGTGCCCCAGGCCGCATCGGCCCCGGTTTGAATCAGCACGATGTCCAGGGGCTTGATCTCGTATTGGATCCGCTGCAGTTCCTTTTGAACGTCGGCGACGGTGATCCGTTCGCCGTCGTCCTTTTGACGAAAATCCAGCAGCACCCCGTCGCTGAAACACCATTCAAGAGGAATTTCATCGATGGTCAGCGCCCGCTGCCCTTTGTCCATGGTGGGGTGATAGTGGTAGGGCGCATCCAGGTGGGTGCCGGAATGGGAGGTGAGGGTCAGAAACTCCACCGCCCAGCCCAGACCGCCGGGAAGCTGCTCCTTTTTCAAGCCCGGGTAAAAATCCTTCATTTGCTCCGCGCCCGTTTCATGATTGATGTAGTCAATCTTGGGAATCATCATGGGCGGATCGCTGGGAAGGTCGGGTTCGATGCTGATGCTTAAATCCACAAAACGTTTGCGTCCCATATCGGCTCCTCCTGTTCAGTTTTAAACGATCGATCAGGCCAGCTTCGTAAAAAGCTTTTTACGAGTTCATCCATCAGAACCTTATCTTGTTTACGGTTCATGTCTATCACAAAACCAGCGGCTGTCAACATTGGCGGTCCCCCAAAAACCTGTCGGTGGCCAAAAAAACAATGCGACTTTTGACCTAAATCAATCCCTGATGACTACAAATAAAATATTAATGATGGTGCCGTAAAAAGTCATTTCGAGCGCCATCAACCCTTTTCGGAAAAAGAAATGAACCGACGTTTGCAAAAACCGCCGCTTACGGGCATCCAGGGCTGGCGCAGGGCCGTCCAGTTTTTTTTTCTGGCCGTGGTGGTTGCGATCGGCATCCAGTTTTGCCTGTTTGTCAGCCAGCTGGAGCGCGCGGCGGCCCTGACGGTGACGCGGCCGGCCGGCATTGAAGCCTTTTTGCCCATCAGTTCCCTGATCAGCCTGAAATACTGGCTGGTAACCGGAATTTTCAACCGCGTGCACCCCTCCGGGCTGGTGATCTTTGTAACCGTGCTGGCCAGCGCCATTTTGCTGAAAAGAAGTTTTTGCAGCTGGATCTGCCCCTTCGGTCTGCTGACCGAGTATCTCAACCGGCTGCACCGGCTGATCTTCCGCAAGAATGTCAAACTGCCCGTCGGGCTCGATTATCCCATGCGTAGCCTGAAGTACCTGCTGCTGGCCTTCTTTTTGTGGGCCATTGTGCTGGGCATGGACGCCGGGGCGCTGGACTATTTTATCTACAGCCCCTACAACATGGTGGCCGACATCAAGATGCTCTATTTTTTCAAACACATCACCCCCGTTGCCTTCACGGTGCTGGCCGCACTGGTGCTGCTGTCCATTGTCATCCGCAATTTCTGGTGCCGCTATCTTTGCCCCTACGGCGCCCTGCTGGGAATGCTCAGCTTTTTGAGCCTGGTAAAAATCCACCGCAACGAGGACACCTGCACCGGCTGCGAACAATGCACCCGCAGCTGTCCGGTCGACATCCGGGTCCATCAAAGGCGCATCGTATTTTCCGATGAGTGCCACGGCTGTCTCAGGTGCGTGGCGGCCTGCCCGGAAAACGAGACCCTGTACATGTCCGTTTCCCGGCGCAAGGGAATTGTCACACCGGCGGTCTTTGCCGCCGCGGTCTGCCTGCTTTTCATCGCGGGACCCCTGGCGGGAAGAATCAGCGGTCGCTGGCATACCGGCATTTCAACGGCGGAATACCGGTTCCATATCAGCAATCTCGATCTTCCTTTGTACGGGCACAACCGCGGGCAGGTGCCGGCATACAACAAGCAGGCCTGGCTGCGGATGATGGATGCCGTGCGCCGCGCCGGCAGCGCAAAAAGCCCCGCGGCGCATAGACCTTGATGAAACCGCAAAAGTAACATTTTCTCGCTCCGCAAGCCTTTTCGGGAGCCGTTCAGGGTTTCGCTAAATCGCAAAAAGTATTACTGACAGACTAAAATAGCTTGCGATTTTTAACGCTCAACCCTTCACGGCTCTCTTCCCGAAAAGGGTTGATGTCGCTCGAAAATGACTTCCAACGAAGTCAACCCAAGTTCGTTGTTCATAGGTTGCCGCTAGCGGCCTAAACAAGCTTTTTACGGGGCCGTCAAACCCTATCTGAACAAGCACGCTCTTTAACCCTCGCACTTGTGTTTCGCCCTCCAATGGTTACCCTTAACTGTAACCCTCGACAGAAATACCTGTTGCAAGGAACCCCATGGATGCTCACTTAAAGCTGCAGCGACGAAACATCCTGCTTGTGCTGACGGCAGTCAGCCTGATGGGCGGTCTCATGCTGCCGGGCACCGTTGGCAGTGCCCTGGCCGCCGACAGCCGACAGCCGCCGGCCGGCGCCGGGATCATGCCGCCTCACACGGGCCGCACCAACCACCTGGCCGGCGAATCCAGCCCCTACCTGCTGCAGCATGCGGGCAACCCCGTGGACTGGTATCCCTGGGGCCCGCAGGCCTTTGAAAAAGCGCGCCGGGAAGACAAGCCGATATTTTTATCCATCGGATACTCCACCTGCCACTGGTGCCACGTGATGGAGCGCGAGTCTTTTGCAGACAAGGATGTCGCCGCTTTGCTGAATCAATATTTTGTCAGCATCAAGGTCGACCGCGAGGAACGGCCGGATATCGACGCCGTTTACATGACCGTTACCCAAGCGCTGACCGGCAGCGGCGGCTGGCCCATGACCATCATCATGACCCCGGATAAAAAGCCGTTTTACGCGGGCACCTATTTTCCCAAAAACACCCGCTGGGGTCGGCCCGGCCTGATGCAGCTGCTGCCGAAAATCGCCGCGCTCTGGCAAAAGGAGCGCGCAAAAGTCCTGGACAGCGCCGGGCAGATCACCCGGCACGTTGCCGGTCTGGAACAGCAGCGCCCTGCGGTCGCTCTTGACCGCCGGATCCTGGACAGCGCCGCTGCCGCTCTGGCCGAACGCTACGATGAGCGGTTCGGCGGTTTTGGAAACGCCCCCAAATTCCCATCCGCCCACCAGTTGATGTTCCTGCTGCGGCACCACCATGATGTCCAGGATAACCGCGCCCTGGCAATGGTGGAAAACACCTTGATGCAAATGCGCCTGGGCGGCATATACGACCAGATCGGCTTCGGCTTTCACCGCTATTCCACCGATGCCCGCTGGCGGGTGCCGCACTTTGAAAAGATGCTCTACGACCAGGCCATGCTGGTCATGGTGTACACCGAGGCCTTCCAGGTCACCGGCAAAGCCTTTTATGCCCGCGTGGCCGCTGAAATCATCACCTATGTTCTGCGGGAGCTGACCTCGCCCGGGGGAGGCTTTTTCAGCGCCGAGGATGCCGACAGCCAGGGCATTGAAGGCCGGTTCTACCTGTGGCGCCCCGAGCAGATTCAACGCGTCCTGGACCCGGCGGAGGCCGCCCTGGTTTTGAAAATCTTCAACGTCAAAAAAGGCGGCAACTTTGAAGATGCCGGCCCCGGGCAGCACGTAGACGAAAACATCCTGTACCTGCAAAAGCCCTTGGCCCAGCTGGTATCAGAGATGGGCATCGCCGAAAAACAGTTGCGCCAGCGCCTGGAGGCGGCCCGCCAGAAAATGCTGTCCGCCCTGCAAAACCGCGTGCACCCGTTCAAGGACGACAAAATTTTGACCGACTGGAATGGGTTGATGATCGCCGCTTTGGCCAGGGCCGGCAGGGTTTTCAAAAAACCGCGCTACACGGCGGCCGCCCAAAAAGCCGCGGATTTCGTCCTTCACAATCTCGTCGACGATCGGGGCCGCTTGCTGAAACGCTACCGGGCGGGCAAGGCCGGTTTGCCCGCCCATTTAAACGATTATGCCTTCATGGTCTGGGGCCTGCTGGAGCTTTACCGGGCGACCTTTCAAACAAAATACCTGGCCCAGGCCGTTGCGCTCAACGGGAAGATGCTGTCCCACTTCTGGGACGCTTCCAACGGGGGACTGTATCTGACCGCCGATGACAGTGAAAAACTGCTGCTGCGCAGCAAGCAGATTTACGACGGCGCCATTCCGTCGGCAAACTCCGTGGCCCTGCTCAACCTGTTGCGCCTGGGCCGCCTGACAGGCAAAACCATGTATATGGACCGGGCCGAGCGCATGATCAAGGCGTTTTCAGGTGTTGTCAGCCAATTTCCCGCCGGCCATTGCCAGTTCATGACCGCTCTGGCCTTTGCCCTCAACCCCGGTTATGAAGTCGTCATTGTCGGTGAGGCGCAAAAAGAAGACACCCGCCAGCTGCTGGCGGCCTTGCAGCGCCGCTTTTTGCCGCAGACGGTGGTGCTTTTGCGTCCTGCTGATTCCGCAGCCGCTGCGGGCATTGTGGACATCGCCCCGTTTGCCCGGACGATGACCGCCAAAAGCCGCCGGGCCACCGCCTACGTGTGCCGGCAGTTCGCCTGCCGGCTGCCCACCACCGACGTCAAACAGATGCTGAAAAATCTCGGAAAAGCGCCTTAACCGGCCTGAACCAGGCTTTTAAACTCCCCCTGCCACACGCACTGGATGCAGTGGGCCTGGGTCTTGTCGGTAATTTGGGGTACCTCGTCTTTATTGACTTCAGCGCTGAAGTGAACTTTTCCGTCCTTGCAGCTGAACTGGTAGTACTTGTTAGGATTGTCCGGATTTTTGACATAAAAATATTCGCAGCCGCACACCGGGCATTTCATGGGATGGCACCTCCTGTTTTTCAACCGTTAAGACATTGAGCCAATCTCCCCTTATTGCCGGCAGGCCAGCAGGGGATACTCGACAAATACCATTGACGCTTCCCGGCCATGATAGCCCCGGGCTTTTTCAACGGCGACCTCGACGCTGGCAGCGGTTTCAAAGCCGAGAGCCTGTTGGATGTCCTGCGGATTTTCGGCCCCCGCCACGATGACCCGGGCGGCATGCTGCAGGCGCTTGAGCGGATAGGTGGTCATCAGTCCGTGCAGGGGGTGAAATCCGTGGCAGAAGCGGTACTTGTATATGTAATCCGGTCGATGGGCGAAATCGTCTTCAAAAAGATCGATTATTTCATAAGGATCCCGGCAATGGGGAAGTATGTTTTGCCAGATCTCCCGGTGGGAAGGGTGGTGGGCGTGATTCCACTGATCCGGACAGGGGGTGACCAGGATGACCGTACATCCGGGTTTTCCCATGGCTTCGATCACGCCGCCGAAATAGCCTAGGCCCGTTGAAACCAGCGTGAGCAGCGGATTCATTACCGAAAAAGCGGCATAGGGGCTCCAGTTCGGGATGCCGTAAAGAACGATATCGGCCTTGTCGGCCAGGATTTCACGCCGGGGCTTGAGCTGGGATTTCATGACCTCCAGTACGGCCCGGCGGGTTTCGGTGACCCCGCCGGCCCAGATTTTGTGAACTTCAAGGGGGTTGGCCAGGACGGTTTCAATTTTGAAAATCCGCTGGCTGCCGATTTTTTCCTCGATGACGGCCCCCATCTCGTCGAGTATTTTGTGCATCCGGTTTTTGTTCATGGACATGGACATGCTGTCCGGGGTGTGGTGCCAGCGAATGCTGCGGTAAGACCCCAGCCCCACACCGATGGACTTCCAGCCGCCGTTAAAGCCGCGCCAGACCACGGTGTTGACGTAAACGGTAAGATCCGAATCGCTCACCCGCCGGTTGATCTCCACATCATAGCCGGATGCGCTGGTGCCCAGGTAGGTCAAGTTGGCGGCATCTTCGGCATCGTGGCAGATCAGCCGATAGCCGAAGGTGCTGACCAGATCATCGCCGATGACCCGGGCCAGTTCCCGGCGGGTGAACTTGCGGTGCAGGGCATTGGCGCACAGCAGGGTGATGTTGGATCTTTTCACGCCGGCTTTTTCAAGTTCGGCGATCACGGCCTTGATCGCCGGCTCCCACACCGGCGCAAAACACGGAACCGTGGGATCGTCAAAGGCGATGGTCACCTTCCAGCCCGGCCGGGCCATCTCGGCCAGCGGCAGCCGGCCCAGGGGCTGGGCGAGGGCCCTTTGAATTGCGCCCTCGATATCAGCGGTGGCCGCCAGGGTGGTGGACAGCCCCGGCGGGGCGCTTTGCACCGGTCCGGGCAGCGTCACCGGCATCATCCGGTCGCCGAATACGATCTGGGTTTTCATCGGTCACATCCTTTCACAGGCAGGGGGTCATATTTATGGCCACGTCCACATCGAGTTCCCCCTGCAGCGCATCGCCGGGCACATAGTCCCGGGTCGTCATCCAGTAGCTTTTGTTTCTGAAATCTTCTTGCGCCATCATCCCCTCCTGCAAGGCATCAATAAACAGCTTTGAGATTCATTTAGAAGCCTCGCCCTCAACCCATGGTTATACTCAGCAACGCCCGGGTTCACCGGCCAGATGCCGCGCCAGGCGTTTGCCAAGGCCGATCAGGGTCAATGTCGGCGGCAGACCCCAGGCCTCGGGAATCACCGAGCAGTCGCACACATACAGGTTGTCATACTCGGTTTTCAGGTCGGCATCCACCAGGTCGCCGATTTTCACGGTCCCGCCGGGATGGGCCGCCAGGTACCCGGTTTTGAATATGTTTTTGGCGCCGGCGTTTTGCAATATCTGCCGGGCCCGCTCATAACCGCACAGCAGCTTGCGCTTTTCGCCTTTGTCCAGGTTCTTGCGCACCCCGCCGCCTTCGGTCAGCCGCCCGCCCAGCTCATCGCGGGCCTTGACCATGATCTGCAAGGTGCGGCGGCGGGAAAACATCTGGTCGAACCGCAGGGCGCCGGCGGCAAACAGGGCGGTCGTGGCCGCCGGGTGCGCCATGTCGGTCATCATGTAGCCTTCCTCTTCCAGGTGCACACCGGCCGACATGGGAATCTCGCTGGCCGGGACTTCGATGTCGGCCACGGTGCCCCGCACCCCGATCAGGGGGTCAAAGAAAAAATTGTACCCGGCCCTTTTTATGCCGCTGGCCCGCAAAATCATCGGACTGCCGATGCCGCCGGCGGACACAACCACCGTCGGGGCATAGACCTTGAACGATTTGGACCCTTTTATAAATTCCACCCCCCCGGCGGCGCCGTTTTCAATGATCACCTTTTTTGCCCGAGCACCGCAAATCAGCTGCGCCCCGTGGATCAGGGCCTCTTCGACGTACATCCGGGAGCTCCATTTGACCCGGTAGGGATCCCCGTAATGGCCGAACGCGTATCCGGGCCGCCACCGGTCCTGGTACATGAGCTTGTCGAGTTTGTGCCAGTCGTAGCCCAGATTCCGGGCGCTTTCCATGATCCGCCGGGCCATGGGCCCCATCATCTCGTCTTTCAGGGGGGCGACAGGAAGTTCTTTGCGGGCCTGCGCTACTTCTTGAGCGATATCGACGCCATGGGATTTAAGCATCTCAAAGGGAACCGGATAGCAGGTGGCATAGTAGTGCACCGTGCTCCCCCCGGTGGTAATGCCCCGGACCATTCCCAGCAGCTGGCCGGTCAGCAGCAGGCTTTTGCCCGGCGTCAAAAGGGTTTTGACACCATACCAGAAGCTGTTCGTCAGCGGGTCATTATCCCCCCATTCGACCATGAGCACTTTTTTCTGCCGCCGGGACAACTCCTTTGCCACCGTGGCGCCGCCGGGCCCGCTGCCGACAACAATAACATCGACATCCTGATTGCCGAAAAATATGTCGTTCATCGCGTTGTCCTTTTAAAGGTGTTTTCCCCCTGAGTCTCAGGACACCGCCCGGCGCATAACATCCGGAGAAAAGGGTCCGCCGTGGGAAGGGTATATCGTCTGAATATCCTGTCTGAGCAACATCCGCCAGCTTTCCATGAGCTGGGAAAGGTTTTCGGCAAAAACGGGCAGTCCGGGGGAAAGCCGCATGGGCAGGCTGTTCATGGCCATGTCCCCCACAATGGCCTCGCCGGAATCCAGCAAAACGCTGAGCGACCCAATGGTATGCCCCGGGGTATGGACAATCCGGCCGGCAATGCCGTATGGTTCCAATGACAGCTCGCCGGTCTCGAAGCCGATGTCCACCGCAGCGGATGGCACACGGATAAAGGGCGCCATCACGGCCGCCATGGTTTTTGCCAGGAAGCGCCCCCAGCCTCCCACCCCCTGGGGGGGAGCTGCGTACAGGTCTTCGAGCCATTTGCGCTCTTGTTGATGCATCAGAATTTGGGCGCCGGTCAGCTGCTTGATCTCGGCTGCCGAGCCGATATGGTCCCAGTGGCCGTGGGTGATGATGATCAGCTTAATTTGCCGGGGCTCGATGCCGGCTGTGGACAGCTGCTTGACAAAGACATCGACCTTTTGGGGAGGGCCGCAGTCCACCAGCACCGCACCCTGATCTCGGAGGACAAACGCGTTGGCAATGCCCAAAGAAAGAGTGTGAATGGCAGGACTCATGGGCCACCTCCTTTCGTGTATATGGGGGAGGTCCATTTTAGCGCCGCCGCTATAAAAAGCAACCAAAGTTTTGGGCCTTAATTTACAAACGGTGAGCTGCGGCTGAAAAACCATCTTGACAACCCATTGTGGCTTCGCTACTTTGAAATCCATTATTTCCGCTCACGATACAGCACCGCCTTGCGGGTGTGCGCTGATTCCGATACGCAGTTGAAGCTCCCCGCGGCCCCGCAAGCGGGACCCGCCAGGGGGGGGTAGATCCGTCTGAGACGAATAAATCCTCCAGACGGGTAATTTTGCGTTTCGCTGCAAAAAGCCGCGAATGATGCGTTCGCATGCGGTTTCGGCATTATCCCCTGTTTCCCTTTTACTTTTAGCCAACAACAGAAAGGAGGTCGTAAAAATGAAAAAAATTGCACTGATCGTCATGGTTGTCCTCTTATCGGTTTCATTCGGCATTTCTGCAAGTTATGCTAAAAAATTCAAGATAGCCGCCATTTTTCAAACCGCCATCGAGGAACCCTGGGACGGGGTCATCCACCAGGCCTGCCTGAAGGCCAAAAAGGAAATGAGTAACATCGAATATGAGTTTACCGAGAAAGTGGCCGCCGCTGATTTCGAAAAAGTTCTGCGCGAATATGCGGAAAGAGGCTTTGACCTGATCGTGGGCGATGCCTTTCTGGCGGGTGAGGAACCGGCCCGCCGGGTGGCCAAGGATTATCCCGACATCGCCTTTGCCTTCGGATCGGAGTTCGGCCCGGTGGCCCCGAATTTTTCCGTCTTTGACAACTGGATCCATGAACCGGCCTATCTCTGTGGTATTATTGCCGGCAGACTGACCAAGACCAACGTGCTGGGCGTGGTGGCGGCCATCCCCATCGGCGAGGTCAACCGCCTGGTGAACGCCTTCAAGGCCGGCGCCCTGAAAGTCAATCCCAAAGTCAAGGTCAAAATATCTTACATCGGCGGTTGGTTTGATCCCCCCAAGGCCAAGGAAGCCGCCATCGCCCAGATCGAAGCCGGCGCGGACCTGATCTATGCCGAACGGTTCGGCGTCTTTGAAGCCGCCAAGGAAAAGGGGATTCTGGCCTTCGGCAACATGTCCGACCAGAACGCCCTGGCCCCCTCGGTGGTGATTACCGGTCCTGTCTGGGATATGTATCCCACCATCAAGTTCGCCATTGAAATGGTCAAGAAAAAAGCCTGGGTGGCCATGGACTTGGGAGAATGGTCCATGATGGCCAAGGGCGGCGCCCGGCTGGCGCCCTTCCATGCTTTTGAAAAAACCCTGCCGATCAATGTCCTCAAGGAGGTCCGCGAGCTGGAACAGAAGATTTTAAACGGAACCTTCCGTGTCCCGGTGGATGAGCAGAAGCCGGTTTCAGACTAGGATCGCACCGGGTTCACCTCGCTCACCAATGGAATAATGGGATTGGCTGGATGGCATCCCATTATTCCATTTTTCCAACCTGCCATGGGGCGGCACGGGCGGGGGCCGCAAGAACCAATATGATTTCAGTAAACTGTAGAATTTCCCGCCGCTTCAACCAGAGTGTAAAATGGTCGCTGCCGAACAGCCAGTGGTCAACATGTCCTCGATTACGAAATGTTTTCTGGATGTGAAGGCCAACGACAATATTGACTTCGACCTTTATCGAGGGGAGATCTGTGCCCTGCTGGGTGAAAACGGCGCCGGCAAAACGACGCTGATGAATATCCTTTTCGGCTACTACACCTGTGATGCGGGAGAAATTTATATCAAGGGGCAAAAAGCCGATCTTGCATCACCCAGAGACGCCATCGCCCGCGGCATCGGCATGATTCATCAGCATTTTGCCCTGGTGGCCTCGCAAACGGTGCTTGAAAACGTTGTCATCGGCACCCAACCCGGTAAAAGCGTTTTGCTGGATTTAAAGACCGCCCGCCGCAAGCTGCTGGCCCTTGAGCAACGTTTCGGTCTGCAAGTCGATCCCGACGCCCCGGTGTGGACCCTGTCGGTGGGCGAACAGCAGAAAATCGAAATCCTCAAAGCCCTTTACCGGGACGTGGATATCCTCATCATGGATGAGCCCACGGCCGTTCTGGCCCCGGCTGAAACCAAAGAGCTTTTCAAGACCTTGAAAATCCTCGTCAACGAAGGCCGATCGGTTGTATTTATCTCCCACAAACTAAATGAAGTCATGGATATTTCTGACCGCATCGTCGTTTTAAGGGCCGGTCGGGTCGTGGCGCAACGGCATACCGCTGCAACCAGCACCCGGGAGCTGGCAAACCTGATGGTGGGACGGGACCTGATTGAAAGCCTCGACAAAAAACAGCTTGACCCCGGCCGGCCGGTGCTGGAAATCCGCAATCTCGACGTCCTCAACGACAAGCAGCTGCCGGCCGTGCAAAATCTCAACCTGGTGGTCAGGCAAAATGAGATCCTGGGCATGGCCGGCATTTCCGGCAACGGCCAGCGCGAACTTGCCGAAGTCCTCTTCGGCCTGCGCACTCCCGCCCGGGGGGTCGTCAAAATAAATGACCGGCCCCTCAAATTCGGCCACCCCCCATCGGCCATCAAGTTGAAAATGGGCCGCATCCCCGAGGACCGCATGGATACGGGCCTGCTGATGGATCTTTCCGTCGAGGAAAACATGATCCTTGAAAAACATGGGTCAGCCGAATTTCAAACCTGCGGTCTGATGAAAGCCAAAAGAATCCACCGCTACACCGATGCGCTGATCGAGGCCTACGGTATCGCGACCGCCGGCCGGGAGGCGGTCACCAAGAGCCTGTCCGGCGGCAACCTGCAAAAGGTCATGCTGGCCAGGGAACTGGCGGGAAAACCGGCGGTGGTCATCGCTGCCCAGCCCACGCGCGGCCTGGATGTCGGCGCCATGGAATACATTCACCAGCGCCTTTTGCAGGAAAGACAACGCGGGGCCGGCATTTTGCTGATATCCGAGGATCTCGACGAGGTTTTCGCATTGAGCGATCGGATCGCAGCCATCTATGAAGGCAAAATCATGGGCGAAGTCGCCGGTCAAAAGGCCTCCCGGGAACAGATCGGTCTTTGGATGAGCGGGGTCAGTCAATGATCAGGTTCAGAATCGTCAAGCGCCAACCCCTGCCGGGGTGGGCCAGGGTCGTCATTCCGATCGCCGCGATTCTGGTCACCCTGATCCTGTCGGCCATTCCGATCCTGCTGGCCGGCGGGCAGCTGTGGAAATCCTACTACTACCTGTTTTACGGGGCGCTGGGAACCCGGTTCAACCTCCTGGAAACCTTCGTGAAGGCCAGCCCGCTTTTGCTAACGGGGCTTGCGGTGGCGTTTGCCTTCCGGGCCAAGTTCTGGAATATCGGTGCCGAAGGCCAGCTTCTGGCCGGTGCGCTGACCGCCACCGTGCTCGGCGTTCACCTGGGCGGTGTGCCCGGGCCCCTGGTTTTGCCGCTGGTCATTCTAGGCGGTTTTCTCGCCGGGGGCCTGTGGGCCGTCATCCCGGCGATTCTCAAGACCCGGCTCAAAGTCGATGATGTGGTTTCCACCCTGCTGCTCAATTATGTCATGTGGCACATCATGGGCGCACTGCTCTTCGGACCGTTGCAGCAGCCCGGATCGAGCTGGCCCCGCTCAGCGGCCATCATCAAGGCCGCCATCTATCCCGTCCTGCTGCCGCGCTCGCGGTTTCATCTGGGAATTATCATCGCCTTGCTGGCGGTCTTTGTCATCTGGTTTGTCAACCAGAAGACGACTTTTGGCTATCGGTCCCGGGCCGTGGGGGTCAATATCCGGGCCGCCCATTTCGGCGGAATCAACACCACCGCCGTGATCGTGTGGACCGCATTGATTTCCGGCGGACTGGCGGGCCTGGCCGGAGTGGGCGAGCTGTGCGCCATTCAATATCGACTGATCATGGATATATCCCCCGGCTACGGCTATTCGGGGATCGTGATCGCCATGCTGGGCAACCTGCATCCGGTGGGGGTGCTGTTTTCCTCGCTTTTTTTCAGTGTCATTATCGTCGGTGCCCAGACCATGAGCCGCATGACCGGGGTGCCGACCTATATCGCCGAAGTCATCCAGGGAATGGCGCTGATGGTGATGCTGATTTTTCTGCTTTTTACGGAATATAAGATCAGGGTGACAAAAAAATAATGGACGCGCTTTTCGATATTGCCTTCATCTCCGGTCTCATCGGAGCGACCATGAGAATGGCCACCCCGATTATTTTCGCCACCCTCGGTGAGATCCTTTCGGAAAGAGCCGGGGTGCTGAATCTGGGCATCGAGGGCATCATGCTGATGGGGGCCATGACCGGCTTTCTGGTCACCTTTGCATCGGGGTCCGTCTGGCTGGGCGTGCTGGCTGCTGCCGGGGTGGGCATGCTGCTGGGGCTGCTGATGGCGTTTCTGGCGGTGCACCTGGGGCTGAGCCAGCACGTATCCGGACTGGGAATCACCCTGTTTGCCACCGGTCTGGCCATGTACGTTTACCGGCTGCATTTCGGGTCTCCCACCGTGCCGCCCATCGTCCAGCCCTTCAAGCAGATCACCATCCCGCTGCTTTCAAAAATCCCGCTGATCGGCCCGGGCCTGTTCACCCAATATTCCCTGACCTATATCGCCTGGCTGCTGATTCCGGCCCTGTCAATTCTGCTTTACAAGACCCATCTCGGCTTGAAAATCCGCACGGTGGGCGAAAATCCCGTGGTCGCCGACACCGTCGGCGTCAATGTGGTGCTGACCCGCACCCTGTGCCTGGTGGCGGGCGGCGCCCTGATGGGCATCGGCGGTGCGTTTCTCACCCTGGCCCACCAGAACATGTTTTTGATCGATGTGGTTGGCGGCCGGGGCTGGGTGGCCATCGCCATGGTGATTTTCGGCAACTGGGACCCCGTTAAAGGGGCCGTCGGCGCGCTGATCTTCGGCTTTCTGGACGGTCTGCAGCTCAGGCTCCAAGGCCTGGGCATCGCCGTTTCTTTTCATCTGTTTCTGATGATTCCCTACCTGCTGACCATTGTGGCCCTGATCAGTGTTTCCAGAAAGGCCTCCATCCCAGCCGGTCTGCTCAAGCCCTACCGCAGGGAAGAAAAAGGAGGCTGAAGGGAGGTCGCCATGTTCGATCTGATCATCCGCAACGCCAACCTGTCCGACGGACGCACGGGAGTCGACATTGCCGTGGAAAATGCGCGGATCGTGCAGGTCGCACCCCGCCTGAAGGCCCAGGCAAACCGGGAAATCGATGCCGCCGGATGTCTGGCCAGCCCCCCGTTTGTTGACAGCCATTTTCACCTGGATTCCACCCTGAGCTACGGCCAGCCCCGGGTCAATCAAAGCGGCACCCTGCTGGAGGGCATCGAGCTGTGGGGCGAACTGAAGCCCAGTCTGACGGCTGAAAGCATCAAGGCGCGCGCGCGGCAGCTTTGCCGCTGGGCCATCGCCCGGGGCACGCTGGCTATCCGCAGCCATGTGGATGTCAGCGATGACCGGCTGCCGGCGGTTGCAGCGCTCCTTGAACTGCGCGAAGAAATCAAGCCTTATATCGATTTGCAGCTGGTGGCCTTTCCCCAGGACGGATACTTTCGACACCCCTCCAGTGCCGCCAACCTCGAGCGTGCGCTGGATATGGGCGTTGATGTTGTGGGGGGAATTCCTCACTTTGAAAGAACCATGGCCGAAGGTGCGGCTTCCATTAAGGCCCTGTGCGAACTGGCTGCTGAAAGGCAGCTGCCGGTGGACATGCACTGCGACGAAAGCGACGACCCGCATTCCCGCCATATCGAAACCCTGACCTATCATACCCAGCGCCTGGAACTGCAGGGTCGGGTCACCGGATCCCATCTGACATCCATGCATTCCATGGACAACTACTACGTCAGCAAGCTGCTGCCCCTGATGGCCGAAGCCCGGATGCAGGTGGTGGCCAATCCCCTGATCAACATCACCCTCCAGGGACGCCATGACACCTACCCCAAACGCCGCGGCATGACCCGGGTCAAAGAGCTCATGGCAGCCGGCATCAGCGTGGCCTTCGGTCACGATGCCCTCATGGATCCCTGGTACAGCTTCGGCTCCCACGACATGCTGGAAGTCGCCCACATGGGGCTGCACGTGGCCCAGATGACCGGTGTCGACCAGATGCAGCAGATATTTGCGGCCATCACCACCAACGGGGCCAAAATACTGGGACTGCAGGGCTACGGCCTGGAGCCGGGATGCAATGCCGACATCGTCATCGTTCAGGCCGCCAATGTGCACGAAGCGCTGCGGCTGAAGCCGGCCCGGCTGTTCGTGATTCGCCGCGGCAACGTCATCGCCCGGACCCCCCCGGTCGTCAGCCGCCTGGAGCTGGCAGACTCAACCTACGAGGTTGATTTTCGTTTTCCAGAAAAATTTTAAGGAGGGCTAAAATAAAGTTCCGGCTAGGCCGCCGGCAAAAGCTGGACTTCCATAAGATCTCAGGGGACTTTAATAAGGAAAAGCGCCCTTTATTTTTCTCCTCAGCAAGAAAAATCTTTTCTGTGAATTGCTTTAACATAAGTTGGCCTCCTTTGGGTGAAAGGTTTTGGAGTTAAAGGTATTTCCATTTTAACCTTTCATCTGAGGGAAGGCCATAACTAGTATCAAGCCGCTGCACCTGACCGCTGTTTCGCTTGCGCTCCACAGCGGCAAGTGAGCTCGGCCGTTAGCGCCACATATAGAAGGCGGTGTCGTCTCTTTTTTTATTGCAATTCGTAACCTAAGTGGTTACGATTAGATATATGATTAAATCATTCAAACATAAAGGCCTTGAGAAATATTTTTATACAGGATCAAAAAGGGGAATAAAGCCGGAACATGCTAATAAACTTGGCAAAATATTGGACAGGCTCCAGGCGGCAACCGAATTGAGAGACATGCATTATCCCGGTTCAAATTTACATTTATTGAGTGGCCAATATGAAGGCATGCATGCAGTTTCAGTATCCGGTAACTGGAGAATTATATTTCGGTTCGAACAGGGTCATGCCTTTGATGTTGATTATCTCGACTATCATTGAATAAAGGAGAATCTTATGAATATCATGAAAAGAAAGCCAACCCATCCTGGTCAGATAATAAAGGAAGACTATTTGGAGCCATTATCCATAACGATTACTGAACTATCCAATATTCTTGGAATATCCAGGAAGACGTTGTCAAAAATCATAAACGAAAGGGCATCAGTAACCCCAGAGATGGCTTTAAAACTATCGAGGGCTTTTGACACGAGCCCAGAATTTTGGATCAATCTTCAAAGAAATTATGATTTGTGGCAGGCCGCAAACAAATCGAAAGAATGGCGAAAAATTGATCCAGTTGTTGAAACATTTGCTGCTTAAGGCTGCATAAAATTGAACAAGGACGCTAACAAGGCGGGTGAATCAGACGTAAAGAAACTGTGCGGTTTTCGTTAAAGGCTGTGCTATCTTGAATTTCGTCCGGCCCGCTGGTTACCCACGACGATAGCGGTAAAAACAAATGGAAGCACTAACAACAAAAATATTAGGAGACCTTTTTAATCATGGTTATAAATGGTTACTAAATCTTCGTCGCGCAAAAACAGAAAGAAAGCACGAATCCATTCAAGCATTGAGGAAGGTCGTAACAGCATCGCGAGAAACCGCGGTATACATCCGGCAATTGAATGATAATGGAAATCGAGATCACAACACCGAAAGGCACTTATCATTACTTTGGACAGGTCTCGGTTTCGCACTTGAAGATCTTGGTATTAAAAAGCTAGCTAAGCGCTGCCAGATTAAAGGCAAGCATTGGTCAGATCCAGGACATTATGACAAAGAGTTCCTGGATAAAGCTGATATAAGCCTGGATAAAATGGAGAAACTAGCCCTTGAATTACTGGCTGAATTTAACCGCTAATGCGCTCGTTAGGACGCAAACTACGCTGCGTTCCGTTTGCCCCGCACAGCTTTGCCGTTCATTGGACTGAGCTATTCGGCTGTAAGTCAACGAGTACGCGTGGTAAAGGAAAAACTGAACAAAGACAAGCCGTTCAAGAGAAAATACCAACACGTTAAATCACAAATCAAGATGTGACACCACTTCCTGACACCACTTCCACAGATGCCATCTCAAAACCACCATTCCCGTATAGTAAAAGAACGAGACCTCATCAGGTTGATCATTGCCAAGACCAAAGAATTCGGAGCAGACCTGGCCGGGGTGGTCAACCTAAAGGATTTGCGGAATGCACCTTCCTATGTAATTTCCCCCAAGCTGCCCGCATTTGAAGGCGAGGGCACCATGCCGCTGGACGGCCGCCGGCGCGGTATCGTAAAATGGCCCGACGATGCACGCTCCGCCGTAGTGGTCGCAGTGAGCCATCCACCGGCAAAGCCCGAGTTGGACTGGTGGATAATCGGCGCCACCAGCGCTTATTCTGCCGGCGACCTCCTGCTCATGGAGGTGGTGGCCAGGATGGCCGGGTGGCTGGAAAGAAAGCATGGAATTCGCTGTTTTAAGTTGCCCTACCATATTGAACGCGGTGGGGTTTACATGAAAGATGCCGCCGTATTGGCCGGACTGGGGTGTAGCGGCGAAAACAATCTGCTGGTCACGCCTCGCTACGGGCCGCGCTTGCGCCTTCGTGTCATGCTGACAAGCGCCGAGCTGCCCAGCACGGGGGTTGTTGACTTTGATCCCTGCTCCGCTTGTCCCGCCCCCTGTCGAAAGGCCTGCCCCTGGGACGCCTTTGCAGAAAAAAGTGAAAACCCAAAAACCTGGGATGCCTGACATAGTAGCAGTAACCAGCAAAAATGCTAATCCACATTTTTAGATTGTGTTTGGATTGTCCTTTCAGTAATACCTTTGTTGCTGGTTGAAAAAATTTATGAGCTTGGCCTCCTCTGGATAAATGGTTGGGGGATCGAGCAAACTCGGTGCCGTTAGCCAGTAAAAGATAGGGATACGACATGTATTTTGCTTCGTCAACGCCTTGGGTCCACAGGACATACCTTCGCCGACGAATGCCTTTTGTATTCCTATCTTTAATCAATTAACTCTGACGACGAATAGGACTTTATGGCCATAGTCAACTACTACTCGCACATTCCCATGATTCGAAGCACTGAGGAAGTCTGCCCCCTCGGGCCTGGATCTTTGTGGCGATTCCCGTTTGTAGCATGGAACGCGCAAACGGCCGGAGCCTTCGAAGAGCATCAGGAAGCCTATGATCAAACTGCGCCGGTTTTTTTCTTTATCGAAATCGAAGTCGACTGGCCCTTTTTGGTTCCGGGTCAACCAGAGAAGCCAAACAATATCGAGCTAAAGAAACCCACCTACGGGTTCGACGAGGAATTCGAGCAGATGGGATTCGGGTTTTTGACCCAATTCCAGAAGACTTTCTGCTGGACGGCACAGGCGGCCCTGACGCTTGCCGCCCCGGCCGCGGCTCCGGCATCACCACGCTCTTCGATGACAATCTGCGTGCCCGATGATCACTACTTCCAAATTAGCGAAACCAGTGGAATACTAGCCCGCATACAGGGAGACGCTGACCACGAATGGCTGCTGCTTCCAGAAGCCAGTGGTCCACCTTTACCCGCAAGTTCGGTTGATTTTGCATCGAGCATCTGGAACTTTGTGGAAGCGGCGGGCCGGAACGAGACACTCTCAGGTGCGATCAACGCACTATTGCTGTGCGCTGAACCGAGCTTGCTGCCACGGGATCAACTGGTTCTTGCAACGATCGCTCTCGAGGCGTTGTTGCTTCCAGAGGTGAGGTCTCAGTTAAAGAAAACCTTTGCGGATCGACTTACAACTTTGCTGTCCGCCACATATGACGCGAGCACCATCGCCCGGACCGCACGGCTTCTCTACGACACCCGCAGCGCGGCCCTCCATGGATCGCATCCGAAAGACTTGTCAGCTGCCGAGGCGCTGACCCACGGCTGCGGCGCGCAGCAGCTATTGGCTGCATCGATACTTGCTTTTGGCCCCAGTGTACTCGCGGGTATTCCATTACCTGCCCTTCGCGAGCAACTCGATGCGGGCAACGCACCGGAACATCCAATTCCAGCCAGCCCTCTCGACCTGGACTCTCCTCCGGGACTTAGAACAAGCAACCGTCTCAGTCATGCGAATTATGCTTCCATAACATATTCGTACGTATCTGGGGGCGTCATGCACGCGGAAGAGGGCGTGGTGGCAAGTTGGTCCCCCCTGCTTGGTCTGGCCTGCAATGAAACGCTAGCTGTGCGAGAAGGAAGTTTCGCCATCGTACCGTTAAATGCGGTTGAACTCGTAGAGTTGGAAGAAAGAGACATCAAAAGAGATTTCATTGGTGAACTGCGGGTCAAAGGGGCGCTCGAGACCCAATTGGTCCAGCCGGTTGGGTGCATTGGGCTCTTTGACCAGGGCCGCCACGACCTGGCCGATTTAAAGCGGCGACGCCGTCAGGCGATTGCCGTATTGCGCCTTGCCGGCTTTACGAAGTTCATTGATCCTGAGCTGTTGGGTTGGTATATATACGAAGGAATGGTGCGGTACAGGATACCGACGATTTTTCGTCAGTCGATTCTGAAAACAATGGTCCATGAACCTGATGAACGCATCTCCCAAAACGACCTGGAACGAATCGAAGCTTTGGCTGCGCTGCTGGCCCAATGCGCCGCGGACCATTCCGACGGCCAGCTTGACGAACTGATTGGTGAATTCTTGAGGGCCCACCCCAGCCGTTTTTTTCCGGGCAAGGCAAGTGCCGGAATGCTTTTTGCGGTCCTGGAGGAAATTCTCGGCAGATTCCGCCCCCTGCGCGCCGCCGTCCAGCTCGAGGATCTCGTTGCCCAGGTAACCGAAGCCGCCGAGTCCGGGTGGTTTCGCGAACGAGGCCGCGCGTTCCGCAACACTGTAGCACACGGCCGGTGGAATGGGAAAGACAATGATTCCGATTTGGAGTCTTTGCTGGCGACGGTTCGGCAGGTTATGGAAGCACTGATTCGCTATTGCATTCAACAGAACCGATCGGAATCGCCGATAACATCCTTTTTAAGGCATTTGGAGGCAAAGGTAAAACGATGACGAATAACGAACAATCTTGCGGGAAGCCGGATCTCTTCAATCAGTGGCACCGTGGTATCAGATTGTGGCATATCGCTCACGCAAAGGCGGCTGCCAACTTCCGGCGGCGTGGGCGCCTGCTCGGCGTGCCTGTCGTCATACTCACCACCATCGTTGGAACTAGCATCTTCGCGACGATTTCAGAACAGGCCATCTCGGATACTTGGAAAATCATCGCCGGTCTGATGTCGGGTCTTGCAGCGGTATTGGCCGCACTTCAGACTTTTCTCAATTACGGAGTTCTCGCCGAAAAGCACAACATTGCAAGCATTGCTTTCGGAGCGCTGCGGCGCGATTTAGAGCGAGCGCTTGACACCAGTCCACACGGTGGCGAAACCCGAGCTCAGGTCATGCAAGCAATAGGGGATCGCTGGGCGGAAATTGAACGCGAAGCACCTATTGTGCCCACCAGAATTCACCGACAAGCAGCAAAACAGGTTGGCGCGCCCCAAGTCCAGGACGATTGAACGAGTTTGGTATTTCCGTTGCAGCTCAGATGCCGGGGTAATCCAGTAATGCGGGTTCGGGCCCCACAATGATTCCACCATGCCACGATAACTATTAATGAAAAATTAACCAATGCCAACAGTGATGAGAATTGGGCCATATCGGTTTTTCTTTTATGCCGATGATAGAGATGAGCCGCTGCACATACATGTTGAACATGATGATAAGGTTGCAAAATTCTGGCTTGATCCGGTAAGGCTTAGAAGAAGCGGAGGATCTAAACCATCAAAACGATCCAGACGATCACAATCTTAAAATTGCATCACATTGCCAACCACGTTGAGAAAAACCTTGTCTTTGAATTCACTGGCAAGGGCCGCAAAGGCCTTGTAGCCGGTGCAGTGCCCGACGCCTATTTTTTCCAGCCCGAAGGCATGCAGGTGTTCGATTACGGTGGCCAGCTTCTCGCCTGAGGCGTTGCCCAGGTGCAGACCGCCCATGATGGCATGGATCGTGTTGCGGCCGCTAATTTGGGTAACGTGATCCAAGGTGTTGATCACCCCCCGGTGCGTGCAGCCCAGCAGCACCACCACTCCTTGGTCCGTATCCAGGATCATCGCCCGGTCGTCAACCATGGTATCGGCCGGATAATCCTCCCCTTTTTTAAGATAGAAAATTGACCCCACCTTTTCAAAATCATTATCAAGCGGTATTTCTCCGGTGGTGGTGATGCCGGGGGCTATGGAGACGGGATCCCTGTCGAGCTGGATTTTTATGCCCTTTTGTTCCAGCTCCTTTCGGTCAACGGGTATACCGATATATTTGTAATCATCGCCTTTCTCCCTTAGTTTGGCGTCAAATACATCCGGATGGGCATAAAGCGTAAAACCCGTGTTGCACTTCAAAAGGGTTTTAATGCCGCTGGTGTGATCGTAATGGCCATGGCTTAAGACCACCGTATCGATACGGACAAGATCAATGCCCAGGACTTCGGCATTATTGGCGATAACGAGATTCTGCCCGGTATCAAACAGAATACGTCGATCTGCAGCCTCAATGTAAAACGCAAGGCCGTGCTCTGCGATCAAGCCCTGGCTGGAGGGGCCAATGTTGTTTTCGGACAGGGTTGTAACTTTGAAATGCATTCGTGTTCACCGTTTTTCTGGTTCAGGACTTCAGGTACTTGCCCACCGCCCGGAACAATCCGCCGTGGGAGGCCTCCAGGCGGGTGAGAAACCGCTCCGAACGCACGATGGGACTCCAGAGCGAAAAATCTTCTCTTTCAAAATCCATCCCCACCGCCAGCATGTCACTGAGCGTCTCGATGAGATGATCTTCCGGCTTGTAGATCGAATCGCCGATATCCCCCACCCAGCAAAGCGGCCGGCCCTGGTAGCGCTCATTGAGGTCATGGAAAAAATGATGGGTGACAATGGTCTGGGGCTGAAGGCCGAGATCGGTATACGGCAGGGTCACGCCTTTTTCAGCGACCTGGATCAGCGCACCGTTGTAAACCGGGATCAGCTCGACCCCCCGTTCATTGCATATCCGGCAGATCCCCTCCAGCCCTTCGAGGCTGGCGCACACCGGAAACAGGAAGATCTTCTCGGGTCGGTGATGGTGCAGGGCCTCTTCCACGAAATAGGTCAAAGTCGAACCCGAAGCGATGCATTCTTCCATGATAATCCAGGTCTCATCCCGCCACCACTCGCCGACAAAGGAGCTTTCAACAATGTTCCAGCCGCGGGAAACGGTGCTGTCCTCAATGCGGGTCAATTTGATGTAAGTCGTGTCGGGCAGCCGGGAACGGTGCAGCGGCGGGTTGGCATCCAGCAGATCCAGCGGGCGTCCCCCCCACAGGATCACAAACTGCGCCAGTTTCCCGTCAAACATGCGTTCGAAAAGGCGCATCATGTCATGGCCGATTTCCTTGATCATTAAAAACTTCTCGGCGCCGCAGGCCTGGCGGCTGAGCAAAAATTCCTCGCCCAGCCCCCGGCCGGGAAAATCGACCACATAAATCTTATCCGGCAGGCTGCGGCCCCGAAAGGCTTCATGCTGCGAAATTTCCTTCACCAGCCAGATGTCTCTGCCGCCGCGCGACATGACGATTTCGCCGATGTCTTCAAGGTAGATCCGGTTTTTATCCGCCATCCTGCATTTCCTCCTGGGGTGTCCCTGCCCTGATTGGACGGGTAGAATGTGGTTTTTTGCGAGGCAATATAAAGTAAAGGCGCGGATGTGTCAAATAACGAATTTCCGGCTTTTTAGTTGATTCTGAAATTAAAATAATATAATTTTATTATTTATGCATTTTATTGATGAACCCGTAATAAGGGCCTGATTTGAGTTTTCGGTGATGAATAACCAAGTGTACAAAAGCCATGCGATGACCTTCACGGTGCCGTTTTACGACCTGGACCCCATGAACATGGTGTGGCATGGAAATTACCTGAAATATTTCGATCAGACGCGCTCAGCGCTCTTTCATGACGTGGGAATCGATCTGTTTGATTATTATCAAAAGACCCGCTGTCTGTTTCCGATAATAAAAACCGCCACAAAGTACATCGTTTCCCTGAAATACCGCGATGAATTCATCTGCGAGGCCACGGTGGCCGAGGCCCAATACAAGATCGTGATCGATTTTAAAATCAAGCTGATCAAAAACGACCAGCTTTGCGCCAAAGGCAGAAGCGAGCAGGTGGCGGTAAAATATCCCGCCATGGAAATATTGTTTGAAATACCGGATGATATCCGCCAGGCCCTGGAGCTTTCACCATGAAACCGGATTTTCAAAAAGCCCACATTGCCGGTGTTGAAAGGGTGGCCGCCTGGTCCGACGTTCTGGACAGCATCAATGTCTTTCCAGTGGCCGACGGTGATACCGGTCGCAACCTGATCGCCAGCCTCACGCCCTTGCGCTACCTGGATGAAAACCGGGATGCGACCATCCAGCAGCTGCTGCTGGCCGCGCGGGGAAACTCCGGCAACATCGCAGCCCGCTTTTTCGCCGGCTTTCTGACGGCCGACACCCTGGAAGATCTTCTGCAGGCTGCGAAACTGGGCCGCGACCAAGCCTGGCAGGCTGTCAGCAACCCGGTCCACGGAACCATGCTGACGGTTTTCGACACCCTGGTGGATGTCCTGGCCAAAAACGGCAGGCCGGCCCTGGATGCATCCGTTGACGAAATCATCGACCAGCTGGAGGCGGCCGTAAAATTAACCCCCCAACTGCTGCCCGGTCTGAAGCCCGCCGGCGTTGTGGACTCCGGCGCGCTGGGGATGTATCTGTTTTTTGAAAGTTTTTTCAAGCACCTCGCCGGCCGGACCGACGGGTTTCAACCGCTGGCAGCGCGATTCAAGGGTCTGCTTGCAATCTCTTCGTCCTTTCAGGCTCAAATGGAAGCCGGCCACTGTGTGGACACCGTCATCCGCCTGGACGGCAATGAACAGGAAAAAATCGACCGCCTGCGCCAAAACGGCGACAACGTGGTGCTGATCCCCCACAAGGACTACCTGAAGGTTCACCTGCACACCGCAGACGTGGCGTCTTTACGCCGCAAAATGGAGGATCTCGGGCAGGTGGTGCAGTGGACCGACGACGATCTCGCCGCCCAGATCAACGCTTTCAAACAATCCAGCCCACAAGGCGCTCTTCATATCATGACCGATGCCGCCGGCTCCATGAGCCGGGAAATGGCCCGCCAACTGGGTGTCACCCTGCTGGACAGCTACATCATCGCCGGCGACAAGTCCCTGCCGGAAAGTCTGTTTACCGCCACCGAACTTTATCAGAACATGCGGGCCGGCATCCAGGCCTCCACCTCCCAGGCCTCGATGTTCGAGCGCCACCAGTATTACCAGCGGGTGACGGAACTATACCCCCGGGTGCTGTACCTTTGCGTCGGCTCTGTTTATACGGGCAACTTTGACGTTGCCATGCAGTGGAAAAACCACAATGATGCGGGCAGCCGCCTGATCGTCATCGATACGGGGGCGGCCTCGGGCCGCCTGGGCACCATTGCCCTGGCCACCGCCCGGTATGCCCAAACAACCGACGACCCGGAAGCGGTGATCGATTTTGCCCGGCGGGCGGTCCGGACTTGTGAGGAATATGTTTTTCTGGACAAGCTCAAATATCTTGCCGCCGGCGGGCGCTTGTCCAAATCCAGTGCATTTTTCGGCGACATGCTGCATGTCAAGCCCATCATCAGCCCCACGGCTGAAGGTGCCAAAAAGATGGGCACGGCAAAAAACGCAGCCGCCCAGCTGAAATTCGCCCTTGAAAAACTGAACTCCGCCTGCCCGTTCGGCTCGGCTCCCCTGATCATGCTGGAGTACAGTGATAATCGCGACTGGGTGGAGACTACGGCCCAAAAAGCCATCGCCGCCCGGTTTGAGTCCAGTGAAATCTTGCTGCAGCCCATATCGTTGACCTCCGGGGTTCATTTCGGGCCGGGGACGTGGGCCGTGGCGTTTTTGCCTGCAGCTGTGCACGGATCCTGATGGACCTGTCACCTGCGCAAAAACAGCGATTTGCCGTTGTCATCCCGGTGTACAACCATCAACGGCACATCCAAGACGTGGTCAAAAAATCCCTGGAGCTGGATATGCCGGTTTTCGTGGTCGATGACGGTTCCACGGATGGCAGTTATGAAAGAATCAGCGCCTTCAAGCATATCCACGTTCTGCACCATCCGCAAAACTGCGGCAAGGGAGCGGCCCTGCTCACCGGTTTTGCCGCCGCCGCCGAAGTGGCGAACTGGGCCATTACCATCGATGCCGACGGACAGCATAACCCGGCCGATGCCCGGCTGATGATGCGGGCCATCGGGGAACACGCCCGCCCCATCGTGGTGGGCCTGCGGCAGGGCATGGACGGACAAAATGTCCCCTGGACCAGCCGCTTCGGCCGCCGTTTTTCAAATTTCTGGATCGCCTGTGCGGGAGGGCCCCGCCTGCGGGACACCCAAAGCGGGTTCAGGATCTATCCCCTGCCGGAAGCTCTGGAACTGAACGTCAAGGCCCGGCGCTTCGAATTTGAAATCGAAATCCTGGTAAAAGCCTGCTGGAAGCAAATCCCGGTTGTCGAAGTGCCGGTCGGGGTTTGCTATGCCCCGGCCGGCGAACGGGTCTCCCATTTCCGGCCGTTTGTCGACTTTTTAAGAAACACCTGCACCTTTTCGCGGTTGATCACCCGCAGGATCCTGCTGCACCCTTTCGTGGGAAAACATTGAGGCCTTAATCGGTTGATGGGTTCGTAAAAAGCTTGTTTATGCCGCCCGGCGGCAGCCGATGAGAAACGAACTTGATTGAGTTGCAAAAAGCCATTTTTGAGCGCCATTCAAGCCTTTGAACGGTCATGAGCGAATTATTCTATAAAACCACCACCCGGCTGACGAAAATCCTGGGCCCCTGGGTCTTTGGGCTGTTTGCCTGGTTTGTGGCCACGGGATATTTCCTGTTTTTCCCGGCCCGGGTCAACAACTCCGTAAGATTATACCGTGCCCTGTACCCCGATCGCGGCCGGCTGTTTCACCTGTGGTGCGCCTGGCGGCAGTTTCATAATTTTACGGATGTCGTTTTCGACCGCTTTGTGCTGCAGGAATTTGATGCCATCACCTATACTTCCAGCGGCCTGGAGCACCTGGAGCAAAACCTGGCCGGCGGCCGCGGCGCCATCTTGCTCATGTCCCACATGGGCAACTGGGAGGTGGGCGCCCACCTGCTCAAACGCCGGCTCAAGAAAACCCCGCTGCTGCTGTACATGGGAGCCAAACAGAAAGAACAGATCGAACGGATTCAAAAACAGAGCCTGGTTCAAAATGACATCCGGATCGTGGCGGCGGACGAACACGGCGGATCGCCCCTGGATATTGTCGAGGGCATCCGATTCGTTCAGGAAGGCGGCGTGGTTTCAATGGCCGGGGATCTGGTGTGGAAAAAGGATCAACGCACGGTGGCGGCGAAATTTTTGGGCCATGAAATCGCACTGCCCCAGACGCCCCATGTGCTGGCGCTGGTATCGGGCGCCCCCATCTTCATTTTTTTTGCCTTCCGCACCGGAAAAAACCACTACCAGTTCAACATGTCGCCGCCCATATCCATCACTGCCGCCGCCCGCGACCAGCGAGATGCGGCCATCCGGCAGTCAGCCCAAGAATATGCCGATGCCCTGGAAGCGGCGCTGCGACGCCATCCGCTGCAATGGTATCATTTCAAGCCCTTTCTGCGCGCTGGAGCGAAACCGGCGCCGCAATCATTTGGGGTTGAACAAACCGGGCAGAAGATGTAATATTTTGTTTTTATCATCCAGGGGCCAGCTTTCATGACGCGTGACGAAATACAATCCGAGATTATCAGGATCTTCAGCGATCAGTTTGAGATCGACAATCCCGGGCTCGACGATGACCTGAGGGAGATACACGAGTTTGACAGTATCGATGCCATCGAGCTGCTGCGCGAGATCGAAATTATGCTCGGCTCGGAATTGAGCCGGGCCGAAAAAAAGATGGCCATGGAAATCCGAACCATCAATCAGATTCTGGATTACATTGAAATGCTGGCAGGCAGCCGGGCCCCCGGAGAAGCAAAGACCCGGCAGGCATGATCACAAATCCGTCCCCAACAGCGGCCGGAAATTCCACCTAACAACATTGGGGCCGCCATCAGCGCACCCCGGGATTTTGGAAATGCAACGCAGAGTCGTCATTACGGCCGGCAGCGCCATCACCCCCATCGGCCATAGCAAAGATGAAATTATCCGTCACCTGGAGCAGGGGGTCTCCGGGGTTAAAAAAATGAAACCCGACGACCTGCTGTCCGGTTATATTCATTCCGGGGTGTTCGGCACCGTTGATTATCCCATCAGCTTCGATTTCAAACGCCACTATCGCAAGACCATGGGCCCGGTGTCCTATTATGCCTGCCAGGTGGCCAAGGAAGTCCTGGAAGCCTCCGGGCTGGACAATGCCTTTATCACCTCCGGCAGACTGGGGGTGGCTTTCGGCTCCACCCACGGCAGCCCGTCGGTTCAAAGGGAAATATACAAATCCTTTTTCAGCGGATCGCGCACCCGTTTTTCCTCCATCGGAGCCGTGGATTATTTAAAATCCATGGTGCACACCACGGCGGTCAACATCACCAAGATGTTCGGCATCACCGGACGGGTGATTTCCTCCTCCACGGCCTGCACCACCAGCAGCCAGTCCATCGGCTTCGGCTACGAAATGATCCGATTCGGCCGCCAGGATGCCATGCTCTGCGGCGGCGCCGACGAGTATGACACCACCACGGTGGCGGTGTTTGACAACCTGCTGGCCTGCTCCACCGAATACAACGACACGCCGCACCTGACGCCGCGGCCCTTCGACAAGCACCGCGACGGCCTGGTGGTGGCCGAGGGGGCCGGCGCCCTGCTGCTGGAAGATTTTGAATTCGCCAAAAAGCGCGGCGCTCAGATCCTGGGGGAAATCATCGGCTTTTCCTGCACCAACAACGGCGGGGATCTGATTCTGCCGAACCCGGAGGGCATTACCGCCACCATCCGGCTGGCGCTTGAGGATGCGGCCGTCAGCGCCGATGCGGTGGATTTTGTCAGCGCCCATGCCACGGCCACCAAAATGGGCGACACCATCGAGGCCCAGGCCACCGGCAGGGTGTACGCGGACGGTCCGGTGGTCACCGGGCTCAAAAGCTACATGGGACATACCATGGGGTCGTGCGGGGCCATCGAAGCCCTGCTCACCCTGTACATGATGGAAAAAGGCTTTATCGCCCCCACCCTGAACCTGGAGGAGATCGATGAGCGCTGCGCCATGATCCGGCATGCCCGCAGCCTTATGGAGGCCGACATTCGCATCGCCGCCGTCCAGAATTTCGCCTTTGGCGGGGTGAACACCTGCTTGATTATCAAAAAGCCATAATCCGTGAACCATTATAACAAATCCGAACAGCATTTTTTCTGCCGCCTCCTGAAACCGGTGTTGGATATTGGCGCCACCGCGGGGATCTGGATTTATTTTACCCTCGGTTTTGTGGTTTTGTTTTCCCCGCGCTACCTGATCGCCTGGCTGGTGGCCGAAAACCGCGAGCTTGCCTTTCAGCGGTTGAACCACAAGTTCTACCGGGGGTTCTTTTTTGTCGCCCGCATCCTGATTCCGGGGCACAAATGGCGGATACCCGATGAGATCCGGTCGCTGCGCTGCGCGGTGATTGTCTGCAACCATTTGTCGTACCTGGATCCGCTGGTGCTGATCTCGTTGTTTGCGCGGCACAAAACCATTGTCAAAAGCACTTTTTTCAGGGTGCCCATATTCGGCCGCATGCTGCTGTGGTCCGGATACATTCCGTCGGCTTCCGAAGGCCGGCTGGCGGAAGTCATGATCCAGCGCATGGAAACCATGGAGCCGTACCTGGCCTCGGGCGGCAATCTGTTCATTTTCCCGGAAGGCACCCGCAGCCGCGACGGCACCATCGGACCCCTCAACAAGGGAGCGTTTAAAATCGCCCGACTGTGCCGGGCCCCGATTGTCGTCCTGCGAATTGACAACACCGACAAACTGTTTGAACCCGGCCGGTTTCTGTTCAACGCCTGCGCAACCGATACCATCCGCGTTCAACAGCTGGCCCGTATTGAACCGGACTACCATAGCGACTCATTTGCAGTTGCTGAATTGATGGCCCGGGTGCGCTGGCTGCTTGAATCCCAAACTGCAAAAAATACTGATGGAGTGAAAAAATCATGAAAGTTGTCCTGATGTCCATGCCGGACGTGGCCCCGGTCATCATGCATGAAGCCGCCTTTCACATGCCCAATTGCGGCATTGCCAGTGTGGGTGCCAACATTGATGACGGCCACCAAGTTTTTCTCATCGACCTGATCCGCAAACGCCGCACGCTGGTCAAATACCTGACCCGGACCCTGCTCAAGATACGTCCCGAGCTGGTGGGCCTGTCCACCATGTCATGGCAGTACGACACCTGCGTCAAGCTGATCCGCCTGATCAAACAGCTGCTGCCTGACGTCAAAATCGTCATCGGCGGCTATCACGCCACCCTGATGCATGAAGAAATTGCGGCTTCTCCTGAAGCCGCTTTGATCGATTTTATCGTCCGCGGCGAAGGCGAGAAAGCCTGCCGCCGGCTGGTCAACGCCCTGGCCGGCAAAGACCGGCTGGAAGACATTGCGTCGCTGTCCTACAAGCGCAACGGGCGTTTCGTGCACAATGCCCAGGGCGAGCTGCTGGACCTGGCGCGGCTGAAGCATCCCATCCGCGACAAACGGCGGCTGACCTGGGGCTACCACATCATGAACTCCAAGGTCGAGGTCATGGAAACCTCCCGCGGCTGCACCCGCACCTGCAACTACTGCAGCATGCGGCACATGTACGGCCGGACCTTCCGCACCTTTCCCATCGAGCGCGTGCTGGCGGACATTGACGATATCTACTACAACCGTAAAACCCACTGGATTTTCGTGGCCGACGACAACCTGGTGCTGGATCCCGAGCGGGTCATCGCCATCTGCGATGCCATCATCGCCCGCGAATATCAAAACCTGCAACTGGTGGTCCAGGCCGACTGTATTTCCATGTCCCGCAACGAGGAGATGGTGCGCAAAATGTCGCTGGCCGGGGTGAAAACCGTCTTTTTGGGAATTGAAAACGCCTCCCGGAAAAACCTGGCCACCGCCGGCAAGGGCAACATCGTGGAGGCCTCCCGCAAAGCCGTGCAGATGTGTCACAAATACGACATCATGGTGGTGGGAGGGATGATTTTCGGCTTTCCGGATGACGAAGAACCGGACATCATCGAAAATTACCGCTTTCTAAAGGAAGTCCAGGCCGACACCGCCTACTGCCAGATCCTGACCCCCTACCCCAAAACCGGCATGCGCCGGCACCTGATCGACGAAGGGCTGGTGACCAACCCGGACGACTTTCGCTGGTACAACGGCATGTGGGCCAATGTGAAAACCCGTCACCTGGATTCCGATCGGCTGCAGTACCTGTTCTGGTATCACCGCCAGAAGGTGCTGGGCTGGTGGGAGCCCTCGGAGCGCGTCCGGAGCCGGGGCCCCCTGTGGACCGGCATCTGGCGCTACGCTTTTCGGCCGGCGGCCAAGATTGTCATCGGGCGGAGCCTGAAAAAATACGGCTGGCAGGGACGCTACGAGCGGGTCATCCAGCGGCAGAAAACCGTCAACGTTTTCCGGGATCTGGAAGCCGCCATCGGGGAATATTAAATGCAGCATCTGTCCAGCGCGTTTTACGCCCGCTATGGTGAAAAAATGCCTCCCGGGCTTGCCGATGTTTTAATGGCTGCCTGTCGCCAGCCCACGATTGCATTTGAGGACATCCGGAAAATTGAACCCCGGGACATCGAGGAACTGCTGCTGTTTGCGTGGGACTGGAAGCTGCTGATACCCGTGGCGGCCTCCCAGTGCAGCGAATGGGACAACCGGGTGATGAGGATGGAAGCGGGTGAGATGTATGAAAAACCGAACATCTCCCGCTACCTGATCGAGGTGGCGGCTGCCACCGGAACGTGGAACATCCCGGGGGCTGTTCTGTCTTTGTACCGGGACATGGGGGAGCCGGACTGGCAGAAAATGCCGCCGCTGGTCGCGGCAATCACCGGGCGAGCCGTCAATTATACCATCGGTGCGGCGGCCATCAATGCCGCCTGCCTCAAAGCCGGAATCAAAGACAAAACCGGCGCCATGATTGCGATTTTGAAGGGCGGCGGCATTATCAGCCCGAAGCTGGCCGCCATCGAACCGGTGGCCAGAACCAAAGCCCCGCTATATGAAGTCAACCCCAGCGTCTATCCGGGGCCGCAACGGCCATGATAAAAAGAATCCACCATCTTGAAACGGCACTGCGATCCCAGCTTCAGCAAAAGGAAGCCGCCAACCTGGCCAGACTGCTGGCAACCGCAATGGGTGCAGAAGTCATATCCTATGAAACTATTGACCTGCCACCGCATCAGATAAATGATTGCATCTTGACGGCCTTTGAAGAACGCCTGCTGATCCCCGTAAAATCCGGCCAAAGCCCGGCCTGGGAAGACCGGATTCTTGCCCTGGGCGCCGGAGAAACCTATTTTATGCCGCCGGTGGCGCGCAAGCTGGTGGAAAACGCCGGGCAAACCGGCACCCTGGACCCTGAAAGGGCGGTGCAAGAATCACTGGCCGCCGAAGCCGGAGATCACATCGAAGCTCTGGTTCAATTTTTCCGGCACCTCAAACGCCATGCGCCGTCTTATACCGTCGAAGCCGGGCTCATGGGGGCCATCATGCAACCACTTAAACTTTCCCTGGATCTGCATGCGGTGATTGATCTTTTTGTTGTCTGCGGCATCATCAGCCCCTGCACCCGGGGGCCCCTGACCACCGGCCTCGCATGGTACGAAGTCAATGCCTGCCTTTACTGGAGCCCTCCAAAGCGCGTCAGCCTTGGCTAAGAATTTTAACCACCCGATTTCGGTATGCACGGCTTTGCTCTCCTGCGGCAAGCACCTCGATTTGCGACGGGGATGACGCTCCCAGCCCTAATTGCGCCGCCCGGGCAATCTGTTCCTGATCGAAAATCTTGGTGTTCATGATTTGATCGTTGCTTCCCAGCGATTTTAAGACCGCCAGCCCGACAGCATCAATGGCCACCCGATCGGTGGCAGCGAGAAAAACATTGCCCCTGGCACGTTTTCCGCTGGCCGGACCACCGTCGACAAAAGCATCGATGCCGTCCAGGACAATGAGGGCCGGTGTAAAGGGGGCGTTCAGTTCAGCAATCAACTTCCGTTGATGGGGAGATGAATGCAGTTCGCGCATATAATGATAGCCGTGCCGCGTGGTGGGGACTACCCCCACATGAAGTTTGAGCGACATGGTAAACACCCCGCCGAACTGATGGGTTTTCAGACAGCAGGTGGAAATCAGACACTCCGACTCCAGAACCGGCCGGGCCACCCGGAATCCGTCCTGCCAGTGGGAATCTTTAGCGTCAACCTTGATCCAGTCCTTTGCTGCCAGCTCGTCAAAATCGATGATGGTGACATCCAGCTTTTCCATTAATGGGATGATGCCCTTTTGGGCCATAACTTCACGGGTGGGCGGATAGCTGCGCTCCCCCAGGCTGACCGTTTTGGCTCCCATCTTCCAGGCTTCCTCCACCAGGGCCACCAGGGTATCGTTGTGAGTGGATCCCGGAGCGTGATCCGCCGTGTTGAAATTGGGCTTGATCAGTACATCCTTATTCTTAACCGGATTGAGATCCAGTGCCCGAATGCTTGCAGCAACTCCGGTTTTGCGATTTTGGGTACTGACCAGGGCAACGCGACTTTTATTTGGATCGGACATAGCCAAATCTCCGTGTAAACCAAAAAATAAAGCTCCGCCGACCACACCGGAATACCGGATAAAATCTCTGCGGGTTATTTCGGATGCAGGTTTATCATTTTTCTCGCTTGTCATTTCATCCCGTTGAATCGGTTGTTGTTTCAAATTGCGGGGCAGATCTTTTTGCCAAATGCGCGGGATGCCAGCGCCCGGTCGCGGGGCCGGAACGTACCGTCGGCCATCTCCTTTTGCACCACCCGATGAAACAGCTTGAACATTTTCAATTCCTGGGACTCATCGGCGTAAAATGCATCCCAGGCGTAGTAAAATAATTCCTGCAGCCGCTCGGCCGACATGTGCCGGGGATGGTAGACGACCTTGTCAGCCGTATAGTCATTCCAGTCGTAGGAAAATATCCGGCCCTGCTGCTTCAGATCGTCATAGGCCTTGGTATGGGGAAAAGGCGTGAGCACCGTGAACTCGGCGGTATCCAGTTCGATTTCCAGCAAAAAATCAATCAGCCGCTTGATGCTGTCTTCGGTGTGATGGTCCAGGCCCAGCAGGATGGTGCCTTCCACCCCGATGCCGTGATCGTGGTAGCGTTCGATGCGCTGCCGGATGTAATCCGAAGTGTCGAAAACCGCCTGGTAGACGTACCACGCGCCGGCCCGGGCGGCCAGCTCGAGCACCTCCGGCTTGTCCTCGATGGGATGGCTGCACCATTTTTTTCTCAGGGGGATCATGGCGCGGAACAGCTCCATTTCCCAGCGCGTATCCTGGGCCAGGGAATTGTCCACCAGAAACAGGCGGTTGTTGTCAATGCCGGCCATCTCTTCAACCGCCCGGTCCACCGGGCGCGGCCTGAATTTTCTGCCGCCCAGGTAAGCCACAGCACAGGGATAGCAGGAAAACCGGCAGCCCCGGGAAGCGTGCACCAGATCCACCATCTGGATGCCCTTGTAATTGTAGAGGTCCTTATTAAGGATGTCGCGCCGGGCCGGGCCCACGGTTTCGATGGGCGGCCGATCCTCCAGGTAGTCGTAAACCGGTTTGAGCCGCCCCTTTTTAAAATCCGCCAGAACCTCCTCCATGCGGCCCTCGGCCTCGCCGAGAAAAACGCTGTCCGCATGGCCCCTGGTCTCTTCGGCGTGCAGCATGGCGGCAATGCCGCCGCAGATGACCGGGACGCCTTTTTGCCGATAGGTGTCGGCAATTTCCCAGCCGCGTTTGACCTGGGCGGTCAGCATCATGGAAATCCCCACCAAGTCCATCGGATCGTCAAAATCAAGCGCTTCCAGGTTCTCGTCGACAAATTCGACTTGCACGTCATCGGGCAGGGTGGCGGCAAAAACCACCGGCCCATGGGGCGGCAGATGAAATTCGGTTTGCCGCTCGAGCTTCGGCCATTTTGGATAAATGAGCTTAAATTTCACAAATAAACCCGTTTTTGTTTTTGAATTGATGAAAAAACAAGTGCTTCGTTGCCCTGCTGTTGGAATTTTAGCCTTTATTTTTTTAACTGTACGGCTTCCACCAGGTCCATGGCCAGGGCGTAGCGGGACGGGCCCCGGGCGACAAGCTCGATGCGCTTAAAAATTCCCGCATTCTCCGTCGGCCCAGAACCTGTTACATTGCGAATCATGCGCAGCTGCCGATCGTATTGCCGTATTTCCCAGCTACCGTCCTGGCCGGAGATGACATCGACGATGTGCCCGTCCGAGCGCCGGTACCGGCATACGGAAGCCCCGTTTTCCAGCCTTCCGGTCTCAACCGGTGCCTCGCGGGGTCTGAAAAACATCAGCCGGACGTCATTGATCAGCCCGGCGGCGAAATTGTCCGCATCAAAGGGGGCCACCGCCCGCTTGACGACCAGCCGGCCGTCATCGGCGGCATCGAAAAGCACCAGCCCCTCCATGGTCATGATGACGCTGTGCACGGATCCGTCAGCCGGCGAAATGACGCTCAACCCCATCACAAACCCCTTGCGGCCGCCCGGCAGGCTGGTTTCGATGGAGTGCAAAAGCTGCCATTTGCCGCTGGGAAATACCGCCTCACACGCCCGCCGGATCTGAGGCCCATCCTTCCCGCCGGTGGAGTACACCCGGGGCAGACCGCTGCAGGAAAAAATCACAAGCAGGACCACTGGTAAAAAGAAAAACCGCTGCATTCATTTCTTCCGGAAAATGAGATCGTCCAGGGGCTGATTCAGCACCGCATTTTCGAACAACAGCCGGGTGTAGGAATCCCGGCTTTCATAAATCATCACCGATTGAATGACCCCCGGCTGGTCGGCCAGGAGGATTTCAATGCGCTTGATGAGCCGGGCAAAGGACTTGTCACGGGGGACGAGCACGATTTTGCGCCCGGCCGCCAGGGTGGCGGCAAATGCCGGGTTTTCGTCAAAGCGCCCGCTCATCCAAGCGCTGATTTGCTGGACCACCATCTGCATTGACTGCAGGTGGGCCGAGGCGTCTTCCACCAGCTGTCCGTCTTTTTCGACATAACGCCTGGTGTTTCCTTGGTGCAAAAGCAAAATACTTGTCACCGGCTCGCGGTATTCCCAGCGCAGCGAGGCCGGAGCGCGAAAATACATGATGCCCTTTGACACCAGCGGCCGGGCAAGAATCTTCATGTGCTTTTGCTGGACAAACTGCGCCTGAACTGTGCTCAGCTTGCCGGCACCGGCCTTGAGCCCCTGCCAGCTGTCCGCCCACCCCATACACAAAACCGCCGCGACAAGCAGGGTTGCACTTAAAACACAATGCACTTTTTGTAAATGCTTCATTATGGTGAAATTTCCAGTTAGAAGTGGTTGCAGTGCCCCGGATCATGCTCGAGAGCAAGGCGTCTCGAGAATTTAAAGCGGAGCGTACACGCAGTACGTGAGCATTTAAATTCTCGGGACAACGCCGCTATCGAGTATTAGACGCGACATTGCAACCACTTCTAGAACATGCCGCCATTGACCGATATGACCTGCCCGGTCACATAGGACGCATCATCGGAGCACAGAAACCGTACCACCCGCGCCACCTCCCGCGGCTCGCCGATGCGCGCCATGGGAATCAGGGCCTTGATATTGTCCACGGGGGCCTCCTTGATCATGTCCGTCTCGATGAGCCCGGGGGCGACCACATTGACCCGGATGCCCAGCCGCGCGACTTCGGAGGCCACCGCCCGGCTGGCGCCGATCAGCCCGGCTTTGGCTGCCGAGTAGTTGGCCTGGCCCCGGTTGCCGATCAGCCCCGCCACCGATGCGATGGAAACCACCGCTCCGCTTTTGCGGCGGATCATTTTTTCAAGCACCGGCTTGGTCACGTTGTAAAACCCGCTCAGGCTGACATCGATCACTGCATGCCAGTCTTTGCGGGGCATCATGATAAACAGGCCGTCCGCGGTAATGCCGGCGTTGTTGACCAGCACATCAATGGCGGCATAATCTTTGACAATCTCATCCACGGCCCCCCGGGCTTCGTCATAATCGGCAACATCAAAACCCAGGATCCTGCCGTCGGAACCCTCCTGGCGGACCATTGCCAGGGTTTTCAAAGCGCCATTTTCGTCCGAGCGGTAATTGACCACCACCTGGTAGCCGGATTTTGCCAGTTCAACACAAATGGCCCGTCCAATCCCCCTGCTGCCCCCCGTGACCAGGGCAGTCTTTGCGTCACCTGATTCTTCCATTGGCCGCTATTCCCCTTCTGAATCGGTTTGAATGACCTGCAGCTCGACCTCGCCGACAATCTCAGGGCCGATGCGGGCGGTTCCCCGGATGTGCCGGAAGCCTTCATAGGCAAAATGATTTTCCGCGCGGGTAATGATCTGCTGATTTATTAAAAGCGCGTCCACGAAAAAACGGGCCTGCTTGATCCCCACCAGCCAGCCTTTCTTTTCAGAATCCAATCCGCGCTGCTGAATTCGGACCCAGCCATTGGAGACACCGGCGGTCTGGGCCACCAGTTCAATGAGCACCAGGGGTGCCACCGCCTGCCCGTCGAAAAGCGGCCATTGCTCGCTGACCGTCGCCCGGGTGACCGCCACTTTATCGTCGAGCTCCAGGATCTCATCGATCAGCAACATGCGGTCGCGGTGGGGCAGAAGGTCCTCCAGGCTGAAATTAAACGGGTTCATGGGGCGACATCCCGGGGCCTGCCAGAAAAGCCCTAAAAAAACATTGAAAAATCAACTCGATAATAATAAATTGAAACGATACTATAAAACCAAGGGGCTGTAAAGAAACAAGCGTTTGGATAATTAACCTGTAAACCACGTATGGAATAAACGTAAATGGAAAATTTAATCAAGGAACTTCAGCGCAAAATCGTTGCTGTCTTGAACCTGGTAGACGTGCAGCCGGATGATATCAAGCCCGATGAACAGCTGGTGGGCGGAAGTCTGGGAATCGATTCCATTGATGTGCTGGAAATGGTGATCATGATCGAAAAAGACTATGGCCTTCGAATCGACAACCGCGAGCTGGGGGTCAAGGTGTTTGCCACCCTGCAAACCCTGGCCGCCTACATCCATGAAAACGCCCCGGAGCTGCCCAATTGACCGGTGTGCAGGTTTACATTGCATCCACGGGAGTGGTCAGCTGCCTGGGCAACGGCATCCCGCAGACAATCAGAGCGCTTGAAAAAGGACGGCCGTGCCTGCGCCCGCTAACGCTTTTTTCAACGTCCTGCCATCCACCGCCGCCGGTGGGAGAAGTTTCCGCTCTGAATGAAAATGGCCCGCTGCCGCGCACCCATCGACTGGCGCGGCTGGCCGCTGAGCAGGCCATGGCCGGAAGCGGCAGCCCTCCGGATGCCGTCGTGCTGGGAGTGACCACCGGCGGCATGCTGAGCACCGAAGTCCATCTAAAAAAAAACGCCCGCGACCCGCACCTGTTTCGCCGCCACGGCCCCGGTTCGGTGGCCGAGGACATTGCCCGCCGCTGGGGATGCACCGGACCGGTGTTGACCGTTTCCACGGCCTGCTCTTCGGGGGCGGTGGCCATCAAGATCGCCCTGGAAATGCTGCGTGCCGGATTGGCTACGCGGGTGCTGGCCGGGGGCGCCGACTGCCTGTGCCGGCTGACCTATTACGGTTTTCATTCACTGCAGCTCATCGACCCGCGGGGCGCCCGACCCCTGGACAAGGATCGCCGGGGAATGTCGGTGGCCGAGGCGGCGGCCATGCTGCTGCTGACGGCAGACGACAGGCAGGGAGCCGTCGCCCGCCTGCTGGGAGGGGGCCTGTCCTGCGATGCCCACCACCCGGTAAAACCGCAACCTGGCGGTGAGGGGGCCCTGGCGGCCATGCAGGCCGCCCTTGACGATGCCGCAATTTCAGCCGATGACATCGATTATGTCAACCTGCACGGCACGGGCACCGTGGACAATGATCTTGCCGAGGCCCGGGCCATCCGGTCCCTTTTTCATTCCTCGCAGCCCCTGGTATCCTCGATCAAAGGCGCCTGCGGGCACAGCCTGGCCGCCGCCGGTGCCCTTGAGGCGGTGGTCGGCGCTGTCAGTGTCAGCAGGCAACTGGTGCCCGCCAACACCGGCTGCCGGCAGCCGGACCCCGAGCTGAAACTGGAGCCGGTCATGCGGCCGCTGCGCCAGCCGGTGAAGACCGTGCTTTCCAACTCCTTTGGATTCGGCGGCAACAATGCGGCGCTGGTCATCGGCGCCGCCGATGCCGACCATCCGGGCGGTACTAAAACGGACGTCACCCCCCTGTCCATCCTGGGATGCGCCTGTGTGACGGGAGCCGGGCGCACCCGGCAGACCCTGGAAAATATTCGCGCCGGAAAAACCTGCACGGGCATGCTGTCCACCAAACTCGTTTCGGAAAACATTGCCGCCCGCCAGGCCCGACGACTGAAGCGTTTTTCCCGCCTGGCCCTGTCGCTGGCCCTTGAAGCGGTGGACAATGCGTCTTCCACCCGTTGGCCGACGGCGGTATTTCTGGGCACAGGCTGGGGCGCCCAGTCGGAAACCCATGATTTTCTCACCCGCCTTTTTGAAAGCAACGAACAGTTTCCCAGCCCCACTGATTTTGTCGGCTCGGTTCACAATGCGGCCGCCGGCCAGGTGGCCCTGCAGTTTCAGGCCACCGGCGCCAACATCACCATGACCGGGGGCGACTATTCCTTTGAGCAGGCGCTGCTGGCCGCCGGCCTGCTGGCCGCAGACATCGACGGCAGCTTTCTTGTCATGGGTACCGATGAGGGCCACGGGGTGCTGACGCCCCTGTTCGACCCGTCGGCCACCGCCGGCACCGGACTTTCAGACGGCGGCGGGGCCCTGTGTGTCAAACGCGGTCAGGTCCCCGGCTGCTTGTCAATTAAAGTCCTGTTTTTTGAAAGTACGGCCGCCAACCCTGCGGTGGTCGCCTCCCTGGCGAAACAACTGGGAGGCCCTGATCAAGTAAACGCCCGCTATGGCGCCCTGCTGGCGGGGATCCCCGCGGCCGGCCGCCGCGAAGGGCAGCGTCAGCTGAAAGCGTTTCTGGCTCAGACCGGTTTCGGCAAACCCGTCATCGACTATCGCAGAATCACCGGCCAGTTCGCATCCGCCTCGGCGGTGGCGGCCGTGCTGGCCGTCAAATTCCTGGAAAACGGCAAGATCCCCACAGCTTACGCAAACGGCGGCACCGTTGCATTGAACCCCAAAAAGGTGTTGCTTTTGGGACTGGGTGATTTTGTCACGGCCGTGGAAGTGGGGCTGCCATGAAAGTGCTGCTGGTATCGGCCAATATACTGACGGAACCGTACCCGGTCTACCCCCTGGGCATCGACTACGTGGCCGGGGCCCTGGAACCGGATCACGAGGTGCAGATCGCGGACATGAACAGCCTGGGCGGCTGCGATGCGCTGCAGGATTTGATCCGCCAATTTTCGCCGGCGGTCGTTGGCCTTGCCCTGCGCAACATCGACAACACGGACACCACGGACCCGAAGGGGTTTTTCGACCATTACCGTGAAATTGCAGACGTGATCCGCAAACAATCCAAGGCCCTGCTGGTTCTCGGCGGCAGCGGATTTACCATCTTTCCGGAGCAGGCCATGCAGGCGCTGAAAGCCGATTACGGCGTCATCGGCGAAGGAGAGCGGCTCGCACGACTGCTGCAGGCCTTTGAAACAGGGGAAGATCCGGCTCAAATTGCCGGAATTGTTAGCCCCCGCAGCCCCGCGGTGTTCCCGGCGCCCTGGGGGGGAGCGATCCAGCGCCGTTTTCGCGCCGGTAATTCCCACCTGTCCTTTTATCTGCAAAACGGAGGCATGCTGAACCTGCAGACCCAAAGGGGGTGCCGCTTCAACTGTATCTACTGCACCTATCCGCACATCGAGGGCCGTCACCTGCGCCGGGTGGATCCGAATGAGGCGGCCGCTACCGCCCTGGCGCTTCAAAGGGCCGGGGCGAAGTATTTGTTTGTTACCGATTCGGTGTTCAACGCCGATTGCGACCACAGTCTGGCGGTGGCCAGGGCATTTAAAAAAGCCGGGGTTGCCATGCCCTGGGGCGCGTTTTTTGCGCCCCTGCCGATGCCGGATCATTATTTTGAAATCCTGGCCGACGCCGGGCTGACCCACGTGGAATTCGGCACGGAATCCCTGGCAGACCCGGTCCTGGCCGCCTACCGCAAGCCGTTTCGGACAGAAGAGGTCTTCGAAGCCCACCAGGCGGCCAACAGTGCCGGGCTCTACGTGGCCCACTACCTGCTGCTGGGCGGCCCCGGGGAAACGGCCGCGACCTTCGACGAAACCATGATCAATGCCGAAAGTTTGCAGCGCTGTGTGCTGTTTTTCTTTTGCGGCATGCGCATCTATCCGCACACGGCACTATATGATCTGGCAGTGGCCGAAGGCCAGCTGTCAATGGATCGCAACATCCTGGAACCCGTTTTTTACCGCTCCCCTGCCATCGATTCCCGACAACTGGTGCAACGGGTTGAAAAACAGGCGCATACGCGGCCGAACTGGGTCATCGGCGCCGGCGGGGAGCAAACCGCCGCAATCATTGCCAGGCTTTACCGGCGGGGGCACAGTGGACCGCTGTGGGAATACCTTATCCGCTGAGATGCGCTTTTTGGGCTTGAATATTGGATTGATTTCGTTTAAATTTGAATTTTATGTCATGGCATACGCTAACCAACGTCAGCCGGTCCCAATCAGGGGAAATCCGCGCCGATGTTCACATCCCGCCGGATTCGGCCTGGTTTTGCGGACATTTCCCGCAAGCGCCGGTTCTTCCGGGCATCGCCCAGCTGGCAATGGTGTTTGACGCCATTGATCAGGCCGGCGAATCAGCGCTGAAAATTGCCAGTGTTTCGCGGATCCGGTTCAAGCAGCGCATCGGTCCCGATGACCGCCTGCACATTTTTGCGGCCGCCCGGGAAAAAAAGCCCGGCTCGTTTTCCTTTCGTATCATGGCTGCAGAAGAGCTGGCCTGCAGCGGCATCATAACCGTTGAAAACCGGGATGGACCCGGCAGCTAAAGGAGAAAAATCCGAATGTCGACAGCACCGGATGTTGAAAAAATCATTCTGCACGTAGCGCAAATCATGATCGCCGAACTCAAACTGGAGGATGTGACCCCCCAAACCTTTGACCCGGACATCGACCTGATTGACGAGGTGGGCATCGACAGCATGGACCTGGCCACGGTGGCCCTTGTGCTGCGCGACGAATACGCCATTCGAATCGATGAGGACGATTATCCCAAACTGACCAGTGTGCGGCTGATTTCCGAATATATCGCCAACAAACTGACGCAGGCAGCCGACGCCTAGCTCCGGCGGGCAAGACAAAGATGGACACCTTGAAAACGACTTCCGGCGGCAGCACAAAAACCACCCCCGGCAAGCAGTGGAAATTTTCAGAAATCCTGGCCGATCCGCAAATCCGGCAGCGCTGGGAAAAAGTCCGCCAGTATTTTTTTCTGCGTGAATCCACCTATGACATGACCAACCGCTGCAATATCCGCTGCCAGGGCTGCTACTATTACGAAGGCGAAAAGCAGTTCGCCCGGGAAAACAGGGATCCGCAGTCCTGGCGCAGGCTCATGGAGGCTGAAAAGCAAAGGGGCATCACCTATGTCGTGCTGGCCGGGGCCGAGCCTTCCATGGTTTCCGAGCTTTGTGAAGTCTGTTTTCAGCAAATGCCCCTGGGGGCGATTGCCACCAACGGACTGAAGTTCATCCCGGCAGCGGTCAACTACAAAATTCACATCTCGGTCTGGGGAAATGACGAAACCAGCCTGAAAATCCGCCGGGCCGACAACATGCTGGCCCGGCAGGTGAAAAATTATCGCCACGATCCGCGGGCGGTTTTTGTTTACACCTTTACCCGGGACAACATCGACCAGGCCGGCGAGGTGGCCCAAATCCTGGCCGACCACGGCTGCCGGCTGACCTTCAACATGTTCTCTGCGCCGGTGGACTACGACGGTGACCTGCGCCATACCCCGGCCTCCCTGGGACAAACCCGCAAAGTCATGCTCGAGCTGCTGTCGCAGTTTCCTGAAACCATACTGTTTTCAGCCTACAACGCGGTGGCCCACACCCACCGGCGCGGATTGCATGAATTGTATGGCTGCTCCTATCCCCGGATGAACCCGTCTACCGCCATCGGCCTGGGGCGCTCTTTCCGGCAGTACCGCGCGGACCTGACATGGGACCGGGACGTGGCCTGCTGTGTGCCGGACACCGACTGTGCCGACTGCCGGCATTATGCGGCCGGCAGCGCGGTGGTCACCGCCCGGCTGTTTCGCCACGCCTCGACTCCGGATACGTTCAGGGCCTGGCTGGACTATGTCGACACGTACCTGGCCGTGTGGGTGATGGGATATGAAAAGGGGGAAAACCTGTGCCAACAACCGACAGCGCCCCCCGGCCACGAGGTTTTTTGACGATGATCACGGTAAGCTCCCTGCTGGACCCCCAGTGGTACCAGCGTTACAAGCGAATTTCGAAGCTCAATATCCGCAGCTCGATCTACGATGTCACCAATCAATGCAACCTGCGCTGCAAGGGCTGCTTCTTTTTTTCCTCGGGTGAGGACAAGGCGGCCGCCGAAGAGAAGGATATCAAAAAATGGGAGGCCTTCGTCGACCGTGAAAAACAGCGCGGGGTCAACCTGGCCATCCTGATCGGCGGAGAACCCACCCTGCACCTGGACCGGGTGGAGGCTTTTTACCGGCGGCTGCCGTCTTTTTGCGCCACCAACGGCCTGATCAAAATACCGCGGGAGCGGTTTCCGGATTTGATGCTGGGCATTTCCCTGTGGGGCGATGAAAACGATGAGAAAATTCTCAGGGGCAGGGACACCTTCAGCATCTCGAGTAAAAACTATGCGGGGGACCCGAATGTCTATTACCTTTATACCCTGACCCCCAGGCAAATCGGCAAAACCGAACGCGTTATCGGCAAAATAAGAGATGCCGGGCTCAAAGTCCACATGCAGCTGCTGTCCAACGATGAAGGGGTGGACGGATTCAGCTGGCAACCTGAGCAGCTCGAGGCCATCCGGCTTGAAATGGATGCCATGCTGGACCGCTACCCGGATACGGTCATTTCCTCCAAATATTATCATGAAATCATCACCACCGGCAAAATGCTGGGCCGCAGCTTCGGCTGGAACGAATGCCCTTCGGTCACCCAGCCGCTGGACAACCGCGAGCCGCGGCCCAAACGCCTGATCGAGTTTATCCGCTGGGCCTCCGACCTGAAAACCATGCACCGCTGTTGTACTTCCGAAACCCGGGACTGTTCGAGCTGCAAGGACGGAGCGGCCCACATGAGCTGGGTGATGGTCAACAAACGGGCCCACATCCGCACAACCCGGGATCTCCAGAACTGGATTGAAGTCTACGAGATGTTTGCCAAGCTGTACCAGTTTATTCCGTGGTAAAACTTCAACATGGCGAACAATGCCTGATGGAAGAGTCTGATGCCGGCAGCATCCAACAAACCCCTGATCATCGCCTATGACGCCGTATCCCCGCTGGGCATCGACATGCAGACCCAGTGGACCCGTGCTCTCAACGGCGAAAGCGGCATCGGGCCGCTGACCCGTTTTGCAATTACCGACGGCTTTCCGGTCACCATCGCCGGCCAGGTGGACGATGTCGACCCCGGACCCTATCCCTTTTTAAGCCCGCGCAGCCTGGCCCTGTGGCCGTCTCCGATTTTCAGGTATGCCATGCTGGTGGTCCATCGCGCCCTGGCCAAAAGCGGCATCGAAATTACCCCGGCACTCGCCCCCCGGGTGGCCGTCACCTTCAGCTCCGCCGTGGGGGGCCAGGATGCGGTGCTCAAGGCCGATCGGCGCATGATCGCCGAAAACCGCCTGCCGCCCCCCTATGTCAACCCCAACTCGTGCATCAACATGGTGGGGGGCAAAATATCCATTCTAACCGGCGCCACCGGCCCCATCGCCGCCCCGGTGACGGCCTGCGCCACCGGAGTTTCCTCGCTGATTTTCGGCGCCATGCTGCTTGAACTGGGTCAGGCCGATGTGGCCCTTTGCGGGGCCGTTGATTTTGCCCTGGTGGAGCCCATCGTGGCCGGTTTTGCCACCATGAACGGGGCTTACCAGCAAATGCCGGCTGGCCCGCAGGAGCCCCCCGAGCGGGCCAGCCGGCCGTTTTCCGTTGACCGCAGGGGATTTGTGGTTTCCGAAGGGGCGGGCTGCATGATTATCACCACCCGGGAATTTGCCGCCGCCCACGGCTTGGACAGCTCCATCGAGCTGGCCGGCTGGGGCATGACCGCGGATGCCCATCATTTCGTGGCCCCCAACATGAAAACCGTTACCGCCTGCATGGCCGCCGCTATTGACAACGCGGGCATATCAGCGCATGATATCGCCGCCGTCAATGCCCATGCCACTTCCACCAAAATCGGTGACCGGGTGGAATACGAAGCCCTGCGGGCCGTCTTCAAAAATGCGATTCCGCCGGTGACGGCCAACAAATCGCAGATCGGCCATGCCATGGGCGCCTCCAGCGCCATCGAGGCCATATTTGCCATGGAAGGCATGCGCCGGGAGGTTGCGCTGCCGACGATTAATTACACCGCCGACCCGGAACTGGAGCTGGACTGTGTTCCTGAAGGGGCCCGTAAGCTGGAGCAGGAATATGTCCTTAAAAATTCCTTCGGCTTCGGCGGCTGCAATGCTTGCATCGTTTTGCATCGCTTGGCATAGTTTTGCTACGGCGCTTGCGAGACCTAAATTATGACGCAATCGTAAAAAGTTAATTTTGAGCGACATCAACCCTTTTCGGAGAAAGAGCTGTGAGGGTTGAGCGTTAAAATCGCAAGCTGTTTGAGGAGCTTGCGACGAGTTCTTGAAACGAATTCTTGTCCGCCTCAGGTGGATAGCGAAACCCGCAACAGCTCCCGAAAAGGCTTGCGGAGCGAAAAATTGGACTTTTTGCGACTTCATCAAAATTATGAAAACTCCAAAAAACAGGCGCGTATTTATCGTGGGCTACGGTGCGGCCACCCCCCTGGGGGCCACCTTTGAAAAGACATGGCGGCACGCCGTTGAAGGGCAGGCCGGTTTTCGCCGGCTGACCCGCTGCCAGATGGATACCCGCGCCAACATCGTCGGCGAAATCCCGGACTGGAATCCTGCAACCCTGGATTTTATTGACGCCAAGGAAGCCTACAACTGGAATGCGGATTATGTATTTCTGACCATTGCCGTCTGCAAGGAGGCCCTGAACCATGCCGGGCTTGAAATCAATGCCGATACCGCACCGCGCACCGCCTGTCTGATCGGATCGGCCCTCAACGGCACCGATGCATATCGCATCGCCATGGACAATTATGTCAACCGGGGACCGCTGAAAGTCAGTCCCTACCTGCTGCCCAACCTGTGCGCCAACCTGCCGGCGGGCAAAGCCGGCATGCTGCTGGGCTTTACGGGCCCGATTTTTTCCCCCCAGGGGGCCTGCGCGTCCGGCAATCACGCCATCGGCATCGGCGCGCGCATGATCCGCGACGGGGATTGCGACTTTGTCCTGGCCGGCGGGGTGGACACCTGTCTGATCCCTGAAATCATCCAGGGGTTTGCCAACATGCTGGCCACGATCAGTGTAGGGCCTGCAGACCGGGCTTTCGACGATCCAACCCAGGCCTGCCGGCCGTTTTCCATCGACCGCAAGGGGATTGTGCTTTCCGAAGGCGCCGGGGTGGTAGTGCTGGCCGCCGAAGACCGCCTGACGGCCTACGGGCTGACTCCCCGGGCCGAGGTGCTGGGCGTCGGCTGGACCTCGGATGCCTTTCATTTTACCCGGCCCAATGCCGAGACCATCGTGCGTGCGATAAATGAGGCCATCGACGATGCGGGCCTGCAGCCGGCGGACATTGATTATGTCAACGCCCACGGGACATCGACGCCCAAGGGAGATGCCACCGAGGTGCAGTGCCTGCGGACGGTATTCGGCCGCGGGATCGAAAAAATTCCGGTTTCCTCCAACAAGTCCCAGATCGGGCATACCCTGGGCGCTTCGGCTGCCATCGAGGCGGCCCTGAGCATCGAGGCCATGGCCCAGGGTCTGGTTCTGCCCACGATCAACCATATTCCGGACCCGGAATTTGCCGATATCGACGTCGTTCCGAATGTCACCCGCCGGCACCGGTGTGAATTTGTGCTTTCGAATGCCTTCGGCTTCGGCGGAACCAACTGCTGTATTGTATTCAAAGGGGTGTAACGTGAAACCGCAGCCTTTCGTGCCCGTCATCCTTGACGGTGATGAGCGCTACGTGAGAAACACCACGGACGGGTTGGTCTGGCACCGCTGCCAACACCGCACGCTGTATGCCGACACAGACCGCTCCCAGGTGGTCTACCATGCCAACTATCTGCGTTACTTCGAATTCGGCCGGGCGTCTTTGATGCGCGATGCGGCCTATCCCTACCGCGAAATTGAAGAAAGCGGCTATGTCTATCCGGTTATTGAAATCGGCGTCACCTATTACCGCCCGCTGTATTACGATGATGCGATCTGCATTTACACCCGGCCTTCACAGCTGGAGCGGGTCCGGTTGCGCTTTGATTACGTCATCACCCATGAACAGACCGGCGAAATCGTCTGCCATGGATTCACCCGCCACTGCGCCATCAACGCCTCCGGCATCCCGGTGCAGGTCGACGAAAAAACGGCCCATCTATGGAGCATCTTTCCCAAATAACGGATACGGCCCGTCTGACCATGAAAATTGACGTGCATCCCCACTTCGCGGATCACTGTTTTGAAGGCCGGGCCGTATTGCCCGCGGTGGAGGCGGTGCAGGTGCTGGCGGCGGCTGTCAGGAAATTTCGACCGGACACAACCATCGGCTGGATGACGGCGGCCCGTTTTGACAAGTTTTTGGACATCAAACCCGCTGCCCGTCAAATCGACGTCCAAGTCGATCTGGCCGTACATGCCAGCGGAGAGATCACCGCCGGACTGCTGACCCGCAGCCGGGCCCCCAAGGTCGCCATCACCCGCATCAAGAAACACGCAAGCTGCTGTTTTCCAGGAACAAAACCGGATGCTCCCCGGCCACCGGTACAACCGCGCACTGCTCTGGAGGGCCAGTGTGCTGAGATCCCCGCGGATGTCATCTACCGGGAGCTGGTGCCCTTTGGTCCAGCCTATCACAACATCCGCGATGGAGTTCAACTTGCTCGCGACGGTGCCCGGGCCCGAATCGCGCTGCCGGCCGCGCAGGCAGATGCCGGGCCTGTGGGGGAGCTGGGTTCGCCCTTTGCCCTGGATGCCGCCTTTCATGCCGCCTGTGTCTGGGGGCAGCGCTACGCTGGCATTGTTGCCTTTCCGGTAGGGTTTGAGCAGCGGGTGGTCTTCAAACCCACCGGCGCCGGCCAAACCTGCAGCTGCCGGATTACGCCTGTCAAGGTTAGCCCGGATCTGCTGGTGTTTGACATCCATATCTATGACCGCGACGGGACTCTTTTTGAAATCGCATCCGGTGTGCACATGCGCGATGTCAGCGCCGGCCGGCTCAAACCACCGGGCTGGATGGCGGCCGACCATCAGAAAGGAGTTTTCATTGCGCCTTAGTGCCCTGCTCGCCGTCGCCTACCTGGCCGGTTCGATCAATTTTTCGATTCTGCTTTTCAGGATCCTTAAAAAAGGCGACCCGCGCGACGCTTTCAGCAAAAATCCCGGGGCCACCAATGTCTACCGCCAGCTCGGGATGGTCTGGGCGGTGCTCATCCTGCTTTTGGATATGGGCCGGGCCGTGGCCGTGGCGCTGATCTGCCTCAAGCTGTTGAAGATGCAACTCGTTCCCTGGGCCGGTCTGGCGTTGATTGCGGGAAACCGTTTTCCCTGCTTTCACGGCTTTCGCGGCGGCAAGGGCGTGGCCAATTACCTGGGCTTTACCCTGGCGTTAACCCCGCTTTGGGCGGGCGCCGGCGTGATGGCGTGGCTGGCGGTCTTCGCTGTTTGCCGGCTGCCTTTTCTCGGCTCGCTGGCCATGGTGGCTTTGCTGGGAACTGGAACCATGGCTGCCTGCAGCTTTCATCCAACGGCAGCCGCCGGGGTGCTGGCCACCGTGGCGCTGATTTACTGGGCCCATAGACCCAACATCGGTGAACAGATCCGGCAATGGAAAAAACCCGGCATCTGACGCCCGGAGGGTCTTGGTGGGGTTCAGGAGGTTTTGCGCATCCAGCGTTCAACGGCCACCCGGGTGGCCCAGCGCAGAAAGATTTTGGTGTATTTCGCGCCGGCAAGATACATGCCGAAGATAAACACCAGGTGGGACAGCCCGTAGAGCATGGGACCGCCGATGACCAGCAGCAGGGGCTTGTTCACATAAACCGCCAGGGCCCCCAGAGCGCTGATCGCTGGCCAACCGATGACATAGCTCAAGCCGATGGCTGCCACGCCGACAATGATGCGCAGCGTGGGCTTTTCTTTAAAAGCGCTCAAATCGGCTTTGTCTGCCAGCGCGGAACGGACATATTCAGTTTTACAAAAGCGATCGATGAGGCTCATTGATGACTCTTAAATAGTACGGCCGTATAACTTGCCGGGTTCTTGCGGGTAACTTCGAACCGCATAGTGCAACAACTGACTAAAGTTTCACATAAACAAATGGCCAATACAACAGGAGACATTAAACGACGTGAATTGGCCGGGGGATGGTGTTTTCTGCAAACCGGTATAATACTCAGCAACACCTTATTTTCGCAGTGTCCCTTGTTTGGGATGAATGGCACGGGACCGATTCAATTTAGCAACTGATTGGGCCTCATCCCAAACAAGGGACACGCTGCTGAAAAATAGTTTCATACCGGTTTGCAGAAAATATCATGCGCCGGTCAATTCACACCTTATTGCCCCAATAATCAGGTGCAAAACTTGAGTTTTTATTTTAACATGGGAATAAGATTTTTGAAGGAAAAATTCAATGCGCAAAGTGAAAACAAAATCTGGCGTCTTGGTGATTGTTGTGATCCCCGTCCTGATCCTCGGCTCCATGCTGCTGGCAGGATGTGCGACTGCCCCGGTGCTGGGCGCACCGGTTGACAGCACAAAGCTCACCGACGGCATCTACGAGGGCAGCTACCGGAGCGGACCCAACAAGGCAGTGGTCAAGGTTACCATTAAAGATCATGCCATTGCCGACATCGAAATCGTTGAAAACCAGGCCTGGAAGGGTAAAAAAGCCGCAGCGCCTGTTGTGCAAAGAATCATCGCCCGCCAATCCACCCGGGTCGATGCCGTCAGCGGGGCCACCAACAGCAGCCGCGTGATCATGAATGCGGTGCAAACCGCCATTGAAAAAGCATACCAGGATAAGTGATGAGCGCCGAGGCATCAACGAACTGCTGGAATTGTTTTGACAAAATTTACTGCATCTCGCTGGTGGAACGCGCGGACCGGCGCGCGGCCGCAAAACAGCAGTTTGCACGGGTCGGCTTGGCCGGCAAAGTCGAATTCATGACCGTGAACCGGCATCCCCGCAATCGCGAGCAGGGCATCTATGAATCTCACTTGGCCTGCCTGCAAAAAGCCCTCCAGGCGGGTGCTGAAACCATCGCCATTTTCGAAGACGACATCCTGTTTGAAAGCTTTGACCCGGTGCGGCTTGAAAGCGGCATTGATTTTTTGACGGCCAATTCCGGCTGCAACATCCTGTTTTTCGGCTGCTTGGTGACCGGCAGTCGAAAAACACACAACCATTCGGTACTGAAAATAAAATACCGCTGCCTGGCCCACGGGTATGCCCTGTCTCGCCGGTATGCCCAGGAGCTGGTCAAAACCCCCTGGCAGGGGATCGCCTACGATGACATGCTGCGTGCTCGGGCCAAAGGCTTTTACGCCATTTACCCCGCCTTTGCCTTTCAGAGTGATACGGATTCGGACAATGACCGTTGCCGGCGGCTGGATAAATTCCGCCGGTTGTGGGGCGGATTGCGTCGGATTCAGAAAGCCAATGAATTCTACCACCGCCGAAAGACAATGGTCATCGCCGTGCATGTCGTTTTACTGTTGATTCTTTTCAAACTGGTTTTCCACGCATGAAACCAACCATCTTTCACTGGCGCCGGCTGCTGGTCATCGCCCTGGTGGTAACGGTCCTTTTTGGGGTGGGGATCAAGCGCCTGAAGATCGATGCGGACATCATGGGATTTTTGCCCCGCAATGATCCCGTCATCGCCGATGCGCTTTACATCTTCCGCCACAACCCGATCCAGGATCAGCTGGTCATCGATGTCAACCTTGAACGGGCCGACAAAGATGCGCTGGTTGAATACGGCCGGCAGGTTGAAAAAAGCCTGAGAGACAGCGGCCTGTTTAAAAAAGTCGGCCTGCAGCAAACCCGCGATCTGATCCCCAAACTGGCATTTCACGTTGTCAGCAATCTGCCGGCCATGTTCAGTGCCGTCCAACTCGAAGACAACGTCAAACCATTGCTGGAACCGCAAAAGATCCGGCAAAAGCTGGCCGCCACGCGGCGAAACCTGTTAAGCCTCGACGCCATCGGGCAGGCGCAGTTTATTGCCGCAGACCCGCTGGAGCTGAGAAACCTGGTGATGGCCCGGCTGGCCGACTTGGCGCCTTCGCAGTCGGTGCACATCTACAGGGGGCAGATCTTGTCGCCGGACGGCAGGCACCTGCTGGTCATCGCCCATCCCGCAGCTTCGAGCACTGACACGCAGTTTGCCCGGCGGGCTGCGGCGGTCATTGACAACATCGCCGGGCAGCTCAATCAACAGCCGGCCGCCGCCGGCCAGCGGGTTGTTTTGACCCCGGTGGGGGCTTACCGGGCGGCACTGGACAACGAGCTGATTATCAGGCGCGATGTGCGCAACGCAATCGTGCTAGCAACCGCGGGCATCATCCTGCTGCTGCTGATTTCATTTCCCCGGCCCTATATCGGCCTGCTGTCGCTGCTGCCGGCCGTGGCCGGGGCCATGCTGGCGTTTTTCGTATTTTCCCTGCTGCACCGGTCCATATCGCTGATGGTGCTCGGTTTCGGCGGGGCTATCATCTCGATATCCGTCGATCATGCCATCGCCTACCTGCTGTTTGTCGATCGTCCCAGCCAAACTTACGGGCGGCAGGCCTCAGCCGAGGTCAAGGCCGTGGGCCTGTTGGCGGTGCTGACTACCATCGGCGCTTTTGCCGCTCTCAATTTCAGCGGTTTTCCCATTTTGGCCCAGCTGGGACAATTCACCGCCCTGGGCATCGCCTTTGCATTTATCTTCGTCCACAGCGTTTTGCCCCTGGTTTTGCCCGCCATGGCGCCGGCAAGTCCCCGGCCGCTGCCGCTTCATAACCTGGTCGACAAGCTTTCCGGTACAGGCAAAAAAGGCGCCTGGATGGCCCTGGCCTTCGCCGCATTGATGCTGTTTTTCGCCAAACCGGATTTCAATGTCAAACTCAGTGCCATGAACACGGTCAGGCCGCAGACCGCTGCCGCCGACAAAAAACTTGCCGCCGTGTGGGGCTGGGTCTTCGACAGAATTTACGTGCTGACCGCCGCCGACAGCGTCAGCGCCCTTCAAAACAAGGATGACCGGCTCCTGGAGCTGCTGGAGCAGGACCGGCGCTCGGGCATGCTTTCTTCGGGTTTTGTCTCCTCCATGATTTTTCCCGGCGAAAGCCGCCGCCGGCAAAATCTTGCAGCCTGGAAAAACTTCTGGACCACCGAGCGCATCACCGCCGTGAAAAAGGTGCTCCAGGCGGCTTCCCGGGAGCTGGGCTTTGCCGCCGATGCGTTCGCGCCCTTTTACAAGATGCTGCAACCCGATGCCGTCCAACTGCAGCCCCTGCCGATTCCACCCAAATTTTTCAGCCTGCTGGGCATTGTGCCCGGCCCGGCAGAAAACTCCTGGCTGCAGGTCTCGACCCTTGGCACCGGGCCGGCTTACAACGCGGCAGTGTTTTATGCCCGCTACCGACAGCTGGGCAAAGTGTTTGATCCGCAGCTGTTTTCGCAAAACATGGGCAAGCTGCTGTTTGCCACCTTCGTGAAAATGCTGGCCATCGTGGGCCTCAGCGTGGTGGTGCTGCTGCTGGTGTTCTTCTTCGACATCACGCTGACCGTGATTGCCCTGCTGCCCGTCGTCTTCGGGCTGGTCTGCACCCTGGGCACCTTAAAACTCATCGGCCATCCGCTGGATATTCCCGGACTGATGCTGGCCATCATCGTCATCGGCATGGGCGTGGACTATTCCCTGTTTTTCGTCCGCTCCTATCAGCGCTACGGCGATTTTGCCCATCCCTATTTCTCCCTGATCCGCATGACGGTTTTTCTGGCGGCGGCATCGACTCTTATCGGGTTCGGGGTCCTGTGCACGGCGCAGCACGACCTTTTGAAAAGCGCCGGGCTGACCTCGCTGCTGGGCATCGGCTATTGTCTGATCGGAGCCTTTGTCATTTTACCGCCGGTCCTGGAGCGGGTGTTTCAACACCGCCGGGAAAAAAGCCGATGCAGCGGGACCCTGCGCCAGCGGCTGCTAGGGCGCTACCGCAACATGGAGGCCTATCCGCGCCTGTTTGCAAGGTTTAAAGTCGACCTGGATCCGATGTTTTCCGAACTGCCGCAGATCTTGACCCCCGGCGATGGGGTCGAGACGATTGTCGACATCGGCTGCGGTTACGGGGTTCCGGCCTGCTGGCTGCTGGAGCGGTATCCCCTGGCCCGCGTCCATGGAATCGATCCGGACCCCGGGCGGGTGCGGATCGCCGCCAGGGCCGTGGGAGACAGGGGCCGAATTGAGATCGGCCGCGCCCCGGACATCCCCTGCCCGGAGCAGCCGGCGGACCTGGTGGTCATGATGGATATCATGCACTACCTGGATGACCGTGACCTGCCCCTGGCCTTGAAAAGAATTTACCAGTGCCTTCGGCCCGGCGGACGTTTCATCGTCAGGGCAACCATCCCGCCCCAAAGACGGCTGCCCTGGGTCTGGTGGCTGGAAAACCTCAAGCTGAAACTTTCCGGCACACCAGCCTATTACCGCTCCGTGGCTCAGAACAAAAGCATGCTCCTGCAGGCCGGATTTTCCATTGAACACACGCAACCTTCAGGAGCCAATGGAGAATTGATTTGGATGATCGCAAAGATCCAGCCGGCCGCATGATCCAGGCGGCTCCTGCAGCCGCCACGCGGCTGTCGCTGGGAGAGCGCATCGGCATCGGCGCCCTGGCCGGGGCCGCGTTGCTGGCATTTTGGGACCCGCGGCTGTCTGTGATTGTCCTGGCTGGCTTTATCCTGCTGTGCGCGGTGGCGTCGCTTCTTCCCCGTTTCGGCTTTTTCCTGCCGATCATCAGCCGGGGGGATGCCGCTAAAAAGGCGGTGGCCCTGACCTTTGATGACGGCCCGGACCCGCTTTTCACCACGCCGTTGCTGAGACTGCTCGCAAAGCACGGGATAAAAGCAACGTTTTTTGTACTCGGCAAGCGGGCTGCCGCCCATCCGGAACTGGTAAAAGAAATCGTGCACCAGGGGCATACCATTGGAAATCATTCCTATACCCACGACAGCCTGGTGATGTTTCGCAGCTCCAGCTCCATTGCCGGCGAAATTATTGCCACGCAGCAGGTGTTGCAAAAACTGGACGTCCGCCCCCTGGCCTTTCGCCCGCCGATGGGAATCACCGGCCCGCGGCTGCAGCCGGCGCTGTCAGAGGCCGGCTTGTATCTCGTCAACTTCAGCTGCCGCGCCATGGATGGCGGCAACCGGTGGATAAAAAACCTTGCGCAAAAAATATTGAGGCGCATTCAACCCGGCGATATTATCGCCCTGCATGATGCCGCCCCCCCCAACCCAGCGCTTCTGCCCGCCTGGCTAAAACAAATCGAGCGGCTTCTGGACGGCATCCGGGCCAAAGGTCTGACGGTTTTGCCGCTGGCTGAAATGATCGACCGGCCGGTGATGATTGCCGCCAGCGAAGACAAGGGATTGCAGGAAGAACAGGTAGCCTGAAACAGATGTGGACCACAGCTCCTCAGGAAGTCCTGCAATTGACAATCATTAAGTATGGATGTCCCCGGAATTAGAGTTGCGTGAATGGGCAAAAGATGGGAAAATTGATAAATCCAAACTTAAAAAGCCCGGGCTATTGTAAGCTGCAGCAATCAAATGGAAGATACTTTCAGGAAGGTGTTTCATGCCGCTCACTTTAATGGAAGGCAACGAAGCCATTGGCTGGGGGGCGCTGTCGGCGGGATGTAATTTTTTTGCCGGCTACCCCATCACCCCGGCCACCACCATATACAACACCATGCTCAAGCTGCTGCCGCCCGCAGGGGGCATCTGTCTTCAGGGGGAGGATGAAATCGCCTCCATGGGCTTTTGCCTGGGGGCGGCCATGGGCGGCATGAAGACCATGACGGCCACCTCGGGTCTGGGCATCAGCCTGTGCAGCGAGCAGATTTCCTTTGCCATCGGCAGCGAGATTCCCATTGTCATTGTTGACGTCCAGCGCCTGGGGCCGTCGACCGGATCGGCCACCAAGGGAGCGGACGGCGACATCCAGTTTTTGCGCTGGGGCAACAGCGGCGGGCTGCCGGTGATCGTGCTGGCTCCTGTGGATGTAGCCGACTGTTACGTGCTCACCATGCAGGCTTTCAATCTCGCCGAACAGTATCGCTGTCCGGTATTCATTGCCGCCAACAAGGAAATCTCCATGACCCGGGAAACCTTCGATCCCGAAGACCTTGACCGGCCGGCGGTGGTGCAGCGCCGCATGGCGGATCCAGACAAGGCTTTTCTGCCCTTTGATATACGGCAGGACCAGGCAGTCCCTGATTTTCTACCCATAGGTGCCAAACGCCTGGTCCGGCAAACCTCTTCAACCCACGGCCCTGACGGCTATATCACCACGGACCCCGTGCAGATTGAAAAGATGCTGCAGCGTCTGAATGCCAAGCTTAACAAATCCGTCGCTGAATTTACCTGCTATGATGAATATGCTGTCGCGGGTGCCGATACGCTGGTGATTGCCTACGGAATTACAGCCCGCGCAGCAAGGACGGCGGCAAAAACGCTGCAGCAAACGGGCAAATCGGCCTCGTTGCTGGTTTTAAAGACCCTGTGGCCGGTTGCCGAAACGCTGATTCGGGAAAAAGCCGCCCCTTACCGGCGCGTGGTCATGGTTGAAATGAACCTGGGTCAATACGTGCGAGAGCTCCAGCGGCTGCTGCCCGACAAAAAGATCGATTTTTTGGGACAGATGAACGGTGAGCTGATCAAGCCCGCACAGATCATGGAGGTGATCCAGCATGGATAGTCTCTTAAACCGCAACCGTCCCGCCGTCTTCTGCCCGGGCTGTTCCCATGAAAATGTGCTGCACGCCTTGGATCAGGCCCTGAAAGGAATGGGCCTGGCCGGTGAACAGGTGGTGATTGTAACCGATATCGGCTGTTCGGGTCTTTTTGACACCTTTTTCAATACCCACGCCTTTCACGGCCTGCATGGAAGAGCGCTGACCTATGCCACCGGGATCAAGATGGCCCGACCGCAATTGAAGGTCATTGTCACCATGGGCGACGGCGGGCTGGGCATCGGCGGCGCCCATGTGTTGAGCACCTGCCGGCGCAATATCGATCTGACCCTGCTGGTGCTCAACAATTTTAACTACGGGATGACCGGCGGCCAGTGTTCGTCCACCACGCCACAGGATGCGGCGGTCGGATCGGGCTTTTTAAACAAAATTGAAAAGCCCATGGATATCTGCCAGGTGGCCGGTGCGGCGGGCGCCCCTTTTGTATCGCGAATATCGACCTATGATAAAGGCCTTGTGGAAGCTCTCAAGGAGGCCATTGCCTTTAACGGGTTTTCGCTGGTGGACATCTGGGGCATCTGCCCCGGCCGCTACACCCGCCGCAACCGGCTGACCCCCAAAAGCATCGCCGCGGCCCTGGCACAACTGCCTGAGGCAGATGATTTCAAAGCACTGAACGCCAGAATGGAATACTCAAAGGCCTACCGGCAGGAGGCGGCCCGGCAAAAGGCGCTATCGGAGCCGGTTCGCATTGCAGCCATCTGCACCCCTCCGTGGAGAGGACGCCGTGAAATCGTTTTGCTGGGTGGCGCCGGCCAGAGAATCATTACCGCCGGCGAGCTGCTTTGCCTGGCCGGCGCGGCAGCGGGCTGCCACGGCACCCAAAAAAATGACTACCCCATTACGGTCATGCGGGGCCACTCGGTCAGCGAGGTGATTCTTGCCGACAGTCAAATCGATTATACGGGCATTGAGAAGCCTTCGGTCGTCATTGCCCTGGCACCGGAAGGCGTCAATCGCCGCCGCAAAATGCTGGCTGCGCTGACCCCTGAAACACGGGTGCTCAAAGCAGCGGACGTGCAACTGCCGCCCAGTCAAGCAAGCATTGTCGAAGTGGATTTTAAATCCCGCAAAATCAAATCCCAGGATCGGGCGCTGGCCGTCCTGGCAGTGCTGGCCCGGCAAAACAGGGTGCTGACCATGGAAATGCTGAAAACCGCGCTTAGACTCCGGTTTACGGCCGAAGCATACGAACACGCCCTTTGCACAGTCGAAAATATGGTTGCCTGAAAGCCGGTGAAAACCATCTGTTCGGTGAGGCTCAATTTCTTTGCCGGTTTGCATTTTGCCGCACAGCAATGTCTGGTTGCATTGGCCGGAGAACTAAAACGGAAGTGCGGCATTGCACTATCGATCATTTCCGTCGGATATTTTGCACTCAGTCGGTTGATGGCCTCTCCTTATGTGCAGAAGCAATATCGGCAGCCGAAAAGCACAAATCCCGGATTTGGAATTGTGTCCCCCGAAACAGTGGCTTAGGCCAGGGGATTTTTCCATTTGAGTTTGGGGAAACGGCTGAAATCAGAATCGGTGGAGGCCAATTCGCAGCCATGTTCAATGGCAAGCGCTGCCAAATGCGCATCGGATACCAGATTGGCGACAGCCTGACCCTCCGTGAGCATCTGCCGGAAAACAGTCCAGTGTCGCTCGGTCGGCCGAATGATTCGCGTACAGGGCTGATTCAACCAGCTTTGCACCCGCTCAAGTACCTGTTCGAGAGAGAGTGGGTGCTCAAAAACCCTGGGATTGGTTCCTATACGAATAAATGCGGACAGAACTGTCCAGCACAGGCAGACCACTTCAGTTCCGGACAACTGGCCATCCCACCATGCCCGCGCTTTCTGGTGACAAGGCTGTAAAGCGTCTTCCGCGTATAATAGAATATTGGCATCGACGAGAATCAACGGGATTCCTCGCCTTCAATCTGAGCCAATAGTTCCTGGATATTGTCCAGATTGCGGCCCTGCCGGAGGCCCATTTTGTGCGGTTTTGTTTTGTAGCGGCGCTGCTTCGCGGGCTGTTCCACCTGGTCTAGGCCAGCACGAAGCGCTTCGTTGATAACCCGCTTAAACGGGGTGTTCAATTTAGCTGCGATAGTTCGTGCCCGTTCAATCACATCGTCATCTATGGTGAGTGTCGTTCTCATGTTGGCATCATAGCATCTTTTTAAATGATGTCAAGACATCATTAATAATTTGATGTCCCCAGAATTATTGCTTTATTGACAAGGTTAACGTGATCATCTGTTTTGTTCAATAAAAGGAAGCTATTTCTTGCATTAACTGTTGACTAATATTTTTACATGGGAGGTTTTATAATGAAAAAGAGTATCGGCATTCCTTCTCTTGTTTTGGTATTCGTTTTCAGCATTGCAGGCTTCGCTGGTGCGGTTATTCACGGTGGGACGATTTCTTCGGACGAGACATGGACACCTGATTTAAATCCTCATATTGTCAATTCGTTATTGCATGTAATTAATGGCGCCACCCTGACCATCGAGCCGGGCGTTGAGGTCAGGTTCAATCCGGATGCCATCAATCCCAGGCTGATTATAGGCGAGCTTTCCGGTACGACGGGCAGGCTGATCGCCCGGGGGACGGCTTCACAGAAAATCATATTTACCTCCAATGCCGACATCCCGCAGCCCGGGGATTGGAATGATATCTATTTCAGCTCAAATGCCGCAGATGACAGCATTATAGAAAATGCGATCATTGAATATGGCGGTTTTTCCGGGAGCATACAAATACACAGCTCACAGCCCACCATCAAAAAATGTATTTCTCGAAAAAGCGCGGGTGCCGGACTGTACATATATAACAGTACAGCTGAAATCTCATGCTGTGATTTTACCGAAAACAACATTGGTATTCATTACCAGGGCTATGAAAACACTCCGACTATCATTTATAATAATATCTTCGGCAACATGACCTACGGGCTGCAAAATTCGTCTTCAACTGACATATCAGCCGAAAACAATTGGTGGGGCGATGCCAGTGGGCCGAGTCATGCTTCCAATCCCGGCGGGTCAGGCGATAACGTAAGTGACAATGTTGACTTCGATCCATGGCTTACCGCGATAAGCCCTTGCATTTTTCCTAAAATCAAGGCCAACGGTTCAGACGGCCCCATACAGATCGCTCATGGTCAACCGCTTTCGGTAACCATAGAGCTTGATGCTGGAAACAGCCCGGGCATGCCGGCAGACTGGTGGTGTGTCGCCGATACGGCATTCGGGTGGTACTACTACCATAATTCGGGGACATGGCGGCCGGGATTCCAGGTTTCGTATCAAGGACCTTTATTTGATTTGTCTCCTCCACTCGAGGTCCTGAACATATCGGATCTGCCCATGGGAAGTTACACTTTTTATTTCGGCATTGACGGCAGCAGCAACGGCAAACTGGATCAGCCTTTATATTATGACGATGTCGAGATAAGCATCACACCGCCATAGAAGACCGTGGAGTCTTCTCTAATAACAATTAACTGGCAAATCGGAGACAAGTTCGGGCAGGCCTATTCCGCGGTAAGCCGACGGGCGGCAGTTTTCAATGACCTACTGGAAAAAACAAGGGCATACACAAAAAACTTGAATATATTAAATTGCCAGTCAAGATGTGATCCCCTATTAATTTCCGCAACCACAATTGTCTTGACATTGAGGAGTGTTCTATTATAGGGCAGCTTGCTTTTTTATTAATATTCGGCCGTTAACAACCCAATATCTTCTGGAGCAAGCCATGAAGAAGGGTTTTATGAAGTTGCCGATACAAAGCCTCCAAGGAGGGTATTTTAACCTCTTTGGAGGCTTTTGCTTTTCTGCCTGTACTTGTTTTAAAGCGAGCAGGTCAATAGGGAAAAGCTTTTGTATCTTTATTTGCAATTGAGCTTTTCATGTTCAGCCTTTCACATCAACATGGAAGGGAGAGAACGATGAAAAAAATGGGTGTTTTTTTTAAACAAGCAAGCGCATGGTCAATGATTCTGCTATTTATTTTCGTTTTGCTGATCTTACCCGGACACGCGGAGGCTTTTACTGAGAATTTCGAGGGCGGAGCTGCAGGTTGGACAGCGGAAGGAACCTGGGCTTTAATTACAACCGACTACCATAGTGCTGACCATTGCATGACAGACAGCCCGGATGAAAATTATCCTGCCGATGCGAGTACTGCTCTTATTTCACCATGCATAGAGTTACCAGTATCTACCTCCATCATCATGACCTTCTGGCAGCATTATGAATTCGCCAATCATTTTTATTCTTCCGATGATGATTACGGTTATGTAGAAATAATCACGGACGGTGGTTTGACCTGAGATTATCTTGCACATTATGCCGGTAGTATCAGTACGTGGCACGAACGGCGTCTCGATTTGAGCGCCTACAGCGGCCAGACGGTTAAAGTTCGTTTCCGGTTGCGTGAAAGAGGCGGTGGTGCCACCACTGATGGATGGTATATTGACGATGTCACAATCGGAACACCGGCACCACCTCCACCTCCAACTGCCATTTCCCCGTCGTCAGGCTATTACGTAACCACCCAGGACCCGGCAATCAAATTTGACCCTCAGCTAACGGCGGGAATCCAGGCAGTGCTGAACCAGGGTCGTCAAGTCCGTGACCGGATTTGCATTGAACCGCAAAGCGCCTTTGGGACTCAAGTCAAGCTGGCCATAAGATCGGGGGTTTGCGTCCGGGAATTTTTCGAGCATCAAAAAAACAGCGCCGGGGGGCACGGTGGCGGGTTGGTTGAAAAGCGGGGGGCATCCCACATCGCACACACCGGCCAGCAGTTTTCCCACATCATGCCGGAAAAGCTGGATCATGGCCGCCTGCAAGGCGCCCAGTCCTGTGGGGTGCTGTTCGGCGATGGCAAAGCCGGGTCCGGTCAGCCCGAAAAAAATTGCGGCTTCCCCCAGAAAGCTGTTTGGGGAGGTATAGGAAAACAGGACCGGGCTGGCATTGGCGCCGTCTTCGGGGATTAAGGTCAGGTAGTAATCCACGTCAGTGCCCAGGCAGCCGTACACGGTGGAGACGATGACGCCGATATCGCGTTTGACATCCCATTGATCCAGGCCGGCATCGCGCAGGGCAAAGGCGACCGCCGCCAGCCCTAAGCGGCAGTAAGCATCCAGGCGTCTGAAATTCGGATACGGCTCGGCAGTAATGTCTGAAGCTTTGATCTCCAGCAGCTGGCCGCCGGGCATCGAAAAATGCGCCTGCTGGTGGCCGCAACCCTTGCCGGCTGCAGTGATCCAGCCGATTCCGGTAATGTGGACATTCATTTTCAAGGCTATTTTCCGATAATCAGGGCGGCATTCACACCGCCGAACCCTGAATTGGTGGTTAACAGAAAATCCCCGGCAACCGGCTGGACCTCGCTGTTCACCAGGCCTTCAGCCCCATTTTCGGGGTGCCTGAATCCCGCCGTGGGCGGCGCCATGCCGGTCGCCAGGGTTTTGACTCCCACGATGGCCTCCACGGCCCCGGCCGCCCCGAGGGTATGCCCGACGGCCCCCTTGATCGAATAGATCGGCAGCCGGCGGCTGCCGAATATCTGCCGCAAGGCGGTCAGCTCCATCAAATCGTTGTAAACCGTGCCGGTGCCATGGGTGTTGACCGCCCCGATCGCTTCGGCTTTGCAGCCGGCTGTTTTCAGGGCCTGCTCAATGGCCTGCACCAGCCCCTGGCCGCTTTTTGCCGGGGCCGTGATATGGGTGGCATCATTGGAGATCCCCCAGCCCAGGAGGGTGCCCAGCTGAGTTCGATTTTCCCGCCGGGCCCGGGCGGCACTCATCAACAGCAGCCCGGCCGCTCCCTCGCCAAGGGACAAGCCGTTGCGATCACGGTCAAACGGGCGGCAGGCAACCGGCGACAGGGCTTTTAAAGCCGAAAAACCGGCAAAAGCGTATTCCGTGATCAGCTCCGCACTGCAAACCAGCACCGCGTCCATGCGACCAGCATCAATCAGGGCCGCTGCATGGGCCAGGGCGATGGTCGAAGAGGCGCAGGTGGCGCTGATGGTGATGCCGCTGCACGTCAAGCCCAGATTGCGGCCGACGATGCCGCATAAAGAAGAAAGTAAAACATCTTCAAAGCCGGCCGGATTTCCGCGGCACACCGCCTGAAGGTTGTCGATGCCGGCCTTTAGGGTGGCGGCAATCAAAAAGGCATCGGACGGCACCGGTCCCATGGCGGACAAAAGCCGGCCCAGCAATTCGTGCAGCATGGAACGGCTGCCGGAGGGAACAAGATCGTCAATTGCGGCAACCACCTTTGCATCATAGCCGTCCACGGGAAAACGGGTGACCGGTCCGATGCCGCTGCTGCCGGCCACCAGCGCCTGCCACAGCGTTTCCAGGTCGGCCCCCAAGGCAGTGACAGCCGCCATGTCCGTAATGACCACCCGTCTGGATTCATTGTTGGTTGATCGGTTCACCTTCGCTTTACAATCCCGGATTCATTGTTAATTGCAATTTGCATCGGACCGCTACACTAGAAAAACCGGCCGATGATCAACTCCACGGCGTTGACCCCGCGATTGTCACTTTTCAGCCCGGCATTGGAGATGTGGGAAAGGCGCACAGCCGAAAAAAACGGCGCCCCGGATTTGACGCTGATTTCGGTGCCCATGCCGATGCGGGGATTAAAATTGAAGTCGGATCCCTGGCCTTTGACCTGAAAATCGGTATATATCAGTCCGATGCCACCTTCCAGGTAAGGATCCAGCCGGTGGCTCGAAAGAAATTCCAGGTAATACAGGGCCATCATGCCCACCGACGCCATGGGTCGCACCCGGGGCGACACCGTCATGCCCACGGTGGCCTCGACTTTGAAACGCAGCGGCTCCGGCGCCCAGTGACGCCACACTTTATCATAATCCCACATGACAAAGCCCATCAGTTGGCCATAGTAAATATCAGAGACCGGGTCAAACGTTCGTCCCCCGACGGCAGCCATTCCATAGCGCATCGGGATCACCTCATGTTGACCGTCACCCGCCCGGGCAACATGCAAATTGCCCAGTGCCACCACCATAACAATGAAGCTTGCAAGCCATGTTAGACGTGAATTCTGCATGTAGACCGCTTGGAACCGGGAGCAAGGCCAAATGCATATTGCGCGGCTCAGACCGCAATTTATTGAAAAATTGCTTTTAATCTCGGATCAACCCCGGTTTTCTGAACAATAACTCCCTCAGACCGCTGCGATGGCGATAGGATTTGACATGCTTAAAATCGGTCAGCTCTGACATCAGCGCCCGGTTGTGCCGACAATGCCAGCCAAGCTCCAGGTGAGGCTGCCGCCGCAGATCCATGCGAAAATCCTGACCAATGACAAAGGTGGCGACCTGCGGGGGTTGCGGGGGTTTTTCAAAAGCCGTCAACATCAGCAGGCCTTTGGACCGCAGCACGCTGAAACAGCGCTTGAACAGCTGACGCATTGGCGCATCGGGCAGGTGATCACACAGATCCCACAACATGATGCCGTCAAAATGGCGCTGCGGGTAATCCAGATGATCCAGCCAACTGGAAAAACCGGGTCCCTCGGACATTTCCCGCTGCAAATGCCTGAACATATCGCAGACATAAAGCCGTTTCATGCGCCGGGCGAAAAACATGATGTTTTCTTCGCAGACCGGTCCCACATCAAGGATCTGGACCTCCTTCCAGCGGGCCAGGTGATCCATAAACAGTTTTAAGATCGTGCTGGTGTACCCTGACGGGATGGAACCGGGCACTGCTGCGCCTAGAGATGGCGGACTTGCATGCGCCAAGGGTCAGTCCTCCTTTTTTTGCGCCGCGGGCGGCGCTGCCAGTTCAATCATTGCTTTGAAGCAGGCCCCGTCTTCAACCGCCAGGCGGCGGGTTTTGATATTGCCGAAAAATTCCGCCTGCCGGGCAATGACCACCCTTTCCAAAGCGTCAACACTGCCCCAGAGCCGGCCACGGAGGCTGACGTTTTGGGCGCGGATTTCGGCTTCCACCCGCCCCCCGGGACCCACTTCCAGATCATGGGGGCGGATGTCGATGGTGCCCTTTACCGCACCTTCAATTACCAGATCCTGCCAGCCCTTAAAATGACCTTCAACGGCAACGTGCTCGCCGATGACGGTTTTTGCATTGCCATTGTTTTCACCCGGTAGCCAGGATCTGCCTTCATCAGCAGCAACCGTCCCGGTCGACGGTGCCCTGCAGTTTTTGTTTTTCCTGTCTCGGCCGAACATGGCCCCTCCATTAAAGCAGTGCTTCCGCCCATTCCAGGCCCAGCTCCATGAGCTTGCCCCTGTGGGGACGGCCGGATTTGGGATCGCAGCCGATCATTTCGTAAAACAATGCCACGGCCCGGTCAAAATCGTCCTGTTCGAAAATCGTCTTGCCGGCGCCGGGTCCATCCGGTTTGGGATCGAACAACCGCAGGGGCAGCCGATCATCCTTGATGGAAAACCCCTCCCGACTGTTAAACGCCCGCGCCAGCATGGAACCGCGCTCGGCGGCTTTGAGCATCTCGAAGAGGCTGGTCTGCCACCCGGTGACGGCCGTCACACACCGGACCATGACCGGCAGCGGCATGACACCGCGCGGAGCATAGCCGAACACGCACAGGCCCAGTGCATCCATCATCCGCCAAAGGTTTTCCAGGCGCAGGTAGCTGCGAACCTTCTCGTTGGTAATCTCGGTGGCGACCATGGGCCGGTAGATGCCCAGCGGTTTGACTGATTGAAACATGAACGAGTTTTCATCGGTAAAATAAGGGTCGTGGGCGGCGGTCATGTGATCCGCACCGTAGGGACTGAGGGCATATCCCAGCCCGACGGAAACCTTGACGCGCGGATCGTGCATGGGGATTTCCTGGCCCTTGACCGCAAGATTCCACGGCCGGTCGGCAACCCCCCATTGTTGCGCCAGGCGCGCCATGCCTTCCGCCAGCTGGTCGCCGAACCCCTGCCGGTGGGCGATCATTTCCAGCAGCTCAATCATCAAATCGGCATCGCCGAACCGCAGTTGCCGCCCGCCGGTATCTTCTATTGAAATCACACCCTGCTCGAAGCACTCGCAGGCAAAGGCAATGGTCATCCCCGCGGAAATGGTGTCCAGGCAATAGCGGTTGCAGATTTCATTGCCCTTGGCGATGGCTTTTAAATCCACGATATTCAGATTGGTCCCCAGAGCAGCGATGGTTTCGTATTCAGGTCCGCCGTAGCGTGAATCCAATCCGTAGCGGGGATCCTCCAGGGCGACCACGCGCTTGCATTGGATCGGGCAGGCATAACAGCCCTTTTTTTTCTTCAACAGCAGCCGGTTGTATTCTTCCGCGCTGACCGGGGCGGCATCGTCCAGGCGGCTGCGCCGGAAATTATCCACCGGCAGCGCGCCGGCGGCCGACAGCAGTTCCGGAAAGGCAGTGGTGCCGTACTCATAAAGCGCTTCTCCCAGGGGATTGTCGCGAAAACTGCGGGCATAGTCTGCAGCGGTCTGCCGCAGAAAACCAGGATCAAAAAAATCGATTTTGCCGCGTCCCAGGGCGGCCACGGCTCGAAGGTTTTTGGCACCCATCAAGGCGCCGAAGCCGCCCCGGCCGTTGAAATGGCCGAGGTTGTTGGTGATGTTGGCATAGCGCACCCGGTTCATGCCGGCCAGACCCGTCTGGGCCACCCGGATGCGGCGGCCGCCCAACTCCTCCCGGATGGCGTCTTCCACCTCCCGGGCGCCCAGCCGGGCGATCCGGGAGGCATCCTTGATCTCGGCCCGGCCGTCATGGACCCACAGGTAAACCGGCGTTTCCGAGCGTCCCCGCAACACCACGGCGTCAAAGCCGGCCTTTTTAAGCTCCGGCCCGAAAAAACCGGCAGCCTCCGATTCGCCCGCCGTGCCGGTGAGCGGCGATTTTCCCACCGCGGCAAAACGACAGGCAGCCGCCAGCGGACAACCCGTCATCACCCCGGTGGCCAGCACCAGGATGTTGTCCGCCGAAAAGGGATCGATCCCGGCCGGCACCATTTGCATCAGATAATGGTAGCCGATGCCCCGGCCGCCCAGATAGCGTCGGTAAAAGGCTTCGTCTTGTTCTTCAATCTCGATCCGGCGATCGTCCAGATCGACATGTAAAATTTTGCCGGCGTATCCATAGGGCATACAACGAATCTCCTGTTTCGAGGTTATCAGTGGATACTGGGCGGCAGTATAAGCGAAAGACCGCCGCATGTCAAAAAACTATCGCCTTCAAAACCCTGAAGGAACGTAAAATGGGTTCGGTTGCAATGTGCATGTAATTATGTAAAAAAGAACAGGGAGCGAACAAAAACAATAGACGAATTGACTATAGATGATGAAGTCGTAAAAAGTCGAATTTTCTCGCTTAAGGGCAACAACCACAATATATTGTGGCGCTTTTTTGCTTGACGCACAACGTACCGTCTTCTATACTTTTTGATATTTTTTTGGGGGAGGACTGACAAATGTTTTCGATGAAGGCTGCCAGATGGTGCGCACTGATATGCATGCTCCTTCCCACCGCCTGCCTGACCAACAAGACCCTGACCGTGGGGGCCACCGCCTCGCTGCTGGAAGATGTCGCCAGATCCGCCAACCGCCAGTCCGACCTGGAACTGGTCCGCCAGGGAATGCCCGCTTACCTGATGCTGATCGACGGCATGGTCGAGGCCGTGCCCGACAACAAACGCCTGCTGATTACCGCCGCCCAGACGTATGCCTCCTACGCCTCAGCCTTTGTCCAGGATACGGACAAAGCCCATGCCCGCCTGCTTTTCAGCCGGGCGCGGCAATACGCGCTGCGCGCCCTGGAGCAGATCGGGGTTCAGGATCCGCCTGCCAGCTCCTTTGAGGACTTTGAAAAACAGATCAAGGCGCTAGGTAAAAACGATGTGCCTTATCTTTTCTGGGCCGGATCCTGCTGGGCGAACTGGATCAGTTTGAACCTGCGTTCCATGGAGGCCCGGGCGGAAATCCCCCGGGTGGAGCTGATGATGAGACGGGTGCTGGAGTTGGACGAAGCCTTTTATTACGGAGGGGCGCATATTTTCATGGGCATCATGGATGCGTCAAGGCCCCCCATCGCCGGCGGTGATCTGAACCGGGCCCGGGATCATTTTCTGAAAGCCATCGAGCTGGGTGGGAAAAAATTTCTGATGGCCCGGGTCTATTACGCCAACTACTACGCCCGCAAGGCATTGGACCGCCAGTTGTTCGTATCCACCCTGGAAACAGTGCTGGACACCCCGGCGGATGTCGAACCCGCTTTGACCCTGCTCAACACCGTGGCCCACGTCAAAGCCAAAAAGATGTTGGCCTTAACCGACGAATATTTCTAGCCGGAGAATCGCTGATGAAATCAAGGCAACCATTTAAATTAATGGGATTGGGAATTCTGGTCCTGCTTGTAACGGCCATGGCAGCCGACGCCGGCCCCCGTAAGAGCGTCATTAAGATTGCCACCCTGGCGCCGGAAGGAAGCGCCTGGATCGAAACCTTTGAGGGCATCAATGCCGAGTTGAAGAAAAAAACCAATGGCACCGTACGGTTCAAAGTTTATGCGGGCGGGGTCCTGGGTGATGAAAGGGACATGATCCGCAAGATGTACGTCGGACAGATCCAGGGCGCTGTGCTAACTTCTGCCGGTCTGTCAACCATCTACAGTGAAATGGACGTGTTTCAAATCCCCTTTCTGTTTGAATCCTATGATGAAGTCGATTACGTGGAAAGCAAAATGATCGCGCAGTTCAGGAAGGGCTTTGCGAAAAAAGGCTACATGCTGCTGTCCTGGTCCGAAGGCGGATTCATCCGTCTGATGTCCACCGTACCCATCGCCTCTTTGGATGATTTGCACAAAGCCAAGGTCTGGACCTGGGAGGACGCCCCCATGGCCAAGGCTATTTTCGATGAGGCCGGCATATCCGCCATCCCGCTTTCGCTGCCCGACGTCCTGGTGGGCCTTCAGACCGGCCTGGTGGACGTGGTATACGCCCCGCCGAGCGGAGCCATTTCCCTGCAGTGGTTTACCAAAACCAAATATATGACCGATCTGCCCTTGCTTTATCTCGTCGGTGCCCTGGTTGTCACCCAAAAATCCTTTAACCGGCTGTCGCCGGAAAACCAGAAAATCCTGCTGGCGGTTTGCTCAGAACACATGGAACGCTTAAAACAAATCATTCGCCGGGAAAACCAGGAAGCCATCCAGGTGATGGTCCGCCATGGGGTCAAGCTTGTCAAACTGCCACCGGATCAAATCGCGCGCTTCAAGGAAATCGCGCGCAAAGCCATGGCGCGCCAGATGGGCAAAAGCTTTTCGCCCGAGGTCAAAAAACAGGTCACCGACCTGCTGGAGGCCTATCGCAAATCCAAAAAATGATGAAATCGTAAAAAAATAACGACCATGAATATCTGGGATCAGCTGGATAAAAAAATCGGCCGTGTGGAACAGGTTCTGATCACCATCCTGCTGACGGTGATGATCCTGCTGGCGTTTTTTCAAATCGTGCTGCGCAATTTTTTTTCCACGGGACTGCCATGGAGTGACGCCCTGGTGCGCTACCTGGTGGTCTGGGTCGGCTTTATCGGGGCGGCCATCGCCGCCGGAGAAAACCGGCATCTGACCATCGATGTTTTCACGCGCTGGGTCAGCGGGACCAAAAGTGCCTTTTTGCGGGCGGTCTCCCATCTTGTTTCGGCCGTGATCTGCGGTCTGCTGACATTTGCCGCCGTTTCCTTCGTCGGATTTGAGGCCCAGATGGGAAGCACCGTCTTTTTAAATCTTCCGGTCTGGATCCCGGAGCTGATCATTCCCGTTACCTTCGCCCTGATGGGCCTGCGCTACACCCTTCGTTTTGCCAAACAAATCGGGAACATCCAAAAAGGGACCCCTGAACCGGAACACGAGAGTATTAAATGACCCTGGTGCTGATTGTCATCCTGTTTATTTTCCTGCTGCTGATTGGCACGCCTATTTTCGTGGTCATTTCCGGCTTGACCCTCTACCTGTTTCTCGCCGCTCAGATTGACCTCTCGGCCATCATTATTGAAATGCATCGCATGGCCACCACGCCGGTGCTGGTGGCCATCCCGCTGTTTACCTTCGCAGGCTACCTGCTGTCGGAAAGCGGGGCGCCCAAACGGATTATCCGCTTTTCCAATGCCACTTTAGGCTGGATGCCCGGCGGACTTGCAGTCATCGCCCTGGTCACCTGCGCCGTTTTCACCGCCCTGACCGGGGCCACGGGACTGACCATCATCGCCCTGGGGGGGATCCTACTGCCGGCCATGACGCGGGGTCAGTACCCGCAAAAGTTTTCCCTCGGTCTGCTGACCACCTCCGGCACCCTCGGGCTTCTTTTCCCGCCCAGCCTGCCGTTGATCATTTATGCCATCGTCGCCAAGGTCCGCATCGACCAGCTTTTCATCGCCGGCATTTTGCCGGGCATCCTGCTGGTGGTTCTGCTGGGCGCCTTTTGCATGTTCAAAGCGATCCGCAAGGATGTCCCCAAAACAGCTTTTCATCTCAAGGAACTGATCAGTGCCACCCGGGAACTGCTGTGGGAGCTGCCGCTGCCGTTTCTTGTGCTGGGAGGCATTTACACCGGCTATTTTGCCGTCAGTGAGGCTGCGGCCACCACGGCGGTTTACGTGCTTTTTGTTGAAACCATTGTCTACCGGGATATCCCTCTGGCAAAACTGCCGCAAATCATGAAAAAAAGCATGGTGCTGGTTGGAGCGATCCTCATCATCCTGGGAGCCGCCATGGGGCTGACCAATTACCTGATCGATGCGGAAATTCCCATGCAGCTGCTGGATTTTTTCAAGGCCCACATCGAAAGCCGGGTGGCTTTTCTGGTGGTGCTCAACCTGTTTCTGCTGGCCGTCGGGTGCACCATGGGCATATTTTCCGCGCTGGTGGTGGTGGTGCCCCTGCTCACCCCCATCGGCCAGGCCTATGGAATCGATCCGATTCACCTAGGAATCATTTTCCTAGCCAACCTGGAAATCGGGGCTTCCATTCCGCCCCTGGGCATCAACCTGTTTATCGCCAGTTTGCGTTTCGAAAAGCCGGTGCTGCAGCTGTACGTGGCCTCGCTGCCCTTCATCGTCATGCTGCTGTTCGCCCTGGCGCTGATCACCTACCTGCCGTGGCTGAGCCTGGCGCTGCTGCCCTAGAAGGGATCATAAATTGGCAATAATGAATAAATTGTGGTGGGTTCGACAGGTGGCGTTGGTGCTGCTGGGGGCTTTTTTCCTGTATTTCGGCATCCAGCTGCTGATTTCTTCCTACGGACTCAATGACCCCTACATGTTTATCATGACTTTTTTTGCTTCCAATTTTATCATCCTTATCAGCGCAACCCTCATCATCGGCTTTGCCTACCGGATGTACTCTGTTTACAGACAATTGAAGCAAATCGCAAAATAGCCTCTTGCAGCATGTCAGCCGATAGGCATTTGGCGGCCAAGCTCACGGGATCGCACCTTGCTGTCAATGCCTGGAAAAAAATCGGTCGCTGGAAGCAACTTTTCCAGGTGTGATATATCAAACTCCCAAAATGGTCTATGAATATTGAGGGTGTAATTCAAATGGCGGAAGGGCCGCCGTTGGGTTGCCGCCACCCCGCCTGATGCGATAATCTTCCGTACTCGGTACGAATCCCGTGAGCTTATGCCATAATAGCCTGTTTTCGTCTGTTTGCCTGCTGAACAACTTTACCCGCCCCCGGGCCTTGTGTGGGTTCGAATCAGGGCAAGGGGGGGAGGGGGAGGAAGCAATTTTCCTCCCCCTCCGGTGGGACAAAGGGGTGGGGGGGTAGCTGGTTTCTAAACTGAGCCCTCAGCAGCCTCTCTGGGCCGGCAGCTATAATTTTGACCGGGCCGCGGCCTTGAGGGCCAGTGATTTTTTCAGAACCCGACGCCGGCAGCGGTTAAACTCCTGCAGGATGCTTTTCTGCCGCACCGCCTTGCGGTAAGGCGCCAGGGTGTCAGATTTCTTTTGATGGTCATGCCGGGCCAGGTTGATAATGTGTTCGCAAAAGATTGAATCCCGGATGGTATTTTTGGTTGCCATGGTGTGCTCCGTGCTCTCGTTTTTGGATCGCATTCATCAAGTCGTCTGTGAAAAGCAAACAGAAGCAAAAAGCATTCCAAACTGACAATTTTAGATCGTATCAACTAAGATGCAGTCCTAAAAATTCGAATTTTCTCACTTGGGCAAGCCTTTTCGGGACTGTCAAATAAAATAACATGGGCTTATACAACACTGCGCCAATTTGAAATTCCGGATGGTCCGCTTGAACCATTATGTTATTGTATATCGGAATGTATTGTTTTGTGTACGCAGGCAGCGGCCCGGCATTCCTGTCGGACCGCTGAAGCTTGTTGGAGGGCCTTTTTCAGATGGATGCCGGGGGTTGGCGCCACACCACCCGGGGGGGGTTGCGTTGCGGCAGTCGCTGATACCTGAACTTCGGGTAGCCCACCATCACCGCGCCGAAGGCCCGGTGATCCGCGGGCAGCCCCAAAGCTTCAAAAAGCGGCGGGTACCAGTTGACTGCCGAGTAAAAATAGCCTGCCCAGCACGACCCAAGGCCGAGCACCGGTGCAAACAACTCGATATGGCTGATGGCCAGCGCCCCGTCCTCGGCACCAAAGCCGTAATCCTTGTCGCCGTGGACCACGATGACGTGGGGTGCTCCCCGGCAGATTTTTTCCTGACCGGCGTCCCAGGCGGCGACCACCCGCGGCAGACCCCTTTCCCGGGCCTGCTGGGGATGCTGATCGATCACCGAACGCATCCATTCCACCACCATGGCCGCCAGGCGCCGCACCTCGGCCGGATCTTCAACCACCATCCAGTGCCAGGGCTGGCTGTTTTTGGCCGAAGGCGCATAGCAGGCCATCTGCAGCAGTTTTTCCAGTTTTTCCCTTTCCACCGGCTGGTCCTTGAAGTTGCGGATGGAACGGCGCGAGCGCAAAAACTGCTCGGCCTGTCCGGGGGTCAGGCGAAGATTTTTTTCAACCGGATCGCACTGCTCAGGGCCCAGCCACTGCAGGCGGAAGGCTTCGGTGGGGCACACCGCCACACAATGGCCGCAGGCCAGGCACCAGTCCGCAAAATCAGCGGTCGGCGACGGCGTTGCGTCCCCGGATGGCATCTGGATCACACCGGTGGGACAGGCTTGCACGCATAGTTCATCCTGGTTGCACTTTTGCACATCAACGCTAAACGGCTCCATAAGTTCTCCTTAAAAAAAGATTTTTATCAGGGCTTGAAATGTTGCCTCATTTTTCAATATACTCAATGCCACTGTTGGTCAATTTTCGCAACCCTGCAATGCCAATGAAGGCCGAATCGAGCGCTGCCGAAAAACAAAGAGGGAAACACCATGAACCGGCTGTTTGAAACCACCACCATCAACACCCTGACGCTGGCCAACCGCTTCGTGCGCTCGGCCACCTGGGAGGCCATGGCCTCCGACTCCGGTCAATGCACGCCGCGGCTAATTGACCTGATGGCCGTCTTGGCCAGGGGCGGCGTGGGATTGATTATCAGCGGCCATGCCTACGTCAGCCCTGAGGGCAAGGCCGGTCCCGGCCAGCTGGGAGTCTACGAAGATGATTTGATCCCGGGCCTGGAGGCGATGGCAGCCGCCGTCCACCAAAACGGCGGCAAGATCGTAATGCAACTCGCCCACGCGGGGTTGATGGCCGCCCCGCTGTCGGCCGACCCCGGGGCCCTGGGGCCATCGCCGCTGGAAGACGGCGGCAAACAGGTGGGCCGGGAAATGAGCCCTGGGGATATCCAGACGCTGATCGAAGCCTTTGGGGCGGCTGCCGGCCGGGCCAAAAACGCCGGTTTCGACGGGGTTCAGATCCATGCCGCCCATGGTTATCTGCTCAGCCAGTTTCTGTCGCCGCTGTTCAACCGGCGCCAGGACCGCTGGGGAGGTGCCATCGAAAACCGCGCCCGTTTGCTGCTGGAAGTGCTGGCGGCCATCCGCGATACTGTCGGCCCGGACTACCCGGTGCTGGTCAAAATGAACTGTCGGGATTTTAACAAGGGGGGGCTGAGCCTGGACGATGCCGTTCAGGTGGGTGTCATGCTGGCCCAACAGGGCATTGACGCCATTGAAATCAGCGGCGGCAACCAAAAGGCCGGCAAACTGGGACCGGTGCGGGCGGGAATCAAATCCGAAGAAAAAGAGGCCTATTTCCAAGGTGAAGCCCGCACATTCAAGGAAAAAATCAGGGTGCCCCTGATGCTGGTGGGCGGCATCCGGTCCTTGCCCGTGGCCGAACGACTGGTAAACGACGGGGTTGCCGACTATCTTTGCCTGAGCCGCCCCCTGATCCGCGAACCGAACCTGGTCGGCCGCTGGCGGTCAGGCGATCGTACAAAGGCCGCCTGTCTGTCCGACAACCTGTGCTTTATCCCCGCCAGAAAAGGCGAGGGCATCTACTGCGTAACGCAAGAGCGGGAAAAAGACAGAACATCACCAACAGGCGGACCATTAATTGACAACCATAACCAGGAGACTGAAAATGACTAAGACTTACCAAATCGCCGTGATCCCGGGTGACGGAACCGGACCGGAAGTGGTCCACGAGGGCTGCAAGGTGTTGCAGGCGGCAGCCAGCCGCCATGGCTTCAATCTGGAAATGACCACCTTTGATTTTGGCGGTGATCGTTATCTGCGCACCGGTGAAGTCCTGCCGGAAACCGCCGTGGACGAGCTTTGCCGGTTTGATGCCATCTACCTGGGGGCCATCGGACACCCGGATGTCAAGCCGGGTATTCTCGAAAAAGGAATTTTATTGAATTTGCGCTTCGCGCTGGATCAATTTATCAACCTGCGTCCGATTCGCCTTTACCCCGGAGTGGAGACCCCCCTGAAGGACAAATCCCCGGCAGACATCGACTATGTGGTGATCCGTGAAAATTCAGGCGGCATTTACACCGGAACAGGGGGGATATCCATGAAGGGCACGGCCCATGAAGTGGCCGTGCAGAGTATGGTCTACAACCGCTTCCAGGTGGAGCGCTGTCTTCGCTATGCCTTCGAGTATGCCCGCAGGTTCGGCAAAAAAGCGCGCGGCCGCGGCAAAGCCAATACCCTGGCCCTGGTGGGCAAAACCAACGTGCTGACTTACGTTTTTGACCTCTGGGAACGGGTGTTCCACGAAATCGGCGCAAAAGACTACCCCGATGTAAAACGCGAATATTACCATGTGGATGCCGCCTGCATGTGGATGATCAAAAACCCGGAATGGTTCGATGTGCTGGTAACTTCCAACATGTTCGGCGACATCATTACCGATTTGGGTGCCGAAACCCAGGGCGGCATGGGAATTGCCGCCGGCGGCAATATCAACCCGCAAGGGGTCAGTATGTTTGAACCCATCGGCGGTTCCGCCCCCAAATACACCGGCAAAAATGTTATCAATCCCCTGGCTGCCATCTGTGCCGGCGCGATGATGCTGGAAACCCTGGAAGAAGTGCAGGCCGCCCAGGCCATCGAAGAGGCAGTCAAAGCGGTGACCGGCACTCGAATCAAAAGCCTTGCCGCCGGCAAAATGGGCTATTCCACCAGCGAGGTCGGCGATCTGGTTGTCGATCAGATCACATCAGAAGTCCATGGGGTCACATCTTAAATATTAAATATATGCCTTCTGGCCCTGTCGAGCCGGCACTGCACGGCAAACTCCTTAAGGCGCACTGCGCAAAAAGGGCTGGCACTGGCAGGTGAATTTAATTAGCTCTTCGAGCTTCGCCCGGGCCCTGCCGGCATCGATGGAATCTGCCGCAATCTCGACCCCCTCTTTGAAATTGTCGCACAGCCCGGCGGCCACGAAGGCCGCAGCAGCATTCAGCAGGACCATGTCTCTTTTGGGACCTTTCTGGCCGGCGAGAATATTTTCAATGATTTTTGCATTTTGCCGGGCATCTCCGCCGACAATGTCCTGGACGGAAGCCGTTTTGAAGCCATGTTCTTCGGGCGTCATCTCGAAGGTGTGGATTTGATCCTCTTTCAGATGGCAAACCCGTGTCGGCCCACAGATGCTGATTTCGTCGAATGTGCCTTCACCGCAGACCACAAAGGCTTCCTTGGCGCCCAGCCGCTTCAAAACCTGGGCCATTTTTTCCGTCAGGTCCGGATCGTAGACGCCCAGCACCTGCACCGAGGCGCCGGCCGGATTGGCCACCGGTCCTAACAGATTAAAAATACTGCGGATGCCAATCTCCTGCCTGGGTCCGGCAGCGTGCTTCATGGCTCCGTGGAAAATAGGCGCGTAGAGAAATCCGATGCCAATTTGCTGGATGCATTTTTCCACGTCGGTGGTGGTCACATCCAGGTTGACGCCCAGATTTTCAATCACATCCGCACTGCCGCACAGGCTCGAAACTGCCCGGTTGCCGTGCTTGGCCACCTTGACGCCCCCGCCGGCAACGACAAAGGCGGTGGTGGTGGAAACATTAAACGTCCGGGTCCCGCCACCGCCGGTGCCCACAATATCGCAAATCGTTTCATCCTCGATGTTGATCTCATCGCGGTCAATATTGACCAGGTGGTTGAGGACGTTGATTTTTACGGCCTTCTCCCGCATGGCCCGGGCAGCCCCGGTAATCTCAGCGACACTTTCGCCTTTTAGCCTCAGGGCGGTGATAAACGCCGCAATTTGGGCCGCCGTGGCTGTTCCGCTCATAATCTCATCCATGGCTTTTTCCATCTGGACCTCGCTGAGATCCTCGCCCCTGACAACTTGTGCAATCAATGCTTTGATCATGGTGTTTTCCTCCATTGGTTAAAAATTTTCTAAAATCAGGCCTCCGTTTAGCGTTAAAATCGACTCGGGGTGAAGCTGAACCCTCTCCCCCAAAAAAAAGCCGCGGGACTTTCGGTCCCACGGCCGCTGCAATATCAAATCAAAACCGCGGGACCTTGTTGGAGGTGCCCGCGGTTTATTGGTTTTTATTTTTTTTCAGCTATCCTGGCAGGCTCGCCTCCCGATCAGAGTTGAGCCACCACCAGTTGCCCGGTGAATAAGTAAGGGTATTTTGCCGTTCATTAATCATGGAGACACCCTAAAGTGCGTAAATGGAAATGTCAAGCGAAAAGGATGTGTTCATATATGGAAATTTGCATCGGACGTTCAGGATAATGACACTGAAAATGACCCAAAAAACCCATTTTCAGAATAGCCTGGTTTTGTTCAGGTATCCATGACCTTCTTGATAGCCGCCAAGACTTGATCAAGCTCATCGTCGCTGATGGTCAGCGACGGCTGGATTTCATAGGCTATAAAAAAAGGCCACGTTATCCGATTTGGCCTGCTGCAAACTATTTCAATGTAATGGCGGTATTAACCTCTTCGGGGCCGCCATCGTGCGCTGGCCAGCGCGCGGTCACCGTTTTGGTCTGAGTGTAAAATTCAACCACCTGTTTGCCATAGGGGCCCAAATCGCCAAGCTTTGAAGCCGGGCGGATCAGAGGTCCCATGTCGGTGTCCTTTGCCTAGCCGGGGCCACCTTCCATTTCAACGAGCTGCGGCAGCCAGGCGTTGGCCTCTCCCACCAGCACGAGGGTGTGGATCGCCATGCAGCGCTGGGCCGAGGCCCCGAAACAAGGACCGACCAGCGCATTCAAGGAATGTTCCTTGTTGGCATCGGCCAGCACGATCCCGTGGTTGTTGGCGGCCATCATGCACTGGGCCCGCTTGCCGGCCGCCGAAGCCCGGTTGTAAACCAGGGTGCCCACCGGGGCAGAGCCCACAAAGGAGATGGCTTTGATATCCGGGTGATCACAAAGGGCGTTGACCACATCTTTGCCACCATGCACGATGTTCAACCCCGTCGGGTATGCCGGCCTCCTGTGCCAGCTCAGCGATCTTGACCGGCGTGATGGGGTCCAGTTCCGAAGGTTTGAGCACGAAGGTGTTGCCGCAGGCAATGGCCATGGGATACATCCACAGCGGGATCATGCCCGGAAAGTTAAACGGCGTGATCCCGGCGCAAACCCCCAGGGGCTGCAGGATCGTATAGGTGTCCACCCGGCCGGCGATATTTTCAACATAGCCGCCCATCTGCAGCTATGCGATGCTGCAGGCATGCTCCACGACTTCAAGGCCGCGAAAGACATCCCCTCTGGCGTCGACAACGGTCTTGCCGAGCTCTGCGGTTACGGAAGCCGCCAAGCGATCCAGGTTTGCGCGAATCAATTCCTGGAGGCGGAAAAAAATCCGTGCCCGGGTCGGAATAGGTGTGTTTTTACAGTTCTTAAAGGCCTCACTGGCGGCGGCCATTGATCAGCAGCTTTACTTTGGGTATGATTTTGTTTTGGACATCCATCAGAACCTCCAGATTTAGGGTCACATCTTAAATATTAAATATCCGCTTTCTGATCCTGTCGAGCCACCACTGCATGCGCCTGTCGCGTGCGGATTCACCGGCGATGCGCTTGTGCATCATGGTGATCAAAGCCCCGCTGACCCCACCGAAATAAGCACCTAAATCTTTGCCGGACATCCCGCTCACCTCCCGGGCAATATGTATCGCCACCTCCCGGGCCTTGTTTTTTTTGCGGCCCTTTGCTTTTATCGCCTCCGGGTTGCAATCAAACTCCCGCGCCACGGCTTCGACCACCTTTTCCAAGCTCACCCTGGGTTTGAGTTTTTTCAATTGAGGAATTTCTTTTTCGTCACTTCGATCTGACAAAAAGGTTTCTTTGATCCAGTCCACAAAATCCGCATCCCCCAGTACAAATCCCGCAGTCACCTCATCGTTCGGATTTTCAAGGGTTCTAAAATCGATCTTTTCCACAAAGTCCCGGTAGTTCGCCCGGGCGTCTTTTTGCGTTCTGCCAAAATAGGACATGAGCCGGCTGGTTTCAAGAAATGACGGCACCTTCTCTTTGCCAATAAAGGCGCCGTAGCTGCTCCACCGGTAGGTGGCCGGCATCAAAACCATCTGCGCCCTGACCGGATTCAAGTGAATATAGCGCGACAGATGCTTGAGGTACCCATGCGCATCAATCAAAATGGCCTTAAATCTTCCCTGAAACAGGTGTCCATGCCGATCGTACCTACGGTTGAAATAAGCCGCATAGCTGACATTGAGCCACTGCATAGCAGCGCTTAAATTCGCTTCCGGGGTTTCCACCAGCAGGTGGTAATGGGTATCCATCAGACAGTAGGTATGAATGATGATCAAAAAACGCTCGGCCGCACTTTCAAGATATTCCAGAAACTTTTCCTTGTCCCTATCGTTTGTAAATATCCTGTCCTGATGAATGCCCCGGCTGATCACATGATAATAGGCACCCGGGTACTCGATACGCAGTGGCCTGGCCATTTCGTTTACCGTGATTGAAAAGAGAGGAGATTGGGTTTAGATGTTGAAAATGTGTATAGGTAAAATTGCCGGAATCGTCAATATTTAATTTTTAAGATGTGACCCCTGACATTTTTAACCCGAAAATAATAATTTGAAGCCTTATTTTTTTGCCTGACCGGTTTATTTTGTGGTATTTATCAGGCAAATGGATTGTAAATTTTCAAGCATGCAGCTGAAGAAATCACCAGATAACAACAGCAAGCCATTGAAACCAACATGGGAGATGCACCAATGTCTGAAAAGTATGATGCCATCATTATCGGCGCCGGCGTAATTGGCTGCTGCATTGCCTTCGAGCTTGCCAAAAAAGGCTATCAAACTCTAAACGTGGACCGACTGTCCGCTGCGGGTCACGGATCGACATCCAATTCCTGCGCGGTGATCCGGCTGCACTACTCGACCCCGGAAGGGGTCGCGATGGCCCGTGAAAGTTATTTCTACTGGCTGGACTGGCAAAACTACCTTGGCGTCAAAGACGAAAGCGGCATGGCCAAATACATTAATGTCGGCTGCCTGGTCGTCAAAACCGAGCGCAACAAGGGTTTGAGAAATGTCATGGCCAGTCTGGACGAACTTGGCGTTGAATACGAGCAGCTGGACGTCGCGCAGCTGCAAAAAAGATTTCCGTTTATCGACACTCGCAAATACGGCCCGCCCAAACTGCCCCAGGACGCCGGGTTTGGTCAGCCCACCGGAAAAGCAATCGAGGGGGCCATCTTTGTTCCCGAGTCCGGCTACATCTCGGACCCTGTGCTTTCCACTCATAATGTCCAGGTGGCGGCCGAGGTAAGGGGTGCAAAGTTTTTTTTCAATGCCGAGGTGGTTGATATCCGCAAAACCGGCAGCCGGGTGGCCGGAATCACCCTCAAGGATGGAACCAAAGTCGACGCTCCCGTCGTGATCAATGTGGCCGGTCCGCACTCGTTCGTTATTAACCGCCTGGCAGGGGTTGAAAAAGGCATGCACATCAAGACCCGGGCCCTGCGCCAGGAAGTTGCCCACGTTCCATCACCCGCAGGGTTGGACTACGAAGCAGTCGGGATCCTGATATCAGATGGCGACATTGGCTGTTATTCCCGGCCGGAGGTTGGCAATCATGTTCTCGTTGGATCCGAAGACCCGGATTGCGATATCCTCGAATGGATCGATGACCCGGACAACTACAATAAAAATTTCACCAAACAGTGGAAAATTCAGGTCATGCGCAAGGCACAGCGCATTGTCGGTCTGCCGGTCCCCAACACCATGCAGGGTGTGGTCGATCTTTATGATTGTTCCGATGACTGGATCCCGATCTACGACAAATCGGATTTGCCGGGGTTTTACATGGCGGTGGGAACTTCGGGCAACCAGTATAAAAATGCGCCGGTGGCAGGCGCCATGATGGCCGACTTGATCGAAAAAGTCGAAGCCGGACACGATCACGACCGCGATCCTGTTCAGTATCCCTTGAAACACATTCAGCGCCACCTGAACATGGGGTCTTTTTCACGCCGGCGCCAGATTAATCCCGCGTCAAGTTTTTCGGTGATCGGCTGACACGGTGTTGGACACCGGCAATGGGATTCTCCCTAGGTCGCTAGGCCACCCGTTTGATCTGGAATTGGTAAATGCTAACGACAGATCGATCAATATTTAATTTTTAAGATGTGACCCCCATTTGCTTTTTGACCAACGAAAATTTTTATTATATAATTATTTTTAATCCCATCAATTCCGATCAGGTTATGGCAATCAACAGGAAAACAACCCACCGATTTATGAAAACCTCCGTTCTGCTGCGGTCCATGGTGGCGGCTGCTTTGATGGTGTTGCTGCTGGTGCCCGCCGTACAGGCCCAGGACAGCGCAAAACAGGTCCAGGATGCAAAAGCGCGCCAGCGCCTGCTCAAGCGCGAAGCGCTCAATGCCCTGTGGCGGCTCAAGCGCTCCCTGGAAAAAGATGGGTTTTACAGCGCCCGGGTGGCCCTGAATGTCTGGCGCACCACAGCCATGGATGCCGGCACCTTTGATCAGGCCAAATACGACGCCTTTAAAAAGCAGCTGTATGAAAAATCCGTCAATGATTCCCTGCGCTGTTTTGAGCAGTTTTTGCTGGAAGAAGACTTTTACAACGCCAATTTCTGCCTGCAAACGTGGCGCATGCACGCCAGGGAGCTGGGATCCTACCGCCAGGAGGAATACGAAGCGCTTAAAAAAAAACTGGCGGATGCAAAAGCCAGCAAACCCCCGCCGGAAGCCCACCCATAACCACCGTGGTTCACCCTTTCCGCTTTGCCTGCAGCGCCTGCAGGGTTTTTTTCATCATGCGCGCATCTTCATAGGGCCGCGGTGATTCGTTAATGATGGTGACCTCCGGATTGTGGCGCACCAGCTGCACGGCCAGGGGTTCAAAAAATTGGGGGGTCGTATTGATATGTTTGCGCTCGCCCTTATCCGTGTACTGGATGCCGGAAAAATGGGCATGAAATTTTCTTGGCAATTGTTCTAAAATCCGGCCATAGTCGATCTGACCCCGGTGGCGGGCGTAAAGGTGGGCGAAATCAACGGTGATGCCGCAGCCGGTTTCCCTTTTTAGCTGCAGCAGCTCTTCCAGGGATCCGAACTGGGAAGGTTTGCCGGTGGTTTCCGGGCACAGCCGGACCTGCCATTTCCTGCGCACGATGGTTTTTTGCAGATCCACGATCGCCTTTTTCACCAGGTCGTATGTCTGCGCGGCGGTCCTTTTCTGATAAAACCCGGCATGAAAGGCCACGTTGCGGGCTCCCATGGCATGGGCCCGCTCACAGGAATCCAGGATGCGCTGACAGCTGGCCTCATATTTTTGCCCGTCGTCGGCCGCCAGGTTGATGTAGTAGGGTGCATGAACCGAAAGTATGATTTTCTTTTCCCGGGCCAGGGCGCCGACCTGCCGGGCGGCCTCAAGGTTCATGCGCACGCCATAGGTAAACTCGACTTCCATGCAGTCCAGCCCCAAAGCGGCTACCCTGGCAACGCCCTTCAGATTCCCCAGCCCCCCGGAGCCCGCCGGACCGACTCTAATCATGAATTCCTGCCTTTCGCATGCCGGTAGGCCCATGGAATGGAGGCGTGCGGCACGAGATTGAACGCACCGACCGGCGGTTTTTCATGAGCGCCGACAATAAGCCATCCATCCGCTGCAAGAGCCTTGACAACCAGGCTGAACCCCTTTTGTTTAAGTTCGTCCTGATAGTAGGTCAGAAGATTGTTTCTTAAAAATATGATGTCAAACACAGCGCCGGGCGGCTGGACGAACAAATCCTGCACTTTCCACTCAATGTCTTCTTTAAGAAACGGTTTCACCTCAAAGCGTCTGCCGCTTTTTCTGAGATCAAAATAGTGCGCTCGAATTTCCCGGGAAACCTCCCTCAGACTGCTTTGGGAATAGCTTCCCGCCCGGGCCTTGGCAATATAATCCGGATGCAAATCAGTGGCGGTTATATGCAGCTGGGGCCGCTCATCGCATCGTGGCTGCAGGCGATCCCAGATGATCTTGAAGCTGTATACTTCTTCACCCCGGGCACAACCCGCTGACCAAATCCGCAAGGTTTTCTTTTCGTCTTCAATCATATGGGGCAAAATGTCTTCTTCCAGGCCCTGCCAGAGTTGTCGATCGCGGAAAAACCGGCTGATGGAAACGGTCATCCGTTTTTCGCATTCCCGCCGCAGCTGCGGATCTTTATTCAGCAGGTCCAGATAGGCGCTGATATTGCGGCAACCCAGCTCCTGCATATGCCGCCATATGCGCTTTTTGACGCCTTTGCGGACTTTGCGGTACCCGGACCACGAACAATGAAACGCGTCGAGAAGCTGCCGAAACTGTCCATCATCCATAGAACCACGCTTATAGAACAAGAACACCTGTTTTGTTTATCCATTTTGCGGTAACCTACCCCATGGTGCGCCGGAGCAGTTGCAGCAACTCCGGCAGCGGCCGGGTGTTGAGCACATCGCCTTTTTCCAGCCAGCCGCGCCGGGCCTGGCCGATGCCAAAGCGCAGGTTGTCAAAATCATCGCTGCGGTGGGCATCCGAATTGATCGCCACCAAAACGCCCTGTTCGCTTGCCATCTGACAGTAAATATCGGACAGATCCAGGCGCTGGGGATTGGCGTTGAGCTCCAGAAAGCAGCCACGCGCGGCTGCATGGTCGATGATTTTTTCAAGATCCACCGCGTAAGCCTCGCGCTCGTTGATCAGCCGGCCCGAGGGGTGTGCCAGGATGCTGAAATGGGGATGATCCATGGCCCGCAGGATGCGGTCGGTCTGCCGGTCCCGGGCCAGATTGAACCGGCTGTGCACCGCGGCGATCACCAGGTCCAGCCGGGCCAGCACCTCGTCGGGCAGGTCCAGGCGACCGTCTTCCAGGATATCCACCTCGATGCTTTTCAGAATCGTAACGGCCTTGAGCCGCTGGTTGAGCCCGTCGATTTCATCGATCTGCTGGTGCAGCCGACGGGCGTCCAGGCCATGGGCAATGCTCAAATGCCGGGAGTGCTCCGCGATGGCGATGTATTCAAATCCGCGTTTGCCGGCTGCCAGCGCCATTTCTTCAATGCTGTGGTGGCCATCCGAAGCGCGGGTGTGCATGTGCAGATCACCCTTGATATCGCCCAGTTCTATCAGTCGCGGCAGCCGCTTTTGGCGGCAGGCCTCGATTTCCCCCCGGTTTTCCCTGAGTTCCGGCTCGATCCAGTCCAGCCCCACGGACCGATACACTGCTTTTTCGGTCTCCCCGGCGATCCGCCGCTGGTCGCTGAACACCCCATATTCGTTGATTTTCAACCCCTGCTGCCGGGCTAGGCGGCGCACAGCGATATTGTGGGCCTGGCTGCCGGTAAAATACTGCCAGGCGGCGCCGAAGCTTTCCGGTGCCACCCGCCGCAGGTCCACCTGCAGCCCGCAGCGCAGCCGGACACTGGCCCGGGTGGCCCCCTGCGAAATCACCGCCGCCACCTCGTCATAGGCGGCAAAGCGTTCCATCACCGGGCTGCCTTCGGCAGCGGTCACCAGGATATCAAGGTCCCCGATGGTTTCCCGGCAGCGCCGGTAACTGCCGGCAGCCTCCACCCGGTTCACGCCGGGGACCTGTTTGAGATAGGCAATCAAAGGCTCTACGTAGACCCGGGCATCGCTGATTTTAAAGCGCCTCGGCCTTGCGGCATGCTGCCGGACGGCTTCCAGAATCCGCTGTTCGGTTCGGGCGCCAAAGCCGGGCAGCACTCTGAGCCTGCCCTGTTGCGCCGCCCGGGCCAGCTGTTCCAGGTCCAGGATGTTGAGGTCCTGGTAAAGGGTGCGCACGCGCTTGGGTCCCAGCCCGGGCAATTGCAAAATTTCGACCAGCGTCGGCGGAATCTTGCGGCGCAGCCGGGTCAACGCCCGGGCGGTGCCGGTGGCAAGGATCTCGTGAATCTTGGCGGCCAGCTCCTTGCCGATGCCCGGCAATGCGGTCAGGTCCTCATCGCGGGCCACCATGTCCTTCAATTCGGTCCCCAGCCCGCGCACGGTGCGCGCTGCATTGCGATAGGCCCGGATGCGAAATGGGTTTTCACCCTCGATTTCCAGGTAATCGGCGATTTCATCAAAAATATCGGCAATGTCGGCATTATGAATCGGCATGGGTTTTCAACCATCCAAACTGGTGATTTTCAAATACACTTGGCAACACAGCACAAAATGCGGCCAAATTATAATAGCCAAAATTGACGGCCCGGTCAAAACTCAATTATAAATGTCCGATTGCCTGTTGACAGCGTGGCCCCTTTTCCCGTAGTGATTTTCATGTTGAAAGCATCGGTGGCAAAATTCGCCGGTCCAATCACGACTCCGGTCTTTCAAAAATCTTCGCCCGGTTTAAAACAGGAGCAAACATGAACAAAAACACCCAATGCGTGCACAGCGGCACCTGCATCGACAGAACGACCCGGGGCATCAACACGCCTGTTTTCACTTCCTCGTCCTTCGAATACCTGGATGCACCGGAAACTGTCTATCCGCGCTATTTTAACACCCCCAACCAGAAAGCGATCATCGAAAAATTGTGCGCCTTGGAAAACGCACCGGACGGACTGTTTTTCTCCTCGGGCATGGCCGCCATCAGCACGGTCATGCTGGCTCTGTTGGGCACCGGGGATCACGTGGTGCTGCAAAAAGACATTTACGGCGGCACCCACCATTTCGCCACGGCCGAGTTCGACCGCTTCGGCATCGAATACAGCTTTGCCCCCAACGATGCCGCCGGAATCGAAAATGCCGTGCGTGAAAACACCCGCATCATCTATATCGAAACGCCGTCCAACCCGCTGCTTTTAATCACCGACATCGAGGCGGTGGCCCGCATCGCCCGCTCCCGCAACATTTTAACGGTTATCGACAACACCTTTGCTACTCCCATCAATCAAAACCCGCTGGATCTGGGAATCGACATCGTCATCCACAGCGGCACCAAGTACATCGGCGGACACAGCGATCTGTGCTGCGGGGCGGCCGTGGCCTCCCGGCCGTTAATCGCCAGGATCCGGTCTGTCGCCGCCAACCTGGGGGGCAGCCTGAATGCCGCCACCTGCTACCTGATCGAAAGAAGTCTCAAAACCATGGCCCTGCGGGTTGAAAGACAGAACCACAATGCCCTTGCCATCGCCCGCTGGCTGGAAGCCAACCCTAAAATCGAGCGCGTGTATTACCCCGGGCTTCAAAATCATCCCGGCTTTGATGTGGCCTCCCGGCAGATGGGAGCCTTCGGCGGCATGCTGTCCTTTGAACTGCAAAACGGCAAAGTAGAACCGTACCGGTTTCTCAAAAACCTGAAGCTGATAAGACCGGCCATCAGCCTGGGCGGCGTTGAAAGCATCATCTGCGCTCCGGCGGCCACCTCCCATGCCAAGCTGTCCGCTGAGCAGCGCGCCGAGCTGGGCATCACCGATCGTCTTTTGCGGCTGTCGGTGGGCATCGAGGATGTGCAGGATCTCATCGCCGACCTTCAACAGGCCCTGGTTTTGGAAAATTAAAAACTGTGTTACAAGTCAGAATCCAAATCAGAAATTGCTTTCTAACTGGATTGGCACAATTCAATACTTGACGGTCCCGTAAAAAGTCGTTTTCGAGCGCCATCAACCTTTTCGGGAAAAGGGCGGTGAAGGGTTGAGCGTCAAAATTTCAAGTTGTTTGAGGAGCTGGCGACGAGTTCTTGCAACAAATTCTTGTCCGCCTCAGGCGGATAGCGAAACCGGTGAAACAGCTCCTGAAATGGCTTGCGAAGCGAGAAAATGCGACTTTTTGCGGGTTCATCAATACTTACCCTGTGAAAGCCATTGCCTATGACCGGATTGCTCCTGACCCTGAGCCTGCTGGTATTGATCGCCTGCGGAATTTACGTTTTTCCGGTGTTCGCAAAACCGTTCGCCCGCCTTTACGCCAAAGTGCCCGCAGAAGTTGCCGGTTCCCTGCAGACCTTTCGCCGGCGGCACCCCCGGCGGCGGCTGACGGTCGACGACATTGCCTGGCACTATATCCGCGTCGGCGATGGGGAGGAAGCCATCGTTTTTCTGCACGGCATGGGCGGCGGGTATGACATCTGGTGGCAGCAAATCGAAGTCTTGCAGCGCCGCTACCGGATCATCGCCCCCACCTACCCGCCGGTGCCCCGCCTGGACCTGCTGCGCCGCGGCATCCTGGCCATCCTGGCCTGCGAACAGGTTGACCGGTTTAACATCGTGGGCAGCTCCCTGGGCGGCTACCTGGCCCAGTACCTGGTCAGCCGGGATTCGAAGCGCATAAAAAAAGCGGTTTTCGCCAACACCTTTCCCCCCAACGACATCATTCGCCAAAAGTCAAAGAGAACGGCCAAAGTGCTGCCCCTGATGCCCGAATGGATGGTGATGCGCAACCTGCGCAAGACTACCGCCAACGCCATCTACCCGGCGTCGGGGCACAACGAGCTGGTGGCCGCCTATATGCGCGAGCAGTCCTATGGCATGATGCGCAAGGCCCAGTTTGTGGCCCGTTTTTTTTGCGTGCTCGACCGCTTTGACGCGCCGGATCTGGCCGCCTGTGATGTCGAGGCGCTGATCATCGAAGCCGACAACGACCCCCTGGTGCCGGAACCTTTGAGAGAACTGCTTAAAACCACCTACCCGTCGGCGAAGGTCAAGACCCTGCATGGCACCGGTCACTTCCCTTACCTGAACCAGCCTGAAACCTACACGGCAATTTTAGAGGATTTTTTGCATGCAACCAACAGAGGACAAAATGTACGACGTGCTCATCAAAAACGCGTTGATCATTGACGGCACCGGTGCGGCGGCTTTCGAAGCCGACCTGGCGCTGAAGGGGCCAAAAATCGCCCGCGTCGGCCCACTCAAGCATGCCGAGGCCTCCCTGGTGATCGATGCCGGGGGGCTGGCTCTGGCTCCCGGATTTATCGACATGCACTCCCATGCCGATTTTTCCCTGCCGACGCTGCCCACCGCCGACAGCCTGGTGCACCAGGGAGTCACAACCGCGGTGGTTGGCCAATGCGGTCTGTCACCGGCCCCCCTCATGGAAGAAAGCCGTGAGGAGGTGACGGCCGCCATCAGCAGTTTTTTCGGTGATGTCGCCAAATCCATCCCCTGGAGTCAATGGTCCTCGTTTGGTGATTTTGCAGCCTTTCTGGCCCGCCGGGGCTGCTCTTTGAATATTGCCGCCCTGGTGGGCCACGGGATGATCCGGGCCGGGGTGATGGGCTTCGGCGAAGGCCGAGCCAATGCCGATCAGATGGCCCGCATGCAGCAGGAACTCATCGCCGCCATGCAGCAGGGGGCCATCGGTTTGAGCACCGGCCTGATCTATCCGCCGGGCTCTTTTACCTCCACCGACGAGCTGATCGAACTGACGCGGGCGGTTGGAGAGCGCAACGGATTTTATTTCAGCCACATCCGCGATGAAGGCGACGGCCTGCTGGAAGCCGTCGCCGAAGCGATTCGCATCGGCCGCGAAACCGGGGCTGCCGTGCAGATCAGCCACTTCAAGGCCGCGGCCCGGCATAACTGGGAAAAATCCGCCCAGGCCCTGGAACTCATCCAACAGGCCCGGCAAGAGGGCCTGGATGTCACCGTCGACATGTATCCCTACCGGGCCGGCAGCACCATCCTGGTGGCCATGCTGCCGCAGTGGGCCCATGTCGGCGGACCCGAACAAACCCTCAAACGCCTGGCAGACCCGGACCAGCGCCGTAAAATGACCGTCGCCATGCAAAGCGGCGGCTTTGCCCGCGGGATTGGCTGGGAAGATGTCCTGATCACCGAAGCGCCCTCCCAAACACGCTACGAGGGCCGCACGGTCGCACAACTGGCGGCGGACACCGGAAAAACACCCGATGACTGGGTCTTTGATGCCCTTCTGGAGACCCGGCTGGACATCACCATGGCCATGTTCGGCATGTCGGAGGAAAACCGCCGCCGGGAGATTCTGTTTCCAGCCATGATGATCGGCAGTGACGGCATCGGACTGGCCCCCGGCGCCCCGCTGGCCAAAGGCGTCCCCCACCCGCGCAGCTACGGCACTTTTGTCCGGGTGCTGGGCCGCTATGTGCGTGAGCTGAGCATCCTCAAGCTGGAGGAAGCTATCCACAGGATGACCGGCCTGCCGGCCAAAAAACTGCGGCTTGCAGATCGCGGGGTGATCAAGGCGGGACTGGCCGCCGATCTGGTCATTTTCGACCCCCAAACCGTTTCCGACCGGGCGACCTATGAAAAACCGCACCAGTATGCCGCCGGCATCTCCCATGTCCTGGTCAATGGCCGGCCGGTGATCCGGGATGGAGTTCACACCGGGGCCCGGCCCGGGTTGCTTTTGTAGATTTAAAACTTGCCGTATGCGTCGCGCAGGTGAAACATTTTTATCGTTCGGATATGCATTTGGAGCACCAGTGACGATGAAGAATAATTGAAGGGGTGAATTGACCGACGCATGATATTTTCTTCCAACCGGTATGAAACCATATCGATGCAGCGTGTCCCTTGTTGGGGACGAGGCCCAATTAGCTGCCAAATTGAATCCGTCCCGTGACACTCATCCCAAACAAGGGACACTGCGAAAATAAGGTGTTGCTGAGTATCATACCGGTTTGCAGAAAACACCATCCGACGGCCAATTCACGTCGGTTTTTATCAACCGGGAAGTTTTCAAGATCTTGGCTATTGATCTTTACTAAACGCAGGTTGTAATCAATTTTGGCAATAGGAGATCCCTTTGGCCTGGATAGTGGTCATCTTCGCATTTTTGTTTTTAGCGGCCGGCGCGGCCCTGGCCTACGTGGTCGGAGCGGCCGCCGTGCTGACCTTCATCGCCAGTGGCAACATGCGCTACCTGGCCGTGCTGCCCCAGCGCATCTTCAGCCAGCTCGATATTTTTGCCCTGATGGCGATGGTGCTGTTCATCCTGACCGGAGAGGTGATGAACCGCACCGGGGTCACCCGCTACCTGATCGATTTTTCAATGTCCTTTGTCGGGCGCTTCAAGGGCGGGCTGGGGCATGTCAACATCATGACCTCGATTTTTTTCGCCGGCGTGTCCGGTTCCGCCGTGGCTGACGCCGCGGCCCTGTCCAACACCCTCATCCCGGCCATGCGGCAGCAGGGATACAGCAGCCGGTATGCCGGAGCGGTCACCGCCGCCTCGGCGGTCATCGGCCCCATCATCCCGCCGTCGATTATTTTGATTTTTTACGGTGCCTGGATGCAGGTTTCCATCGGCGGACTTTTTGCCGCCGGAATACTTCCCGGCCTGCTGCTGGGCGCGGCCCTGCTGGTCGCCAACGCGATTTTTGCCCACCGCCAGGACCATCCCGGGGGGCGCGGCACCGCCATTCCGCGATTCTGGCCGAGTTTTTTCAAATCCATCCCGGCCCTGATGCTGCCGACCATTATCCTCGGCGGCATTGTTTTCGGCATCGTCACCCCCACCGAAGCGGCCGGTGTGGCGGTGGCCGCCGCCCTGGCGGCCGGATTGTTTTACGGCGGGGTCTCTCCCAAGGTTCTCTGGCAGTGCCTGGAACGCACCGCCATTCTAACCGGTTCCATCTTCATGGTTCTATCGGCCGCCGCCTGCGCGGCCTACGTCGGCTCCCTGGAGCAATGGCCCCAGCAGATCGCCCGGCTGGCCATGGAAACCGGTATCACCGGCACGGCTTTTCTGCTGCTCATCAACCTGATCTTTCTGATCGCCGGCATGTTCATGGACGTGCCCATGGCCCTGGCGCTGCTGGTGCCGCTGTTCGGTCCGGCGGCCGTCTCCCAGGGGGTGCACCCCATCCACCTGGGCATCATCTTATGCCTGAATTTAACCATGGGGCTCATCACCCCGCCTCTGGGCGGCTGCCTGATCGTGGTCTCAGCCATCTCGGGGGAAAACTACTGGCAGCTGGCCCGGGCCACCTTACCGTTTATTGCGGTTGAAATCTTCGTTTTGCTGGTTATCACCCTGGTTCCGTCCCTGTCGCTTTTTTTGCCGCAACTGTTGGGATTTATCTAAACCTGATCAAAGGAGGTCTGCCATGCAAAAAACCAGAAAATTTTTTACCTGCCTCATCGGCCTGACGATCATGGCGCTGCTTGCCGGTTCGGCCATGGCCGCCGGTGAGATCAAGCTGGCTTTGGACAGCCCGCCGGATCCAGCCAAAAGCGGCACCTATCTGTGGTCGAAAACCTTCGCGGATTATCTCGGCACCCAGCAGCTCAAGGTCAAGCTCTATCCCCGGGACGCCCTGGGCGGTGAAGCCGAAAAGCTGGACCAGGTCAGCCAGGGGCTTTTGGAAATCTCCAACTCGGACCTGGCCAAAGCCGGCAGCCTGGACCCCACGATCTTCGGTTTTTACCTTCCGTTTCTTTTTGAAAATATGGACCATTTTTTCCGGACCCTGGACAACTCCGATCTGCTGGCCCAAATCAATGCGGGAACCACCCGCCATGGTGTGCGGGTGCTGGCCCTGATACCCGTGGGAGACATGTCGGGCATTGCCACCACCAAGAAGTTCATCAAGACGCCGGCGGACTTCAAGGGCATCCGCATGCGCGCCCTGGATAAAAAGCAGGCCAAGTGGCTGAAAATCTGGGGGGCCAATGCCGTGGTCATTCCCTGGGCCGAAATTTACAACGCCTTGCAGACCGGCGTGGCCGACGGCTACATTAATCCGGCCTTCGTGCCGATCATGTTCAAACACACCGAAGTGCTAAAATACTACTCGGATGTCAAACTGGGCCCTGCCCTGCGGGTGACCATCTGTTCCGAAGACTGGTACCGGGGCCTGTCCAGCAAAGACCGCGCCACCATCGACGCCGGGGTTGTTCGGGCCAATCAGGTCATCCGGGGCTGGACCAAAAAGGTGGAAGTCCAGGGACTCGCAGCGCTGCGCAAAGCCGGCATGCAGGTCTACATCAACACGGCGGCGGACAAGGCCAAGTTCGCCGCATTGATCCGACCGAATTACACGGACATCGTGAATGAAAAAATTGTCGCCCTGTTCATGAAGGCGGCCGATAAAAACCGCTAGGAGCATCAATCCCGTGCGCCGAACACTTCAGCTTTTCAGCTATGGACTCGACCGAATCTGCCGTGCAACAGCGGTGGGATTTTTGTCCCTGCTGCTGATGCTGGTGCTGTTTCAGGTGCTGGCCCGCTATATCTTCCAGACGGTTCCGGTCTGGACCGAGGAGGCCGCCCGCTATTGCATGATCTGGGGCGGTCTGTTCGGGGCCACGACGGCCTTTAAAACCGACTGGGACCCGCGCCTGATCCAGCCGCCCAAAAGCGGCCCCAAAGCCTGGATCGTTTCGGCAACATGGCTGCGCGCCTGTGCTGCGGTGGTCTTTCTGGGCCCGGTTCTCTACCACAGCGACCGTTTTTTGTCCCGCGGGCTGCACCGCATCAGCGATGGGCTGGAAGTGCCCATGACCTACATTACCATTGCCGTCCCCTTGAGCATTGTGATCATCTTCGTACATCTGGCTGCCCGGCTGGTCGGCTCCGGGGTCGATGCGCAAACAGGGATTGATGCCTGAGCCGCAAATAAGTGCCAGGATGATGCGGTTTTTGACTTAAATCAAAGGCCATCCAGGCCATGGCGGGTATGATGAGTTTAAAGCTTTCGTCAACTTTTTTTCAGGGAGAAACCCCATGAAACAGCTCAATCTTTACGAGGAAAACGATTTTTCCGAAAAAACCTTTAAAAGCCTGCTGGTGCACGATTCGCCGTATTTTAAAATTCTGAATTTCAACTTCAAAGCCGGCCAGGAGCTTCCCGTGCACAATCATGATATCGAAGGCGAGGTCAGCCTGGTGATTCTTGAGGGGGAAGGTGAGTTTCTGGGAAAAGACGGCGCCACCCTGCCGGCAAAACCCGGCGATGTGGTGATCAGCGAGATTGCCGAACCCCATGGGTTGCGCGCCAAAACCGATCTGAGGTTGCTGGTGACGATCGCCCCCCCGATATAGTTTCCATCCGAAAAAGGGCCATTTTCAGATTGGAAACTTGTATGATGATGGTTTTGATGCCAGTTAGACGTTTTTCTCGATGACCGGAATGACCAGCTTCTGCGAGGGGATCAAGGCGTTGAAGTCCACATCGGCGTTGTAACGCTTGATCAGCCACAGAGGCAGCTCGAACTCGCGCCGCGAAAGGTTCCAGATATTGTCGCCTCTTTTGACGGAATAGGTCCGCACTTTTTCAACCCGGTAGGACGCAAAAAAATCTTCGGCCAGCTGCTGATGGTACTCGAAGCGTTTTTCTTCAAATGCTTCCTTGCCGACCCGGGTAAGCGGAATCTTGATCTTCTGGTTCAGACGCAAAATTCTGCCATAGCGCAGTCCGTTTAACCGCCGCAGCTGCCAGGCGGAAACTCCCAGCCAGTCGGCATAGTGCCCCAGGGTTTCTTCCACCTCCACCCGGATGAGACCGAATGTTTTTCCATTCTGATGCCAGACACGCTCAACCCCATAGTGCCCCCGCAGCCCGGCTGGATTGAGCTGCGGCTGGTAGCCGACCGGCTGAAACGGACTGGCAGTCCGCACCGTTGAGTCCCCGCCGCCGGAGTTATCTTCTTGCGGCTCCAGATCGGCAGCAGCGCTCATCCGCACAGAAGAATATCCGACCGGCGCAAGGTTGGATCCGGCGGTCTTCGATTTTTGTTTCTCAGCGGCCGGTATGGAATTCCTCGACCAATAACGGGGGCCGTCAGCGCTGGCCAGCATAATGTTGGCCGGAAGTTCTGATGACGACGCTGGACTGTCAGCTGAAACCGGCGCAGCTGCAGGCGCTTTGGTTTCCTGTGATGGGAAAACACCCATGAGCGGGTCCACGTAAGCAACATAGGAATCCCCGCCACTGCCCGCCGGGGGGTGGCTGCTATCCCTGCCGGTCCGGGCCACGGCGTGTATTGCCCTTTTTTCAGGGGCCACCGGTTTTGGCGACCGATAGCCAGGCGCAGGAATGCGCAGCGTCTGTTGCACGTAAACGGTGGCCCGGTGGTCGAGATTGTTGGCGGCAATCAGATCACGGAGCCGCACCCCGTGCCGTTGCGCGATTTTGCCGGCCGTATCCCCCCGCTGGACCGTGTACATGTGGCTGTGCTTCTGACTGTGCTTGTACAATTTTGGCGACAGCCGGGCCATCAGGGTTTGCCAGTTTTCATCGTCCCGGTAGGGCAGCCGTAAACTGTAGCCCGGCGGTACGTATTTGCGACCCTGCAACACCGGCCGCCGCAGGGCAGGATTGAGCCGGTGCAGATCCGCAAGCTCCAGATTCAGGTGCCGGGCGACTTCAGGCAGCGACACATACCCCCTCAGCACCATTTGCCGGCTTCGAACAGGAGTATCCAGCTTCAGGGCACCAAAATATTGACGGTAATTTTTTGCCGCCTGCCGGGCGGCCAGAAACTCGGAATAAAAGTTACGCGAGGCAAACTTGAAGATCCGGCTGCGGTAGCTTTTGAAGATCGCCTCATAACTTCCCCGCGAACGCAGGGCGCGCAACATGCCGGCAGTTCCGTGATTGTAAGCGGTGATGGCCAGGGGCCAGTCCTGCAGCCGACGATAATTTTGCCGCAGCAGTTTGGCTGCCGCCCGGGAAGAAATCAGGGGATCCCGGCGCTCATCGATGGCGTAGCCCACCCGCATGTAATGCTTGCCCGTGGAACGGGTGAACTGCCAGATGCCGGCAGCCCCGAATTTGCTGTAAGCTTTTGGATTAAAAGAAGATTCCACGTGCGGCAGGTAGGCCAGATCCTCTGGCAGTCCGGCATCGCGGAAAATATCGCGGATTGCCTCGATGTAAGCCCCCGAACGGATGAGGCCTTCACGAAACCGGTCTTTTTGCCCTACCTGGCAGCGCAGGTTTCGCATGGCCGCACGAAACTGTGCCGGACCGGCATCCGGGCCGAACATGGCGGCCACGCGCCGTTCAAGATCATTTGCAGGCGCCAGGCCCTTCTTCAACCGGGCCAGCACCGCCTTGTATTGCTTTTTGGCCTTTTTAATGCGTTGCCGGTTGATTCTTCTGCCCCCGGGACTGTAAGCATCAACCAGTTTGATGACCCCGTAAACGCGGTCCAGATGTTGTTTGTCATGGATGACGCCATCTTCGGATGTATAACGGGTGTAAATCTGGGTCCAGAAATGGACATTGGGCTGGATGCACTCCGGGAAGGGAAAAGGGTCTGTCTGCGCCCGGGCTTCCGGCTGCAACAGGCCGCAGAACGTTGCAACCGTTAAAATGGCAATGGCGATGATTCGTTTCCACATCAGGATTCAACCCTCCGCAAGGCTTTGTGAGTCCACCCGGTCAACTTTTTCAAAACTGCCGCATGATACCCAAGCAATAAATGCGCCAAAAATTCACTAAAAACAGTTTATTATTTTATTTAAGCAAGTTATGCTCGCCGGTGGGAAAGGCACTTGCTGAAATTAGCGTCCGAATTACGTCAAAATGCCGCAAATTGTTTGCATATTGACACCGGGCAACGCCTGCTGGATGCGGCAAAATTTTGCTGCCCACCGCGGGACTCACCGGGAGGGCTCGATTTCCATGGGTTGACGGTCCCGAAAAGGCTTGCGCATGCGAAAAAATCGACTTTTTACGGCTTCATCATGGTTTGACCTGTCAGATTTTTATTGACAGCAAATGTCACGTTGTGGCAAAAGGAATTTATAATAGCCAGATCAAGACCAGCCCGGGATAACCGGCCAGATTCGACCATTTCTTTAGAGTTCTTCTACTATTTCAGTTCGTTGCGCCTAATGCCCGCCGGCAGCCATGTCGCGAGGGCTGCCGGCGGGAGGGACATCAGCGGGCAATTGCACTTTTTCTCAATTTTCCGCCGTCCGGAAACAATCACCGGCGCAATCAATCACAACCGGAAACAGGGAGGACATGATGGACATTCAAAAAATACTGCTTCCTTTCAATTTCACGCCCAATGACCATAAAGCCTTGGAATTTGCCATCAAGACCTTTGCCCGCCAGGGGGAAGTGGAACTCACCGTTTTTCATGCCTATACCCCCGTCCCCGACATCGAAACCCAGGACGCCTCAGTCATGGGAAAGCTGAAGGGAAACCTGAGTTACCTTGAGCAGAAAATCTCGCAGCAGAAAGCCGAACTTGACAGGGTGCGGGAAACACTGATCCAGGGCGGTTTCAGTGAAAACCAGGTAAAGGCGGTTTTCAAGGCCCGCAAAAAAGATATCGCCGCCGAAATCGTCGAACTGGCCGCCCAGGATCACTTTAACGTGATCGTCATCAATCATAAACCGGGGAAGGCCACCCGGTTTTTTACCGGCACTGTCTTCAGTAAAGTGGTCAACGCCGTAAAGGATATCACGGTCTGCATTGTATCCTGAGACCTTCGACAATGCCGCAAAATGCGAGGAGGAATTCCATGGGAAGCAAAGAAATAATCGACATTGAGATATTCAAAACCGTTACCCGGGCCATCGCCCAATCGGACAACCTTGAAATCATGGCCACCCACCTGACCCAGCTGCTGGTCGGCATGCTGGAAATCAAAGGCGGATGCATTTTCGCCATCAACCCGGAAAGCGGCGAGCTTGAAGTGCTGGCCAGCTTCGGGCTGAGCATCGAATACATGAATAAGGGCCCGCTGCTTTCAAAAAAAAGCATCGGCACGGCCGCCAAGGGCAAGGCGACTGTCATCCGTGATGTGGAAAAGAGCGATCAGCTGCAATACCCGCAGGAAGCCCGCCAGGAGGGCATCGGGGCCATCGTTTCATTGCCGATCCAGTTTTACGGCCGGGTGATTGGAGAGCTGCGGCTGTATCACCATCAGCGGTGGGATATTTCCGAAAAAGACGTCGACTCCCTGCAGTTGCTGGCTGAAAACATCGGGCTGGCGATGATGTATACCCGGCTGTTAAACGCCTTGCAGGAAGTCAAGGAGACCGTCAACGAGGTGCATTCGATCTGGTTCAATGCCCTGACCAGGTGATCGACTCCAATAAAAAACACTTTCCTGTTGACAGTCATGTTACAATGTAGCACTATAACAGGGTGCTTTGATTAGCATCCCCCCGGCCCCTGGGGGAGTGGATGGCAAGAATTGAAAACTTCAAAGGAGAATCATCCCGGTGGACAGCAGTGAATTCAAGGAATTCCGCCAGCAGTTGGATAAAACCCAGAAACAGATGGCCCAGCTGCTGGGAGTGTCGCTGAAAGCCATCCACAGCTATGAACAGGGATGGCGCACCATTCCGCCGGCCGTGGAACGGCAGCTGTATTTTCTGGTATCACGCAAAAATATCGGCACCAACAACAGCAAGGCGTGCTGGCGGATAAAAAAATGCCCGCCCGCCCGCAAAAAGCAATGCCCGGCCTGGGAGTTTAAAAGCGGCAATCTTTGCTGGTTTATCAACGGCACCATTTGCGAGGGCACCGTTCACAAGGACTGGAAGGACAAAATGGAAGTTTGCCGTTCCTGCGAGGTTTTCACCAGCCTTTTTTAGTGGCCCGTCCCTTTGTACGTTCCAACCATTTCCCGGTATTTCCCGTTTGCTGCCGGCATTGCCGCCGACCGGTACATAATCAGGAGGAAGCATCATGAGCAACCATTACCAACTGGAAACATTATGCCTGCACGCCGGCCAACAGCCCGATCCGGCCACCACCGCCAGGGGAGTCCCGGTGCACCGCACCGCTTCCTATGTCTTTAAAAGCACGCAGCATGCAGCCAATCTTTTCGCCCTTAAAGAGCTCGGCAACATCTACACGCGCATCATGAACCCCACTCAGGATGTTCTGGAACAGCGCGTCGCAGCCCTTGAAGGCGGTGCTGCCGCCCTGGCGTTATCCTCGGGAACCTCAGCGGTGTATTATGCCATCATCAACATCTGCGCCAGCGGAGATGAGATTGTCTCTGCCAACAACCTTTACGGTGGCACCTACACCATGTTTGACAGCATCCTGCCGCAGTTTGGAATCCGCACCGCCTTTGCCGACCCCCGGGACCCCCAAACCATTGAAAACGCCATTACGGCCAAGACCCGGGCCATCTATATCGAAACCATCGGCAACCCGGTGCTGGAATTCACCGACATCGAGGCGGTGGCGGATATCGCCCGCGAGCACCATCTGCCGCTGATCGTCGATGCAACCTTTACCACCCCCTGCCTGCTCAAAAGCATTGAACACGGCGCTGACATCGTGGTCAATTCCCTGACCAAATGGATGGGGGGCCACGGCACCGGCATCGGCGGGGTGGTGGTGGATGCCGGCAAATTCGACTGGACCGACCCCAAGTTCAAGCTGTACAACGAACCCGACCCGGGCTACCACGGCCTGCGCTACGCCCACGACCTGGGAGAGCTCAATGCCGTGGCCTATATCATGAGAATGCGGCTGGTGCCCCTGAGAAACCTGGGGGCCTGCATTTCGCCGGACAATGCCTGGATGTTTTTGCAGGGTCTGGAAACCCTGCCGCTGCGCATGGAGCGGCACTGCGACAATGCCATTAAAGTGGCCCGCTATTTAAAATCCCACCCCCGGACGGCCTGGGTCCGCTATCCCGGTCTGGAGGATGACCCAACCCACGCGGTGGCCAAAAAATATCTCAAAAAAGGCTTCGGCGGCATGGTAGTATTCGGCATCCAGGGCGGGGCCCAGGCGGGCAGCCGATTTGTGGAGAACCTGCAGTTGTTTTCCCATCTTGCCAACGTGGGAGACGCCAAAAGCCTCGTGCTGCATCCTTCCAGCACCTCCCATTCGCAATTGACCGAACAGCAGCAAAAAGCCAGCGGCCTGACACCGGATCTGATTCGCCTGTCCATCGGCATCGAACACATTGATGACATCATTGCCGATCTGCAGCAGGCTTTTGAAAAGATATGAGCGAATACATTGAACACGACCGGGACAAAATTTCGGTCGGAATCGTTGAAAAGCAATTTTACACCTTTGCCGAACCGCCCCGGGAAATGGTCCTGGAAAGCGGCGCCCGGCTGGGACCCGTCACCCTGGCCTATGAAACCTGCGGCACCCTCAACGCAGACAAAAGCAACGTGGTGCTGATCGCCCACGCGCTTTCCGGAGACTCCCACGTGGCCGGCTACTACACGCCGGAGGACGAAAAGCCCGGCTGGTGGGACAACATGGTGGGCCCCGGCAAGGGCATCGACACCGACAAATATTTCGTGGTCTGTTCCAATATTATCGGAAGCTGCATGGGCTCCACCGGACCGTGCACCATCAATCCCAAAACCGTTCTGCCCTACGGGCTGGATTTTCCGGTGGTCACCATCGCCGACATGGTCACGGCCCAGAAGGCGCTCATGGACCATCTGGGCATCAGGAAGCTGCTGGCGGTGGTGGGCGGTTCCATCGGCGGGATGCAGGTCCTGGAATGGTGCCTGCGGTACCCCGAGATGGTTACCGCCGCCATCCCCCTGGCCTCCACCACCCGGCATTCAGCCCTGGCCATCGCCTTTAACGAAGTGGCCCGCCAGGCCATCATGGCCGATCCCAAGTGGAACGGCGGCAACTACTATTTTGGCGAAAAACCGGATCTCGGGCTGGCCGTTGCCCGCATGATCGGCCACATCACCTACCTGTCCGACGAGGCCATGCGGCAAAAGTTCGGACGCCGCCTGCAGGACAAAGCGGACTTCTCCTTTAACTTCGACGCCGATTTCCAGGTGGAAAGCTACCTGCGCTACCAGGGCAAAAAATTCGTGGACCGCTTTGACGCCAATGCTTTTTTATACATCACCAAGGCCGCCGATTACTACGACCTTGAAAAACAGCACGGTGACGGATCTGCGGTGCGGGCCTTTGCCAAAACCGACGCCAGCTTCCTGGTGATCTCCTTTACCTCCGACTGGCTTTACCCGACCTATCAATCCCGGGCCATGGTCAAGGCCATGAAAAAAAACGGTCTGGACGTAAGTTTTTGTGAAATCGAGGCCGACTGGGGCCACGACGCCTTTTTGCTGCCCAGCACGCGCCTGAACGCTGTCATCAAGGGGTTTTTAGACCGTGTCTACAACGGAAACCCATAACCATCCCATGCGTTTTGACCTGCAGGTCATCGCCTCATGGATCGAAACCGGAGCGCGGGTCATCGATCTGGGCTGCGGAGAGGGCGAGCTGCTCAAATTTCTGATCGACCACAAACAGGTTGTCGGCAGTGGAATCGAGCACAATGAAGCCAGGGTGGCCCGCTGTATTGAAAAAGGGCTGTCGGTGCTGCAGGGAGATATCAATGAAGAAATCAACGACTACCCGGACGGGCGTTTCGACTACGTGATTTTGAGCCAGACGCTGCAGCAGGTCTATGAACCCGATGTGCTGATCCGCGCCATGCTGCGCATCGGCAAAAAGGGCATTGTCAGTTTTCCGAACTTCAGCCACTGGAGCTGCCGCCTGCAGCTGCTGCTGTCCGGTTTTGCGCCGGTCACCCGGCAGCTGCCCTATCAATGGTACAACACCCCCAACATCCGGGTGATCACCATCAAGGACTTCAGAAAATTTATCCACCAGGTAGGGCTGATAATTTTAAAGGAAGTGGCCATCAACACCCAGACTGAAGACCACTATGGCAAAATGATTGCGGTCCTGCCCAATTTGCGGGCCACTTACGGCATTTTTCTCATCGGCAACGGCAAAACCACATCTTGCTAAAATCCAAACCGGCCCCTGGTGCTTCTGCTCAGGCGGCCGCCCATTGCTCCTGCAATATTTCGCCCTGCACCCCCACAACGATGTATTTTATCGGCACCTTGCGGCTGGCAGCCTGGGCGGCCTGCCGGGCCAGGTTCAGCAGCCCCGTGCAGCAGGGGACCTCCATGATCAATACCGTAAGGGTATTGATTTTAGCGTCATCAAACCAGGCTTTTACTTTCTCCAGATAAACCTCCTGGCCTCCGTCAAGCTTGGGACACGCAATCGCGATGGCTTTGTTTTCCAAATAATCGCGGTGAAAGCCGCCCAGCGCATAGGCGACACAATCTGCGGTTAAGAGCACGTCCGCATTCTGATAGTAGGGTGCCGTGGGAGAAATCAGGTGCATTTGAATTGGCCACTGTCTCAGTTGGGACTGGATTGGGCCGACGGCTCGCTGGCTATCGTTGCCAGCTTCGTTTTTAAAGCTCATCATCCGGGAACCCGGGCATCCTTCAAATCCTTGCATTTTCAGCCCTCCTTGGGGTCAATTGTTTTTCCAGCTGATCAATAAAATGCTCATACTTCTCGGGCAAAACTTCAATCTGTTGATCAGCCTCGGTGAATTTGGCGAAAAGCTCGCCCACCTGGCGGGTGGTCAGTTGATTGTCCATCCAGGGGTATAAAATTTCATCCTCTTTTCTGATATGCTCGCTGAGAAGCTCGCGATAGGCCGCCAGGTTTTCAGCAATGGTTTTGTGATCCCTTCTTGCAAGTGCATCGAGCATCGCTTTGACAAGCCCTCTGGCGTGGGTGTGGTCTGCATACATGACTTTCAAAATAGCCAAATTTTCATCAAAATATTTGAAAAGGATGTCTTCTTCCTTGGCGTGATGGAACTTATCCGCATAAGATCGGATCATATCGATCCCGTCACCGATAAGCCGGCGCCCCTCATCGCAGTCCACATCAAGATTTTTAACCACTTCGGGAATCAGGGCCAGCCAGCGTTTGATCAGGACATGCTCATCAACCAGTTGCTTGATCGGCGGTGAGTATTCAAATTTTCCCGGTTCGGCCGGCGTTGGCTTCTTTGCCGGCACTATCCTGATGTCTTTTCCCGGGTGGATGCTTTTGGCGATTCTGGCCATCAGTTCCTGCTCCTCGTCTGCTGACAGGCGATGGATCGCCACGATATCTTTCAGCAGGCATATTCCGACGCTGCATGGTCCGCAGCCGATGCCGTAATCGTCTAAAATACTTTCAATCTGGGGAAATTCGTCAATGATCTCCTTGATCCCTTTATTTAAATATTCATCCATTGGTCATCTCCATGGTTGTCAGATTGTCTCCTGTCTTCAGCCCGCTGCCGATTTGACTGAACTTGTTGCTTAGAATACCACATTGTGGTATTTAAAGAATTGACCTAAATCAAATATGACGGCCCTGTAAAAAGCTTGCTTATGCCGCCAGCGGCAGTCTATGGGCAACGAACCAATCCAAGCTTCGCTGCGTTGCCATCCGGCTGTCGGGTCAGACAGATTTACAGGGGCGGTGCTTGCCCGCGAACGCTATTAGTCGCAGTGGCTTCGTCATTTCAGCCATTTAGCCGTGGGGGAGACCGCGGCTCCCGCCATGCTTTGGCGGGAGAACGCGGAGGGGGCAGGAATGCCCCCGCGGCTAAGTGGTTGAAATGACCAGACACGCAGACACCTAAGTGAGCGGGAAAGTACGCCCCGCGAATACGAACCCGATCAACAACGAGCTTGAGTTCGTTGGAAGTCATTTTCGAGCGACATCAAATATAATCGCCATCGACAATCAGAACGGATTGCGATATAAAGCCAAACAACAAATCAGGCCGTGTCCATCCACGCACAGTGGATGGCACGAATCAGCTTCCAATTCATCAAGATGGATGGAAGCCAGGGAGAAATTACGCCATGAAAATTGTGTCAATCGCTGTCAGCACCAAAAAGGGAACCCGCAAAACCCCGGTTAAAGAGGCTTTTATCTCCAAGGACCACGGCCTCGAGGGCGACGCCCATGCCGGGAAATGGCACCGCCAGGTCAGTTTTCTGTCCTCCGAAGCCATCGACAGCGCCCGCCAAAAAGGCCTGGACGTGACTTTCGGTGATTTTGCGGAAAACATCGCCACCACCGGCATTGACTGGAAAACGCTTCCCCCCGGAACCCGGGTGCGGCTGGGAGACTCCGTGGTGGTTGAAATCACGCAGATCGGCAAGGAATGCCACAACAAGTGCGCCATTTACTATAAGGCCGGCGACTGCATCATGCCTCGGGAAGGGGTTTTTGGCCGGGTTTTGGACGAGGGCAAAATCCGCTGCGGGGATGCCATCGAGATCATCTCCTCCTGACATCACCTCCCCGGCCGTCTTGCCCCGGACAAAATCGGTGTTATGTTATTGGCAGCAACGTCCATCCTAATCCGGACTTCCAACCAAGGAGGTTTCATCATGTACACAAAAGAAACGCTTTGCGATAAAATACATGAACTGCACCCGCAAATCGGTGAGTGCAACAGGGACCTGACGGTCGCCTGGAACGCGGAATTAAACGCCTGGGCGGTGGATTTCAAAAAAGACGGACAGCCCATCAGGCATTACCTGGAAAATGCAGATGCCGCCGCCTGTCTGGATGACAAGAAATGTATCGGCATGGCGCTGGAATTCGGTCAGTTTGGCCTCTCAGATTGAATCCTGGCACCGCATCTGCGAGCCGCTTTAATATGCAAACCTTCATCGGTTTCAAGCAGGCCCTGGATCTGACCCTGTCAAACGTGGCGGCCGGGGAAATCCAGTTTCTGCCCCTGCACCGGCTGGCCGGCAAAATTCTGGCATCGGATCTGTCCGCGCGGGTCGACTGCCCCTCGGTCAGCTCCTCGCGCAAGGACGGCTATGCGGTTGTTTCCACGGACCTGACCGCAGCCTGCGGCCGCCAGCCGGTTAAATTGAGCCTTGTGGGCAGTTTGGCCGCCGGGGACCCTCCCGGCATGAAAATAAAAAGCGGGCAAACCATGCGGGTCACCACCGGAGCCCCCCTGCCGGAAGGCGCCGATGCGGTGTTATCCGAAGAGTTTTGCCGCTGCAGCGAAAAGCAGGTGCTCGCATTCAACAGCGCCGAAGCCGGCCGCAACATCACCCGCCGGGGCCGGGATGTGCGGCGCGGCGAAACCGTCGCCGTCAAAGGCTGGAAGCTGAACCCGGCCAGAATCGGGCTGCTGGCGGCCGCCGGGTTGGATGCCGCGCCGGTTTACCGTCCGCCGCGGGCGACAGTGATCGCCACCGGCGACGAGGTGCTGCTGCCCGGCGCCGTCCTGACCCCTGGCAAACTGTATGCCAGCAACCTGGTGGAAATCTGTGCCTGGCTTGCATCCATCGGGCTGGAATATAAAATGCGGCTGGTGCCGGATCGCCCCCAAGCCCTGCAAAAGGCCGTCAGTGAACATCTGTCCACCACGGACGTTTTTGTTACCAGCGGCGGTGCCTGGGGCAGCGAGCGGGACCTGATTTTAGAGGTCCTTGAAAAGATGTCCTGGCAGGGCGTCTATCACCGGGTGCGCATGGGCCCCGGCAAACCGGTGGCTTTCGGTCTGCTGGAGCAAAAGCCTTTTTTCTGTCTGCCGGGAGGCCCGCCTTCCATGGAAATGGCCTTTCTGCAGCTGGCACTGCCGGCCCTGCTCAAAATGCAGGGGGACCAGCCGGTCTTTTTCCCAACCACTTCGGCCTGCCTGGCTGCCGACGTCCAGGGCAAAAAAGGCTGGACCGATTTCGTGCACGCCCGCCTTGAAAACCGTGACGGGCAACTGCGGGTGCACCCGGCACGGCTTGAAAGCGCCCTGCAGTCCATGGCCCGCAAAGAGGCGTTGATCGTCATCGCTGAGGAGCGCGAAAAGATCAGCGCCGGACAAAGCGTTGAAATTCAGCTGCTGGACTCCCCCGCCCGAATTGGGCTACCCGCATTTTCCCAGGACTGATTTTGCGCCGGCCCACAAAATGCCGGGCAAGCTGAAGCGCACCGCCGGCGCGGGTAAATACCGGCGGCCGGTCAGAATCGCCCGGGCGCACAGAATACCGCTTTTTACGGCCGGCCCGATTCCCTCGCCCATGTCAAAGGTGGCCAGCCCGGCCGCATCGCCGACAACATAGGCCCGGTCCTGCTGGGCGTCTTTCACCGGGTGGCGCAGGTAGTAATTGTAGCCCCGCGGCCGAAAGGTGTGTCCCTGCACCAGAGACATGGCGGTCAGCCTGTCCGTAAAATGATCCCAGTGGCGCCGGATTGTTGTCTGCCGGTTTTTAAGGGCTGAAAACCTGGCCCCGATGCCCACGTTCAGATAGCCGTCCGCCTTGGGGACATACCAGGCATAGCCGGGCAGGCTGTTTTCAAAAAACCAGAGGTGGCAGTTGTCCTGCCGGCAGTCGTAGCTGAATTCTTCCTCGACGGTGGTGATCAGCCGGTTTGCGTTGCGGGGATGAACATCTTTGAAATAAGTCCGGTACACCGGACAATGGGTGCCCCCGGCTCCCACCAGATAGCGGCCACGAAAAGCCTCATCGATCACATAACCGCCCTTTTCTTTGCGAATCTGCCGTACCGCGTGCCGGTGCACGGGCACCCGGGCTCTTTGCAGCAGCCAGTGATCGAACTGGATGCGGCGGATGGAATACTGGCAGGTGGCCACCCGCAGGGTGCGCCCGTAAACATGGAAATAAAGCCGCCGGAAGGTCAGCAGACCGTGGGGGTAGTCTTCTTTTTTCAGCTGCAGGTCTTTGAGCACCGCGGGGGTGATCCAGCCTGCACAGAGCTTGGGACGGGGAAAATCTTTTTTATCGAGCACGATGGCGGACATGCCGCTTTTGTTCAGCGTCCAGGCACAGGCAGCCCCTGCCGGCCCGCCGCCCACAATGATGACTTCGGCTTCAAGCATTGGCGTTCCCGTCAGCTGATGCGGCAGTGCGGGCAATCCCGACCGGGGCGGGTCATTACGATCTGCCACAGTTGATTGTCCCGGGCTCGAAACGCTCCTGCGCAGCTGAGCAGGTAATAGCGAAACATGCGGTAAAACCGCTGGCTGTACTTGCGTTGGAGTCCGGGCCAGGCAGCTTCAAAATTGGCATGCCAGGCCATCAGGGTTTTGTCATAATGCTGACCGAAATTGTGCCAGTCCTCCATCACGAACAGTCCTTCCATGGCCCGGGCAATCTGGGCCATGGAGGGCAGCATGCCGTTGGGAAAAATATATTTGGCCAGCCACGGATCGGTTGTCCGGCCGCTGACATTGCGGCCGATGGTGTGGACAAAGGCGATGCCGTCGTCCTGCAGGCACTCGTCGACTTTTTGCATGTAGGTGCGGTAATTTTTATAGCCCACATGCTCCAGGATGCCGATGGAGATAACGCGGTCGAATTTTCCGGTCACTTCACGGTAATCCTTGAGCTCGATCTGCACAGGCAGTCCCGCGCACAGCTGCCGGCCCAGCTCCACCTGCTGCCGGGAAACCGTCACCCCCGTCACCCGGGCGCCGTATTTTTCCGCTGCATAGCGGGCAAATGAGCCAAATCCGCACCCCAGATCCAAAACGGTCATCTCCGGCTGCAGCTCGATCTTGCGGCACACCAGCTCCAGCTTGGCTTCCTGGGCCGCATCCAGGTTGTCGGCCGCCGCCCAGTAGCCGCAGGTGTAAAGCATCCGTTTGTCCAGCATGGCGCGGTAAAGATCGTTGCCCAGATCGTAATGCGCTTCGCCCACCTGAAAAGCGCGGCCGGCCCTTTGCAGGTTAAACAGCCGGGCCTTGAGCAAGTGCCAGGCCAGCCGAAAATTAACACGCAGCCGGGCATTCAGATCAGCGCGCAAAACCCGGTCAAAAAACTGGTCCAGGGCCTCACAATCCCACCATCCGTCCATGTAGGATTCCCCCAGGGCCAGGGAACCGCCGCTTAACAGCCGGGCATATAAGTCATTGTTGTGCACCCGCATGTCCCAGGGGTTGTCCCCGTTGATGCCGACGCCGGCCATTTCCAGCAATTGCCGGATCATTGTCTGAGCGCTTGCTTTTGCCATGCTGATACCCTCCGGCAGTATCTAAAAAAGACGCATCACGGCCGTTTCAGGGTGATAAAGCTCCTGGCAAAAAATATAAAAGGCGGGCAGGATTGTCAACGTCGATTTGTTCGACAGGACAGCTGGTTTGGCAACCGGCTGCGATCCCCGATAATTCCACCGGTCTGCTCCCCGCCGCCTTGCAGTTTGGCACTGTTTGCAGCCGGATCTCAAATGGGACTGCTGGTTGAAGAATGCGGGCGTCTGTGCTAATAGCAAGCAGGTGGAGCCTGCTCCATGCCCAATCAAAAGGACAACACCCCCATGAAGCTGAACCAAAAATTGTATAGGCTGCTCGCCAAGCAGGCCGAAAAAGTTAAAATTGAAGTCCTGAGTCTTGGACTCGGCTATACGGCTGCGGTAACGGCCGACGGCGGTATCGGGCTGGCCTACACCTATTTTGAGAATAAAAAAGCCTGCATGCTCTTAAACCGGCACATCGATTACGAAGGCCATCCGGCGGCGGAGCTGCTGGCAAAAATCAAAAGTGACAACCCCATTGAGCGCAGCATGGCCCTGGCCCTGGTCAACGCCCTCAACCACCACCGGGCGCTGACCTTCCCCGAGGACCGTCACAACCGCATCCTGTTTGAAGAGTTTCACATCGGCGCCGGTACCCGGGTGGCCATGGTGGGGTATTTCGGCCCGCTGGTAAAAATGTTCGCAGAAAAAAAAGCGGTCGTCGAAATCCTGGACGCCTCCCGCCGCCTGGGAGATGAAAGCGCCTTTTACGACAAGCTCGGCGACTGGGCCGAGGTCCTGTTTCTCACATCCACCTCGATTTTAAACAACACCACCGAAGCCGTCCTGTCCCATGTGCATCCAAAGGTCAAAACGGCGATGCTCGGCCCCAGCACCCCCATGGTGGCCGAGGCCTTTGCTCACCTGCCGGTGCACATGCTGGCCGGCACCGTGCCCATTGACAGGGAAAACGTGCTCAAGGCCGTGCGCCACGGCATGGGCACGCCCGTGCTGCAAAAATTCGGCCGCAAGGCATTCATCCGCCTGTAACGGAGCAAGACGGCCGGGTGTGCTCTTTTTTTAATTTTTATTGACATCCCCTCATTATTATTCTACTTTTTTGAACAACGCTTTTGCACGTCTGTGTTTCCTGCGCGCCGATTCGAACTGAATTCTCTGTGTTCGCCTATCACCTCTTTTTGATCTGACCCGGTTGTTGATCCCGTTTTCACTCCGTATGCGGTTAAATATCCATCGGTTGCCATTTGACTCGATGGGTCGGCAGGAAATGACCGGTCTTCAAAAACCAGCCACACGATCTTACCGGAAAGGAGGGTAAAATGAAAAATCTGAGACTTAACTATGACGTGTTGATAAAAATCTCCCGCTCCCTCTCAAAATCAAAAGACCCGGAAGAAATCATCCGCATGACGGTGGAAAGCATCAAATCATCACTGGGAATCAAGGGCTGTGCGTTGTTTTTGATTAACAAGCGGTCAAAAGAACTGGAAATTGCGGCCTCAACAGGGTTGAGCACCGAGTATTTGAACAAGGGACCGGTCAGCGCTTTGCACTCCATCGCTGATTCCCTTAAAGAGGGTCCCATTGCCATCGATGATGTCAGCGACGACCCGCGCATTCAATATCCCGAAGCAGCCCAAAAAGAGGGAATCGCCTCCATTCTGAGCGTCCCGATTTTGATCGGCGATGAAGCCATCGGCGCCATTCGGGTCTACACCGCTGAAAAATGGGAATTTACCCTGGAGGATGTGAATTTCGTGCAGGCCCTGGCCCAGATCGCTGGAATTCTTATTGAAATGACCCGGCTGTATCAGGGGCAGAAAAATCATATCGATGTGTTGACCACGCTATGCGAATCCCCGGCACTATAGGATATTTACCCCGGCCGCTGCCGCCATCACCGATGGACGGACACCGGCGGCCCCGGTTTCAACCGGCGGGCTTGCCGCTTCAGAGCGCTGAAATCCGAACAGGGCATCCACGGCATCCAGCAGGGGTGGATAGATGATTTTATCAGCCTGAGCCAGCCGCCAGCGAATATCGGCATCCACAAATTCACCCTCAATGGCCAGCTGCTGCAGCTCGCTGATCAGCTGATGTCCCTTGACCGTCTGGCTGCACCCCTCGGTGCAGCGCCGGCAGTCGAGACAAAGCCAGATGGAAGGAGAACGCAGCAGCTCCTGCGTCAATCCGAGCGCCGCGGTGTGCACAATGACACGCGGATCGAAAACAGCGCGATCCCCGCTTATGGGGCAACCGCTACTGCATTCGCCGCAGGTAAAACAGATTGCGGTCCCGGTTTCGGCAATGGTGGTCCTGAAAGCGGCATTGCCCTGGCAGAGATCCTTCGCATGGATGGTCCGGTGGGATTGGGCCACCGGATTTTCAAGCCACCGGTGCCACTGGCGGCGGCTGACCGGTTGCATTGCCGCATGCTGACAGAGGGCAGCGGCCTGCCAGCGCACCCGCTGAAAAGCGGCAAACAGCCGGTAGTACCGTTCAACCTGTTGCAGCGTGACCACCCCCAACCGCTGTGCCTCGGCCCTGGCAAAGCCGATGACCTTGTCGGGCTGCACCCCGTTGGGGCAAATCTGACTGCAGCGCCGGCAGGTCTGGCAATACCAGATCTCGGGCAGCTGCATCAATTCTTCCAGCAATCCCAGGTTGGCCAGGCGCAAAATCTTCTGGGGCCGCAGCCGGCCGGTGGCCCGGTTGACCGGACATTCCAGGTCGCAGGAACTGCAGGTCCAGCACAGGGTGCAGTCGGCATGGACGGCGCTTTCAATATATTTTCTCAACGCCGCATTGGGCTTTTTTAAAACCATATTGAATTCCTCGCAGGGCGATGGGAATCAAGGTGCCTGGCTGTTTATCAATACCACATCGTGGTGTTAGACGTCAATATAAAAACCCACCCGGACTTTTTGCCGTCCAGGACATCGGTCTGTGTCGATTTTGAAAATGGCTTTATTTACCAAAGGGGCAGTGGGGATAGGAGCACACGGCACAGTCCTGGCACAGGCCGCCGTGGC
>CAZGNV010000003.1:0-143721 GCA_964527835.1 uncultured Desulfosarcinaceae bacterium | reverse complement strand
TAGGGTCATCGATGTCCTGGCACTTTTGGGTCACCGATGTCTTGGCACTCATCACCTAACAATTAACGGAGCGTTGACAGATAATTGGACATATTGCCTTTGAAGCCACTTGATGGTATGCTCACAACATGAAAAGCAAAATCTGGTTTAATAAAGCAAAATCGTTTGAAGAGGCCCGAAAATTTGAGACGACCTATTACCTGAGCCAATCAAGCGCTCAACGTATTGAAACGATTCAAATCCTGCGCGAAGCGTATTTCAAAGCAACGGGTGGGCTGCCCGATGAAGACGGAAAAAGATTACGAAGAGTTTCTAGAGTTATTAAACAGGCATAAGGTTCGGTACTGCATTATTGGCGCCTATGCCCTGTCCTTCCATGCCCGACCGCGATACACAAAAGATATTGACATTCTGGTTGAAGCATCCCTGGATAATGCCCAAAGAATTCTAGCGGTACTGGAGGAATTCGGGTTCAGTTCTTTAAATCTTCGGGTTGAGGATTTTTCAGAGAAAGGCAACATTATCCAGCTTGGATACGAACCGGTCAGAATAGATATCATTACCTCCATAAAGGGCCTTGATTTTTCAGATATTTGGGAAAAAAGGGTGCAGGGCCCTTACGGGAACCAGATGGTAAACTTTATCGACCGTCAAAACCTGATAAAATCCAAAAAACTATCCAACCGCGCCCAGGATCGGGCGGATCTGGAATTGCTCCAGTCAGATCAATGAGGAGGCGTATTCAAGACCTGGCGTTTGTTTCAGCGGGAAGATTCTTCCGGTCAACAGCACTCAGGACCGCAGATGCACCCCCGGCCCAGCATTTCGTTGATGAACGCGGTGGCGCAACCCACAGAGGCTTCCACGCTCAACGCTTCTGTCGGGCAGTTGCCGGCGCAGGCCCCGCACTCCATGCAGGCATCGCGGTCCAGGATGTGCGCCTTGCCGTTGTTGACGGCAAAAACCGCGTGGGGGCAAACCTCCAGACACATGCCGCAGCCCACGCATTTTTCGGCATCCAGCTCCAGCGTCACCACACCTTTAAAATATGTGAGTTCTTCCATGGCGTATGGATCCTTAAGTTATTCTTTTCTCTGACCGATAGGCCTGCTTGATTCCCGTTGCTACACGAAAAACCGCGCCCCCAGCCACAGGCAGATGCCCACCACAGCACCGCCAATCTCCAGGGGCAGCGCCCGGCGCATCTCCTTTTTGACCCCCGAGGGCGATGTATAGGTGGAGGCTCCGGTAAAATTCATGGCCAGGTAGGCGGCCGTGGCCGGGATCAACACGATCCAGGCTGAAATTTCCAGCCGCGCGGCCAGCGAGCTGCTATCCGGCCAGTACAGCCCGGCCAGGACGGCTGCCGCTGCCAGCCCCGGCCACAGTCCCTTGAAGGAAAAGGCCTTGCCGGGCAGCCACGGCAGCAAAAGAGGGGTGAGCACCGCCCCGGCCAGCACGGCGGCAGACAGTCCAAAGGCCGCCAGCAGTCCGTGCCGCACGGCGCCGCTCCAAAAAGAGCCGTCCGCGCTCAACCCGCCGAGGATGAAAAATCCTAAAAAAATCAAAACTGCATATTTGCAGGCCTCCACCAGTTCCACGGGAATCAACACCACCCGCTCGCCCAGGGGAAACGTTTTTTTGCGCATTGCCGCCGTGGCCTTGAGCCCATTGTCCAGAAACTGCGGTAGATCTTCAGCACGCACCGGACCGTAGACCACCTTGAAGCCTGAATGTTTGCGCACCTGGTGGGCCGCCACTCCCGGGGCTCCCAGCTGGGGGACAATCAGGGTTTTGTGCGCCACCACCCGGGCAAGGGCCGTGGTTTCAATGCGTTTTAAAAGCTCGGTTGTACCGAAGGTGCCCTTGCCCGCCGCGCACCACACGTTGATGCCCCTGGTGTCCAGAACCAGGATCCAGGCATTGCGGCCCCCAAGCTCCCGGCGCAGCCGGTCGAAGCTCATCTTGTAATTGGCCGCCACCAGCACCGGTGCATTTTCATCCGGAGCGCCCAGGGCGTACAGCCCCGGCTGCACCGTGTAATGCATGCGCCCCACCCCCCAGCGGGCCTTGAAAGTCCCCAGGTGATCGGCCGCCGTAAGGTCAGCAGCCACGCGGGGGACGCCGCCGGCCGGTGTCGACACCGAACCGATGACAAAGGGCTGGTCCAGATCGGGCAGGGCGGGTGAATCATCCGGTCCACAGCAGCTCGACGCCATGGGAAACAGCACCGGGCCGCACCCGTCAGCCGCCGCAGATGTTTTTTCGGGTTTCACGTCTGTTGGATTCATTCGGCAAAGTTCCTTTGACTGCTGATTTGCGCTTGTTGCGGCGGGCAGCAGGCAGGACCGGCCTTGATCAAAGCGTCTGAAAACAGCCGGACGGCATCGTAGACCGCCGCTCTTTTTTCCGCCGGAATTTGCGCTTCGATGGCGTTGAAATATCCCGTCACACAGGACCAGATGCTGGCGCGCATCTTTTGGCCCTCGACGGTCAGCTTCAGGATCACCACCCGGCCGTCGGTTTTGGATTTTTCCCGGATCACCAGTTTGCGCTCCACCAGGGGGTGGACCAGGCGGGTGGTGGTGCTTTTGTCGACCCCCAGAAATTCATGCAGTTCGGAAAGCCGCAGGAATGGTTTTTCGCCCACCGTTTCCAGGATGATGAACTGGGTAAAGGTCAGGTTTTCACAAAAAGCCGTTTCCTGCTGGCAGCAGCGCAGCGCCCGGGCCAGCCCGGCAATCCGCAGCAGCATGTCTTTGTTTTTACCAACGTCGAGCATAATAATTGTATCCTGCAACTTTATTTGTTGTAAGATACAACCAGTTTCCCCGTTTGTCAACCCCCCCCGCGGTCCCTCTTTCCCTGCAGCCGTTTTTTTCCTTGACATCCAGGCATATTCTCAACATTGTTCAATTATAAAACAAACTTGGAGACGTTAAAGCGAGGGGACATCATGAAGCAAATCACAATTCTGCTTGGATCGCCGCCTTATGGCGGCCAGGATGTGGACACCGTGCTGGGCATTGCCCGGGCAGCATTGAAGAAGGGACACCGCCTGACCGTGGTGGGATCCGGAGACGGAACCTATGGGTTTCTAAAAGGACAAAAGGCATCGGGAGCCCCCCATGCCGAGCAGGGGTTCGCCGATCTGATTGCCCAGGGGGCGCGGGTTGATTTGTGAGGAACGTGCTTCAGCTTCCGCGGTCTGCGGAAAGATCAATTCATCGCCGGCGCAACGCCCGGTACCCTGAAAAGCCTGTTTCAAATTCTTGGCGCAACGGACATTCTGATCAGTGCGGGTCCCTGAAAGGAGGCTGCCATGTCAAAGGATATTCTAATAATCGTTCGCCACGGACCCTACGGCGGTTTTCAGGCGGCCGAGGGATTGCGTCATGCCAATGGTGCCATCTCCCTGGGCTTTCGGCCCATTGTGGTGCTGGTCGATGACGGCGTCTATCTGGCCATGGCGGACCAGAATCCCGGCCAAAGCCAGTGGCTGGCGCTGGGGGAGACCCTGGAAGAAATCATCGCGCGGGGACTCTACGAAAAAAAAGATACGCCCGCCGAATTTTACGTGGAGAACGAATCGCTTTTGAAACGCGGCCTGGCTCCGGAGGAACTGGTGGAAGACCTGGAGCCCATTGATCGTCAGAAGGTTTCGCAGTTAATGGCCGCCAACCCTCTCCAGCTGCTATTCTAGGAGTGTGACCATGAAAATCGCCATTTTGCTCAAAAGCGGGCCTTGCACCGATGAAGCCGAGCGGGCGCTGCAAACGGCCGCGGACATGCTGGCCCAGGGCCACGCCGTAAGCCTGTATTTGCTGCAGGAAGCCGTCCGTTTTTGCCGCCCCGTCATGAAACACCCTGGCTGCATGGATCTTCAGGAATTGATTGACAATAAGCTCGAGGTGTCGGTGCTGACCCAGGATGCCCGCCTGCGGGGCATCGATGCGGCCGCAGCCGATTCGAAAATTATAGCGGGATCTTATGATTCCCTGGTCGACCTGCTGGATTCCTGTGACCGGGTTGTTGGAATTCTCTAAACGCTTTCTGGGATCTTGCGAAAGGGTGCTTTCAAGACCGTGGATCAATCATTGCATGGTTGAAGTCCGGCTGAAATAAGGCTATAAAAAATACGTCTGCGTAACATATTTTCCCAAGGGAAGTTACCGGTGAAGCCCAAAACCCGATATGAAGAGATCACCGAGGCCCATGAGCTTTTAGACCTGGACCAAAACCGCCCGCTGGCTTGTCATTCAAATCAGCGATTCGGGGCCGGTACCGACCGCTTTTCAGTGCCCCTGGGCTATATCAACTGGGAAAGAAATGTCCTGGCTGCAACCCGAACCGGGTAATCAAATTCAAAACAGTCGCTGTTTTCAAAATCGGCATCGAATGCCAGCTGGAACGCATGCTGTGTCTCGAGACGTTCGTGGAAATATGCCAGGTTCCTGTTAAGCGGGCGCTCAGCGGAAGTTTTTACCTCCACCATAAACCAGGGCTTTCGGTTGCGGGCAACGAGAAAGTCAACCTCTCTTTTGTCCTTTGTTCGCAGAAAATAAAGCCCGTAGTCGCCAAATCCGAGATCTCGCCACCAATCGGTGGCTTTCTGTAAATGGCAAGCGACCAGATTTTCAATGCGGGCACCACGCTCTTCGACCATTGACCAATCGGTAAGATAAACTTTGGGCTCTTTCAACAGGCTTCGGGAAACATTTGGGGTCCATGGCCGGATCGCAAAGCAGTAATACAGCGACTCCAGCACGGCGATCCATCTTCTGATAGAATCCTGGGATGCTCTTATTTTTCTTGCCAACGCTGCATAATTTAGCATCTGACCGGCTTGCTGCCGGATGAATTCGGCCAGCAGTTCCACCTGGCCAATTTCCAGCACTTTTGCCGTATCTCTCAAATCTTCACGGAAAAACAGCTTCAGCCGCGTTCTTTTCCACCGATTGTAAAATCTTGGATTGCGTTTTAAGAAGGGCTCGGGAAAGCCTCCAAAACGCGCCAGAGCGCTAAAATCACCATTATCGATTCGTGCCGGAGGGGAAATTTCACTTTGCGGGCAATCCTGGCCGGCAATTTCCGCCACTGACAGCGGGTGCATGTGATACATGAAATAGCGCCCCATCAGGCTGTCGGCTCCCTTGCGATAAGCATCCAAGCGCGAACTGCCGGTGACGACCACCTGAAACCGGTCGCGGGCAAAGGTATCGTAAAATCCCTTCAGAAAATTTTTCCAGTGAGGATATTTATGCAGTTCATCAAAAATAATTGTCCGGGCAGTCGGTGCTCCGATAATTTCGGCCACAGCCGACGGCCCGCGTATAATCGCCTTTTGATGGTCCTCATTGTCCCAGTTGAAATATTGATGGCCTTCAACAAACGCGGTGCAGGTCGTCGTCTTGCCGACCTGGCGCGCACCCGTTACAAATGCCATCTGCCGATCCTGCCGAAAATGCTCTGTCAGCAACGCTTCGTATCTTCTTTTCATAGCCACAGTATAGGTACAATCAAATTGAGTGTCAAGACCAATCCACGACAAATCGTGGATTGGTCGCAACTATTCCATGATCTAGCGTGGAATAGTCGCACAAATAAAATCTATCGGCCCGTCTGCTGATCCAAACTGCAAATACAAATATTAAGTGAAGAAACTCGTCTCCAGTTTATCGCAGGTCTGGCCGGTGATCCCGGAGCAGACAAGCTGACCAGCATGGTTCACCTCTGACTGGCTGAATGCATGGACGAAGGTATCGATCCAACGCATCTGAGTCAGAGCCTGATGAACAAGGTGGCGCCATCCAGGCAACTACAGTCAGGGGCAGATCCCGATGTTCTGGTGTTGTTTGAAGACTGGCTGGAAGAGCTGGAAGCCGACGTGGACACTCTGCTGGCCGCCATGCTGGCAGGTCCCTTACCAACGGATATGAAAAAACGCATCGATCAGTGGGCCCAGTGAGAGGGCGGGGCCATACCGGAAAAGGATTTCCTGGCACTCCTCCAGCAGACCGGATTTGAAGACGCTCAACTGGTAGCGCAAACCGGATTCAACAGCTCACCGAAAACCAGAGGCACGTTGTTTAAGGCTAAAAAACCGCTGGAAATAAATCCTGAAGAAGCGTGCGCCACGTGAACGACTTGAAACCGCTCCGGATCTTGCTTCCAGCGAAGTAAACCCTGAACATTACCAGGCACTGGTGCTTCCCGGCGGTTTTCACAGCCATGGTTTTGATGAAGCCTACGGTAAACGGATCCACCATCTCGCCCGCAAAATACATCAACATGGCGGGTATATCGCCACGATGTGCGTCGGCGTTTTGCCCATTGCCGATGCCGGGCTTCTAAATGGAAAACAAGCGACGACCTATCCTTACAGCCGCAACCACGATAACATCGGCCGGCTGAAGAAAAACGGCGCCAAAGTAACAAAGGGTCCGGTCGTAATGGACGATCGGATCATTTCATGCAGTGGTCCCGGTTCCTCTCTTGAAGTGGCGTTTCTATTGATGGAATGTTTGTTGGGTCCTAAGACGGCCGAACAGATTCGCCATTATATGATCTACCAGAGAGACTCCTAACCGAACACGACAGAATTGTATATTACGGTCTTGCTGACTAAATCAAGCCGCCAAGGAAGCGGTCTGCAGAAACAACGCGAACACCTTCAGTGAAAATGTCGATATTCGCTTTTTTAACCACCTGATAGCAGAAAGGGATTTTCAGCTTTTCTTTAAAGTAATGCAAAGAAGGGGAAACATTGGTCTCGTTCGTTTTGGTTTCAAGGGCCAACCAGGGGTTTTCGTCAATAGTGAGCAGAAAATCCACTTCCTTTTTCTCAGCGCTTCTAAGAAAATACAACTTTGCTTTGTAGCCCTCATAATCGTGCAGAAAGTGGGTAAGCTTCAAAAGATGAGATGCAACGCAATTTTCAAATCTTGTTGCCTCATCATTAATTTCCGACCAGTCCCAAAGATAGAGTTTGGCTTCCTTTTTCAACGATCGAAAATTCTTTCCCACATACGGATAGAGTCTGAAGCAGTAATAAAAAGATTCGAGTATATTCAGCCAGCTGGAAACAGCCCGATGGCTGACCTCAAGATCTTCCCTTAAGGAATTAATGGATAACAGGGAGCCTGCCCTTTCAGGGAGCATATCGCCGAGAAGCTGCATGCTGACGATGTCTCTAACCGGCTCAATGTCGCGGATATCTTCCCTGAACAATCTTTCGGTCTTTTCGTTGTGCCACCTTCTAAGAGTTCGTGTATTTTGCTTTATAAAAGGTTCAGGGAATCCACCAAATTTATCCAAAGCATCAAATATTTCTTTTTCGCCGTTGGCCGGAATGGGAACCTCTTTCATAACCTCCGGCATCGAGGCCTTTCCGGCCGCTTCGGCCAGGGAAAAGGGGTGCAGGCGGTAATAGTGATAGCGGCCCAGCATTGAATCCCCACCTTTGCGGTATATGTCAAGCCTGGCGCTGCCGGTAATCAGGAATCGATATTTCCCCTTTAATGTATCGTATTCACCCTTTACGAACGATTTCCATTTTTTATACTTATGAATTTCATCAAGAATAATTAAATCGGCGCTACCCGGCCAGACGGACTGCATAATCTTGCGTCTGTCAATTTTGCTATCCCAGTTATAGTAACTTGACTGGCCGAATTTCTTTGCAATCAGCTTCCGGGCAAGGGTGGTTTTGCCCACCTGCCTTGGGCCGCCGACAAAAACCATTTTTTCGCCTAGGTCTTCAACAACAAATTTTGTTAAATACCTTTCTTTTATCATGTAAAAAACTATGACATTCTATAAACATTATGTCAACTTTTTTTGCATATAAGCAAAATTTATTTAAAATATTTTTGCTTGTATGCAAAAAAAAATGGGGGGCTGCAGGTTACTTGTCAATTTCATTTCATGGATGTTCCCATCAAACAATTTAGGTCTTCAAGAAAAAGGCCTTAGTATGGTAACATCAACGATTCCAAAAATTGAAAAACGCAAACCATCAACCATCAGTGGCAGAATCCTCAAAATAGCGAATGCTCCGGCAATTATGATCAACGAAGATGTGATCGTGGAAGGATCCGGCATATCGCAAAACAAGCCGGAAACAATCAGTGAGGAATATTATGAACGATGAAACGGCTGTCCGCCTGGGATCTTTTCTGATGATCTTTATTGCCGTGGCGCTCTGGGAGCTGCGGGCACCGCGCCGCCCGCTGGCAACCTCCAAAGGCAGCCGCTGGTTTGCCAACCTGGCCATCACGGTGATCAACCCCCTGCTGGTGCACGCCGTGTTTCCCGTTGCGGCCACCGGCATGGCCCTGGCGGCCCGCCAACGCGGCTGGGGTCTGTTAAACAATATCGATCTGCCCTTCTGGCTGGAGCTGGCGATCGGCATCGTCGTGCTGGATTTCGTGATTTACCTGCAGCACGTGATGTTTCATGCCGTTCCCACCCTGTGGCGCCTGCACATGATGCACCATGCCGACCTGGACTACGACCTGACCACCGGGCTGCGGTTTCACCCCCTGGAAATCTGTCTTTCAATGGTCATCAAGCTGGCAGCGATCGTTGCCCTGGGCCCTCCGGTGGCGGCGGTGCTGGTATTCGAAATTATTTTAAACGGCATGGCCATGTTCAACCACGGCAACATTAAACTACCCCTCCAGTTTGACCGCTGGTTGCGATATTTGGTGGTCACCCCCGACATGCACCGGGTGCACCACTCGGTGATCATCCGCGAGACCAACAGCAACTACGGCTTCAACCTGTCGTGCTGGGACCGCCTGTTCGGCACCTATCAGGCCCAGCCGGCCAGGGGCCATGACGGCATGACCATCGGCCTGTCGCAGTTTCGCGATCCCGCAAAGCTGACCCTGCCGCGGCTGCTGGCCCTTCCCTTCACCGGCGATCCGGGCCGCTATCCCATCAACCGGCACTAGAACAATCCGCCTTCGAGTTGTCCAGCCTAGAAATCCTCGAAATCGGTTAATTTCACCTCGGCTCCCAGGGCCCGGGCTTTTGTTTTGAACTCTTCCACCAGGCGGGCAAGGGCCTGTTGATTATTGACCGGGTGGCTGACGACCAGGGTGGATATATTCTTTTCCCCGAATATTAATTCTTTTCCGGGCGCTCTGGCATCCTGCACCAGCGACTGTAGGTCGGCGATCGCCTGGGCCATATCCTGGTAGCGCCGGTCTGGATTGCAGCGCCCGGACTTCAAGACAAATCTTAGCAGCGCTTCTGGAATATCGGCCGCCAGGTGCCCCGGGTCCGGGATGTCATGGGTAAGGTGCCGCTCGAGCAATGCCTTTGGATCATCTTCCGCAAATGGCCGTTTGCCGGTCAGCATTTCATAGGCGGTGATTCCCAGCGCATAGATATCGGTCCTCGGATCCACCGGCCGGCCGTCGATTTGTTCCGGGGCCATGTAGTAAAGCGTGCCTGTGTTGGAAAAATCCTCCGTACCGGCGGGGCATGCCAATCCGAAGTCAAGAATTTTCACCTGATCATTGGGCTGGACGATGATATTGGACGGGTTGATGTCGCGATGGATGATCCCGCGCTGATGGGCGTAAGCCAGGGCGGATCCGACCTGCAAAAGGTAACTGGCCGCCAGCGGCGGCGGCAGGGTCCGCAGACGGCGGATCATATCCTTCAGCGAGGTTCCCTTCACGTACTCCATGATGATAAACAGCGTGCGGTAACGTTCTTCGAAATCATAAACCTTGACAATATGCGCATGGTCAAGACCGGCAATGGTTTGCGCCTCATTGCGGAAACTGTCCAGAAAATCCGGGTACAGGGCCATATCGTGGCGCATCATTTTGATCACCACCGGCATGTTCAGCCCCGTGTGCCGGCCCCGGTAAACTATGCTGAAGGCACCGCGGCCGATGATGTCGGTGGCCACGTATTTTCCGATGGTTCGATAGGCGGTGGGTCGGCGGCTGTCCAGCCGATCCGCCACCAGCTCGGTGATGAATTCCAGCAGGGCCGGGTCCTTTTCCGTAATGGCTTCGAACTGGGCGCGGGTCATGATCCACAGGTCCATGTCCGTTTCGGCTTCAACATGGGCCCGGCGCGGCTCGCCGGTGAGAATCCCCAGCCCGCCAACGATATCCCCCTCGCCGTAATGATTCACCGGGTGCAGCTGGCCATCCTTTTCAACGATTGCCAGGCACGATCCGCGCTGAATGATATAGGCCGTGTCTTCCAGCGCACCCTGGACCACAAAACGCTCGCCGGCTTTAACATGCCGATAGCCCATTTTTTCGAAGAATGGACTGCGGTCTTCGCGGACAACAAATTGCAGAAATTTCGTCTTGCGGTCGGCCATCCCTTCTTCTTCCTGGACCATTTGATAAAAATCGCATTGCAGACAGGAAAACCGTTTTTCGGCAAACGTCCCCTGTACGCACCCACCGCAGAAGGTTCCCGCCACCGCCCAGCAGATCCGGCCGCCGCATTTTCCGGCATTGATGCCGTCAAAGGACTGATCGGCCGCCGCCGGACAAACACCATCTTTGGCGGCGTTTTTGCCCCCCGGCTCCCGGCCGCACAGCAATACTTCCCAGCAATTGAGTCTTTTCTGCAGGGGCTTTTTGTTATCCGGCTCTCTATCCATGGAAGTCTCTTCGATGCTTGAAACCTGTTTTTGCGCCGGTACGCAGGAAAAATGTTCAAACAGTTGGACATCAATTTCATCTTCCAGATACAGTAGACATCCTGTCTTGCTTTTTCAAGTCCGCGTTCAAGTTTGCCCCGGATGGGGCGCTGAAATTATTTATTGACAATAAAACTTTTTGATGTTATATTTGAACATATGTTCAAATGAGGTATTGATAAATGGATTTATGCCAGGACAAATGTATCCATAAAGACCAGGTCGAATATGCGTTCAAGCGATTTCCGGAACCGGCGGTTATCGATGATGTCGCCGGCATTTTCAAGGTCCTGGGAGAGCCCACGCGTCTGAAAATCGTCACCGCCCTGCTGTACGCCCAGCTGTGTGTCTGCGACCTGTCGGTGATCTGCGGGCTTTCCGAATCGGCGGTATCCCACCAGCTCAGGATTTTGCGCAACCTGCGGGTGGTCCGCAACCGTCGCGAAGGCAAAATCGTTTACTACCAGCTCGATGACGACCATGTCCGGGACCTGATCCGCAACAGCCTGAAGCATGCGGTCGAGCACTGAAAAATCAACAGGAAATGATAAATGGCCCACCATCATCAACACGGCCCGGCCAATTACAACCGTGCGTTTGCCACCAGCGTGGCGCTCAATCTAGGGTTAGGTGCGGTTGAGGCGATTTTCGGCATCTTTGCCGGCCCACAGGCCCTGCTGGCCGATGCCGGCCATAACCTGAGCGATGGGCAGAGGCTGCTGCGCGACCAGTTTCCACAAGCAAGATAAGGAGACCGAATGTCAGATAAACCAGGCCTCGAAACCGTACATAACGTCATTAATTCCGAATGCGCAACATGTGATCATGATCACAGTCATGCCGGTCACGAACATGATGAAGAATTTAATCTCCAAAAAGAGCTGCTGACTCTCGGCCCCGGCTGTATCATTTACGCGGCGGCCCTTTTAATGGATTTGCCGGTTTTGTGGGAATTTGTTTTTTTTCTGACAAGCTATATCATCATCGGCCGCGATGTGATTTTCAGCGCCTTTAGAAATATTTTGCGTGGCCGAATTTTTGATGAATTTTTTCTGATGACGGTAGCAACCCTGGGGGCTTTCGCAATTAAACAATACCCGGAAGCAGTTGCCGTAATGCTGTTTTTCAAAATCGGCGAACTGTTTCAGGACATTGCTCTGAACAGATCGCGAAGGTCGATTGCCTCATTGATGGAAATACGCCCCGACTATGCCAATGTCCAAATCAATGGCGAAACAAAAAAAATCGATCCGAACTCGGTATCTGTCGGTGATGTCATTCTGGTAAAACCCGGAGAAAGAGTACCCCTTGATGGAATTGTCATTGATGGCTCCTCAATGCTTGACACCTCCGCCCTGACCGGAGAGTCCGTTCCACGCCATGTAAGCGCGGAAGCTGAGATCCTGTCTGGAATGATCAACAAAACCGGTTTGTTAACCATTCGGGTAACGAAACGATTCGGTGAATCGACGATATCCAAAATCTTAGACCTGGTTGAGCACGCTTCTGCCAGAAAGGCTCCAACAGAAAAATTTATCACTAAATTCGCGAAATTTTATACACCGACAGTGGTTTTTGCAGCCATCGCAATGGCCGTTGGGCCTGTCTTTTTATATAATATCCCCGTCTTTACCCAAATGTTTGCCCATCAGGAAACCTTTACCGAATGGATATACAAAGCTCTCATTTTTCTGGTTATTTCCTGCCCTTGTGCTTTGGTGATCTCGATACCGCTGGGATTTTTCGGCGGCATCGGCTCGGCTTCCAAGCACGGGGTTTTAGTAAAAGGCTCAAATTATCTGGAAGGCCTGAACAAACTGCATACCGTTATTTGGGATAAAACCGGAACATTAACCAAGGGAGTCTTCAGTGTTTCATCGGTGATCACCAGAAACGGTTTTTCCGAGGATGAGCTTCTGGAGTTTGCCGCCCTGGCGGAAATTCATTCCAGTCACCCGATTGCGCAGTCCATTCGCAGTGCTTATACCCAAAGTCTCGATGAGAAAGTCATTGAAGCCTATGAAGAGATCTCCGGACAAGGCGTGAAAGCCACCGTCAAGGGCCGCCAAGTTCTGGCAGGCAACGATAAATTGCTGCACCGTGAGGCCATCGAGCATGACACTTGCGATGTGAAAGGTACCGTAGTTCATGTTGCCATTGACGGCACTTATGCTGGATATATTATAATTTCCGACGAAATAAAGCCGGATGCCAAAGAAGCGATTAGCCGGCTCAGGGATTTGGGTGTCAAAAAACAGATCATGCTCACCGGCGACAGTCAAATGGTGGCCGAATCGGTTGCCAAGGAGCTGAATCTGGACGAATACTATGCCGAACTTCTGCCTCACGAAAAAGTGGCCGCAGTTGAATCCATGATGGCAAAGACCGCAGATGCTCAGGGCTTGACGGCCTTTGTTGGCGACGGCATCAATGACGCACCCGTTATCATCCGCTCTGATGTGGGCATTGCCATGGGGGCCCTGGGATCTGATGCGGCCATCGAGGCAGCCGACATCGTTCTAATGAGTGATGATCCGGCCAGGATTCCATTGGCGGTAACCATCGCCCGCAAGACCCGGCTCATCGTTTGGCAGAATATCTTCTTTGCCCTGGGTGTCAAAGGCGTGTTTTTAGTCCTGGGGGCCTTTGGGATTGCTACCATGTGGGAGGCTGTGTTTGCCGATGTCGGGGTCGCCCTGTTGGCCATCTTAAATGCCACGCGGGTTATGAAATGAAAAAATTAGCAAAAGAAACAACCATTTTAACGGGATTGGCTGTCTGCATCGGGATGGTCGTCAATTTTTTCTCTCCTGCCGGCATTGCGCTGGTAGGCCGCTGGGACACTTCAAAAGGTGTGATTAGCGCCAAAGCCAAAAACGATGTTGTCATGGACAAGCTGGAAATCGACGATGTCAGGACGGCTCGCAAAATTTTTGATTCCAAAACGGCCCTGTTCGTCGATGCCCGAACGCGTGAAAATTATGCCCAGGGCCATATCCCCGGGGCCGTATCATTGCCGGTGGGGCTGTTTGATGAGCGGATCGACTCTTTTATGAGCAAATATTCGCCCAAACAGCCCATTGTCACCTATTGCTCGGGGAGAACCTGCGAGGACAGCCACAACCTGGCCCAGCTTCTGTTAGAGTCGGGATTTGTCAACGTGAGGGTGTTTATCGACGGGTTTCCAGGTTGGGAGGCGGAGGGATATCCGGTTGAATAAACTGCTCAAATTCATCATCACCAACAGCTGGGTGGAACTGGCGGCCCGCTGGATTATAGGGCTGACATTCATCTATGCCAGTATCCACAAGATTCTTGCACCGGCCGATTTTGCCAAAATTATCTATGGCTATGATCTGTTTCCGGCTGTTTTGATCAACCTGATCGCCATTATACTGCCCTTCATCGAGCTGGTTTCCGGTCTGGCTCTGATCTTGGGCATCTTCCCCAGGGCAGCCTCCCTGATAATCAGCGTCACAATGCTGGCCTTTATCGCGGCCCTGACGATTAACCTTGTTCGCGGTCACCAATTCGATTGCGGCTGTTTTTCTTTCAGCCGAACGGGTGATCCACCATCTGCCTGGTTTTCACTTTTGCGGGACATCGTGCTGTTCATCATGAGTTTGCATGTGACTAGCTACGCGGGAATCCGAAAAATCTGTCTTACCCGCACTTCACACCACAGCGCCTCACCGCCAAGCAGTCAGGTCCTCACCGGATGAGGGGTCGATTTAAATCGGCTTGTGTTTTTCCAAATCCCCAAAACCAGCAAAAGATAAACCAAGTAGCTCATCACCTCGATCAGAGACGGATTGCCGTTATAGCCGAACATGCTTTTCAAGAAGCTGCCGACATATCCCTTTTCATGCATCAGCGGATAAGCGCCGCCCGGCTTTACCGACGGATTAATGTCCCAGACATGTTCGATCAGCGTGGGAATAACACCCGCCTCCTGGAGTTCGTGGATCCCGTGGGCCACCAGGCCGGCGGCAAAGAGAATCAGCAGGAAGCTGGTGATATTAAAGAATTTTTTCAGATTAATTTTCGTTGACCCAAAAAATATAGTATAGCCCAGAAAAATCGCGGCAATAATACCGGCGCTGGCCCCCACCAGCGTGTTGCCCGGGGAAGAAAAACTTGCCGCTTTCAGAAAAATGACCGTTTCGATGCCCTCTCTTAAAACCGCGAAAAAGACCAGCAGCAGCAAGCCCCATTTGTGGGCCTTGTCGAGTTCGGCTGCCACCCTGTGCTCCAGTTCGACCGCAATTTGTTTTTGTTTCATCATCCACAGGATCATGGTGGTCAGCAGCAGGGCCCCGATCAGCATGGTCATGCCTTCAAAAACCTGTTCGGCGCTTCCGGTAAATCCGCCCAAAAGCCAGGTGAATAAAAAGGCACCGAGAATGCTGGCGGCGACACCATAGACAACCCCCATATAAACCGCCGGGTTGTAATGGGTCTGCTTGGTTTTAGCCAGGTAACTCAAAACAATGCCGATAACCAGGGCGGCTTCCAGCACTTCGCGAAATGTTATGACAAAACTGGATATCATCTTGTAATCTCCTTGTTAAGTGGTGGGTGGTGATTTTGGCGCGCCTAATGTTTGGTAAACCAAACTTATATAGTTGTCAATAACAAAATATTAATGTTCTATATTTTGTTTGGATTGACATTTTTTTTAAAGGATGTTAAACACCATGGACAAAGCTGCAGCCGGAGGGGGAGATGGCGGAAAAAAACACTGGGCTTTCGGAAAGCCTTGAAGATTATCTCGAAATAATTCTGGCTCTTGAAAAAAGCCATAGAGTTGCCCGGGTCAGGGATATTGCTGAAAAAATGGGAGTCCTGCGGGGTTCGGTTACCGGGGCCCTGAAAAGCCTGGCCGAAAAGGGCCTGGTCAATTACGAGCCTTACAGCCTTATAACGCTGACCCGCAAAGGCGCGACGATTGCCAAGGAAATCACAAGGCGGCATGCAATCATCAAGGATTTTCTGCTCAACATCCTGCAGATCGATGCTGAAAAGGCGGAAATCAATGCCTGCCGCATGGAACATGCCATGGACAAGGCCACCGTTGACCGACTTGTAAAATTTGTCAACCGCCTTCACAGCTGCCCGCGGACCGGCGAAGACTGGATCCAGTCCTTTGAAAATTACGACGCCAAGCAAAGGCCCAACCGGCAGGCGTGTGGAAAATGCATCGATCGATTCGTTACCCGGTATCAAAAAGACAATTGACCACTGCCCCTGACCCGCTATCGACCCGATGCGAGGCCCGGCAGCCCGGAAATTATAATACCAGCGGCGATTTCTTTTCCGTCGGATATTTGGCCTTCAACCATTGGTTCCAGCCGCCGTCGAGTGCATAGACCTTATCATAGCCTCTGTTTAACAGCTTCCGTGCCAGACCGGCACTGGTCTCCTCGTTGGGTCAGGCTCAGTATAATACAATCATTTTGTCAGGCGGCAACTCGTTGGCCCAAGAATCAAACAGCTGCGGCCGCTTGCGGAGGGCTCCTTTAATTTTCAACTCGCTGTGTTTCCAGTCGCCGCCGGTTCGCACATCGATAATTATCACCTCCGGGTTGTCCAGCATGGCTTTCAGTTTTTCCTTGTTTATCCTCGGAACACCGTCGCCGGCAAAAGCTGATATAATCGTCAGGCCAACGATCGCCAAGCTTAACAGGATCTGTTTTAGCGTTGCAAATTTTTCCCGCTTCATTTTTTTCCTCCCTAACTGAATAGCTGGTTTCAAAAATTTTGCCTGCAAGGCTACTTTGCGTTATTTCTTGGCAGCAGTGGCTGGTCAATCAGCTTCCGGAAAAAACGCAAGACTTCCGGAGCAGCCCAATCCAGAGGGCCGATAATCTTTTGGACCAGAATTCCCCGCCGGTCGACAATATAGCTTTCCGGAACGCCGGTCGCCTTGTACAGATTTTTGATGGCTCCTTGCGAATCGATCAATGCCGGAAAACTCAGCTTGTGGGCTTTCATAAAAGGCGCCACGGCTTTGAGCCCCGTCTCATCGATGCTGACGGCTAAAATTTCAAAGTCCTCTCCTTGCAACTCCTGATACAGCTTTTGCATGGATGAAACCTCACTGACGCAGGGCGAACACCAGGTGGCCCAGATGTTGACGAGCACGACTTTTCCCCGGTAGTCCGACAAGCGGATCATTTTGCCGTCAAGTCCGGGAAAGAAAAAATCCGGTGCCAGCGCCCCAACCTGCAGGGATTGCAGTGCGAATGATTTAAAGGACGACTTCTTTTGCTTCAATACAAATAGGACGGCGATCGCCGACACCGCCAGCAGGATTAAAATGATTGCCCGGTGGTTAAGCTTTTTTGCTTCCATGGTGGTAGTCAATTTGAGGCTTTTGGATTGCCGCTGCGAACAACGCCGCCTGTATTCAACCGGCCTGTATTTTTTCAAAAAATACCTTTATCTTATTTAGCTGGACTTCGATCTTTTTCTGCCTTTTGTCCAGGCTGTAAATATATAAAAAAATGATTGCCCAGCTCAAGCCGAAGGCCCCAAAAAGATAAAGCGCGTTTTGCATCGATCTTTCCCTTCTGTTGAATCAATTTCTGAATTCATTTTCGATCAGCATTCTGATGCCTTCGCTTTTCATTTTCATTCTTTCCAGGCTCACTCTTCTGACAAGCAATGTTGAAAACAGTAAAACGAAGGCCCCAAACGACAGCAACAACGTATATTTCATCGGGGGAGAAATGTTTATTCCCCTGGCTGTGATCAGCACTGGATGGATCGATCGCCACAGCCGGATCGTAAAAAAGGTTATGGGCACATTGACAAAGCCAATAATACCGAAGACCGCCGCAAGGTTTGCCCGCTGATTTTCTGTGACCACCCCCCGCAGCACAAGGTAGGCCAAATAGATGAACCATAGAATCAGGGTGGTCGTCAATCTAGGATCCCAGGTCCACCATACGTTCCAGACCGGCTTGGCCCATATCGGGCCGGTGATCAGGACAATGGTGCAAAAAACAAGTCCAATTTCAGCTGAACAACTTGCGATTTGATCCCATTTGAGATCTTTTTTATACAAATACAGAATGCTGCTGACAAAAGTGATAAAAAAACCAACAAAGGCCAGGAAGGCTGCAGGAACATGCAGATAAAATATTTTTTGCGACAGGCCCATGGTTTTTTCCACCGGCGCGTAGATGAATATCGCATACAGGGCCGCCAGCATCGCAGCAAAAGTGATCAAATTCAGTCCTTTTTTTAAGGCGTCAGGAAACATGACGGCTATTCCTCCATGATAAAGCCAAACGTCAGGTAGGCCAGCAAAAGAAAGACAGCATCAAATGCGATCAGGATTTTAAGCCAGGCCTGTATGGATGGCAGCGGTTTTCCGTCCAGAATGATTGCGGTGGCTTTCACCGAAGCGATGACCATTGGAACGGCGATTGGAAAAACCAGAATGGCAAGTATTTTATCTCTGGTGCGGGTCGCCGCCGCGATAGCCGAAAAAATCGTACCGACCGAACAAAACCCCAAAGTTCCCAAGAAGATGACAATACTTAGAGAAAGTATGAAGGGCATGATGTTCAGGTTATACAAAACAACGAACAGCAGCAGGGTGATAACCTCCATGCTAACCGTAAGAAGCAGTGTTCCGATCAACTTGGCAAGATAGATCCCCCACGGACTGACCGGGCATAGATATAAGCCGGCAAGCGTTCCGCGGTCTTTTTCCGTACCGAAGGCCCGGTTCAGCCCGATCAACCCCGAAAATAAAAAGGCCACCCACAATATTCCCGGGATGATTTTCTTGGCACTGACGACCCCGGTTTCAAAAGAGAAATTGAAGATGACCAGAACCAGGCAGGAAAAAAGACCCATGGTAAGGACATGCTCTTTTGTCCTCAGCTCGGATGTGAGATCCTTCCACACGATCGCCCAAATTTGATGCATAAAGTTCATAACGAAATTGACAAAACCGGTGATTTGGCCGCGGTGTGCCTGAAATAGGCCTGTTTGAAATCCAAGGCAATGCCATTGACCAGGCTCTGGTTGTAAACAAGCTTGCCGGAATTTAAAATTGCGGCTCGATTGCAAAACTCCAACCCCTTGTCCAGATCATGGGAGGTCATCACAACGGTTTTGCCCTGATTGCGAAAATCTGCCAGAATCTGACGCAGCTTTTCGCTCCCCTGCTGGTCCAGACCGGTATACGGCTCATCCAGCAACAATATAGCGGGATCATGAATAATGGCGCGGGCCACGGACAAACGCTGTTGCATGCCCCGTGAAAACGCCATGACCCTTTCATCGGCGACACCGGCAAGACCCATCAGTTCCAACAGGTGCGCGATTCTGTCGTTGAGCCGGCGCACGGCATACATCATGCCGAAAAATTTAAGATTTTCAAAAGCCGTTAATTCAGGGTACAAAAACGGGTTGTGAGATATAACCCCCATGACTTTGCTTACGGCTTGCCTTTGCCGGCGGGTGTCGAACCCGGCGACATGTATCGTTCCGGAAGTGGGCTGCATCAGGGCGCACAGGATCCGGATCAAGGTGGTTTTGCCAGCTCCGTTGGGACCAAAGAGGGCTAGAAAATCACCTTTTCTCAAGTGCAGGTTTATCTTTTGCAGCACCGGCCGGAAGCCGAATCGCTTTGCCAGATCCCTGACTTCGATAATATATCCGCTGGGGCTGAAGGCTTTCATTGATGCAACGGTCGTTCCTTGAGCTGCTCAGCCTCTTCATTCATACTTAGAGGCGCATTTTGGCATAATCGTGGTGGCGGTGAATTTCCCACTGCCGTTGTATTTTCCCTCAACGACGACCTCCCGGCCGGGTTTAAAGGAATCGGGAACCACTCCCCGATAATTGACATCGATGCTGGCGGTGTCATCGCCGATTTTAAACAGCAAGTTCAACTCCTTGGAGTCCCATTTGACGGAATCCGCAAAAACATTGCCCCCCACTCTTATCATGCCGGTCTGCGCCTGGGCAGTACCGGCCAGCAACTCAGGCACCGTCAGATAGTAGGTCATTGTATCCCTGATGCCGGTGTAGAGTAGATAACCAAAAATTGCGAGTGTAACAACCGCGATAGAAATTAATTTGACACCCCGATTTTTCATGGGCAACACCTTCCTTTGAATTCACCAGCAGCGGCAACCACAAGATGGTGCTTGGCCTGCGATATTGGATACCATCAAAGCGATCATTAGCTGTTGCCTGGCAGGTTGTGCGTGCTAGACTGAGGATCAAAGCGCTATATGGCCGCCTGTTTAATTTCAGCTTTTGAAAGCTGCGTGCCGCAAGCATGGCAGAAGCGATCCTGATGGGATGATCCGGCACCGCATTGGACGCAATAGATAACGGCCTTTTTTTTCTTCCCGGCGCGGCGGGCAAAAATTTCTTCTTTGACCTGGCCTTCCGGGGGCTCCTGCTTATAATCGCCCGCGCGTTTTTCTTGCTGCTGCAATTGGTCAATGGCCTTGAGGCAGTCAAGGGCTTCCACTGTATATTGCTCTTTTAGGGTTTCAAAATCATCATTGGATAATTTTCCCATGTTTAAATCAAACTCCAGCTCCCGAATGGCGGCGTAAGCGTTATCTTTGCGAATTTGCAATTCCCTGATGCTCTCATCAGCAGTGCCAGTCGATGAGTCATTATATGGATGCGGATCCAACAAAGGACGAATGATCCAGTACCCTGCGGCTAAAAGCAGGCCCATGATTACAAGATAGTCCACCATGTTGCATCTCCTGTTATTCGAAGGCGTTTAATTCTTTTTCAAACTGATCCCGATACTTCTCGTCCACTGCCTGATTATCCTTCCCGGCTTCGGCTTCTGCGGCGGCCGCCTGGCGGGAAGCAATGCATCTGTTCAAAAAAGCCGCCAGGCCAAGGGCGCCTAAAACGATGGCCAAAAACGGAAGTGTCCAGGCCGTGAGGTTGAATCCTTTTTTCGTCGGTGCCGCCAGAATCCTTTCGCCCCTTGTTTGAACAAGAAGTCCGATGATCTCATCTTTAGATTTTCCCTGCCCGATCAGTCCCGCGACTTCATCGGCAATTTGCCTGGCAGTTCCGCACTCCATGGTGCCCGCGCAAGCGCTGACCACCAGATTGCAGTCGCAGGTGCAGGTTAGATCCTTGGTGACCTCATTGACGGTGAGGGCAAACCCCTGCAGCGCCCAGAAAAGCGAAATGATGGGGATCAGCAATCCCGCCAATTGGAACGTCGAAGCCTGTTTGATTTTCATGCTGCCTCCACTATTCTTGCATTCACAGCAGTTGCCCTTTGCCTTCTGCGCGCCGGCAGCATCACGATACAGGTGCCGAATCCCATAATGCCGCCGCCGATCCAAAGCCAGATAACCAGCGGATTGACCAGAATTATGAATGTCGCGCTGTTTTCATCATATCCGGCCAGAATGACGTACAGATCTTCCTTGAGCGTGGTGCGAATGGCCACATCCGTGGTCGGTTGTTCCTGGCCGGTGTAAAGGCTTTTTTCAGGTGATAAAACCCCGAGCTGCCGTTGCCCTTTAAACAGCGCCAGCGTCGCAACGATCTTCTGTTTGTTGGCGGTCGGAAATTTCGCCAGACCGTCATAACGCAAGGTGTAATTTTGGATCTGTGCCGTTTGTCCCGGCTGCAAGGTTACCTGCTTTTCAGAATTAAACGCGTTCGCACTGAAAGCCATGAATATCAGCACGACACCGAAATGGACAATATGGCCCCCATAGCGCCGTTTGTTTTTTGAAACCAAGTTCCAGAAGGCCCTCGGATAGCTTTCATCAAACACGGCATGCCGTGTTCGGGTTCCGGTGAAAAACTCCAGCAAGAGCGTCGTGCTGACAAAAACGCAAAATGACAAGGTAATCAGCGTATAGCCGGGGCGAATTCCCGCCAGGTAAAACAGAATGAATCCTGAAACCGCCATGATAGACGGAATCAGTATTTTGCCGCCCAATTTTGCAAGTGTCGTTTTTCTCCAGCCGATGAGGGGGCATACCCCGGTCAACAGCAGCAGGGCCAAGCCGATTGGAGAGACGACGCTGTTATAAAACGGGGCCCCCACCGTGATCTTTATGCCGCGAACCGCCTCGGATATTATCGGAAAAAGAGTCCCCCAGAGGACGGTGAACGCAATTCCGACAAACAGCAAATTGTTAAACAAGAAACTGCTTTCTCTGGAGATCAGTGAATCCAGCTGGTTTCTGCTTTTAAGATCGGGAAGCCGGTAAAGCAGCAATCCCAGAGAAAAAAGAAGTGCGACTGCCAAAAAGAAGAGAAACGCCCAGCCCAGATTTGATTCGCCAAACGAATGAACCGATGCAATCAGTCCGCTGCGGGTGATGAACGTGCCGAAGATTGTCAGCAGGAAAGTCAAAAGGATCAGAACAATATTCCAGACCTTCAGCATGCCGCGTTTTTCCTGGATCATTACCGAATGCAGGTATGCGGTACCGACAATCCAAGGCATGAACGAGGCGTTTTCCACCGGGTCCCAGGCCCAGTATCCGCCCCAACCAAGCTCGACATAAGCCCATTCCATTCCCAGCAGGTTGCCGGCGGTCAAGAAAAACCACGCAAACAGGGTCCACTTGCGGGTCGTTTTTATCCAGGTATCACCCAGTCGTCCCGTCATCAGGGCGGCAATTGCAAAAGCAAACGGCACGGCAAATCCAACATAGCCTAAAAAGAGCGCCGGCGGATGAAATATCATGCCGGGGTTTTGAAGCATGGGGTTCAATCCCTTCCCATCGGAAGGAACAAAATTGTAGGTTTCAAATGGATTGGTGATGAAAACCATCAGCAAGACGAAAAAAGAGGTGACCGTCATCAGCACAATCAAAACATAGGGCAGCAAATCCCGATTCTTTTTCCGGTTCTGAAAGATGACAATGGCGGTAAAAATGGATAAAATCCAGCCCCAGAAAAGCAGCGAACCTTTTTGCCCGGCATAGAATGCCGTCAGAGTGTAAATCATGGGCAGGCTTTTGTTTGTATAGCGGGCCACATATTCAATTTGAAAATTCCTCGTCACCAGGGCAACGATCATCGCCACCGATGCCAAGGTGAGAAAGCCACAAACCGAATATGCCGCGTGCTCTGCGCTGGCAAGCATCTCCCGTCTTTGACTTCTGATCCCCAGAACCGCGCTCAAGACCGAATAAAAAGCCAGAAACAGCGCAATTGCAATAGAGTAAAATCCAATGTCGATCATATCAGTTTCTCCGAGTGTTTTTGTGGCCACGGACCGGATGCTTTACGATCCTTAAAGACAGGCTTGCAATTTTTTATCGTTTTCAAACTGTGTCCGTTTCTACCCGCCCAGGATGCTTTTGTCCTTTAAATATCCGTAGCGGTCATTGACGTTTCTAATTATTTCCAGGCGCGAATATTGCCCTTTGTTTATCTGTTTGCCGATATATTCGAAGGTTTGCTGGGCTGTGGGACAGTCACAGATTTTCAGTTCCTTTTCGCACTTGCCGCATGAACAGTCGAATTCGGCGGCAATGCCGGCAATCAAGGCATTATTGCGGTCGATGGCTGCAGGTTTTTGTTCCCGGGATGTTATTCCGGATACGACGATGGTGATCACAAAAGCCAATCCAATGAGGGCTCCCGTTATCAAGATCCAATTTTGCCTTTTGTTCGATTTCAACACTTTTCTGGATTTATGGGATGCCCTATTGCCGCATGCCGGACAAAAAAGATCAGTTGCTCTCATTGATTTTCCGCATTTTGAACAAAACCTGTTTTTCTTATGCTTGGCCATAATCACTCTCCTTCATTTCCTGCAACATTGCGCAAAATCATTTATTTTCCCCGGCTTTAACAAGAAATGCACCGCCGTTTAAAGCCCTCGGCGATAAATTACTATAATAATGGTAGGTTGTGGAAAATTGTGAAGCCTTAGAAAAAAATCCGGGGCGGTCGAAAGAGAGAAAAAAGCATTCCGGCCGGGAGGAATTGGCGGCCTTTGAAAACAAAGATTCCCGCAAACGGCAATACAAAGAGCACGGACAGCTCCATTGCATTGGGAACAAATGATTGGTGGGACAGGGCACAGTTAGCGTCCTTGAGCAAATCAAAACCGATCGCGTTGGCCGAGCAATTAAAGGCACAGACCGCGATCATAATGACTGCAAGTGCGTAAAACAAAAGCCCGACCAGGATGATGAGGGAAATATTTTTCTTTGCAATGCTCATATCTGATTTTGGTGCCGCAGGAACTGTTTGACATGCTTTAATATACCACAATGTGGACAAAGTCAAGGGTTTTAGAAAAACGGTCGCTCAGGGAAAAACCAGAGCCGAAGTGAAAACCGGTCTGTAATCTGAATATTTTTTTGACAATTATCACACCCCAATAACATGGTTGGATGGCTGATCGAACAGCAGGTTCACCGGCAGGCTTGACGGCAGGTGCTTGAGCACCCGCCTTCGATTAAACAATTCGTTTAAATAATCATAAAGGCGTGATTGTGGTACTTGCCCTGCCAAGCAATGTACCGTCGCCGCGGATGTGATAATAATCCACCGTCGCGGGTCCATCGGGGGCTGACGAGGGCATGGTAAGCAGGATGTCATATCTCTCGCCGGGAGCAATCATTTGTGAATGGCTGCTGATGGGTTGCGGCAGGGGCCGCTGTAAAGGTATAGGTAAACGGAGATCCCAGGTTGGTGTAACCGCCCACCCGACCAAAGTTCATCATTCCGCCGCCTCCCATGCCCGCGACATAGCCGGAAGTGCTGGGCACTCCGTCGTTGGCCTGGTCCACGTCCAGCCCGTGCAGGTGAATACTGTGGGGCATGCCTGAACTTAACGTTACCCGAACGGTTTGTCCCTCAATGCCCTCGATCACCGGGCCGGGTACGGAGCCGATCCCCGTTAAAGCCCCTGCCAAAGGACCAGGTGCGCAGGGTGGTTCCGTCGGCCATGGTCTGCCGACCGTCCATTCTCACATTCAGGCTCGCCGTGTTGGGGCCCAGAAAGGTAAAAGTGCGGCTGTCGGCTGCCGGGGCGGTGAAGCTGTATTCTCCGCTGCCCCCCCGCAACGACGAATTCCGGGCCTTTCAAATCCCCCACCCCCGGGATGAAAAAGTTGATGGGTCCATCCAGGTTGTTCATTAGGGTGATGTGTACCATGTCGCCCTCCTGCACAACCAGCCCGGAAGTCAACGCACCGGGGCCCGAACCGGCAGAACTGCGGAACTGCCATACCGGAACCTGGTTGCCGTCGATCATTGTTTTCAAAGCTCTTTCAGCGGTAAAAATGACGTTCACTGCAGCAGCATCGGCTCGGCGGGGTACCATAAATGTGAGCCCCGAAAGGGCAAAGCCCGCTGCGCCCAGCATGCCGGCTTTGAGAAAATCGCGTCTTTTCATTGGGTTTTTTTCCTTATCTAAATCTAATTTAGGTTGTATGAAAAAACCTGAAAAGAGGAGCGCGAACTCCCCTTTTCAGGCAGATAGACCGTATCGTATCAACCCTGTTGATATAGATTACCAGCAGCCTCCGCCGGGACCCCCACCGGGACCCCCACCAGGACCCCCACCAGGACCCCCACCGGGACCTTCGCCGGGACCAGCACCGGAATCGGCACCCATACCGGGACCCATGCCCATGCCAGCACCGGGGCCCGCAATAGCGCCACCGACCATTCCCGCTCCAGTACCAATGCCAGAACCGCCAACCGGACCTGCGGCCATCATGCCGCCGCCATGACTGTCATCCCAGCCGCCATGCATGTCGCTGTTCATGCCGCCGACGTTGGCTGAACCGCTAAAATTATCCCAGCCGCCGTAATTTTGGGCGGCATGATCAAGCCCCATGCCCTGGCTACCGGCAAAATTTGCGGAATGACCGCCTTGCATCATTGGCTGACTGCCCGTAACGCTGCGGGAAGTTGCCTGCATCATGTTGGCTTGAGGCTGCGAAAAATTCGCTTTTGCCGGGTTCAACCCGAGTGAAGCTGGGTGAACCCCGAAATTCTGGGCGATCTGCCCCCATGCCATACCGCTGCTGTGCATGGCGGCGATGTCGTTTGGCGTAACGGCACAAAACGCCGCCATCACAGTTTCAGCCGCCACGTCTGCAGCAACCACGGCCTGCTGGGCAGCGGCGATGGCCTGTGGATCGCCGGATTGAATCGCCGCCCGTAGGGCCACTTCAGCTTGCTGCTCCGCCTGAATAGCTGCAATAACCTCGGGGGCTTGCTGAGCCGCAGCTTTTGATGCCTGCTGTTCGGCACGGGCGACATCGGACGGGTTTGTAAAGACTGGATTGTCATTGTTGACGTTAATCTGGCTGTTATGATTCATGCCGGCTGCAAAGCCCGCAAACGGCATTGTCAAAAACAGCACCATGATAATTGCCGAAAACATCAAAGTCCATAATCGTTTGCTTGCTACCTTCTTCATTGCCTTCGTCTCCTGGTTTTTAATTTAATCAAGTACGGTCCACCGGATTGCCTCTATTTGTTTACTTACTAATACGAAGGCATCCGAATTTGGTCACAATATTCGTTCACAATTCTTGAGCATCAGTTGCATTGCAGACATTACATATGGTCGCCACCGCCCATGCCGTCTCCCATGCCGTCTCCCATGCCGCTGCCCATGCCGCTTCCCATTCCGCTTCCCATTCCGCCGCCCATTCCGCTGCCGGACCCGCTCCCCATTCCGCCGCCCATTCCGCTGCCGGACCCGCTCCCCATTCCGCTGCCATGCCCAGAACCCTGCCAGCCGCCATCGCTGTCTCCACGGCTATCTCCCCTGTCAGCGCCCATGTGGCCCCAGCCGCCGTAATTCTGGGCCGCATGATCCAGCCCCATCCCCTGGCTGCCTGAGGGGTTGCCGGCTGGAACGCCGTGCATCATGGAGCGCCCGCTTTTAAGGTCTCGGGAGGTTGCCGGCAGCATATCCGATTGATCCCGGGCAAAATTATCCTTTGCGTAGGCCCGTCCGAGCGCACCGGGATGAACTCCCAGCTCTCGGGCGATCTGTCCCCATTGCATGCCGCCACCTCGCAAGGCGGCGATATCACCCGGCGTAACACCGCTGAAGGCCGCCATTATCGCTTCGGCCGCCGCCTCCGATGCCTGGTGGGCATTGCGGGCTGCAGCAATAACCTGGGAGTTTCCGGATTTTATCGCCGCCTGCAGCGCAGCAGCTGATTTTTCTTCTGCCCGGATGGCTGCGACGACTTCCTGTGCCGGCTGACTGGCAGCTTTTGCTGCCAGCTGCTCGGCCCGGGCCACCTCGGCTGTATTCCTAAAAGTCGATCCCTGATTGTTCATTTCAGCCGCAAATCCGATCAATGGTGCCATGCACACCACAGCTGCCAGCAGGGCCGGCAGCAGCGTCAGTCGATGTATATTTAATGCAACCCTTTTCATTTTTCATCTCCTTGCCTGAGTGATTGTCAATTATTTTTGGGTTATAACGTTGACGGATTCATCCAACATATATGCTTCATTGCGCAAATCGATTTTTTCGGGAACACCGAACCAGCTTGTCATTATCCGCGAAGGCTTAATTCCGGGAAAGGCTTTTAAAAGCGCTTTTTTTATGGCTTTCGCTCTGTATTTTGCCAACTCCGCGCTGCCCTTGACGTATGCGATCACGTGCACTGAAAGGGCCCTGTTCCTAGTTAAGATACCGCCGATGGTTTCAACGGCAGGCAAACTTTCCGCCTTTATTGTGCTGCCGGCTGGTTCAAAATGAATCGCCGGCACCACGATCCTTCTGGACCTCAACAAGTATATACGGTAGGAAAAATCACCATAGCCGTTTAAATAGTCAACTGCCTGAAGCGCATATTGCCCCCGACGGTACCGGCGCAGATAAGAGTGCCAGGCCTTTTTTTCATCAGAAATTCTTCCCAGCTGCCTGAACACCAGCGCCCGGTTATACAGCGCATCCGGAACTGCGGGATCAACGGCAAGCACTCGGTCATATTGATTCAGGGCCGCCTTCCATTGATTTTGATCCATAAAGTTGTGGCCGAGATATAAATTGGCCTGCAGATGACCCGGGTCCAGCTTCAGGGCCTCAAGGTAGCTTTGCCTTTCCTTTTCAAATTCCATGTCCGCCCAGTAGCCGACTCCGAGCCAGAACCGGTAATCGGGATTGTCCGGTGCCCGTTGCGCTGCTTTTTCCAAATAGCCAACGGCCTTGTCCACCTTTTTTAGGGCCAGCAAACTGCGTCCCAGGTAGAAGTTGATTGCCGGATTATCCGGTTGGGCCTTGAGCTGCGTGCTAAAAAAACGGATTGCCTGTCCGTACTTTTCCTGTTTAAACAGCTCGATTCCATCAAGTTGTGCCGGGGCCGAATAGGGCATCAGGACACTGATCAGCAGGAGCAGGAACAGACAGGAACGCAGGCAATTCCTAAACAGGGTGTTCCCCCCGAATTTTTCCCGGACAGTAGGGTTCTTATAATATTTCACGCAGTTATTAATCCTTTATATTTTTATCTGATGGGGCATCATACCCACTGCAACCGAAAATGGTCACCATTGCTTCGCGTCACGGCAAATTCCAACTTTAATGGTCATTGAGTCCGATTGTATCGTTGTCTTTATTCATCGGCCCCCGGTGGTGAGTCCAGGTGTGGACCGTGACGCACATCTCGGGATGTGAATTCAAGGGCCACTAAGACCTGCTGCAAATCACCCTGCTGCCTCAGGGCTGTTTTGGCAGCCGCAGCGATTTGAGCTTCAGAAATACCCTTGCGCCTGGCCGCTGCGGCGACCTTAAAAAACAACGACCACTGAGACGTAAGACTCTTGTTTGTCAGTCCGGTGAAAACGATCTCGTCGGCAATTTCATCCTTAAAGGTAATCTGCTTCAAAAGGGCCTTGTTTTTAGCCGCGATGGCCAGCATCGCGGGGGGCACCGCCGGCGCCCGTTCAAACAGCCGGCGCAGTTGACGTCGTTTGAGTCCGAAACCCAGGCTGTCCACCAGTGCCGTCTGGTCGGCTGCCGCCCAGCGCCGGGATCCCGCATACTTAGTATTCAGCAAGCGGTTTACAAAGCGGTAATCATCCAGACGTTGATTCAAACCGGCTTCCAGTCGTTGGGGATCGATCTGTTTGGCCAGGCCCTCCTGAATTTTATTCAAAAACGGACCGAGGGGAAACTGGCTTTCACGAACGCGGATCAAAATTGTAAGCATGTGGACCGTGTGATCCGCACCGAGTTGATTATCAAGGGCATAGGCCAACAGGTGATTGATGCTCCCTTCCGGCACGCCCAGCCGGCGGGCCTCGTTGACCGTCGCAAGAACCGGTTTTTGATGATCCGCATAGGCCGCCTTGTGCCCGGGGCCGCCCGGGCCAAGCACCTGGAGGACAATCAGCAGGGCTATGACTTTACAACACGTTTTCATCATTTGCCGCAGTGTAAATAACTGAATTGCGGGAACCGAATCCGTCCATTTTATAAAATGCCGCCTGGGGATCGGGAATAGCCTGCTGGTTGTCAATTAAAAAGGCATATTCGTAGCTTCCGGGGGGAATCCGCAGATGCAGTGTCCACCGCCGGGTTCTGCGATCCAACTTCATCTCGTATCCTTCCGGCTTCCAGTTGTTAAATGAGCCAATCACATCAACCGAACGGGCCGCCTTGTTATCCAGGCTGAAGGAGACCGGTACCAGTTCGGCTTCGCTCTGCTGCACAGCCGTTTCAAAGCGCTTCAAAGGCAACTGGAAAACCAGGGCAATGATCAGGACACAGGCCGCCACCGCACCTGCCAGTCTATACGGTGTGATGTTCACCATCCGTGGCGTGCGGACCAGCAGGTACAGCCGACGCCACATGGATACCGTTTTGGGCTGAAGCGATTCCATCACCAGGGGCGTCAGGTCCCGGGGAAGATCTTCCTCCGGCAAATTGCGGAGCAGGGCGGCCAGGTTAAAATGGTCCTTTTTATGGTTCATGAAACCCTCCTGTTTTAACACTGTTTCAGGTTTCTTTTTTTATCAGTTGAAATCCAGGCCAAGCAGCGTCCGAAGCTCCTTCAGGCCGCGGTGTACCCGCATTTTGGCTCCGCTGACCGAAATGGACAGAGCGCCGGCAAGATCTTTCATGGAAAGCTCTTTTTGAAAACGCAAAATGAGCGCTTCCCGGTAATCCAAGGGAAGCTTTTCCATTACCTTCAAGACTCTGGACATCTCCAGTTTGCACTCCAATCGTATTTCCAGATCTGTACTCCCGTCAGCGGTATTGATTTCATCAAAGGGGCGCTCAAAAAGATGCGCCTCCCTGCCTGCCTTGCGCAGATAATCCCTGGCGAGGTTCATCCCGATGGCATACAGCCAGGAAAAAAAACTTCTGGCCGGATCGAAGCGCTCCAGTTTTTCATAGGCCCTGACCAGTGTCTCCTGGGTCATGTCCATTGAAAGCTCTTTGGAACCGGTAGCGCGGTACATGAGATTATAAATCGGTCTCTGATATTTTTTAACCAGCAGGGCATAGGCATTTACATCGCCGTTCAACACTTCGCCGACGATCCTGCTGTCTTCGGGCACGCTCATCAATCACACAGTTTCCATTGAAGATAAGTCCCGACACCGGCGCTCAATTCAATATACGTTTAAAAGCCGCAGCGGGTCACAAAATCACCCTTGGGATGCAAAAAATTTGATCGAAGCGTCTGCCTTGAACCGTTTCCGGCTCCCCGTTTTGATGATCTCGGGCACCCCAAACCAGCTCAATTTCAGCCTCTCGGGTTTGATTTCAGGAAAGTTTTCAAGAAGATATGCTTTGACACTTCTGGCCCGGGCCTGGGCCAGTGCGGGATTTTTTTTCTGATACGCAATGATATTCAAGGCTATTCGCTGGTTGTTTTTCAGGATAGCGCCAACGACATCCAGCGAAGGACGTGAGCCCTGGCTGATTTGAGCGGTGGACGGCACGAACTCGATGGTCTTGAGGGTGACGGTGCGATAGCCAATCCGGTAATTGCGGTATTCAAAATCACCCATTTCGTTGAGCCGGTTGACAATGCGTATGGCCAGGGCGCCCGATGGGTAAAAACGCATGTATTGTTTCAACGCACTTTTTTCCTGGAGATTCAGACCCAGCCGTCTGAATATAACCGTCTTGTTGTACAACGCACTCGGGTTGTCTGGCTGAACACCTAAAACCCGATTGTAGTTTTTCAATGCTGCCTGATACTGCTTTTTCTCAAACTGATTGTGCGCCAGATACAGCCGTGCCATAAGGTTCCGGCTGTTCAGAGATAGCGCTTTCAAATAGTTTTTGCGCTCAAGATTCGGTTTTTTAAGTTGGAAATATGAAACGCCAATCCACAAATAGGTATCCGATTGCTCCGGATCCAGTTTAGCGGAACGCTTCAGGTAACGCAACCCTGCTGCCGGTTGGCTTCCAGCCAGGTAAAAGCGGCCCAGATAATAATTGGCGCCGGCATCATCGGGATTATTACGTACATTTTCCTTAAAAGATTCAAGTCCTGCCTTGTATTGATTGGTGCGCAGATAATATTGACCCTGGGTCCTGTATACAGCACTGCACCCGGAGGACAGAATTAATAAGAGCAGTACCAAGACCACCGGTTTGTGTCGCATGCAATCAATCCTCCTTTCCTCCAAATAAATTTCATGCCTGAAGTTTATTACAGGTCTATATACGTGTGCCGATGCTTTCGGTCACATTAAAATTCAAGCCAGGCATTCAATAAAAATCGAATATTATTTTTTCAGCAGACGGAGCCCATTGGCAATCACTGCCAGGCCGCCGGCCTCATTGATCAGCAGGCCGGGAACCATTCCGACCCATCCGGCCAGGGCCGCCGGAACCAGAAAGGCGATGACGGTCAGAGAAATGATGATGTTCTGTCGAATGTTGCGTACAGTTCTTCGGCTGAGATTGAACACAGCAGGAAGTTTAGACAGATCGTCTGACATCAGGGCAATATCGGCGGTTTCCAGAGCCACATCGGTACCGGCCGCCCCCATGGCAACTCCCAGGTCCGCCACGGCCATGGCGGGTGCATCGTTGATGCCGTCACCCACCATGGCAATAGCACCGTTTGTTTTTCTTAGCTGCTTTACCCTGGCCACCTTTTCATCGGGCAAAAGCCGGGCAAAGTAAGTGTCCATACCCGCCTGCTCGGCAATGGCTCTGGCCGTGCCCTCATTGTCGCCTGTCAGCATGGCCACCTGTCGGATGCCGATTTTTTTGAGCTCCTGGATCGCTTCCCGGGTTTCAAATCGCAGGCGATCGCCGACGGCAATCAGACCGATGAGTTGCCGGTCATCTGCCAGAAGCATGGTGGATTTTCCCTGGGCTTCCAGATCGCAAAGCCGGGGCTGAACGGAATCAAGATCCAGGTCGCGTTCCAGAAAAAGCCGGCTGCCCCCGATATAAAAAAGGCGCCCGCCCACCTGTCCCTTCGCCCCCCGCCCGACCAAGGCTTCAAATTTTTCGGCCGGTTCAAACGCAATGTCATCTTCCCGGGCCCGGCGCACAATGGCCTCGCCCAGCGGATGTTCGGAGCGCGATTCCAGGCAGGCCGCCAGAGCAAGAATCTCCTTGCGGCTGTAATTGCCCAAAGGAATAATATCGGTAACCTGGGGCCGGCCAATGGTCAAGGTGCCCGTCTTGTCAAAGGCGACGGCCCTGATTGTTGCCGCCTGCTCCAGATAAATACCACCTTTAAAAAGAATCCCGTTGCGGGCGGCATTGCCAATGGCGGCAACGACTGCCACCGGAATGGAAAGCGCAATTCCGCAGGAGCAGGAAACCACCAGGACCACCAGTCCCCGGTAAAACCATTGAGACCAGGCGCCTCCCGCAAACCAGACGGGAATCACCATCACCCCCAATGCAAGCACGAACATGACCGGGGTATAGATTTTGCCAAAAGTCTCCCCAAAGCGCTGGAAGCTGGACTTTTTGGCCTGGGCTTCTTCCACCGAATGGATGACCTGCGCCAGTGTCGTGTCCTGGGAAAGTTTGGTGACCTGAACCCCTAGTACTCCCCGCTGGTTTACGGTCCCGGCAAAAACATCCGCCCCCGGCTCTTTGACTACCGGAATCGGCTCGCCGGTGATCGGCGCCTCATCCACCGCCGAAGAACCCGAGATCACCTGCCCGTCCAAGGCAATCCGCTCGGCAGGCTTGATGATAATGACCTCTCCAATTCGAACCTCTTCCACCGGAAGCGTCAGATCCTGTCCATGGCGCCTGACAAGCGCCTCCCTGGGCATCAGGTCCATGAGCGCCTTCAGCGCCCCACGCGCACGGTCCACGGCATAGGTCTCGAGCACATCTCCCAGGGAATAGATGAACACCAGAATCGCCGCCTCTTCCCACAAACCCAGGATCACGGCGCCAATGGCGCCGGCAACCATCAGGGTGCGTATGTTCAGGGTCAAAGTTCTGAGAGCCGCCAGGCCCATGCGGGCAGGATAATAGCCTCCGGAAACAATGGCCACCGCATAAAAACCGATGGCGGGTACTTTTATTCCGAGCTGTTCCAAAGCGAAGCCAACGCCGGCAAAAATCCCGCAGGCGATCAGCGCTATAATCCGCATTTGCTTCCACCAGGCCTTGGAGGCCACTTTCTCTTTTTCCAGCCTGGCTTTCATCCCGGTCTCAGCGATGGATTTGATAATCTCCTGAACCGAAAGCATGCCGGGGTCATATTGGACCCGCAGACTTTGGGTCATCAGATCCACCCGGAAAGATTCCAGCCCCTTGAGGCTTTTCATCTTCTTGTCGATCAGCGCAGTCTCGTCTTCGCAGTCCAGGCCTTCGACATGCAGTCGTATCTGCTTGTATGGATCATCGGCTTCGACCTTGTGCCCCAGCTTTTCCACCACCCGGACAATCTCCTGGCGACCGATCTGCGGCCCCGCCGGCTTGACCTGCAATTGTCCGGTCAGCAGATTGAATTCAACCGAGCCCACGCCGTCCATCTTTTTGACCTCCCCCTGGAGGCCGTCGGCGCAGTTCGGTCAGTCGACACCCAGCACCTTGATGTGCAGGGTTTTATTTTCGTCTGGAACCGGCATGATGTTTCCTTCCGCTACCGCTGCCATTGGTTGCCATTTTCATCGCAGACTGGAAACCCCCTCCAATCCTGCGTCGAGCCGCCAGGCGCCACCTGATACGGCTCAAGGCTTTCTCCTGGTGGATTGAAGGCAACCGGCGAGTCTTTATAATTCACGGCTGCGATGGAAAAGATGGCGGTTGCGGCCACTGCAACCAACACCGGAATCCAATGGCGAAAAATAGAGGACCGCAAACGCCCGGATGTCGATTCCACCACAACAGATTTCTCAGGGTTCGATGGCTCAATAATATGTTTCAGCGCGTTGCGAAAAAGCTCCACCGATTCCAAACGGTCTTCCTTGTTTTCAGCCGTGGCCTCCCGGATAATCTGATCCAGCTTCTGGAAAAATGGGGTGCCGGCCTTGGGCAGGCGTACACTTTTTAACGGCGCTATCTGCGGGGTTATTTTCCCGGCCACCGCCTCATAAAGAATTTTTCCCAGCGAATATACATCCGCTCGTTGATCGGCTCTGCGAAAGTCAAAAAAATGCTCCGGCGACATGTAGGCAGGAGAGCCCTTGACATCGATCGAGCGGGTCACCGACCGCATGCGGCTGGACTGCGCCAGTCCGAAATCGGAAATTTTGGGAGTGCTTTTATCCAGGAGAATATTTTCAGGCTTCAGGTCCCGGTGGACGATGCCGAGCATATGCAGGACTTCCACACCGTTGAGCACCGGAATGAAGTATTCGGTTATCCAGTTTTTAACGGCATTCTCATCCGGATAAACGCCTTCTTCGGACATGGCTTCGCGAAGCGTGTTGCCCGGAACATATTCCATGACGATATACTCAATGCGGCTGGTTTGCCGACCATATTGAATTTTCGCGGATCCAAAGTCGTAAATGTGCAATACATTGGCGTGCCGGACAAACGCCATGGCCTGGACTTCGGCAAGAAACCGCTTAATGGCGTTGTCGATCTCATCTGCATCCCCCTCAAGAGATTCAAGCCACTGCTTGGAGATGACCTTTATGGCCACATCCCGTTTCAGGTTGAGCTGATGGGCCCGGTAAACCTCCCCCATGCCGCCTTTGGCAATAAATTCGAGGATCAACCATTTGTTGTCAAGCAGGGTGCCAATTTTAAGAAGATTGTTGGTGGCTTTTTTCATCATTCCAAGCTCCTTTTACATCCGCCTGTCGATCATCCTGCAAAAATGCTACCCATGATCCGCCACGGCCTTATTGTTTTTCCGTTCGGGATTGATTCCAGATGTAAACCGGTTAACGTGCGTTATCCTTATCTCCTGCACAAATCGGAGGCGAAAATTCGTCTCCCTGCGAAGATTTTTCGATATCAACAATACGAGAATTTCCAACATAGTGTTTCAATTCGATGTAATTGATTCTGGATAATTTTTGAGTCAGCCGACGTATTTCCTGTAAACTGGTGAGGATGGTTTGGATATCCTTATAAATTTGAGCGTCGGAATCGAGCTCTTTTTTAAGTAACTGCGCTGTCCCCAATGCCGAATACAAGGGGGTATTGATCTCATGGGAAACACTGCCGGCCATGGCAACCACCGCCTCCAGGTTTTCGTTTTCACGTTTTTTTTCACGATCGCGCAAAGCCCCGGCCACTGCGGCAACAATATTAAAAAGCCCGATTTCCAGCAATTTCTCAAAATCGTTGGATGAAAATCCCTGCCATTGAATCAGCGTATATATTAAATATAGCACCGTAATACTGAAAGAGGTCGCCAGAGCGCCCCGCAGGCCAAACCAGAAGGCGGCCAGGATCAGGGGAAGAAAATAAAGCTCCCGGTAAAATACATGGAGATGGTGACGGTCCTGTCCGGTGAAAAAATGAAGCAGGCTAATGCCGGTTGCCAACCCAATTACCAGGACAATCTGTTTTGAATGCTTATTGGGTGACACCGCATGTCTCCTTCTGGTCCCAATGGTTGCGCATCGGTTATGCCCCGGAAGATTAGAGCTTGCTGTTTACTGCCGTATACGTCTGAGTTATGATAGGGTCACAAAAACGATATTTATAGACCGCGCTTATAACCCTGCCCAAATCATTATGACTGCAAAATGTTTTTCATTTTGACATACTCATCCTGATTGATTTCGCCGTTGGCATAACGAATCTTCAAAATCTCCAAAGAATCGTTTTTATCGCGGAATGGAGAGCTTCGGTTTGAGTTAGTCGCTCCGAACAATTTAACTGCCACATACACTAATACCAGAACAATCAGTCCCCAAAAAAGCAATGATAAAACACCTCCGGCAAAACCGCCGCCCACCCAGGAGACAAACGGAAGATAATCACAGCCAACCATTTGGGTCATCTCTCTTTCCCGGCCTCTATGCACCGGATTATTTTCAATCCGCCATCTGGCGCTTCGATTCATGATACTGGCAAAGGATGTGCCAAAAGTGGGTAATGGCCATACAACGATCAACAACCAATTGATTTGATAAGCTAAAATAATTTCAACGCAAGTTTCATGCCTCCATGGAAATGGATCCTTGCATGTCGATGGGTATTTTTTACCCAAAAATGGCGTTGTAAAACCCATTATCGTTTACAAATTACCCAATCATGGTTATGGTTATCTTCATGCGGGCGGGCAGAATGCCTTTTAAACATAATTTCGGTATTTCAATTCAAGCATCTTTCTAAGGCTGAAAAGCAACCATGGCCTTTAAACGCGTAACTCGGCAACCCATCGGAATTCACACTACCCCCTGGATCATCATGGGGGCTGCGATCATCCTTTTTATTGTTGTGCTGACGCTTGCCGTCCAGAATATCAACCGTGAAAAGCGTTACATGACCCGCTTCTTGCTTGAAAAAGGCACGGCGATCATCAGCGCGGTGGAAGCCGGCACCAGAACCGGAATGATGGACATGATGTGGGGCTCCAACCAGGTCCAGGCCCTGCTGGAAGAGACCGCTCGGCTGCCGGGGGTTCTGTTTATGGTGATCATTGACGAAAACGATGTGATTCTAGCGCATAGTGAAAAGACAAAAATTGGCCACAAATTCATCGGCCGGATCCGGCACGATAAATTTGAGCCGGAAATGGCAGCCCGCTGGCATCTGACGGACACCGAGAATGGCCGGCGAATCTTCGAGGTTTACCGTTATTTTGAGCCCATGACCGATGCGAACGCAATGATGCGCAAAAAAATGGCCTCAATGATGAAAAGGCACCGCATGATGATGGGAGCAGGAGAAAACGGGCATTTTTTTTCCGACGATCCCACTGCAAGCAAGCCCGTCATCCTGGTGGGCCTGGACATGGCGCCGTTTGAATCCGCGCGCAGGGAAGATATCCGCAATACCGTAATTATTTCCTCGGTATTGTTGCTGCTGGGGATCGGCGGCTTTTTTTCAGTGATTTATGCCCAGATATACCGGGCCACCCGGCGCTCTTTGCAGGACACCAGCGCATTTGCCGACGAGGTGGTCACCAACCTGCCGGTGGGCCTGATTGCCACCGACCGCAACGGGCGGATTGCCTTTTTCAACCCGGCGGCAGAAAAGATAACCGGCATCCATTTTGAATCTGCGCGCGGAAAAGATGCCGGCCAGGTTTTGCCGGAACACTGGTGTGGTCTTGAAAATAGCTTGCGTCGCGGGCAATCGGTGGTCGAACAGGAGATGCAATGCACTTTTGGGGAGCGCAGTGTGCCGGTAAGTGTCAGCGCCAGTAACATCATCAATGAAGAAAACGAGTTTGTGGGCAAGATTTTGATTTTAAGGGACCTGGGTGAAGTCAAAAAACTCCAGGAAGAAATCCGGCGCCGGGAAAAACTTGCTGCGTTGGGCAGGCTCGCCGGAGGGGTGGCCCATGAAATCCGCAATCCCTTGAGCTCCATCAAGGGACTTGCCACTTATTTCGGCGGAAAATTCCCCGAAAGCAGCGAGGACAAAAAAGCTGCCGAGGTCATGGTGCGGGAGGTGGACCGTTTGAACCGGGTGGTCAGTGAATTGCTGGAGCTGGCCCGGCCGTCGGAATTAAAACCTCGGCCCACAGATATCAATGAACTTCTGGCTCATAGCGTGCGGCTGGTTCAACAGGATGCAGAAGTAAAAGATATAAAGATCGACCTAATGACCGCTGATCATCTGCCTTCTATTTACGCAGATGCTGACCGCATTTCCCAGTGTCTGCTGAACCTGTACCTGAATGCCATTCAGGCGATGGATGACGGCGGACGGTTGGCTGTCAAAAGCCTGCCAGGGGATCTTGGCAGCGTTCGGATCGAAATCTCCGATACCGGTGCTGGGATTCATGCCGAGGATTTGAAAAAAATTTTTGATCCCTATTTTACCACCAAATCTGCGGGTACCGGGCTGGGGCTGGCCATCGTGCATAAAATTATCGAGGCCCACCGCGGTGAAGTAAAAGTCAAAAGCGCTCCCGGAAAAGGAACTGCTTTTTCCATTTGCTTGCCGACTGCAGGAGGTTCTGATGAATCCGGATAAACAGGCGACAATTCTGGTGGTTGACGATGATCCTGGTCACCGCACCACCTTGGAGACCATTATCAGGAGCTGGGGTTACCGGGTTAAAATCGCCGATGACGGCGCCGAAGCGGTGGAACAGGTCGAACAAAGACCTTTTGATTTGATCCTGATGGATGTGCGCATGACGGTGATGTCCGGACTCGAAGCCCTGAAGCGCATTAAGCAGTATAACCCGGCCATCCCGATTTTAATCATGACGGCCTACTCTTCCGTGGAATCGGCCGTAGAGGCCTTAAAAGCCGGCGCTTACGATTACCTGACCAAGCCGCTGGATTTTGAAGTTCTGAAACTTTCCATGGAGCGAGCCCGGGAACACGTGGGCCTGAAAGAGGAAAACCGGGCACTGAAAGAAAAATTGCGCTCGGATTTTGATTTAAAAAACATCATCGGCAAAAGCCGGCCCATTAAAGAGCTGATCGAAATGGTGGCCATGATCGCACCTTCCGAAGCCACCGTGCTGATCACGGGCGAAAGCGGCACCGGCAAAGAATTGATCGCCCGGGCAATCCATTTTAACAGCCCTCGCAAAGACCAGACGCTGGTCATCGTCAACTGTGCCGCTCTGACGGAGACGTTGCTGGAATCCGAACTGTTCGGCCATGAAAAAGGCGCCTTCACGGGTGCGGCAAAGCGACGCGAAGGTCGCTTTGCCCAGGCCAACAAGGGAACCATTTTTCTGGATGAAATCGGAGAAATGTCAGCCCTGATGCAGGCAAAACTGCTAAGAGTCATCCAGGAAAGAGAAATTCAGAGGGTTGGCAGTGATGATACTCTCAAGGTCGATGTTCGGATCCTGGCAGCGACCAACCGCAATCTGGAAGATGATGTCGCCGCAGGCAAGTTCAGGGAGGACCTGTATTACCGGTTGAACGTCGTAACTGTTAACGTTCCTCCACTCCGAGAGCGCCTGGACGATATCCCCCTGCTCGCGCAACATTTTCTTAACAAGTACGCCGAAAAAAATAGAAAAACAGTCAGGGGATTCACCCCGATTGCCATGGACATCCTGTTAAAATACAGCTGGCCCGGAAATGTCCGGGAGCTTGAAAATGCGGTGGAAAGGTCCGTGATCCTTTTAAGCGGCGACTATATCACCGAAAAGCAATTGCCGCTGAACATCACCCAGACCTATTTGCATGAAAGCACTTGGGTAGCAGCCCAGCCCGTTAACCCTGAACCTCGTCCACTGGAGGAGATCGAAAAGGAAGCTATTTTAGCGGCTCTTGACGCCAGCGGGGGAAATAAAAGTGAAACTGCCAGACGGCTTGGAATCAATAGAAAAACACTGCATAATAAATTGAAAAGCTACGGAGTAGGATAAGAGATTTATTCCTGCGAGATCGACCCATCCCTTTTTTACCCAACCTAGGTTTTGCATTCCGCAAAGTATGAGTACTTTTTACTCATTGGCAATTTAATTTCCATCAATAATTTAAACCTGCCCTTTATGTTCAAAACAATAACAAATAAATTTTTACATGATATCGGGATAATACAAATTTTTGCTGACTTGCGAGGCCTTTTGGCACAGGGTTTGCTCAATATAATTGCTGAAATGAAAATAATTGAGTGCGAGCCTTTGCAAGATCAATCTTAACGGAAATTCAAAATTACCAATTTCAACGAAAGGAGATAAGCAATGCAGGACAGTCACACAAAAAAAGTGATCATGGTTTTATCAATAATCGCCCTTGTCGGATTCGCGGCCTATGCTTTCGCGGATTGGGGCATGGGTTACGGCCGACAGTCAATGGGCATGTATAGTCATGGCATGGGCTACAGCGACCCTGGGTGGAGCCAGCGCGGTCCGAACTGGAACGCCAGAATGTACAGCGACCAAGCCTACAGGAGTGATTCGAGCTCGAACGCAAACAGAAACATCAACCCCAACAGCACCGGAAATTTCGATGGAAGAGGCGGCGTAGGCTACCGGATGATGGATTCGGGAATGACGAATTATGGCATGATGGGTCCCGGCGGCTACTGTCCGTGGTAAGCCATGGGTCGCACTGAAAAGCACTCGCACCGGGGCGGCTGCTTGCTGCCCCGATACTATTAAAGATAGAAAAATTATTGGATCCGGTAAAAATCCCACCGGCATCACCGGCCAATAGATAAGGGAAGCCAATGAAGACAAAATCCTTGAAAATTGCTGTTAGGTCAATTCTGATCGTTGCCATTGCTGGTTTTGCATTAACGGCAATGACCGGCTGCGGCATGGGCCACGGCCCTTATGGCCATGGCTACAACGGACAAAATTATTCTAACCGTTCAGGTTACCACAGAAACAGCTCTGATTCCAGAGCAATGGAGATTCTGAAGGAGCGCTATGCCAGGGGGGAAATCACCCGAGAGCAATACGAGTCCATGAAAAAAGATTTGCTCCAATAGCACACCCAGGGCTTTCAGTAATCAAAAATCGAACAGAACTGCCTGAAACCCCTCCCTACCATATAGACAAGGTTCCTGCTCCCCTATGTCTATAACCGCCTTTTTTGAAATGTGCTTCATCGCTGCCTGTCCTTTTTAAAATTATCAAAGTACCATGGGCTAAGCAAAACCGCCTGTTTCTTTTGTATTCAATTATGTTAGGCAACTGTAATTGTTAACACTGTTTTTTATAGATTTTGAAGAGCATTTTTTTCGAAAAACAGCGGGGCCGAATAGATTGGCGTTTACAAAACACCCAATTGTGGTTAGTTTTACAGGATGTAATGCAACGGGCATAGACCGGCGTCGACTGCAAAACGCGGCCGAAAAGTTGAGAACTTAAACGCAAAGATGAAAAAAAGATGACTGAAAAAAACCAGGTGTGCACCCAATCAGACATCGGGCTGAAACGAAACAAAAACGAAGACAGTTTTCTGGTCGTTGATCACTCCAGTCCCGGCCAGGATATTCAACGCCATGGCCGGCTGTATATGGTTGCCGACGGCATGGGCGGGCATCCCGGGGGGGAGATCGCCAGCCAGATCGCCTGCCGGGAGATAACGCAATATTATTGCGCGAACTCAGACAGCCGGGGGGATCCGGATTACTTCAAGCGGCGGCTGCACCATTTGAAAGCCAGTATTTACAGGGTCCATGATAAAATTATCGCCTACGGGCGAAAAAACAAAAAATATGAAAACATGGGGACCACCCTGTCGGCCCTGGTCATCACAAAGCACAAGGCCTTGATCGCCCATGTGGGAGACAGCCGGATTTACAGGCTGCGGAAGGGTCGGCTGCAGCAGCTGACCGAAGATCATACCATGGCCCAACTTTTCATCCAGATGGGATACCTGACACCCGAAAAGATTGCCAACCACCCCATAAACCACGTGATGAGCCAGGCGGTTGGGCAGGGCATCGATGATGTCTTCACCCTGGTTGAAGACGTGGATCCGGACGACATCTTTGTGTTGTGCAGTGACGGACTTTTTGGTATGGTTTCCGATGAAGAAATCAGGGATATTCTTTTACAGCACCCGGCGGTTAAAGAGCAGTGCCGGTGTCTAGTTGCCAGGGCCCTGGAAAACGGCGGCCGTGACAATGTGACCGTAATGGTGGTTCACGTTTGATGCCCGGAAACGAGAAAAAAATGACGGCTGCAAAAAATGACCAGAACACCACCCTCGGAGTGGGAACGGTAATCAACGAAAAATGGGTCATTCTCGAATTCATCGCCAGGGGCGGCATGGGAGAGGTATACCGGGCCCACCAGCTCAACTTGAAGCGTGACGTGGTGATCAAGGTGATCTCCACGGAGTGGGTACAATCCTGCATCGACAACGAAGAAGAATTCGAAACCGGGCTGCTGCGTTTTCGCAATGAAGTCCAGTCCATGGCCCAGGTGCGGCATCCCAATATCGTCCAGATCTATGACTATGGAACCCTTGTGGTCCAGAAGTCCGGCCAAGAGATCCACCGCGAATACATCGTAATGGAATATATCCCGGGCAACACCCTGCGCGAAACCATGTCGGAAGAAGGGTTTTACCCGGAAGAGGATTTGACTGTCGCATGGCTTTCCAATTACTTCTTGCCGGTTCTCGCCGGTGTCGAGGCTCTGCATGAGGCGGGCATTGTGCACCGGGACTTGAAGCCGGAAAATGTCCTCATGGACGGCAGCACGCCGAAAATTGCGGATTTCGGACTGGCACGCTCCTGTCGGCTGAAATCCGTGACCCAATCCATCGACGTCAAGGGCACCCCACCGTACATGTCTCCGGAACACTTTTTCGAATTCAAAAACGCCGATGAGCAATCCGATATCTATTCGCTGGGTAAAATATTGTACGAGGCCCTTGTGGGCAAGCTGACATCCAAAATGAAACCGTTTCAAAAAGAACGGTTGCCCGATCCGGAAACGCCTTTTTTCCAGACCCTTGATCAAATCATCCAGCGCAGTACCGCCGAAAAAAAAATAGACCGCTACCCATCGGTGGCCGAACTGCGCAAGGCCCTGACAGAAGCGATCGACAATTTGCAAAAAAAGCCTGCCGCTCGTGTTTCGGCAGCGCCACGGCCTTCCTCGTTTCTGCACAATCCCAAGTGGATCTGGACAGGTATCATCCTGGCGGTGGCATCAATGGCTGCCATGGGAGTGTGGCACGTTTTTCATCAACCCGACAAATCGTTGTTGCTGCAAAACAGCGCACCGGTCACCACCGAAGACATGTCATCGTCGAATCGGACCGATTCCACCGCTGTCATCCTCAAGCCCTCCGAAAAACCAAAACAGACCCTGCTGGCCGAAGACGGCGCCTCGCTGCACTTTATCCCCGGCGGGAAGGTCACGATTACCACCGCTGCCACCGCCTCCAGTCCCCGGATAAACAAAACCGTGCAGGTAAACCCGTTTTATATGGATGAAACCCAGGTCACCAACCACCAGTACGTGGAATTTTTAAACCAGAGCCTGTCGTCGATCCGGGTGGAACGCAGGGTGGTCCGCCGGGACGCTGAAATCTGGCTGCTGCTCGGTGAGGTCATCGAGGGATACAACCCGATTATCTTTCGCGACGGCAGGTTCAAGGTAACCAAGGCAATCTATGCTTCTTTCCCTGTGCTGCGGGTGACCGGTCTCGGAGCATCGGCGTATGCCCGTTTTTACGGACGGCGCCTGCCCACGGCAATCGAGTGGATTTACACCGCAAAAAAAGGGCGCCCCAAACGAAACAGTCAGCCACAGACAGACGGCCGGTCTTCATCGGGGATGCACATGGGCTGGATGATGCAGGACTGGTCCGAAAGACGGCAAGGCACGGCCCAAAAACCCGCTCCCCGGCAGCTGAAGGCGCTGCAAAAACTGCAGCCCGTGCTTTCATCCCCCCCCAACGCCTTTGGAATTCGGGGGATGAATGAAGATATCGGCGAATGGGCGCTGCTGCAGTCGGAGGCGACTTCCAGGGCGGAACCCGGCGAGGCGGAGTACGTCATCCTGGGCGGCATCGAGGCGGCAGTGGAAAAAGACAGCCCCCTGCCGTCTCTTGTGATCCGCCAGCCCTGGGAATCATTCGAAGAAGTGGGTTTTCGGTGCGTGCGCGGGGTTCAAATCCAAGCCGCGGAACCAGAGTAAACCTCAACCTTAAGGTAAAGGCTATTTAAATTTGCCCTTTTCAAAATGGACGGTGCGGTTGGTCTTATCGATCAGAACCGTGTCGGTTACGTTGCCATCCGAATCCACGATCTTGGCAAGATAATAGCGGCCCTTGTTTTCCAGATCCTGGACTTCGTACTTTTGCAAAACATCACCGGTGACCTTGCGGTCAATGATAAACCGCGCGGTGCCGGTGCTCATGCCGTCCAAAAAATCAATGCCGACTTCCGACGCCTCCGGTTTTTCCTCGGGCACGACCTTTTTGATTGATTCTTCCGGCAGATGTTTTTCTTTCAGAAATTGTCGAATGGATTTGACTAAACTCATGATACCTCCCCGGCGTGATGTCGATAACGAGATGTGTAAAAAATACCCGCCCTTTTGTTTAAAATACCGCGAACAACATATGCGGCAGTTGCCGTCCGCTTCTGAACAGATAAATTTTGCAATAATATCAAAGTGATATCTTGAAGATAGCCGCAACCTTTTAATTTCGGCATCAAGTTTGCTTATCTTAAGTTGCCAGCCCGGCCCGATGGAAAGCCGGCTTAATTCATACGACCCGGATGTAATTTCGATGGGCTAAACATTAAGGAGAAATAAAATGAAAAACAAGCAAAAAATTGCAATCTTAATGAGTTTGCTGATGGTGATCGGTCTGACCGCATTCGCCGCAGTGGCCGCTGCCGGTCAAAACAGCACCGGACCCTATAATCAGGGCATGCAAAATCAGAATCAACGAATGGGATCCGGCGGCCAGCACTGGGGGGGCCAACATGGTTCCAACCGGGGCGGGCAACACGGTTCGAACTGGAACCAATGGTCCCACGGCAACCAGGGCAATTGGAACAACATGAGCGCCGAAGACAGGCAGAGGATGCAGCAGGAATATAATGCCTTTTTAAAGGACACCGAGGGGTTGCGGCAGGAGCTTTATCAAAAGAATCTTGAGCTGAGAAACGAACTGGGACGCCAGAACCCGGACAACCGCAAAGTCGCTAACCTGCAAAACGAAACCGCCCGGCTGCGATCCCAGCTTTATCAAAAAGAACAGGCCCACATGGAAAAAATGCGCAAAATCAACCCCAACATGGGCCGCGGGCGCATGGGAGGCGGCATGATGGGTCCCGGCGGCAACCAGAACATGATGATGGGCCCCGGCGCAAACCAAGGCATGATGGGCGGCGGCAGCCAGTGATAACGGCCTGTCTTTGTGGATAGCCTCCAATTCTTTTGGGTTAGTCGCTGGCACATTGCTTGCATCTCATGCCACCACATTCAGTTCAACGATAATTTGACTTTGCCAAGCCAGGAGGTTATCCAAATGAAAAAAACAAATCCACCCAGGACATTAATAAAAAGACGTGTGGCAGTCATTGCGCTGGTTTTCGTGCTGCTCATCACCGCTTCGGTGGCCTTCAGTCACGGCGGCAAGCATGCAGGCAAAGCGTTTACCCACCTGCAGGCTCTGCAGAAAGCCACCGGGCTTTACAATCGCCTGGTTGAAAGTGGAAAACTCGATTCCAGCTGGGAAACGCAGCTGACCCGCGCGGCGGTTGTCTCCCGCAAGCGCGCTGACCGGGACGAAGTGGTGGTCTCCTTTCATCGCGCCAAGGGCAATCCGCAGGCCGTCTACATCTTTTTTTCCGCTGACGGCCAATACACCGGATCTAATTTTACCGGTGACTGATCCCCCATGGCCGGCATATCCTTAAAAAGGAGGTAAACTGTGATGACCGCGCAATCGGTGGAATCGAAAAAGCAGGCCTGGCCGGTGCTGCGAAATTTTCCGCTCCCGGCCAAGGCGCTGGCCACGGCAATCATCGTGATGATGGCCATCGGAATGGCCGGCGCCCTGGGGCAGATCATCGTCCATGACATCATTCCGACCTTTTTTTCAAACCAGCCGGCGGCCGATCACACCGGCCATTCCCAAAGCGAGACCTCCCCGTCCAGCTTGAAGCCAGCCGATGAAACACCGGCTGCCCGGGGAGATCTTTTTGCAACCGCCGCCCCTGCCGAGCAGGCCCATTCCAGCAAGCCATTTTATCAAACGGAACAATTTGTCTGGTCGTTGAAGTGGACCCATATTCACCTGTTCGGCATGAGCATGATTTTTATCTTCATGGGGGCCATTGCGGTTTTTCTGGATCTCCGTGCGCAGGTGCGCACCGGGCTGGTGGTTTTGCCGTTTGTCGGCCTGCTGGTCGATATCGGCGCTGTGTGGTTGAAAGGCTATGTCTCGCCGGTTTTTTTCTGGCTTCACCTTCCGGGGGGCGGCCTTTTTGGATTGACTTTCGCCATCGTCTCTATCAGGGCCCTGTGGGAAATGTGGGGGGCTGCGAAATAATTTGGCATTGTCCTGCCGGACGGTGCCGCCGCCGTGTAATTTTTTCACATCGCTATTTTATAAGGGCCGATGGATCAGGACGGATTGATCCCGTATTCCTTCAATTTGAGCTGCAGGGTGCGGCGGCTGATGCCCAGAATTTTCGCCGCATGGGTGCGGTTGCCGCCGGTTTCTTCCAGGGTTTGCAGAATCAGCGCTTTTTCGACTTCCTTGAGGGAGCGGCCGGGGGTCACGGCCACCGGGGCGGCCGCCAGTTCCGTATCCAGTTTCTGCAGCTCGTCCGGAAATTCCAGTGGTGTGATCATATCCCCCCGGCTCATAATCACCGCCCGTTCCACCACGTTTTCCAGTTCCCGCACATTGCCGGGCCAGTCGTAACGCATGAGCAGGTCCACGGCCCGGGGAGTAAAGCCTTCGATGGGCCGCTGATTTTTTTCCGCATACTGCTTGAGAAAAAAATCAGCCAGCAGCGGGATATCCTCCCGGCGCTGCTTCAAGCTCGGAACCGGTAAGACGACCACGTTGATCCGGTAGTAAAGATCCTCCCGGAAGCGACCGGCGCGGATTTGCTCTTCCAGGTTCTTGTTGGTGGCGGCGATGATGCGGGTGTCCACCTTGACCGTCTGCGAGCTGCCCACCGGTTCAAACTCGCGTTCCTGGAGCACCCGCAAAATCTTGGCCTGGGTGGCAGGGGCCATTTCGGCGATTTCGTCCAGAAAAATGGAGGACCGGTGCGCCAGCTGGAAGCGCCCCTGCTTGCGGGACAGCGCCCCGGTAAAGGCCCCCTTTTCGTGGCCGAAAAGCTCGCTTTCCAGCAGCGCTTCCGGCAAGGCGGCGCAGTTGACCTTGATCAGGGGGCGGTCTTTGCGCGGGCTGTTCTGGTGAATGGCACTGGCGATCAGTTCCTTGCCGGTGCCGCTCTCACCGACGATAAGAACGGTGGCGTCCGAGGGGGCCACCAGCGCCATAGTTTCAAAAAGCTGCTTCATGGCCGGACTGCGCCCGAGAATATTGGAAAAATCAAAGCGATCGTTCAACCGTTCCTTGAGGTAGACATTGTCCTGCTCCAGCTGATGAAACCGCAGGGCCTTGGCAACCAGGATTTTCAGCTCCTCGATGTCCAGCGGCTTGGTCAGGTAGTCATAGGCACCGGCCTTGAGCGCTTCCACGGCCGTACCCACCGACGCATAGGCGGTCATGATAATGATGGGAATCGCCGGGCTGATGGCCTTGATTTCCTTGAGCGCTTCAATGCCCCCCATCCGCGGCATGCGGATATCCATAATCACCAGGTCATGGAAGCGCTCTTCGATGGCCGCCAGGGCCGTACGGCCGTCGGTGGCCTGCTGGATTTCGTAGCCTTCGGCGCCCAGCACGGCTTCGATCATCTGCCGGTGGGCCGGTTCATCGTCTACCACCAGGATTTTGGGCTTCATCTTTTTTCCTTATCCACTGGAATGCGAATGGTAAACCGGCAGCCCCGCGTCTTTCCGGCCGGCGGGCACTGCACCTGGATTTCCCCACGATGGTTTTCCACGATTTTATGAACAATGGAAAGTCCCAGGCCGGTTCCCGTTTCGCGGGTGGTAAAAAACGGCTCAAAAATCTTTTCCATTTTTTCCTGTGCAATCCCGTGACCGTCATCTTCCACCCAGAAAACCAGCCGGGAATCGGTCACATTCAGCTCGGCCCCGATCTCAATCCTGCCCCCTGGATCAGCCGCCTGCACGGCGTTGAGCAGAAGATTCAAAAGGGCCTGGGTCAGCTGGTTGCCGTCCAAGGGCAGAATGCTGACATCGGCAACCCGGCTGTGAATGCTGACCTGCCGCGCATCCGCCTGGGCTTTTGCCAGCCGGATGCAGTGGGCCACCAGCGCGCTGACATCCGTGGGCGCAACCGTGGCCGGCATGGGCCGGGCAAAAGTCAGCAGATCGGTCACGACGCGGTTGATGCGATCCACTTCACTGATCATGGTCTGGGCATATTCCCGCTCTTTGGGTTTGTCGTGGAGGGTTTTTGCCAAAAACTGGGCAAATCCCCGGATCGAACTCAAGGGATTGCGGATTTCGTGGGCCACACCGGCAGCCAGTTCGCCGATGGCGGCCAGTTTCTCCGAGCGTTTCACCCGTTGCTGCAACCGCTTGATTTCCGATAAATCCCGTAAAATAATGACCGCTCCGCTGCAATGCCCGTTTTCGTCGCAGATCGGGGTGGCGCTCAAGGCCAGCGGAATCGACTGTCCCGATTTTTTGCGATGATCGATTTCATGCTCCAGCACGGGAATGTGTTCGCTTAAGGTGCGGACAATGCCGGAGGTCTTAAAATTGACGATCGTACTCAAATCCAGGTCCTGAATTTTCGCTTCTTCCAGCCCCAGCAGCTCCAGCCCCAGCTGGTTGTAAGAAACAACCCGGCCTTTGGGGTTTATGCTCAACAGTCCGTTGGCCATGTTCGCCACCACCTGGCGGGTATAATCCTCGGTCTGCTTCAGGGTGCGGTTGACCAGGTAGTAATTCTGGATGACGAATATGAAAAACAGGGTGCCGGACCCTAACACCAGCACAATGGCCGCCATGATAACGGCATGCTGAATATCCGCCCGCTGAGCGGCTTCTATGGTCGTCATCTTCATCCCCAACACGATGATGTCGCCGCGGTGGGAATGGGGCGCGACAACCTGTTCGATGTCCGCAGCATCCTGCTGCCGGTGCACCGTTGAAGGGGCATACATGGGCGCAAAAAATTTGGCAAGCTCATAGACCTGGCTGCCGCCGGGCAGCGTCCGGATGCGGGTGGCCACCTGGTCGGCGCGGGTTAAAACGGGCTTCCAGGCATTCATCTGCCCGGGATGGACGCCGGCTGAATGATGAACAATCCGGCCGTGTTCATCGGCCAGGTAAACATAAGCGATATCCGTATCTTTGGCTGTTTCCCGCAAAAGGTTTCCCAAGGTCATCTCCTGCCACATCAGGCTTTTCATCCCGGTGCGCGCGCCGGCCTCAATGGAGCGCAGCAACGCGACTCCCTGGCGGTAGAAAAAATGCAATGCCCGCGTTTTTTCGCGATCCAGGTTGCGGTAAGTGGAAATGCTGACCAGCACCAGCAGCAAAAACACCACCGCCACAATGGACAGGGCGGGCAGATACAATTTCCGGTTGGAAAGAATTTGCATAACAGTTAACCGCAAGAAAAGCTGGGGTCGCTTTTGGATTTATTTTCTTGATTCTATGGAATGATCGTATGGCTGGCAAGACTTTTTTTGCTTTGCCCCAGGGGGCAACCGTTTTTTTTTACTTGCAACTTCTTCCAGAACTGGTAAGTTACAAATTATCTTACCATCCCTTTCATCCATGCTGTTGTGCACGGAAGTAACGGCGTTCAACACTCTGAATGTGTCATATTGCCTGGGCGAAGCACTGGCACAAAAAGTGCACTTTAATTCTACAGTTTATTATTCAATAGGGAGGGCACCATGAACAACAAAATTAGAAAAAAATTGAATCGGGTTGCCGCTGCTGCGCGGTTTCTGCCTGCTGTTGCGCTGATTTTAGCTTTCGCAATGCTGACTCCGGGTCCGGCCCCGGCGGGCCAGTACACACCATTCGAAGGCATCATTCAGGGGGCCAACTGCGTCCACAACAAAACAGGATGCCCTGAAAGCCCCTCGGATGCCCACATTGCCGCGGAGCACGACTTCGTACTGCTGATGCCCGACGGCGACCATTATTTTCTGCTCAACCTCGATCGGGCCATCAAGGCCAAGTATGTGACTCTGCCGGTCCGGGTCGTCGGCAAAAAACAGGGCCACGGCATCTGGGTTCATACCCTGGAGGTAAAGAAAGGCGGAAAATACAAACAGGTGTGGAGTTTCGAAGAGGAAGAAGAATTGCGCCGGCAGGAGCAGGAAATCTACCGCGGCGGCAACTAGGCAGGTGACAGGCAGCTAAAAAAATGGGCGGGTTGGAAAACCACCCGCCCATTTTTTGCTCAGTGGCATTTCATGCACTTGCCCCCGGTGGACTTTTCCAGCCGGTCCAGATAGCGGCCCCAGACACCCTTGCGTTTTGGGGGTCCGGGGTCGAGGTACTTTTGGGGGTTTTGTTCAAAGGCCTTGCGGCAGCCCTCGGCGCAAAAGTAGTAAGTCTGCCCCTTGATGGTGGTGATGATGGCTGTTTTGCCAGGTGCGACTGCCATACCACACACCGGATCGATTTTTTTTCCATTGCTCGGAACTTGATGTTGCATGATGAATCCTCCTTTAAGGTGCCTGCCCGATTTTTTCAGCGCCGAATCCCGCCATGACCGGGCCCGGCTGGAATCCGCGACAAGTCAAAGCCGGATGTCGGTTTGATGACCCGGGTGATGACCGGAGTAAGTTTGTCGCCGAGAGCCTGGCGTCTCGCAATTAATTTGACGAAAAAAAAGCCCAGCACGAGTCCGGCAAACCCGGCTAGCAGGGAAGCCGCTGTTTCCCCGATGCCGAACCATTCGTAAAGTTGCGCTCCGGCAATGGCCCCCGCCAGCAATCCCGCCGTCGGCAGCAGGTAAAGCAGCAGGGCGCTTTTCAAAACCGTGGCCGAGCTGAGACTGATGGACACAAAATCGCCCACTGCGGCATCGGCCCGGTTTAAAACCCGGGTCTCCATTTTCGAGCAATCCGCCAGGGCATGGCAGAATTGGGCCGACTCGCAGTTATGGCAGGCATCTTCCTTGTGAGTGATCACAACGGCCCAGCCGTCGGGGTTGACCTGGGTGACCCTGCCCTTCTTGGTTGCCATTTTTGCTCCTTGGTTGCATGGTTAGTTGCTGCTGTAATTAAAAGTATAGCAACGGTTGTGCCATTCTTCCAGCACTCCTGATAACCAACTGAATTTGCATTCTTTTTAATCAAGAACCGCGCACGGCGCGCTTAAATTGGGAGCCTTATCCGCCGGCAGGTGCGCAAAAAGTTTACAGTTCAAGGGAAAAACGCGCCCCTTAGCCGGGAAAAAAGTAGCCAGTTGGCCTCGGGCAGGTTTTATGGTAGAGCAGTTTTAGCCGCCCATACAGCGGCGCCTTGGCCTCCGGCACGATTTGGGTACGGAACTTGCTTCAATAGGCAGGCATCCCGGCCGCCACAACTGCATCGGCCCAGGCTGACCGGAAAACGGAATAAAGCATTGTCGTCGAAAGGAAGGGTCCCAATGCGGATTCGCTGGAAACTGCTGCTGGTGCTGCTGTGTATCTCCCTGGGTCCCGTGCTGGCATTGCGTTGGATCGGTGCGAATTCGATGCGCCAGTTGGGTTCCGACCTGGCCGCAAGCACCCGCGATGCCTTGATCCGGCGCAGCGGCCAGGAGCTCAGGACACTGGTGGAAGAACATTCCCGCATCTTGAGGCAGCAGCGCGATCTGGTGGAAATGCTGCTCCAGGTCCAGGCATTGGAACTGGAAAAACGATTGACTGACGCCGGTACGGCTGCAACCGGCAAAACCGCGCCAAAACGTTTGAAGGCTGAAAGCACCGATTCCGCTGCCCAAATTCCCGACACCCTGAAACAACGCCCGGGGGCCATGGGCCGGCCGCTGAGCGTCTCTTACCGCAAGCAATCGACATTTAGTCCACCCGGCAGCGGCAAAACCGAGCTGGCTGAAACAGCCCGCCGCCTGGCCGATGCGGTTTCTGTTTACCGGTCCCTGGTCCAAAAGCATCCCGACCTGGTTTACTGGCAGATGACCGCTCTGCGAAACGGCCTGGATACCCTCTATCCCGCCATTCAGTATGAACCCCAACGGGGGTCGATGGGATCCAACAGGATGGGCGCAATGATGAACCGGTCGATGACGCCCGGCATGATGACTGCCAGGATGTACTGGAAATTCAAACAACAGTGGTACCCCCTTGCGGAAAGCAGCCGGCAGGTGATCTGGTCCAAACCCATTATCGATCCGTTCACCATGCAAATGGTGCTGACCGTTTCGGCCCCGCTTTATGATCCCGGCGGCATTTTCATCGGGGTGACCGCCATTGCCGTCCCGGTCAACGTGCTGCTGGAAAAAGATACGCATTTTCGTCAAATATCACCCAGCATGGTCACGCTGCTTGTTCGTCCGGATGCAGCCGCCGAAGCCGATCCAGGCGGCATCCGCATCATTGCCCAGCAGCAGATCGAAGGGGAGATGCATCATCACTGGCGGGCCCTGCTCAAAGCCCGCTACCTCGAAGTTGAAGACCCCCGGCAGATAGAGCAACTGGTCGCCGATTTAAGCCGCCGCCGGACCAATGTCCGCAAAATTCAATACGCGGGCCAGCAAAGTCTTGCGGCCTATGGCAGCATCGATGACTACGGCACGGCCCTGTTGCTGATCGTTCCCCAGAAGGACCTGGCCGCCGAAGCCGACAGCATGGGCGCCTATGTGCTCAACCGGATCGGACAGCAGATCCAACAGACCCGTCTGCTGCTGGCCGCCGTGGTGCTGGCCGTAATCGCCCTGGCCCTGGTGCTTTCCCGGTCTGTGACCCGCAACATCACGCAGCTGGCCGAGGCGGCCCGCCGGGTGGCCGCAGGGGATTTCAGCGCCCGGGTTCGAATCCAGTCCGGGGATGAGATCGGGGAGCTGGGGCAAACGTTCAACAACATGGTGCCGGCCCTGGAAGAACGCATGGACATGAAGCAATCCCTGGATCTGGCCATGGAGGTGCAGCAGAATCTATTGCCGCAACAAGTGCCCTTGATCAAGGGACTCGACATTGCCGGCCGGAGCATTTACTGCGATCAAACCGGCGGGGACCTGTATGATTTTCTGGAGGTCTGCTGCCAGGATGCCAGCCAGATCGGCATCGCGGTGGGGGATGTGTCCGGCCACGGCATATCCGCCGCCCTGCTGATGGCTTCGGTCAGGGCTTTTTTAAGAAGCCGGGTGACCCAGGCCGGCGCGATTGCGCAGATTATCGCCGATGTCAACCGGCTGGTGGCCCGCGACACCCGGGAGACCGGCCAGTTCATGACGCTTTTTTACGTCCAGATCAATCCCGTCAAAAAAACCCTGGACTGGGTACGGGCCGGTCACGAGCCGGCAATTTTTTACGACCCGGCCACGGATCTTCTTGAACCCTTGCAGGGAAAGGGCGTTGCCCTGGGAATCGATGAAGGTGTCAACTACCAGAGCAATGTCAAAACCGATCTTTGCCCGGGGCAGGTGCTGCTGGTGGGCACCGATGGACTGTGGGAAACCCGCAACCCGGCCGGCGCAATGTTCGGCAGAAAAAGGCTGGAAGCCCTTATCCGCGAGCACGCCCGGCTCAGTGCCGCTGAAATCCTGGCATCCATCCTGGACGCGCTGAAGATTTTCCGGGATTCCGCCAAACAGGAAGATGACATCACCCTGGTGGTGACCAAAGTAATTGAATAGACCTCCTGGATCTCCGGGACAGGGACATGCAAACCGGTCAAACCACTAAACGCACGATCCGCACCTGGTACGGGGTGAATGCAACGGTCATCATCGGACCGGGCTTTCTGCATCGCGGCGGCTACGGCAGACTGGTCATCCCCCATCCCCCCGTGATCAATTGGCTGCTGCGCCGGGGGCTGCCCCCGGCCGTGGGTAAAAACCTGAGCTTTGTCCATGAATTCGGGCACCTGCAAAGCGCACCGGCGGCGCTGCTCTATACGGCGGCGAACTTTGCCGCCCTGCTGGCCGCGGGAAAAGCCACCGTGCTGACGGCGATGCTGCTGCTCATCAGCACCCATGCGGCCTATGAAATGATGGCCGAAGTCCTCACCATCCGCCACAACCGCCAGCTGTACCGCAATTGTTATCAAAAAGTTTCAAAAATCCCGCGGACGATTTTCTGGTTTGCGATGATTTTACTGACCCTGACGGGCTGGCTCATTGTCCTGCTCTAGCGAAGGCCCTTTCGAACTCACTGCCTTTTCACCCTCGACCCAAAAAACCAGTGGCCTCTCATAGTTTCTGGCATTTACCTTGCATTGATTGGTAATGACAAAATTGAAAAAAGGAGGCCCCGGAATGCAGGATTATGCCGAAAAAAGGACCCACCGTCGCTGCCCGCATGAAATTCCCGTTATCTACGGCTATTTTAATTCCGGCTATTACCACCCGGCCAAAGCGGTGAATCACAGTGAAGACGGGATGTACCTGGAAGCCGATTTTTTCATGAAACCGGGCGCCAGCGTTTACATCAGAGCTGCCAGCGGCGGCGCCCGGCCGGCCAGAAAGACTGCCTGCAGATGCCTGGGACAGCGCATGGTCGCCGTTGGGCAGGTCAGATGGTGCCGCGAATTATCCGCTTCGCAATCTTCCTATTACGGGGTCGGCATCAAATTTTACGAACCTGCTTATTGATTGCCGGCTGTCGGAAATGAAAAGCGGTTATGGAGGTGTTCGATACCGCCCGGTCTGTTTTACGGGAAGGGAAGACAATTTTGAAAGATCAAAACAAAACCACCGGCATTAAATTTTTGCGGTTTGCAAAACCGGCCGCCGTTTTTATCATGGGCGGCCTGTTGATGCACTTGCTGGTCATGTTAATCGATTATTACCTTATGATTAAGCCGCACTACCTGAATTTGCATGCCGAGTTTATCGGCGGAATTTTCGCGTCGCCCATGTTGCCGATGATGGGAGCCTATGGTTTGCTTTCAGTGGTGATCTATTTTCTGTGGGCAAAGAAACAAAAAGCAATGCTCCTGGCCCACGAAAAAGAGATTCAGGCTGAAAAAGTCGAAACCGTCCTTAAGTCCATGCAGCGCATCACCGCGCTGCTGGCCGAGCATCTTACCGCGCATAATTCGCAAATTATGAACTGGCTCGAATTCAAACGCAAACAGGGATCTCCGGCATCTGAAAAGGTGGCCGAACCATGCCGTAAAATAGCGCATACCCTGCAATGTCTCTCGGAAATATCATTTGTCCTCCCCTACTCCGAGGATCGGCCGGAACATGTTGGCGACATTGAAAAAATATTGCAGGGAAAAATTGGAAAAGAGGGGGTAATAAAATGATTTTCACCTCGTATTTGAAACCCTGCATGCGGATTTCGCTGCTGATGGTTCTCTGCAGTATGATTTTTCCTCTGGCCGGATTTCAAGCTCAGGCTTTCGAGGCAACCAGCTGGAATAAGCTATACCAGGAATGCATCCGGGGAGATTGTGTAAACGGGAAAGGTACCATGCGATATTATTCCAGCCAGAAATACATCGGAGAGTTCAAAGACGGCAAGCGCCACGGGCAGGGGACCCTGTACCTGCCCCTGCACATTGTTCTAACCGGCACCTGGCGCGATGACGAACTTGTCGAAGGCACGGCCACATTTTCCGATGGCACCCGCTATACCGGAACCTGGCAATACGGCTACCGCCACGGCAAGGGTGAATTGATCTATCCCGACGGCCGCAAATACAGTGGTCAATTTCATGCCGGCAATAAACATGGGCAGGGAAAAATGATCTATCCTGACGGTCGGATCTATACCGGCGAGTTCAAGCAGGGAAAGCGTACCGGTTACGGCACCATGACCTATCCGGACGGCAAAAAAATTTCCGGCCGGTTTCTGGACGGAAAATATTTAGGACCGGTCCCAGCAGAATAAGACAACCGCTATCCTAAATCAAAAAAGAAGATCGATAATTTCACCGGGCTGCTTGATGCCTTCCAGCGCCGCCAGGGTTTCCTTCAGCACCGCCCGTTGCTGCTCATGGTTATGGGGGTGTCCAAAGGGGTGACCGAAGGGCCCTTTCAAAAAAATGGTTCGCGGGGGTTTTACCCGCTCCGAATACCCCCTTATCATAGAGATGCCAACAGTCGGGATGCCGGCGCTTTCAATTTCTCTTTGAATCAATCCCACGGATTGATTGCATATCGCTCATCCCGGCGTCAGGATAACGGCCTCGACTCCTGCGGCCTTGAGCCGGGCAGCAACTTCCGGAGCGGTTTCGTTCATCAAGACAGGAACATGGCCTCCTGTAATGTGCCCCATAAAGCTGTAATGGGTTTCTGCCAGGCGACCGATCCGCCCTTCGTGTTCAAATTCTCTCAGCCGGTCAATGGGAAAAACCACATTGATATCTTTGTCAGCAGCCGCATGATCATAATAGTCATGGGTAATGATAACCTCGAAGGGCTGTTCTGCATCCAGGACTCGATAGCCTGGATCGCCGTTGGGATCCAGCATGTCAAAGGGGGGCTGCGTTTTTTTATGCAGGCCGGCGGTTGTAACAATGGCAAATTTAGATTTGTTTAACGGTTTCGTTACCGGCGTCCATGGAATGCTGGTCGAATATTGCGGCGTAAAGGATGCCGTAAAGCGTTTTGCCAAAAAAGGAGATTGGTTGATCATTTTGGCGACCGCTCTGTTTTTCAGTCGGGCCGTATTTCGTACCAGTTTTCTCATCATTTTCGCTGTGGGTTTATTTCCGCCCGGCTCCTGGGGCCTTGGAATCCTCAATGGGTACCGTTGAAAGGACGGTATACTCATCCGGGCCCAGATCAATGATATTCACCGGGTGAATATCAGCTGATTTCACGGGCGGGCGATCCTGATGACGTCGCGATTCGTGAGCGCCATGGCCGCAGCAGCCGACCCCGCCTTTGCGGGAAAAAATAGAATACACCAACAGGCCGATGACAATCAGTGGAATCAAGTTTAGCATGGGGGGTTCCTCCTTTGGCACTGGATAGGCTGCCGCTGAAAATCTCCGGGTCCGACCGGCGGCAGTCGCTTTGCCGTTTTTGTTCTACATTAAAGCAAGGGCTGTGCCAGAACCGATTCCATGCGTCCATCCGTCCCCAATACAACTATCCATGCGCAATTAATGCCAGGTAGAAACGAATATTCATCTGGATCGCCTGAGCCGATGCGCAATATTTTCGCAATGCACACCTTGAAATTCCATCCAACCGGGTAAAAAGTATTCATCTACAGTCTCGCTACCCTCTCCGACAACCATTTTCAAGACATTTGCTGCTTTAAAATCCAAAACGGCTTCTTTTTTAATTGGCATGTTCCTTGCTTTGACTAGTGGCAGCATATACCTGGACGCAATTTTTTAAGGAGACCTCCAAAATGAAAAAAATATATATCATCACCTTCTATTTACTTTTTTTGACAGGTTTCGCCGGCGTATTTGAAGCCACCGCCGCTCACAATACCTGCCGCTTTAAAGCCACCAATGATGACGTGTTTCTCAGAATCTTTGATAAAGATTCCTCCGGCAATACCATCAACGACGGAAATTATTATCAGAAACATATTCTGAACCAAAGGCCTTTGTGGGAAGGGGTTCTAAAAAAGGGGCAGACACAGACGATCAAGAGCTCCAACGGTGCAGTCCGCTATGATTATAAGGCTGCTTCCGAATACCGTGCCTACGGTAACAATTCCGCGACATGCAGTCACGGAGAGACAATCCGAGTGCCCTGACATCGAAACCGAACTCATGCTCATGGCCACCGCGGCGATCATCGGGCTCAAAAGAATACCGAAAAGCGGATATAATCCGCCCGCGGCAATGGGAACCCCCAGTGAATTGTAGATGAAGGCAAAAAACAGGGTTTGCGTTATATTGCGCATCGTCGCCCTGCTCAGTTTGATGGCCCTGACAATGCCGGTGATGAGAACCTGATTCGTGTCCTTCCATGTTCTTGCCCTCCCTGCTCATCATTGAACGCATAAACGGGTTGAAATGACAGTCAACGGCTCCGGTGGTAATCCCCTGCCTTTCTGTGTTTTCAGACTGATGACGAAGCGGGTTGGATTCTGTACGTTTCACTTATCTCTATGAATTTATCGCCAAGCTTAAGAAAGGCATCCACCACATCCGGGTCAAAATGTTTGCCGCTTTCAGGTTGGATCATCCCGACCACCTGGGAATGGTTGTGATGAATCGCCACAAACAGGCTTTTATCCGCGGCCAGTTCCAGCGTGGCATAGTGGATGTTTTCGGTGCTCGAAATTTCCAGCCGCCCTTTTTTTCCCGTAAGATCATAATTCGATCTTTCAAACACAATGTTTCCGTCAGGATTTAAGGCGATTAAATTTCCCTGCCGGGTTTGAACAAAAACATTTTTCGGCAGCAGTTGAAGGACTTTTGAAAAATATACCGTAATAATCAAAATTCCTTTTAGATCTCCGCGATCATCTGTGAGCGGTGCCGCTATCCTGACCACAGGGACAATCGGCTTTTCGACCGCTCCCCGTTCCACATTCAGATCGATAGGTGAGATATAGACCTTGCTTTCAAGGTTCATGATCTGACTGAAGTAGTAGCGATTCTTCTTGTTTTGTAAATCCGATGCAGGAACAATGATGGTGGTGCCATCCGGCCTGTTAATCACCTTGACGGTCTCCTGTCCGGAAGAATCAATTATTCTGATTTGATAAATTTCCCGGGTGGCTTTGACAAGATCATAGAATATGTTTTGCACCTCGTGCCGGGCTTTGCTTGAAGTGAAATTACTGTCGACATAGGCTTTGATGCCGGGAAGCCCGCGCAGAAACGACAAATGATGCTCAAAATTGGAAAAAAATGAATTGATCACCGCCATGCCGGAGTGCAGCTGCTCCGAACCGATTTCGTGCCGCCATTTTGATTCACTGTCGTATATTCGTTTTGCCCCGAAAAATAAAACGAGTCCAAAAAAAATGATAAAAATGATAATAAGCACAAAGAAAGTTTTGTTTTGCAGCAAAATTTTCCTGATCATGTTCCACAACATCATTTCCCTTTCTCTCTTTCATGGATGGAAAATTCTGCCCACCTGGATCAATAACGATTAAATTGGATAAAAAAGCGCTTTGGGGGTGGACATTTTCTCCCTGCAATAGTAATTTAAAAAGCAAAAGCCATGCCAGAACAAAAACAATCATACGCCAAACGGATTTTCCATTTCAATAAAATCAGAACAAGGAGCGGGAATGATGTGTGCCAGGGCCTTCGGACAACTGGAAAAAAAAGCCGCCGCCGCAATCGGTGCGCTATGGGTAGCGATTCTATTGACCGTTGTGGCAGCAACGCCGGCCGCTGCCGGATTTTCCGAATTCAACACCAGGATCGAAGATGCCCTGCAGGGCGACTGGGGCAAAATCAGCTTCAATATCCGCTGGCGTTTTGAATATGTCGACCAGCAGGGCAAGGATATCAGCCGGGGCGATCCCATCCGGCTGCGCCTGGGCTATCTGACACCGAAATGGTACGAGTTGCAGGGGTTTGGTGAATTTGAGGGCAACACGCCGGTTTTTCTAAATGATTACAACAGCCTTCGCAACGGCAAGACCCAGTATGCCGTCATTGCCGATCCGGGGGAAGCGGAACTCAACCAGGGCTGGCTGGCCTTTTCAGGAATCCCGGATACGGTTGTCAAAGCCGGCCGGCAAAAAATCGTCTACAACAACCACCGTTTCATCGGCAACGTCGGCTGGCGGCAGATGGAACAGACTTTCGATGCCGCGGGCATCATCAACCAGACACTTAAAAATGCGGATTTCAAATTCGCCTTTGTCTCCAACGTCAGATCGATCACAAGCAAGAATGTCAATATGAAGTCTCCGCTGCTCAACCTTGGATATGCTTTTGGCGGCATCGGCAAACTCACGGCCTACGGCTACTGGCTCGATTATGATGACGACCACAACAGCGGTCCTTTTTCCTACGCGTTTTCAACCCAAACCTACGGCATCCGGTTTAACGGTTCGACATCCGTGCTTGAAAACCTCAACCTGCTTTACACGGCGGAATATGCCTACCAGGTGGATTATAAAGATAACCCCGTGAACTACAACGCCAATTACTTTCACTTCATCGGCGGGATCAAAATACCAAAAGTGGGAGCCGGATTTTCCGATATGACCGCCAAAATCGGCTGGGAGTATCTCGGATCGGACAATGGTGTGGGGCTGCAGACGCCCCTGGGAACCAATCATGCCTTCCAGGGCTGGGCGGACCAGTTCCTGGTCATCCCCCCCGATGGGGTGGTGGATCTTTATGGTGCGCTGGGCACCACGCTTTGGGGCGTCGATCTGCTGGGCGTTTACCATCAGTTCGACGCCGCCAAGGGCAGCGCGGACTATGGCCACGAAATCGACGCCCAAATCACCAAATCATTCGGCAAGCACTACTCGCTGCTGGCGGCCTATGCCAACTATTTTGCCAATGATTTTAAAACCGACACCTGGAAATTCTGGCTGCAAGCAGTCGTCGACTTTTAATAACGGCAAAGGTTGCCTTAACTCTTTAATGCTTTAAGCTTCAACTCGCTGCGGTCCCCACAGAGCCCGGAAGGGTTCGCAGCCCTGTCTTTTGCGCTGCGCTGAGAAGCGTTTTATCATAGCAGGCAAATAAAAAATCTTCTGATAGGCTGTTGCGAACGATCGGCTGTCAAGAAATTATAGCCTTTCTTCGTGGTGAGATCGATAGCGGATGTATTCAACTGGCGCTCTCCAGATAACCCCGTTTATCTTTAATTGCCCGCTAAACCACCGAATCATCCCTTGACAACCACCAGGGTGACGTCGTCCTCCTGGGGAGCGGTCTGTCGAAATTCGGCCAGGCCATCGGTGATGGCATTCAGAATCTCTTCGGCGCAGCCCTGGCAGTTTTGACGGATGATTTCCCGCAGGCGCTGCTTGCCGAATTTTTCGCCGTCGGCATTTTCCGTTTCCCAGATCCCATCGGTGCCCACGACAATAATCTGCTCGGCACTCCATCCCGTGTACAAATTTTCCTGAAATGTCCAGTCCGGGTTGATTCCCAGCACGGAGCCGGTGCCCTGCAGCTCGGCAAAGGTGCTGCCGGCCGGGTCATAAACGATGGCCGGATCATGGCCGGCCCGCACCCAGTGCAGCTGCTTTTTATCCGGGTCGATGAGCATCAGAAACAGGGTCATGAAATCACAGGACTCAAAGGTGTCCAGGCACAAAAGCCGGTTGACATCGGCCACCTTCTGATCCAGGCTGCCGGGCCGGGACATCTGGCTGCGCAAAAACGCCCGCACGGTGGTCATCAACAAGGCGGCCGATATGCCGTGGCCCACCACATCTCCCACGGCAATACCGACCTTGCCCCGGCCCAGGGCCGGGAATTGAAAAAAGTCGAAGTAATCGCCGCCGGTTTCGTCGCAGTAAATGCTTTTGCCGGCAATATCCAGATTTTCAATTTGAAGGGGCTTTTGCGGCAGCAGGTTCTGCTGAACCTCCATGGCCAGACCCATGGCTTCCTTGAGCCGGATCCGCTCTTTTAACTGCAATACCATCGTGTTGAAGCTTTGGATCAGCTCGCTGACTTCATCTTTTGTTTTCGGCGCCGCCAGGGTGACGAAATCGCCGCGCGCCACCTTGTGGGCCGTATCTGAAAGGGCCTTGATCGAAGAGACCGTGCGACCCATAACCAGTTTGATCAACAGCAGGATAATGACAATAAAGGCCGTGCCGGTGATAAAATAGTACAGGCGAAAGCGCAGAATCGATGACAGGATCTGCTTTCCCGGCGCGATCATGATCAGGGTCCAGGGCGCTTCTTTGAGGCGATAGAACCCGCTGACTTCGGGAGTAAAAAAGCCGCCGCCCAGCACCGTGCCAAAGGGCTTTTTTTTCATGGCCGCCAAGGTTTTGAGTTCCAGCAAATGGTTGCCGTCGCCCAGGCGCCGCCGCCCGTTGGGAGCGGCGCTGGAGAGAATGTTGCCGGAATCATCCACCAGGTAAGCCTGGTCGCTTTGCCACCAGCCCGAGGCCAGGATGGTGTCGATCAGGTAATCAAAGCGCAGCACCACTTCCAGCCTGCCCACGGTCTTGCCGGTTTCGGATTTAAGATCGGAAACCAGGGCCACGGTTTTATTGGCCACCAGCGAATCGTAGCGCGGCAGCCCGACTTCCAGCGAGCCGCCCTTGCGCAACGGGATCAACCCTCTTTTGGCGACTTCCAGCGGTCTGCGCGCATCGGTCCAGGTCAAATCGACGCGCGTGACTCCCTTCAAGCTTCTTAACTGTTCGATCACCAGCTGGTGAACATAGGCGGCGTAGGGATTGTCGCCGGTGGTATGAAACATCTTCAGCCATTCCTTGGCCCGGCCCAGGCGCATGTCCACGTTGTGGGCCGCCCGCTGCAGCTTGAGGGTGGCGGCCTCGCCCCATTCCTTGATCAGGATGTTGCGGGCATAGAAAAACCCGGCGATGCCCATGCCCACCAGGAGCAGTGCCACGGGAAGCAACATGTAAAGCGCCAGGCGCTGCTGCAGTCCTTTGAGTCTAATCATGATCTTGATTCCTGCCCGAAGGCGGCTCGGGTCCTCCTGCTGGGGGCGGGATTCACCAGGCCCCGTCCGGTTGAGGCAACGTTGCTGTCATGGCCTCGATCAACACGGTGTTTGAATAGGTACGCGAATTTTTATCCCGGGTTTCCAGCTGGACTTTCAGACCGAATTGATCTCCCCGGGCATTGATTTTGGCGGCCACCTGCTGCGGGATAAAAACATAGCTCACATGGGTGGGGATTTTCACAAAAAAATAGGCCACGCTTTTGTCATCTTTGTAGATGTCGATGGCGGCCCGGGCCTCGGTCGGACGGTTGAAAACCAGCCGGCCCAGGTTGTCGGGAAGATCCCATTTCCAGATGACGTTGCCAAATGCATCCGGGTAAAATTTAAACGTTTGGGAAGAAATAATCGGCAGCGCAACGACCGAGTTGACCCTGCAGCTGCCTTCGGCTGTCTTGCCATCCGTGGTGATCACTTTTAAACGGTAGGTGCCCGCCACCAGGGGTTCGGAAAAATTGGCCCGGAACCAGCTGTCGAACTGCCAGTCGCTGCTGTAGCGCCATTGACTCCGGATCGCATCGTACAAGCCGAAAATTTCCTCGTCGGAGTCAAACCGCAATTTTTTCAGCTTGACCTGTTTTCCTCCGGGCGCATACAGCTTCACATCCGCCACGCTGCGGCCGTCAGTCAGGATATGTCCCTTGTCATCCACCAATCCGAAAGCCAGGCGGTTGATGTTGCGGCCGCTTTCGTATCTTCGATTTTGAACATACATCCAGGAAACGTCAGCCGCCAAAGCATCGCCCAGGAGCATCAGAACGGCAACGATGATGAACTTTTTCATGATTCTTTTTCCTTGTCGTGCTTTTTGGGTCCCGGCGGCAGTTTCCAACCTTTCACCAGTTCATAGATTGCCGGCACGACCACCAGCGTGAGAATGGTGGCGCTGACCATGCCGCCGACCATGGGGGTTGCAATGCGCTTCATGATCTGCGAGCCGGTCCCATGGCTCCACATGATGGGCATCAGCCCGGCCATAATGGCCACCACGGTCATCATCTTGGGCCGCACCCTCAGCACGGCACCTTCCTCGATGGCTTCTTCGAGATGCTGCCGGTTGAACTGGTCGCCGTATTTGTCCTTGAATTTTTTATAGGAGATATCCAGGTAAATCAGCATCACCACCCCGGTCTCGGCCGCAACCCCGGCCAGGGCAATGAAACCCACGGCCACGGCGACACTCATATTATAGCCCAGCAGATACATCAGCCACAGGCCCCCGGTCAGGGAAAAGGGGACGCTGAGCATGATGATCAGGCTCTCGGTGATGTTCTTGAAATTGAAGTAAAGCAGCAGGAAAATGATGACCAGCGTCAGGGGCACCACGATCGCCAGGCGTTGCTGGGCGCGCTGCATGTACTCGTACTGCCCGCTCCAGACCAGGCTGTAGCCGGCCGGCAGCTTGATCTTGTCGGCCACCACCTGCTGGGCTTTCTTGACATAGGTGCCCACATCGATGCCGGTCAGATCCACGTAAATCCAGGCATTGTTGCGGGCGTTTTCGCTCTTGATGGCCGGCGGGCCCTTGACGATGCGAATATCGGCCAGCTGGGTGATGGGCACCTGGGCCCCCATGGGCGTCGGCACCAGGATGCGGCGCAGTTTTTCCGGGCTGTCCCGCAGCTCCGAGCCGTAGCGCAGGTTGACCGGGTAGCGCTCCAGGCCTTCGACAGTGCGGGTGACATTCATGCCGCCCACCGCCGACATGATGATGTCCTGCACGTCACCCACCGTCAGGCCGTAACGGGCCGCCTCCCGGCGTTTGATGCGGTAGTCGAAAAAATTGCCGCCGGTGACCCGCTCCGAGTACACGCTGAGGGTTCCCGGGACCTCCCGCAGAACCGCTTCGACTTTTTCTCCCAGGTCGCTTAACACCTGCAAATCGGTGCCCATGAGCTTGATGCCCACCGGGGTCTTGATGCCGGTGGACAGCATGTCCACCCGGGTTTTGATGGGCATGGTCCAGGCATTGGTCAGCCCGGGAAACTGGATGGCATTGTTGAGCTCGGTGACCAGTTTTTCCATGGTCATGCCCGGCCGCCATTCGGACTCGGGCTTGAGCATGATCACGGTTTCGATCATCGAAAGCGGCGCCGGGTCGGTGGCCGTTTCCGCCCGCCCGATTTTGCCGAAAACGTGATGCACCTCGGGAAACGAGGCGATGATGCGATCGGTCTGCTGCAGCAGCTCCTTGGCCTTGGTCACGGAAATTCCCGGCAGGGTGGTGGGCATGTACAGCAGGTCGCCTTCATTGAGCGGCGGCATGAATTCCGAGCCGATTCCTTTCCAGGGAATATAGGAAAAGGCCAAAACGACCACCGCCAGCAGGATCACCACGACCTTGGCCTTGAGAACCACCTTGATAATGGGATGGTAGACCCAGATCAGAAAGCGATTGACCGGATTTTTATGTTCCGGGCGGATCTTGCCGCGGATCAGATAGCCCATGAGAATCGGCACGATGGTGATGGCCAGCAGGGCGGCGCCCATCATGGCATAGGTCTTGGTAAAAGCCAGGGGCTTGAAAAGCCGGCCCTCCTGGGCTTCGAGGGTGAAAACCGGCAAAAAGCTGATGGCGATGATCAGCAGTGAAAAAAACAGGGCCGGTCCGACCTCCTTGGCGGCGTCGGTGATCAGCTCCCAGTGGGGCTTTTTGCCGCCGTCGATTTCAATATGCTTGTGGGCGTTTTCAATCATCACGATGGCGCCGTCGACCATGGCGCCGATGGCAATGGCAATGCCGCTCAAACTCATGATGTTGGCGTTGATGCCCTGGTGCTGCATGATCATCAGGCTGATGAAAATTCCCACCGGCAGGGTGAAAATCGCCACAAAGGCGCTGCGCAGGTGAAACAAAAAGACAATGCACACCAGGGTGACGATGATGCTTTCTTCGATCAGCGTTTTTTTCAGGTTGTCTACGGCCCGCAGGATCAGCCCCGAGCGGTCGTAAACCGGTACGATGCGCACCCCTTCAGGCAGCCCGGCCTCCAGCTGCTTGAGTTTTTTCTTGACATTTTCGATGACCGCCAGGGCATTTTCACCGTAGCGCATGATGATCACACCGCCCACCGCCTCGCCGGTGCCGTTGAAATCAGCAATGCCGCGCCGCAGTTCAGGGCCGATTTTGACCGTGGCGATATTTTTCAACAGAATCGGAATCCCCCGCTGGTCCACCCCCAGGGCGATGTCATAAAGGTCCTGAACGCTTTTGATGTAGCCCAGTCCGCGCACCATGAACTCGGTCTCGCCCATCTCCACCAGCTTGCCGCCTACATCATTGTTGCTGCGCTGGATGGCCCGGCGGACCTTTTGCAGCGGAATGTTAAACGCCACCAGCTTGTTGGGGTCCACGATCACCTGGTACTGCTTGACATACCCGCCGATGGAGGCCACTTCGGCCACGCCGTTGACGCTGGTCAGTTCGTAGCGCAGGTACCAGTCCTGGATGGAGCGCAGTTGCGACAAATCGTGGTTTTGGCTTTCAAGGATGTACTCGTAAACCCAGCCCACCCCGGTGGCATCCGGTCCCAGGGCGGGATTCACCCCGTCCGGCAGCCGGCCGGAGACGAAATTGAGATACTCCAGCACCCGGCTGCGGGCCCAGTACATGTCGGTGCCGTCTTCAAAGATGATGTAAACAAAGGAAAAACCGAAAAAAGAATAGCCCCGCACCACCTTGGCAAAGGGGACGGCCAGCATGGACGTGGTCAAAGGATAGGTCACCTGGTCTTCCACCACCTGGGGTGCCTGGCCCGGGTATTCGGTAAAGATGATCACCTGCACATCGGACAGGTCCGGAATGGCATCCAGGGGAATTTTCAGCATGGCGTAAACGCCGGCTAAGATAATGAAAATCGTCGCCAGGATCACCAGGAACTTGTTTTTGATGGAAAGCTCGATGATTTTTGCGATCATTTGTTCTCCCTCTAGTGGCCCCCTGGTTCGCGCTTGCGCAGTTCCAGCATTTTCTGGATGGCTTCGCGCAGGCGGCTTTCGGAGTCGAGCAGAAACTGGGCCGACAGCACAATCTCATCGCCCTCTTTCAGGCCGTCGAGCACCTGGTAGGCTCCACTGCCGACCTCGAGGCCGATTTTAACATCCCGGGGCTGGAACTTGCCCTTGCCCAGGGCCACAAAAACGACCTGTCGCACCCCGCTGTCGATAACCGCCTCCTGGGGAATCACCAGGCCCTCTTTGGCGATCACGGATTTCAGGTAGATATTGGCATACATGCCCGGCTTGAGCTGGTAGCCGGGATTGGCAAATGCCAGGCGCAGTTTGGCCGTGCGGGTTTTGATATCCAGGTAGGGGTAGATAAAGAGCACCTTGCCCTTGAAACGCTTGCCGGGAATGTAGGACAGATCCATTTCGGCCGCCATGCCCTTTTTCACCCAGGGAAGCTCGTACTCGTAGACATCCACATCCACCCAGACGCTGGAAAGATCGACGATTTCGTACTGGTGCTCGCCCTGCTTGACATAATGGCCGATAAAGGCCTCCTTCTTGGTGACGATTCCGGCCGCCGGAGAGTGAATCGTAAGGACTTTTTGAACCCGGCCGGATTGGTCGATGCGCGCAATCTGCCGCTCGGTCAAATCCCAGTAGCGCAGCCGGGTTCGCGATGCCTCCAGCAGCCGCCGGGCACCGTCGCGAATCGCGGGATAGGAGCTGTTGCCCAGGCGGCGGTATTGATTCAGGGCCAGCAGATACTCCTCCTGGGCGGTCACCAGCTCGGGGCTGTAAATGTCAAAAAGCGGCTGTCCCTTTTTGACGTCTTCACCGACAAAGTTGACGTAGAGCTTTTCAATCCAGCCGCTGAACTTGGTGTTGACCGTATAGATTTTCGTCTCGTCGTAGGTGATGTTGCCGACGGTGCGGATGTCCTTGATCAGGGCCTTGCGCTGCACCCGTCCCAGGCGAACCCCCATGTTCTGCATGGTCACCGGATCGATGCGGATGGTGGAAGCCGCCTCTTTTTCTCCTCCCTCCTCCTCGTAAACCGGCACCAGCTCCATCCCCATGGGGGATTTGCCCGGTTTGGGGCTGATATAGGTGGGATCCATGGGCGAGGTCCAGTACTTGATCTTTTTGCCGGTCTTGGGGTCGATCATGCCGGCCTTCAGCTCGTCTTTCGCCGCCCGGGCCTCGGCGACCACCAGGCTGCGCCAGACCGATGGCCCGGTGCCGCCCGCCGGGATGCAGGAAAAAACGGCATTCAATCCGAGCAGTGCAATCATGACCGCCGGTAGTAGCAAAGCAATTCTTTTCATCGTGTTTTCACCTCTCTAGAGGGGGCCGCCCAGGACCTGTTCCAGTTCCGCCCGCTTCTGGTAAATGCGGTAGATAAAATTTGAAGTCTGCAGCTCGAAGCGCAGCAGGCGCACCTGGGCCCCGATCATGGTATTGAAATTTACCGACCCCACCTCGTAGGCGCTCAGCGATGAGCTGGCCCACTGTTCGGCCTGCACCAGCAGGGCATCGTTAAAGAGCCGGTAATTTTTCTGGGTGTCACGAATTTCAGTCGCCAGCGCGTCCACCTGGTGCGGCAGGCTTTCCAGCAGATTGCGATAAAAGCTGAACGCCGCCTGGCGGTTTTTTTTGACGGCTGCCAGTTTCGGGTCCTGCCGGCTTCTCTGCCACAGCGGAATGTTCATGGTCACCGATCCGGTCACCATGTCCGGCAGGCTCTTGCCGGCACGGTCCTCGTCCCGCTGGCCATAGGCCAGCCGCACGTCCATATCCGGCCAGTAGTCCTTGCGCGCTAGCTCGATTTCCTTGTCGGCGATGCTGATATCCGCCAGCCTGATTTTCAACCGGGGATTGTTTTTCAGCGCCTGGTCCTGCAATGCCTGGACGTTGAGCTGGAGATCCGGATAGCGCAGCTCCAGCAGCGCTGTCACCGGCGTGTAGCTTGCGCGGTTGAGCAGGGCGTTGATGCGGTCCTCCAGGGTGCGCCGGCGCTTGTCCAGGCTGATTTTTTCATCCAGCAGCTTGCTCAGCTCCACCTGGGCCTGCAGCACGTCCTGCTGCAACCCGTTGCCCGTGGCATACCGGGTTTCGGCCACTTCCAGCAGCTGATTGACAATGTCGGTCAGCCGGGCGTTGATCTGCAGACTGGTGGCCGTAAAACCCAGCTGGTAGTAGGCCTCGGCGATATTGCGGGCCAGCTCCAGTCGTTTGGCTTCCAGCACCGCCTGCTGGCGGATGACCTTTAAAGCCGCGCGCTGGCTTTTGAGGTCCAGTTTGCCGAACCAGGGAAATTTCTGGGCGATAAAAATCTGCTTCTGGGTCATGGGCGAGCGGTCAAAGCGGAATGAATCCGCCGGCAGGTTGACAATGGCAAACCCGAGGCGCGGATCTTCCAGCGAGCCGGCGAAAGAAATTTCCTTCTTCAAACTTTCCACCCGCTCCTGAAGGCTTCTGATCTCGTTGTTGCCGGCAATGCCTTCCTCGATGAGCTCAGACAGTGCCGGCGGCGCCCAGATGGGAGATGCTGTTTCAGTGCCTGCCGCCACGGCAGGACATAATCCCATGCCCAGCAGCACCCAGCCTGATGCTAGCGCTACAATTACAAAATGCCTCATTGATTCTCCCCCTGCTTTTTCTTCCGTTGCAGCGCTTCAAATGTGAAACGAACGCTTTACTTCTTTTCAAACAGTTTGCCCTCTACCCGGTGCGGCCGGGAATAGGTCCGGTTGTTCTTGTTGCGGGTCTCCAGGTAAACCTTTAATTCGAAGCGGTCGCCCTGCCGGTTGATCGTGTTGACCACCGCAGCCGGAATAAACACGTAGCCCATGTGAACCGGCAGGATGATTGAAAAATAGCCCGTGTTTTTCTTCCCCCTGAAGATGTCGATGGCCGCCCGGGCCCGCAGCTTGTGGCCCAGGCTCAACGGTCCCAGCTCTAGCGGAACATCCCAGGTCCAGGTCAGGTTGCCGTGGCTGTCCGGTGTGAGCCGGAACGAATCCGCATCGACAAACGGCAGCGCCACCTGCTGGTCGAAGGCAAAGGTACGCTCGACTGACTTGCCGTCCACGGTGGTTATTTTCAGCCAGTAGACGCCGGGCTCCAGGGCGTCCTGGATCCGGGTGCTGAACCAGCTGTCGAACTGCCAGTTGCGGGCGTAATGCCAGCGGCTGTTTTTGGAATCATAGGAGCCAAAGATCTCAGCAGTGGAGTCAAATTGCAGCGTCGCCAGCTTCAGCTGCTTGCCGGCCGGGTTCAGCAGGCGCACTTCCTTGACGCTGCGGGCATCGGGAAGATAACCGCCGCGGTCATCGATCAGGCCGAAGCCAAGCCGGTTGAACGCCTGTCCGCCGGCATAGGCCCGGTGCTGCACCTGCATCCAGGCGATTTCCACGGCAGCGGCATTGCCGACCAGCCAGAAAAAGACACAAACGATGAGCAATAAAGTTTTTTTCATTTTTCTATTTTCTCCTTCCTTCGAAGCGGAGTGGAAATTTTTGAAAGGCTTCCGGCGGGATCGGTCTGAACCCTGCGGACGCTGCGAAACCCGACATTTTTAAAAGCTTCCCAGGGCTGACGGCTGATGGGCGACGGAATTGGGTTGCGCATGGAGTTTTTGCCTGCGCCTCCCAGCACTACGTATTCGGAATTGCGCCGTCGATCACGAGAACCGGCCTCTGCCAACTGCAGGCCCCACTCGCCGAGAGGTCCGTTGAGCCCCCGGATTCCTAAAACATTCGGCATTAGATCTATCACAGGGACCAGGGGATGTAAAGAAGTTGACAACTGGACAGTGCCGGTTTGCGGGGGACCTGGCATCATTGCGCCCATCATGGAGAGCATTTCTTCCTGGCCGGCGGTCCCGTCACTGCCGGCCGCCTTGGCGGGCAACGACCGCCTCTCCCTGGAATCATGGGCCAGGGCAGCCAGCCACTGCGCATAAGTCGGCAGCTGCCGGTTGTAAAATTCGGCATAGGCCGCAGCCCCTGCCGGCGTTGCCCGCAGCACCGGGTAAGAGGCATAGGCGGCATTGCTGATTTTAAATTTGCCATTGCGAAAAACAATGGGTTCATACCCGGGATAGACTTCTCCCAGCAGCAGCCAGATTTCCAGGTCATCGCGCACCACTTTTCTTGCCGTGGTCAGGCGGGCAATGTTGCGGTTTAAAAATTCCACGTACTGGTGATTGGTGATCGGGGTTTCATCCATAAAAAAAGGCGCCACCCTCACTACCCGCGCGGCCGGCTCTCCGGGCCTGTCCGGCAGAACGACCTTGCCGCCGGGCACAAAGCGCAGGCTGGCGCCGTCTTCGGCCAGAATTGCATGTCCTGCGGGAGGCAGTTGCTGGATGGAAACAGCTGCCGACTCTGGATCCCCTGCCGGTGATGCAACGCTGCCCGATACCAGTGCTTTTTTCAAATCAGCCGGCCAGCGGCGCCGGCTTTCCATGATATGCCAGATCGTCATCGCCGCCATCGAAACCAGCACGGCCGCCACAGCTGCCCAGATCAGCACGGGTCGGTGAATCTGCGAGAGGTGCTGCAGCGCTGTCGTGCCGACAGTTGACACGGGCCGCTTTGAAACAGCAATGGCATCTGCAAGAACATGATACAGTTCATCAACTGAATTGTAGCGCTCTTCTTTTTTTTCCGCCGTGGCGCGCCGGATGATCCGGTCCAACTCCCGGAAAAAGGGTGAGCCCGGATCTTTCAACCCCACACTTTTAAAGGGGGGCGTCTTTTTGTTCATCCTGCCGTCAAGGGCTTCAAACAAAATTTTTCCCAGCGAGTAGATATCCGCCCGGTGATCGGCCCGCTTGAAATCAAAAAAGTGCTCCGGCGACATATAAAGGGCCGTGCCCTTGATCTCCATGGAATTGGTGACCTGCTTGAGCCGGTTCGAACGCGCCAGGCCGAAGTCGGCGATTTTGGGGGTGCGGCCGTCAAGCATGATGTTTTCGGGTTTCAGATCCCGGTGGATGACGTCCAGGTCATGGATGGCCTTAACGCCTTTGAGCACCGGCAGAAAATAATCCTGCAGCCAGGCAACGGTCAGCTGCTGTTCCGGATAAAAGCCTTCTTCGGGCATGGTGGCGCGCAGGGTGCTGCCCGGCACATATTCCATGCAGATAAACTCCACCGGACAGGCGGTGGCATCTTTTTGAATCACCGCCGAGCCGTAATCGAAAATCTGCAGCACGTTGGAATGCCGCACCCGGGCCATGGCCTGCACCTCGCGCTTAAAACGCTGCAAAGCGGTTTCCATCTCTTCTTCATCTTCCAGCAAAGACTGAAGCCACTGGCTGGAGATGACCTTGATGGCAACATCGCGTTTCAAATTCAACTGGTGGGCCCGGTAGACTTCTCCCATGCCGCCTTTGCCGATCAACTCCAGGACCACCCACTGGTCGTTGATGACCTTGCCGGTTTCAAAAATATTTTGTGAGCATTCATTCATTTTATCCAGTGGTTCCCGAAAAGGGTTGAAGTCGCTCGAAAATGACTTTACGGCACCGTCAAGACTATTTCAGCAAGATATGTGCCGCTTGCCGAAACAGCTTTTAACTATCCGGTATCATAACTTATTTAATTTCTCTTGACGCTTTTTACTTTTTGAGCAGACAGCAGGTGGGCAGTTTTTATCCGCTTGCAAGGCGCCAACTCCGGCTACTGCGAATTTTTTTTGCACCTGTGAAAAAATACGACCGCCGATTTTCTGTTAGAACCCCGGAGGTTACGACTTTCGCCTATCCAGAGCCGCCCTGGCACGCAGTTTGCTCTTAACTTTGTTACGGCCCCGGCAGACCGTCGGCAAAGCCAATCAAGTTGCCTGCATGCCGGACCATCGGCACGCTAACCTCAACGTTGCATAAACAACATGGCAAATGCTATCTAATGATCCGATATTCTGACAACAATCATACTACAAGGCACCTGTTTGAGGATATCCCATCGGGTGAATTCAAGGATGGGATCTTTTTATGCCATGTTGTTTCCCCTCCGGGAACGTCGCAGGACTTCAGATCCTGTGTTGCCAGGGGTTCGCGGTATAAGAATACAGCTTCACCCCTGGCGCCTGGGCTCTGAAGCCCTCCGACTTTTGCAACATTAAGGTTAATGGACAACGGGAAATATTACTCCATGTCACCGATTGCCAGACTCAGAAAGATATTTGCAAAGAACCGGCCGCAGGGAATCGGCGATGCGATTCTTCCCCTGCCCGAGCAGGTCGCAGCGTGGCACAGGGTCAACCGCAAAATGGGATGGGGAATATCGGATACTGAGTTTGAGAAACTGGCGGCGGTGCCGCCACCGCTGACCGATGAGGATCGATACGCAGGTTTTGTCGGCACGGTTGTCTTTTACGGCTTCGGCAATGACGGCGCCGGACATGCAGACGTGGTTTTAACTGCCAAGCTGGCTTGGAACTATGCCAGCAGCATCCGCAAGGGCAAAACCTGGCAATGCGAATACATCGACTTTGAAAAACCCGAAGACATCCGGCTGCGCCCCGGAGCACCGGCCCGGCCCAGGGGTTTTTATCTTGCCAGGCTGCAGCTGGGCGAAAGATACATTAACATGACGGCTTCCCAGCTGCGCAGGAAACTGGGAGACCAGACCGGCTGCGGGCCCGAGGGGTTGCAATTGTTGATCGTCACCCACCCGCATCTTGCCGACCGGATGACCGAACGCCGTCTGCCCTTCATGGTCCTGGCCGATTATGACGTGGCCCCCTATGGCTTCAACGACTTTTACGACGCACCCCAGATTTTTTGCAGCAATCACGTGCTGGGCCTGGGAATCGGCAATGTGGACCGCAACTACCCCTTGTTTGGCATCCCGACTTTGAAAATCTGCAACGGATTCTAGGATCATGGAACAAACCTCCAGCCGCAACGACACCCGCAAGCGCTACAATCGGATCGCTTTTCTTTATGATCTCATGGAGGCTCCGTTGGAGCGGTTACGATTTGCGGCGTGGCGCCATAAGCTGCCCGATGCCATTCAAGGCTCACGGGCGCTGGAAGTCGGTGTAGGCACCGGCAAAAACCTTGCCTACTATCCCGCAGGGGTTGAAATCACAGCCGTTGATCTGAGCCCCCGCATGCTTTCCCGGGCGCGCAAAAAGGCGCTCAGGAACCATGCAAAGGTCACCCTGCTGGAAATGGACGCCCAGCAGCTGGCTTTTCCAGATCACTGTTTCGATACGGTTTTTGCCACCTTCGTATTTTGCTCGGTGCCCGACCCGGTGGCGGGACTGCGGGAGCTGCACCGGGTTTGCAAGCCCGGCGGGCGGCTTTTGTTGCTGGAGCACATGCGACCGGAAAATTCCATCGCCGGCCTTTTCTTTGACCTGTTCAATCCCCTGGTGGTGCGGATGATGGGCGCCAACATCAACCGCCGGACCCTCGCCAACGTCAAAGCGGCCGGCTGGAAAATCCAGGTGGAACAAAAACTTTCCTGGGATATCGTCAGATGGATCGAGGCGCTGCCGTAATGCCCCGTCCGGTTGCCGAAAATCTGTTTTAGGGTTGACGGGAAGGGGGTTGGTCATATATACTATTAAATTAGTATGAAATTAAAATCTATCATACCGGCCACGCTTTCCAAAAAGGCTTTCAGCGGCCTGCTGATCCTGTTTTTCAGTTTCGGCCTGTTTGCCGCCGCAGCGTCGGCTGACGGATGTTCCGCCGCAACCGGCTGTTTTCACTGCGATCTGCAGGGACCGCACCCTTTGGCCGGGGCCGCGCCAGAACCAATGCCCCCTGGCTGCCCCGAAGGGTCCTGTGATTTTGAAAACAGCACCGTCCCTGCCGGACTGCAGAACACCATTGCCGCCATCAGCGCGGACAATTCCAAAGTTGCCGGGGCCGGCTCCGCCACGGCCACCGACGTTGCCGGCGCCTGGATTGCCGAGCGCTTTATCCCCCTGCCGGTTTTCATGGAACCGGCCGCCGGCCCACCGGCTTACCTGCTGAACCGATCTTTGCTCTGCTAATCCCTGCCTTACCATTAAAATTGATGCCTAAAGCGCCGGACAGACACCGGGTTTCCGCCCCGCATGGGTAAATTCTACCCAGTGGCCCGAGGCTCCCTGGATACTTTGTAACCGGGGACAGGGGTGACACTGACCAAGGGCATCTCGAATATATTAATAAAATTCGTATGTTAACAATCTATAGCTCGTTTTGAAATCCCCTGGCACAAGGGTTGCTTTATCAAAAGCAGAAAAATGGGCAACATCCATTTCGTAAAACGTCATTTTCGAGCGACTTTTTACGAGACCATCATTACGAAGGAGGCAACAAAATGAAAACGAGAAAAAATCGCATCATCACAGGGATCGTCATTCTGGCCGTCATCGCGGGGGGAATCACCCTGTTTCAGGGGACCAACATGGCCGCAGCCTGCGGCTGGGGCAGATCCGGCGGCGGAGACTATGTCCCCCAGGAACGTGGCGCATCCAATAATTTTCTGGCCCAGAAACCGGCCCTGACCGAAACCCAGGCCCGGGACATTGTCGGCAATTATGTCAGGCGCCTAAACCCGGAACTTGAAATCGGCAAGCTCACAGACAATGGCAGCTTCTATGAAGCCGAAGTCATCTCCCCGGAAAATGAGATCGTCCAGCTGCTGGGAGTGGACAAGCAGTCCGGGCGGCTGATCGTGCTGAAATAGCCAGAACCCATGGACAACGCTTCAAATTGAATCAATCAGCAAGGATAAAATGCCATGGTTCGTAACAACAAAAAACTGGATGTTTTCTTTGCGCTTGTGCTGGCCCTGGTCCTGGTGGCCCTGCCGGCCGCAATTTCCTATTACGACCAGCGGGTGTCTTCCAAAAAAGTGCCCTCGGGGGCCAGGGAATTCACTCTCACCGGTCATGCCGAAAGGGGCTGGATGCTCGGCGAGGTTCCCGCCTATGGCGCGATTTCCCTGTGGCAAAAGCACGGGCAGCCCATCGGCAGACCGGTCATCGAGGTTCGCAAGGGAGATCTGGTGGTCCTGAAGCTGACCAGCAGCGACGTGGTTCACGGGTTCAGCCTGAAGGATTTCGGGATCTTTCTAACCACCGGCATCCAGCCGGGAAAAACCGTCTATGTCTCCTTTAAAGCCGACAGGACCGGGGTCTTTACCTTTTCCTGCAATGCGGTATGCGGAGAAAGCCACCAGAACATGCAGGGAACCCTTGTGGTCAAGGCTTAGCGGTGCTAAAAACAAAGGCCGCCGGCAGCTTGAAGTGACGGCTGCCTTTTCAAATACTGGCGGCCTCGTAAATAGTCATTTTCGAGCGACATCAACCCTTTTCGGGAAGAGAGCCGTGATGGGTTGAGCGTTAAGAATCGCAAGCTATCTTAGGGTCTTAATAATACTTCTTGCGATTTAGCGAAACCCTGAACGGCTCCCGAAAAGGCTTGCTTAAGCGAGAAAATCGACTTTTTACGGCTTCATCAAATACTGAACTGCAAATCAAGGATGTGGCAATGCCCAACGGAAAGTTGAAATTTCTTTTGATTGCCGCGGCCGTTTCGTTGACCGCGGCCGGGTTTTTCATCGCCGCGGACCAGGCCCGCAGCGCGGACGACAAGCGTCCCGTCATCGCTGTCCGGGGGCGGGTCATCTCCCAGTACGGGCCGGTGGAAAATGCGAGAGTGCGCCTGGCCGGCGAGAAAAATTACACCCTCACCGACCGCCAGGGCCGCTATGAGCTGCAGTCTGAATACTGGCCGGGTGCGCGTTTGATCATCACCGCCGGCAAAGAGGGCTGGTTCAACAACGGCCAGCTGGTGCGCCGTTCCGGCCGCACCCGCGACATCTTTTTGAATCCCGTTTATCTCAATGATCAGCCCGGCTATCGGTTCATATCGCCGGTGACCTGCTCCCGCTGTCATGTCAAGCTGACCCGCTACTACGACCAGTCCAAGATGGCCCACACCACTTCCAACCCCAAGGTGTTGAACATGCTTTACGGCACCGATGCCTATAACCGGGCCGGAATCGGACCGGGCTACAAGCTGGACAATCCCGACAGCGACGGCAACTGTGCCAGCTGTCACGCGCCTTCGACGGCCACTTCGGGACCCTGGGTCCAGGATCTGCAATCCGTGCTGCGTTCCGGACTCGCCGAATGGGACGGCATCAGCTGCGACTACTGTCACAAGGTCAGAAAGGTGATCGCTGACAGAACCAAACCCAGCGGCACGGCCACCGTCCTGGAAAGGCAGGCGTCGCGGCGGGGCAATTCGATTCTGGTTTTCGGCCCCTATGATGACGTGACCGCCCCGCCCATGGCGGCGTCCTACAACCCGCTTTTTGACGAGGGCCTGTTTTGCGCCCAGTGCCACAGCCACTCTCAAAAGCTGGCCAAGGGCCAAACCTGGGAGCCCGGCAAGGTATATACCGCTGCGGAATGGAAAGGCTTCGGGCTCAAGGACAATTCCTATCTGCCCATCCAGACCACCTACCGGGAATGGAAACAGTGGCAGGATCAACTGCCGGTCGATGACGGCAACAAGGGCAAAAAGTGCCAGGACTGCCACATGAGCTGGCGCAAGGAGATGCTGCCCTATGACAATTACGTGGTTGACGGCGGCGCCCGCAACATGTGGGGCACCTTTCGTTCGCCCAAAAACATCCGCCCCCATCATTTTGACGGCGGCACGCAAACCCAGCTCAAAACCGCCCTGTCCCTGGAGCTGGAAGGAGAAATCGCCGGCAACAGGGCGGTCATCAACGCCTATATCACCAACACCAACGGCGGCCACTGGGTGCCCACCGGCGAGACCATGCGCAGCGTGATGCTGCTGGTCAGCGTCAAAGACTCCAGCGGCAAACTGCTGAAAATGATCAAGGGCAGCCGCCTGCCGTCCTGGGCCGGTCAGGGAAAACCCGACGACGGCAATTACGCCGGCCGGCCCGGAGCGGTTTTTGCCCGGGTGCTCGGCGATGATGAGGGCAATCTCCACGTGCCGTTCTGGCAGGCCACCCGGGTGGTTGCCGACACCCGCATCCGGCCCAAGAAAACCGTCACCTATCGGTTTGAATTTGCCCTGGAAGATCCTCAGGACGAGCCCACCGCTGAAGCCAGCCTGATCTACCGGCCGGCCATCAAACCCCTGGCCCGGATGAAAAACTGGGACAGCCCCGATATTCTGATCACCAGCGCTGTCTGGTAGCCGAAGGAGGAACTTGAATTGCGAAAAACCTTGATTAGCATCCCCCCATTGATCGTTTCCCTGCTGATGCTTTTTGCATCCGGCGCCGGCGCCGGAACCATTTCCGGCACCGTCAAGGTCAACGGATTGCGCACACCGGCCAATGTGCTGGTGTACCTTGCCCGGGCGCCGGCGGCGGCCGGTGACCGGTCAACGGTCAAATTTGTCATGGATCAGCGCAACCTGGAATTTATCCCCCACGTGCTTCCGGTTCTGGTCGGGACGGCGGTGGAGTTTCCCAACCATGACAAGGTCAATCACAATGTATTTTCCATGTCACGCACCAAAAAGTTCAACCTGGGCAGCTATGCCCCCGGACAGAGCAAAACCGTGGTGTTCGACAAGCCCGGCATCGTCGAGCTGCGCTGCGATGTGCATGCTGAAATGGCCGCTTACATCCTGGTGCTGAAAAGCCCCTATTTTGCCGTCACCGACAAACAGGGCCGCTTTGAAATTCCGGCTGCCGCCTATCTGAAACAGGCGGGCATCACAGGGGTTGCAGATCTTGTCGCCGGCAAGTACCTGCTCAAGACCTGGCATCAAAAACTGAAATCCCGGAAAAAATCCATTGTGGTCCCGCAAACCGGCACCGTGACCGTCGAGTTCCGTCTCGGCCGGGGGGTTCCGGGGGTGCTGTACAAATGAAACCACCGGGTGTCATCAAATTAACTATCGTGCTGATCGTGCTGGCTGCCTTCGGATTTGCAGCCCTGAAACTGGTCGACGCCGAAAGTCCGGCATCCGCTGACAGCCGGCGCCTGGACCGCCTGTTTGAAGATCTGGGGGTGGCCAGGTTCCCGTCGGGTACGGATCCGGTGGAAATAATTCTGAAAGATCTTAACGGCAACCCCGTCCGCCTTTCCGGTTTCCGGGGAAAAATCGTGTTTCTCAATTTCTGGACCACCTGGTGTCCCAGCTGCCGGGTGGAAATGCCGGCCATGGAAAAACTGCACCAGAAGCTGAAAGACAAAGCGTTTGTCATGGTGGCCGTCAACATTCAGGAAACCCGGGACCAGGTAAAACGCTTTTACGCCAACCTCAAGCTTACCTTCACGACCCTGATGGACGCCACCGGCGAGGTGGCCGCCGGTTTCGGCATCCGGGGGATTCCGACCACCCTGATCCTGGATAAAACCGGGCGGGTCATCGGCGGCATCCAGGGTGTCCGGGATTGGGAGGGCAAAAAATCCATTGCCCTGTTCGAGCACCTGATCGCTGCCGATCCGGATTCCCCGGTGGCCAAGTTAAGTGCAAAATGAGCCGCAAAACCGCATTGTTAGTGATCGTGTTGAGTCTGGCGGCGGTGCTGAGCGTGGCGTTGTGGGTTCACTTGCTGCCCGTCAAGGCCCAAACCCGCCATATCTCACTGGTGGCCAGAAAATACGGCTATTCCCCGGCCCGGATCGTGGTCAACCAGGGCGATACCGTGGTGTTGAAGCCGACCTCGGCGGATGTGACCCACGGCTTTTTGCTCGACGGCTACCCGGTTGAATTTACCACCCGCAAGGATGCCGCCTTTCTCAAGTACAGCTGGACGGATGAAGACGGCAAGCAGCAGACGGACTGGGACCGGGTATCCGAGGTGGAATTTGTCGCCGACAAGCCGGGCAAATTTGTTTTCCGCTGCACCCAGACCTGCGGCAACCTGCATCCTTTTATGACCGGCGAGCTGATCGTTAGGCCCAACACCCCGTATTATCTTTTTACCGCGCTGTCGGTCTGGCTGGTTTTCAGCCTGCTGCTGTATTTCAGGTCCGATTCCGGGATGCGAACTGCCGGCTTCCGGCACGTCGATCTCCTGCAGCGCTGGCCGTGGCTGAAAAAACTGGTCCAGCGGCGCAGTTTTCATTTTCTGGTGATTCTGCCGAACTTTATCGTTTTTTATCTTCTCATTCTCAGCGCCCTGTGGGGCAGCCCGGTGGGCAACCGCAACATCGCCATCATTTTTGTCTGGATCCTATGGTGGTTCGTCCTCAAGGCCGTCATCGTGCCCCTGGGAGGTCGCATCTGGTGCATGATCTGCCCGCTGCCGGCGCCGGCGGAGTGGTTGAGCCGCCGGACCCTGACCGGTGTGCGCTATGTCAAAAAACCGTTTAAAACCCTGCACCACCGTTTTGGCGGACTGCAGAAGGACTGGCCGAAAATACTGGACAACATCTGGCTGCAGAACGTGCTTTTTCTGGCGCTGATCTCCTTCGGCATGATCCTGATCACCCGGCCGGTGGCCACGGCCTTTCTGTTTCTGATCATCCTGGCCGTCACCCTGGTGCTGGGCCTGATATATCGACGCCGGGTCTTCTGCCGCTACCTGTGCCCGGTGGGCGGATTTCTGGGCACCTATTCCATGGCATCGATGACCGAGCTGCGGGTCATCGATGCCCAGATCTGTAAAGAACACCGCCAGAAGTGCTGCTATGTGGGGGGATCCGGCGGTTGGGCCTGTCCCTGGAAGCAGTACCCCGGCCGGATGACCCGCAACAATTACTGCGGCCTTTGCACGGAGTGCATCAAAAGCTGCCCCAGGGACAACCTGGGCTTTTTTGTCCGGCCCTTCGGCTCGGACCGGCTGCTCAAAGGCTACGATGAAATGTTCAACGTCATCATCATGCTGGTGGTGGCCATCGTGTTCAGCATCACCATGGGCGGCCCTTGGGCGGTCATCAAAGATGCCGCCAACATTACCGAAAGCCGGCAGCTCGGGGCTTTCATCTTTTTTGTCGGATCGGTCTGGGTCCTGGCCCTGGGGGTGTTTCCGGGACTTTTCCTGCTGGTCGGCCGCGCGGCCAACCGGCTGGCCGGCCGGCCCCTGGGCTCCCGGGAAATGACCCTGCGGCTGGCTTACATTCTCGTGCCGGTGGGCATCTTCGCCTGGATCGCCTTCAGCCTGCCCATGCTGATGGTCAACTACGGCTACATTCTGAATGTGCTGTCAGATCCCCTCGGGCTGGGCTGGAACCTGCTGGGCACGGCAGATTTTGCGGTGCACCCCTTTTATCCCCAATGGATTCCGGCCATCCAGGGAGCCCTGCTGCTGGCCGGCCTCTACTTTGGCCTGACGCGCGGATATCTAGGGCTAAAAGATGTGATCGCCGAGCCTGCCCGGCGGGTGCGCGCCATGATTGTCCCCGCCGGTTATGCCCTGCTGGCAACCCAGATCCTGTTAAAGATTTATATGGGATAAAAGCCGCTCAGGGCGTCCGCACTCCGCTGCCGGCATCCGGTCCCCAGAGAAACGGCGTGTTGGGAATCACCTCGATCAGGTTGTCACCGGGAAACTTGACGGTGGTCTCATGAATCGAAGAATACAAAATTCCCACCTTGTTGCCCAGCGGATCCAGGATGTCAGCCCCGAATTTATAGTAGCCATAGTCCTCCCAGATCCAGGTAACCAGCGTTTTGAATGCGGCGGTATCCGGCGAGACCGCACGCCACAGTCGCGAATTCATTTCGTACTCTGGCTCAATGCCGAAAATGACGTAGGGCCGGGTGTCAAAACCGTAGTAATAGTACCGGTATTCGGCCGGTACCTGCTGGCGCTCGAAGTGCTGCTGGACCTCGGCACTGCGTTTGAGACTCCCGTAGTTGGCACCGCATCCAGCCATCAACACCAGAACCAGGATACCAGCGGTAATGTACAAGAAATCTTTAAACCCCGGGGGGGTGATTGTTTTATGGATCATGGTCATTGCTCCTTGTTTATTGTTAAAAACCAGCATGCATCCCTGATCATTGGTCGCTTTGTCCCCGCCATCCTGACATCGCCAATGAAAGTATACATCCCGGCAATGACGGCACCGTAAAAAGCTTGTTTAGGCCGCTAGCGGCAACCTATGAACAACGAACTTGGGTTGACTTCGTTGGAAGTCATTTTCGAGCGGCTTGCAAAGCGAGAAAATGCCACTTTTTACGGGTTCATCAGTAATATCTTGTGAAAAAAACCTCCCAATAATTAGGTAAACTTTTTTCCAAAGCCTCTTGGATGGTTCTGCTTTTATAATTATAACCAATTGATATATTTATATAATACATATTCTATTCGCGGTTTGCATGGATCTTGCACAAAACAGTTTAAAGCAGCGTTTGATATTTGCCGGCAGCAAGCCCCTAGCGGAGCATCGGCTGCCGGCTTTGTGCCGTCGCGACAACCATGACCCCTTTACGTTTCAGGCTGCGGGGAATAAAGCACCGGCCCAGAGGCCGTCGGTTATCATCCTAAGGGAATCCGCTATCAATGATTTCGACACTGCATCATTTCATGAATTCAAACAAAACCGGTGGGATACCCATTTCCCGACACAAAGCCAGCCGCTATGATGTCGTGTCGCGCCTGTATTACCTGTTCAGCAAATTATCCGATGAACAAAAACACAGCCTGCTAAAGCAGCTGCTCCGGGACAAAACCGACGATTATCTGCTGAAATTGATTATCGACCTGTCCGACAATCAGCGCCGGGTTCTCATGACCCAACTGGAGGAAATCACGTTGAAGGCAAGCCACTATGACCGACGCAAGCATCTTCGCAAGAACTGTTTGATGACAGCCGCCATCAGCGTCGACGGCCGGACAATGGACTGCTTCATCCTGGATATAAGCCCCTATGGGGCGTTTGTCGACACCGGCCAGGGGCTGGCAGCAGGACATACAGCCGTGCTGAACTTTTTTTCGCCCAACAACCGCGAAGAACTCCGCTTGACCGTCAAAATCGTCTGGAGCGAACCCCACGGCGCCGGCATGCAGTTTCACCGCCTGACCGCCCGGCAACTGGAGCAGATCCGGTCTTTTGCGGAAAACGAACAAATGGTCTACGAAATCAGCAGCTAGTTTTTTGCCCCGGTATCATGATATCCAATAACGCTTACCGATTTTATCCGTCTTCCGATTTCACTATTTTTCCCCCGCGTCAATCTGTTGCAGCACCCGGGTGATGACGCCTTCGGAAAATCCCCGGGCATGCAGAAAACGGTATAATTTGCCGCGCCGTTTAAAAGGGTCGGTTTCGCGCTCAAAGCGCTGGCGCTTTTTTTGCAGCAGGCGCAAGGCGCCGGCCAGCTCGTCGGCTTCGGAAATGCTGCGTTCGAGTATCTGCTCAAAACGTTCTCCCCGCAACCCTTTTTTGTGCAAATCATATTGAATGCGCTTGACGCCGTATCCTTGGCGGGCCCGCTGACGGATGAATACCCGGGCGGTGCGTTCATCATCGAGATAGTTCAACCGCCGGCATTCTATCACCGCCCGGCGGATATCTTCCTCTTCAAAGCCGCGCTGCCTGAGTTTTTGCACCAGTTCATGGCAGGAGTGGTCCCGCCGGGTCAGCAGTCGCAGGGCGCTGTTGAAGGTCTTGCGGTAGTTGTCGCTGATGGAATCGTGGGGTTTCACCGTTCACCGGTTGTGGAATTTCGCAGCGCGGTGAAATGATCCACCGCTGTCGGCGGCAGGGTGCTGATCTGCCGGCCGCTGACCAGGGCATGATAATAAACGCGGGCCACGTTTTCCAGCAGTTCGGCATGTTTGAGAGCATGGTCCATGGTCTCTCCTAGGCACAGGGCCCCGTGATTTTGAATCAGATAGCAAAAACAGTCGTTGTCCAGTTTCGCGGCCACGTTTTCGACCAGCTGCCGGCTGCCGGAAATCGCGTAGGCAATAACTTCCACCTGCGGCCCGATTTCATAGACAATTTCATCAAACAGCGGCGGGATCGACCGGTTGATGACCGATAGAACTGCGGCGTAAGTCTGGTGGGTGTGAATCACGGCCTGCACATCCGGCCGGCGGCAGTAAACGCCAATATGCATGGCGGCTTCGATGGAAGGACGCAAAATGCCGTCAATCAGGTTACCATCCAGATCAACGACACAGACATCCCCGGCGGCCATTTCCGGATACGGTTTTGCCGAAGGCGTGATCGCCACCGCATCTTCACCGGCAATCCTTGCGGAAACATTGCCCCCGCTGCTCCTTTTCCCCAGGTACCCGTGTTCGGCCAACCAGTGGGTGGCGGCCAAAACCGTCCGTTTTTCAGGACCATATTTGCTCATCGGTCACCCGTCCCCCTTGCTCGATTAAGGTATCACCTTTCTCATCGGGTTCAGCGCGTAAACACCCGGCATATTTTAGGCTCTTTTGGCAACAAGCGCAATATCATTCCTGTTGCATTTTGACGTTTTCTAGGAAGTTTTTGGGATACCGACGGGTTTGGAGGCTGCATTTTGCAAAAAAAAGCTAAAGTTTCATTTTGAGCTGCCGATAATAGAAATGAAAACAGAATTGACACCGAAATGAGACTGCGCTAATCTTATTAGGAAGGAATCGGGCAGAAGGAGAAAAAACCATGGAAATAGATAAAAATCCAGGCATCCAAATCGATGCCTATGTCAACCAGGTTCATGATAAACAGAAAACCGGCCCCGGCAGGGCAAAACCGGGCAAAACGGCTGCCGGAACCGATACGGTGGTCATTTCCGATGCCGCCAAACGCCTGCAGGAAGCCCACCGCCAGCTGGAAAACATTCCTGACATCCGGCAGGACAAGGTGGCCGAGCTTAAACGCCAGGTCGAATCCGGCACCTACCAGATCAGGGCCGAAAAAACCGCCGCCAGGCTGATCAAGGAATCGCTGATCAACGACGGCCTGAAATAGCGCCGCCGTTTCCGGACGCCTGATCAGCACCAGGCTGTGCAATGACAATCTCCCGGAACTTTTCCCGGGAGTTTTTTTGTGGCCGCCGGACGCCGGGACCGGATCATCTTTCAGATAATGAGATCCGCCCCTTTGCCGGTCAGTTTCAATTTGAGTTCAGAGCCCTGGATCGTCTCCACCAATCCCATTGAAACCAGTTCCTGGACCGCTTTTTTAAACAGTTTTTTTTCCTCCGCATCCAACTCTTTAAAGTAATCGGACTTCAGCCATTCAGATGGCAGCACATATTTTCCTTCAGCCGTTATCGTGCGAAACTTATTGAGAATATCGCGCTTTATCGCTTTTTTATCCTTGACCATGGTGCCCTCCTTGACCGTCGCTCAATCACAACCGGCTCACCTGCACGTCGAGGACAGGACGTTTTTTTTTGATCACAAGCGGAATTTCACCGAAGGCTTGCTTAAGCGAGAAAATCGACTTTTTACGGTTTCATCAATAAAAATAGAGCCAAAAACAGTCGAAAAGTTACAGCCGCTTACGGGTTGCAAGCAGGATGGGTGGGGTTGATTTATGATGTGGTTACAGGTGGTTATAAACTTTTTCCATCACCGTACATCGCAGGTCAGGCACAGGGCATACCCCCCTTTAGGATCGTCGAGCTCCAGCACCTGCCGGGCCTCGCGGCCGACATCTTCATAGATCCGGTGAATAGGGGTCTGGCGGCCGGCGCCCAGCCGGGCTGCGACCGTCGAAAAAAAGCGATTGATTCGGCGGACCAGTTTTTCTCGGGCCGTCAGGGGCTGTTTGACATAGACCACATCGTACTGCTTGAGTTGTGCCATTTCGGCGGCCGAGCGCAGGGCATCGGCCAGGTCCCCCAGCTGATCCACCAGGCCCAGCTGCTGAGCGGTTTTTCCGGCCCAGACCCGCCCCTCGGCGATCTGAGCGACTTTTTCCGGGGGTAGCGACCGTCCCTCGGCGACGATTCGGATGAAACGGTCATAAAGGTTCTTGATGATCTGTTCCATGGAAGCAGCCACCTGGGGATTTAAAGGTCGGGTGGGATCAAAAGCATCCGCGGTCCGGGTGGTCCCCACCCCGTCACTATGAACTCCCAGGGCATCCAGGCTCTTTTCAAAGGTGGCAAAGGCGCTGTAAATGCCGATGGAGCCGGTGATGGTGGTGGGAGCGGCCCAGATTTCATCGGCTGCCGCGGCGATCCAGTAGCCCCCGGAAGCTGCCACCGATCCCATGGAAACCACCACTGGTTTGCCCGCAGCGATCGTCTGTTCAATTTCCCGGCGAATGGTCTCGGCTGCCAGGGCGCTGCCGCCGGGACTGTCAATGCGCACCACCACCGCCTTGATTTTATCGTCCCGGTGGGCCTGCCGGAGCAGCCCCGCCAAAGTGTCAGCCCCTATTTTGCCCTGGGGCTGGGTGCCATCCAGGATGACCCCCCGGGCGACAATCACGCCCACCCTGGACCGGCCCGGATGCAGCCGGCGGTGCCGCGGCCCAATGCGCTGGAGGTACTGCTCGAAATGAATCTGTTTGAACGCGTTGTCTTCACCTTGCCCCACCCGCGCGATCAGTTCCTCCTCTACCTCGTCGCCGGTCTTCAGCTCATCCACCAATCCGAAGTCCAGGGCCAGTCGGGCCGTATCCCCATTGACCCGGGCCAGGTGGTCGGCAATGTTGTTGGCGTAATCGTCGATGTCTGCGGGGGTCAGTCCCCGCAGGGCGGCGAGATTTTCCCTGTACGCCTGCCATAAAACATCGAGCCAGGCCAGGTTGGCTTCTTTAGCATCCGGTGACATGTCATCGCGCAAAAACGGTTCCAGGGCAGATTTGTAAGTACCCGCGCGAAACACGTGAAACTGGATCAGCAGTTTGTCTAGAGCGCTTTTAAAATACCGGCGATAAACCCCAAAGCCGGAAAACAGCACTCCGCCCATGGGGTGCAGGTAGACCCGATCTGCATGAGCGGCCAGGTAATACTGCCGCTGGTCGTAATAGTTGCCGGCGGTAATGATCTCTTTCCCCCCGGCCTTAAAGCGTTCCAGTGCCCGGCCGATTTCCGCCAGCTTGCTGACTCCGGCCCGCCCGAGCTTTTGCAGGTCGAGCACCATCATGCTAATGCGCTTATCACGACCGGCAAAGTCAATGACGTCAATGACGTCCCTTAAAACGGTTTCTGAACGCCGCTGGGAACCGAACACCTGACCCGACAGCAGGGTTTCGCTTTTCTGCTCGACAATGTCCCCCTCCAGGTCAAGGACCAGCGCCGCACCCTCCGGAACCCGGGGCTCGCTTGGATAAAAAACGACCAGAACGATCAGGGCCAGCAGCCCCAGGACAATCAGATTTCCCAGTACCTGACGCAGAATCGACAGGGCGCGCCAGAAAAAACCAACCACGCGTTGAATGGCATTTAAAAATTTGGGCATGCGAGGCAGCACCTTTCATGGTTTGGATCAAACTGAAATATACGTCACTTCAATTCAAAAAAAAAGATAAAATCAATGGCCCTGAAAATTGATAAAGTCGTAAAAGGTCAAATTTTCTCGCTTAGGCAAGCCTTTTCGGGAGCCGTTCAGGGTTTCACTAAATCGCAAGAAATATTATTAACACCCTAAAAAAGCTTGCGATTCTTAACGCTCAACCCTTCACGGCTCTCTTCCCGAAAAGGCTTGATGGCGCTCGAAAATGACTTTTTACGAGGCCGTCAAAATCAAAATTAGGATGTTCCCAAAAAGCCGGGACAAACCGATCGAATGCAATATGTATTTTGGTTGAGCGTTATTGTCCATCTGGGAAGAAAATCCATCAGATTGGTTGGCGTTGAAAATTGTAATTGAATACATTATTCCATATTAAAACTTTTTAAAGTAATATTATAAAAATATCATATTTCTTTATTGATTTATTCGGATTCATGGTTATCTTTGCCACAGAAATAAAAAAACTATGATATCATCCCTGCCGGTTCCAGCCCGGGGGACGAGCGCCATATCTGACTGACGGTTCGATCCCCGGGCAATCGACTCGGGCTAAACGGCAGGGAGCCGGTATCAACAAGGAGGAACTAAAAATGAGTAAAATTATCGGAATCGACCTGGGAACAACCAATTCATGTGTAGCCGTTATGGAAGGCAGCGAAGCCAAGGTGATCACCAACCCGGAAGGCGGCCGCACAACGCCGTCCATGGTGGCGATCTCCGACAACGGGGAACGCCTGGTGGGTCAGATTGCCAAGCGGCAGGCCATTACCAATCCTGAAAACACGGTTTTTGGGATCAAGCGGCTCATCGGGCGGTCCTATGATTCAAAGGAAGTGCAGGATGACATCAAGGTTTTGCCCTATAAAATCGAAAAGGCGCCCAACGGCGACGTGCGCATCAATTTGCGGGGCAAATCCTACAGTCCGGCGGAAATTTCGTCCTTTATATTGGCCACCATCAAGAAATCGGCCGAGGAATACCTGGGCGAAAAAGTCACCGACGCCGTCATCACCGTGCCGGCCTATTTCAATGACAGCCAGCGGCAGGCCACCAAGGATGCGGGCAAGATTGCCGGCTTCAACGTGCGGCGCATCATCAATGAACCCACGGCTGCCGCCCTGGCCTACGGGATGGACAAGAAAAAAGATGAAAAAATTGCGGTCTTCGACCTGGGCGGCGGCACTTTTGACATTTCGATTCTGGAAATCGGTGACGGGGTGTTTGAAGTCAAGGCCACCAATGGCGACACTCATCTGGGCGGCGAAGACTTCGACCTGCGCCTGATCGATTACCTGGCCGATGAATTCAAAAAGGAGCAGGGAATCGATTTGCGCAATGACAAAATGGCGCTGCAGCGCCTGAAGGAAGCCGCGGAAAAGGCCAAGATCGAACTGTCGGCCTCCATGGAGACCGAAGTCAATCTGCCCTTCATCACGGCTGACGCCAACGGCCCCAAACATCTGGCCATTAAAATCACCCGGGCCAAACTGGAAAGCCTGGTGAACGATCTGCTCGACAAGCTGGAAGCCCCCTGCCGGACCGCGTTGAAAGACGCCGGGCTGTCTGCGGGCGACATCAACGAAGTAATCCTGGTGGGCGGAATGACCCGGATGCCCGCCGTTCAGGATCGGGTTAAAAAGATCTTCGGCAAGGAACCCAACAAGGGAGTCAACCCGGATGAAGTGGTGGCCATGGGAGCCGCCATTCAGGGAGCGGTGCTCAAAGGCGACGTGAATGATGTGCTGCTGCTGGATGTCACCCCCCTGTCACTGGGCATTGAAACCCTGGGCGGGGTGATGACCAAGCTGATCGAGAAAAACACCACCATTCCGGCCAAAAACAGCCAGATCTTCACCACGGCTGAAGACAATCAACCGGCGGTGACCGTCCATGTCCTCCAGGGAGAGCGCGAGATGGCGGCGGACAACAAAACCATCGGGCGCTTTGAACTGACCGGGATTCCTCCGGCACCCCGGGGCACGCCCCAGATCGAGGTGACCTTCGACATCGATGCCAACGGCATCGTGGAGGTGTCGGCAAAAGACAAGGCCACCGGCAAGCAGCAGTCGATCCGCATCACCCATTCATCGGGTCTGACCCAGGAGGAAATCGACCGCCTGGTCAAAGATGCCGAGCTGCATGCCGAGGAGGACAAACGCAAAAAAGAGCTCATCGATGCCCGCAACACAGCGGATGCGCTCATTTATAACACCGAAAAGACCATGGCGGAGCTGGGCGCTAAAATCAACCCGGCAACCCGCAGCGAGGTCCAGGGCGTCATCGGTGAACTCAAACGCGCCATGGAAGGCGAGGACACCGCCGAGATCAAACGGCTGACGGAAACCCTGACCCATGCGGCCCACGGTCTGGCGCAGTCAGCTTACCAGCAGGCCGGAGCATCCGGCGGTGCACAGGCCACCGGAGGAGAGCCGGCAGGCGGCAGCCGCCCATCGGCATCCGACGGCGATGACGAGGTAGTGGACGCGGAATTTGAAGAAGTCGGTTGATCATCAGGTCTCAGCTGCAAACCTAAAAACCCCCGGGCCCTCTAAAAAAGGGCTCAGGGGTTTTTGCTTTGGGGCAGCTGTCGGCACACTGGCGGCCGGCAACCACATCCCCGGTGCTGTCACAGCGGTTTCACGGGCGCTGATGTCCCGACGGGTTTCTATTTTCTCAACGCGTCGCACAAAAAAAGGGGCTCATAAAAGCCCCTTTCAGGTTTGATTTGCGAGAGCTGATCCCCTGTCAGTGGATCGTGATCGCTTTGGGTTTGTGTTCTTCCGGCTTGGGAATTTCGATTTTCAGCAGCCCGTCCTTGAACTCCGCTTTGATCTTGTCGGGGTCCACATCCGCGGGCAGGGTGAACATCCGCTGGAACTTGCCGTAACTGCGCTCTTTGCGGTAATAGCTCTCCTCTTTGACTTCGTTTTCATGCCTGCGCTCGCCCTTGAGGGTCAAAACGCGGTCCTTGACGTCAATGGAGACGTCTTTCTTGTCCACGCCGGGCAGTTCGGCCTTGATGACAATGCTGTCATCGTTGTCATACATGTCCACCGCCGGATGCCAGCTGCCCATTTCGAAATCCTCTTCAAACCAGGCCGGATTAAACAGTGGTTCATCAAAAAAGCGGCTGATCCGATTCTGCAGGGTGCTCACTTCTCGCCAGGGATTCCATCTAACCAGGTTCATATGCTCACCCCCTTTTCATGTTTTTTGCAATTTATTTTTTTAGCTTTAATCGTTTTACTTTTTCTGGCAAATATGATAATAACAATCTGCAATATGTCAACTATGTAATGTAAGAAATTTTTATCTATTACTTAAAAAAATGTTTTTATTAGTAATGAATTAAACCCCCTGCCCCTGGAGGGAACACCATGCCGGATGACAACAACGCCCCCTGGCCACCGTCCGATGACATCTTGCCCCAGCCTTCGTCCGAGGACCTGCGCGGCCGTCAATCCGTACGGGCAACTTTCAAGCTGTCTTCCCGGGCCATCGATGCCATGAGCATTGTGGCCGTCCACCTGGGAATTAAGCAAAAGTCGCTTTTCGATCATTTAATCGAAGACACCCACTCCCTGAGCTTGATCGCCCGGGAGATCGAAGCCGAAAAATTCAGCACCCTCAGGCGCATCCAGAAAACCTTTGTGATCAGCCGCAAAACCTTGACCTGCCTTGAACAGATTTCCCGGCAGTTTGACGCCCCCCGAGACGCACTGGTGGAATATTCCATCCAGCGCCTGATGCCTGTGATCGCCCGGGAAAGGCAGCGGCATCAAAAACGTAAGGAGGTGCTCAACGAACTGAATGCCCAGGTGGAAAACGGGCTGAAACTGCTGGAAAAGTCCCGCCGACTCCTGGGAGAGGAAGACCCGGTTTTTATCAAACTGGAAACGGCGGTCACCACCCTGGCAAGCATTCGGGACAATGTGGAAGATTTTGTGGAAAAGGGAAAAATTATCGAAGAATTTTAGCCGGCTCCTCCCAGCAGGAGCCACCGATGCGCTCACTTCTTGGTCTTCAAAATGTAAACGCCGATCGCCACGATGGCCGCGCCGACCAGGATGCTGACCCGGTCACCGGTAAGCACCCCATAGAGGGCGTCCAGCCCGCCCAGCACCATCACAAAGGGAACCACGAATTTCTTCATCAAACGCCTATCTGGGCTCCAGCAGGAGCACCCCCTCCTCCGTATTCATGTCCATGTGAAAGCGATGGAGAAAATTAAGCCCCAGCAGCCCCCATTCAGCCTGGTCCGGCAGATCCAGCACCAGGGCCTTGATGTTGCTGACCGTTCGGCCCTCAATGGTAATGGCGGCCAGGGTCACCTCCCGGGCATACTGGACCCCCCCGGCGGTGTTGACTCGGCGCAGGGGAGTGCGCTCATCAAAGACCAGGTCCAGCTGCCGGGCCGTGACCCGTGGAATGGTCACCATGGAGGCTCCGGTGTCCACGATAAATTTCTGGTGGACCTCGTGATTGACGACGGCATCGACCGGAATCAGGCGGGTACCGGGGGTGAAATGAATGACAATTTTTCCCTCCCGCCCTTTGAGCCGGGCAATCCGGGCCCGCAGAGTCTTGATTTTATCATCCAATGCCGCTGGATAGGATCTCATTTCAAGCAGCCGTTGGGCCTCCTGCCAGTCATCGTCGACCAGGGCCAGCTCAACTGCCTGCAGGTGAATCGCAGCATCATCCGGCAATTGACGGCTGGCACGCCCATAGACCTGCCAGGCGCCCTGCAGATCGCCGTTTTTCAACAGGGTGTTGATCCAACCCCGGTATAGATCTGAAAAAAATTTATTCAACCGGCGGGTCTCCTGCCTGCTGGCCGTTCGCAGCGAGGAGGCCACACTTTCGGTCAAAACGGTAGCGGCTTCAAAGCCATAGGCCTGGACAGTGGCCCGGGCAACGTCCAGCAGCAAGGCCGAGTCCGCGGCTGCAGTCAGGATACGGACATCGAAGATGTCCGCCACCGCCTGGATTTCCCCGCGCTTCAGGGTTCGGGCCATCAGGGTTCGGATATTTTCAATAATCACCGGTGTGCTGAGATCTTGGGAAGTATCGGCTGCGGACAGCCGGGTCTCATAACGAAAAGCACCGGCCAGGGCCTCCAGGCGTTCAAGCTCGCTGTACTCCCCGGCGGGCATGGCAAGCGCCAGCAGAAAAGCTTCTTCCCGGCCCCCGGCAAAAGTGATGCGATAAAAATCATCCACCTGGATCTCCGGTCGCAGGTATCCGCCTTCATCACCGCTCCACAAATATACCCCGGCAGCAAGATCACCAAAGCTCCATCCGACAACCCGCTCGTTTTGAAGCAGCAACCCCATCTCGTCAGCTGCGGGCGCAATTTCAGCCTCCATAAAATAACCGCTCTCGGACGTGTTTTGAAGCGTCACCGGCTGCGGCTGATTTGAATCACCCAGTGAAAGCCAGCTCAGGGATTCATCCGGTATCCACGGGTACAGGTCGGGACTTTCCAGGTTCAGCCCCTCATCGATACGCCACAGGCCGACTGGGTCTTCGTCGCCGATCATGCCACCGACAATGTCGATTTGCCGGTCTTCGCTCAGCTTCAAAATCCAGCTGGCGGCTCCCAGGCATAGCCGCCGCGGAAGCGCCAACCAGCCCCCGGCCACCACGGCCGCCGGCATTTCGTTGATGACCCTGCCGGTGATGTCCTTAAACACCACTGTACCCACCGGAATTTTGATTGTCTTTTCAGATGCCGGCGCGGCGACCGTTTTCTCCTTTACGGCCGGTTCCGACCGCACCGAAGTTTCTGCGGCGGGTTTGGCGATGGGCACATCCCGGGAAGGCAGCGTTTTCACAGCAGATTGGGGAAGCACCGCGGGACCGCGGCGAGGGTAATAATAGATCAGGGCGGCCGCCAGAAAAACCACCAGCAAAATCAGCCACTCCCAGCGGGGTTTGCCGGGAACATGGCCGCGCAGCCGATTGCCGCAGTTCAGGCAGAAATTGGATTGACCGGGATTGACGGTCTTGCACCGCGGGCATATGATAAAATTTTCGTCTATGGGAGAGACGATTTGAATGTCATTGTCAGCCATATGCCGGTCCCGTCCAGCCGTCGCGATGGTCGGAAACCATCAGCTATCGGCCGGTGCCGCGAATCGTCCTGTTAATTAACAGTGTGGCACAAATCCGGGTTTTGAGCAAGCCCTTCACTGCGGGCCTCCAACGGGCTGGCCGCTTTCATGCAATTGTCCGGATAAAGGCTTCTTCCATCTGCCGGCGGGCGCTTTTGATTTCCGCCAGCCTACGGCTCAGCTGTTCCCAGCAATCATTGTCCGTCCCTCTCAATTTCCGGCTCTGGACGGGACACAGATACCAGGTGCAGATCCAGGGCCGGGTGATGCGCAGTAGCGTGCACCCTTTGGGACTTGAATAACGGCAGGTCGTTTTCAGATTGTCAATGGTCTGGGCCGGAGGTACGATCAGCCCGTTGAGGTGCAAAAAAACAAGATCGCGAAAATCATACCACGGTCTGGCCACCAGGCAACAGGGCTCGGGGCACCAGGGACAGGTCTGCCGGCAGATCTCATCGAGCACCGTAAAAATCGATTCCAGGCGAATCCGCGTTTGCGAGGCGATCCGCATGACAGGCTTTAAGGCACGGTAATAGCGTTTAACATGCAAATCGATGCTGGCATTGGCTTGCTGCCAGGCGGCAGGGGTTGGCCACGGCGGTGAAAGCGGCGCCGGGGTTGCAGTTCGCGCCTGCATCAAGAGACCGGTTGCAGGCTGTTGCGGACCTGCATAAAATTTCCGGGGGCTGCCACCAGCAGGTGATCTTCGATGCGCTGACCGTCCAGGTATTCGTTGAGATGAAAATCGCTGCCGTCCAGTCTGGAAAATTTACCCCCCGCCGCCTCAATGATGACCCGGGCGGCGGCCAGACCCTGAAACGATTCATTGGCGACAACCACCGCGTCTGCCCGGCCCACCGCCACGTAGCAGATGTGCGCCGAAGCGCAGCCCAGGTTGCGTATTTTACCGGGAAAATTTGAACGATAATACTGGTGAAACCTGGAAAAGGTAAACAGGACGCTTTCATCATTGATGGCAGTGGTGTCCGATAGGCGGATTTTCTTTTTTCCCCAGAAAGCATCCTGGCCGGCGCGGGCATGAAACAGATCCCCGGAGGCCGGCATGTAAAAAACGCCTAGAATAGGCCAGAAATTATCCAGCAGGGCCAGGGACATGCCCCAGATGGGGATGCCGGCCTGGAAATTGGCCACGCCTTCAATGGTATCAAAAGCCCACAAAAACCGTTTGCCTTCATGGGAATAGTTTTCGTTCAGCTGGTCATATTTAAATACGTGGTGTTCGGGAAACCGCTGGTGGAGCTGCTCCTGGAAAAATTCCGACAGGCGCAGGTCCGCCTCGATAACCATGGACTGGTCGAATTTGACTCCCACCCTGCCCTTGCCATAAAAAGGCATGGCCTTTTTGCCGGCTTCTCTAACGAATTCCAGGGCAAACCCGCTCAACTCATCAATCCCATGACCTTTGGTCCCCATTTTCCCTCCTTAAGGTTTCTGGTTTTCGGCTGGATCGTATCAACCCCGCGACAATGGCAATGGACAGGCTGCCAGGCCGCATTAATCATCCGTCACCTTGATTACAATCATCGTCATGTCATCTTCAGGACGCTGGGAGCCTGCATGCCGATTGAGGTTATCAAAAACAGCGGTCAGGATTTCTCCAGCGCTGACAGCCGCATTTTGACGCACCACCCGACAGATGGAATCTTTGCCGAACATTTCTCCGTCGGGATTGCGCGCCTCCCAAACACCGTCGGTTGCCAGCAAAATGATCTGACCTTTTGCCAGCTTGTCTTTTTCATAATGCTCATAGCGGGCATCCGGATTAATCCCCAGGGCAATACCGGCACCCCCCAACGGCTCAAACACATCCCGCACAGGATCATATAAGATGGCCGGATCGTGCCCGGCGCGTACCCAGCCTAATTTACGTTGTTTTCCATCGATGGTCAAATAAAACAAGGTCATGAACCCCCCGGTGTCTTCAACATCATGGGCCAGCAGCCGGTTGACATCGGACACCACCCGGGCGAGGCTTCCAGGCTGAACGGATCGCTGACGGAGAAAAGCCCGGGCCGTTGCCATCAGCAAGGCGGCGGAGATGCCGTGACCGGCAACATCCCCGATCACCACGCCGACGCTGCCAATCGATTTTTGGCCGCTGGCGATAAAATCAAAATAATCCCCGCCGGTTTCATCGCAATAAACGCTGGCGCCGGAGATATCCAATCCGCTTACATCCGGGGGGTGCCGGGGCAAAAGCGCCTGCTGGACTTCCCGTGCCAGATGCAGGGAGCGACGCATGCGTTCCCGCTCCAAGAGACCCTCGGTCATTTCATTCATCCCGTCACCCAGCACACCCAACTCATCGTTGGACACCACCTGCACCTTGTGCTGGAATTCACCACGACGTACTTTTCTGACCAATGCCATCATGGCCTTGACCGGCGCTGAAATCGTCTTCGTCACCATAAGATGCAGGCCCAGGGCAACGACAATAAAAATAGCGAAAAGAACTCCTGTAAATACAACGATGCCGCGGCCGAAATCAACGGCCGAGACCAGGGCATCTTCCATTTGCCACTGGAGCAGCAACAGAGTCCCCATGAGAATCGCCATGGAAAAAGCCGTGCCAGCACTGTATAAGACCCGGATCTTACGATGAATGGATATTTTCACCGTACCGGGTACCTCTGCCAGCCTGCCGTGGGGGAAAAAGACGGGCACCAGTCGGGTACGATTATAATCATCAATGAGAAAAAAGGAGAGAAAAGAGGCCATGAACCCGATGATCACCCCCCTGAAAAAAATATACACCGCGGTGATCACTCCTATGGAGGTAATCAGATACAATACCAGCATGAACAGGAGGGTAACGGCCGTCCACATGATCAAATTGACCACTGCCAGGATCAGCGGCAGGTTCACCAGCCTGCGCCGGGCCCGCAGCTGCAGGTCGGCCGCCGGCTGCCTGCCGGAACGGACCTGCTGGATGAAACTCACAATGGGACGCTGAATGATGTATTGCAGCACTGTTGCCAGAATAAAAATGGCCGGGAAAAAAATGGCCAACAGGCGCCCGCCGCCGCCCTGGAAAAGAAAGGTCTGCCACTCCTTGAAAAACTCGATGGGTGTAAACAGGTTCAGCAGAACGATCACAAGATCACCCGCCGCGTTGGCGAGATAATTGCGCCCGTAAAGGCCGGCGGTGGAGGGTACAGTGGATGCTCGTTTCAATGGTGTCTGCCGTCCCCGTGTTATTGAAGCAGGTCAATGCGGCTTTGGCAAATAACCATAACCGCCGCGAACAAATGGATCAAGGAAAAAAACACGGCTGCCGGCGGCGGCAGTGCTTGACAACCGGTTTTAAATGTCCTACGGTATCTCTGGCTTTTTCATTTATTTCCAATTAGTTAGTTAATTCAGCGGCAACCTCTTAAAACAGCCGGTGAACTTTGCTGCCAGTCGAGGGCAATCTGCATTTTGGTTGAGCGTCATTGTCCATTTGGGGAAACAAGCCATTGTTGAAAACATCAATACCATACAGGAGGTCGTCCCATGAGCCCCGATATTCCCAACCGCCAGCAGGCCCTGGACCTGCTGAAAAAATACAACAAGAGCGAAAGCCTGATCAAGCATGCCCTGGCCGTCGAAGGGGTGATGCGCTACATGGCGCGCAAGTATGGCGAAGATGAAGAAAAATGGGGCCTGGTGGGCCTGGTCCATGATCTTGACTATGAGCAGTTCCCCGAGCAGCATTGCAAAAAAACAGAGGAAATCCTGCGGCAAAACGACTGGCCGGAGGAATACATCCGGGCGGTGATCAGCCATGGCTGGGGGATTTGCACCGATGTGAAGCCGGAGTCCACCCTGGAAAAAGTGCTTTATGCCATCGACGAACTGACCGGGCTGGTGGTCACCACCGCCCTGGTGCGGCCCTCGAAAAGTGTGCTGGATTTAAAACCCAAGTCCGTCAAGAAAAAATGGAAGGACAAGCGTTTTGCCGCCGGTGTGGATCGTTCCATCATTGAACAAGGTGCCGGTATGCTGGGGGTGGAATTAACCGAACTGATCAACGACACCATCATGGGCATGCGCGCGGTGGCCGAAGAAATCGGCCTGAAAGGGGATGGATAACACCCGGATTGCCAAATGGTTGACATTCATTTGCGGCGAAATCCGACCATCACCCAGAAGACGATCCAGGCCAGAGCGACCGGGCCCAGACCGACGTAAAAAAAAATGACCGGATCCTGGCGCCAGGGTTTGAAAACCACCGCCATAATGGCCGGCCAGAGCAGAGAGGCCGCAATGGCCAGCCGCATTCTGCCTGACAGGGCCACCGCCGGTTTGACCGGCACGGTTTCCTGCCGCCGCCCAATCATTCTTGGAACCAGGACAATCGCCACCACGATAATGATCAGGATAAGAATTTCCTGGATACCCGGCACCGGACCCTCCTTCCCACATATTTAAAGGATGGTGCTTACCACATCCGGTTTCCCTGGACAAGCGGCCTTTTTATTTTGCCGGTTAATCCCATGACACGGGCTGGAATTGACGAGCATCGGTGGATTCAGCTCCGATCTTACGTTGTTTACCCATTTTTTTCTCGAAATTCACACCTTTTTTACCTAAACCCGGGTGTTGCGAAAAGTTGTCCCCCGGGGTTTCTATTATAATACCAGAAGCAACCATCTGAACTTATTATAAATAATCTTATTGATCTTTTTTTGGTACACTTTTTGCCTGTTAGACAGGTAACCTGGCGACATTGCTGACCGGCCAGAGAAATTTTTCTCCACCGCAGCGATTGATATAGTTTTTCTCTGAAATATTTATGGGTTATGGACAATTTTATCATTGACAGGATGTCAAAATTACCCTAATAGTGGATTGTTGGAGCGACATTTTCATTCAGGCCCTGTCATCTGACGATTTCACTCGAAGCAAAGATACGGCACAGTCGCAATACAGCCCCGCACTGCCGGCGGGGGGTTTTTGCGCTTGTCCCATGTGAAAGCCAAATCCCGAGTAATCGGGAGGCGGAAAGCCACGGGTCCATTTGGTTCATAGCTGAAAGCTCCTGGAAAAATTAAGCTTCAAATAACCTTCGTCTGTGAGCGATCAATTATCAGCTGACTTGGACAGCCGGGTTGCCTTGGGAAAAAAGGGAATCCGGCTTTTTTAATGGTATTTATCAAGCGCCCATGGAAATGACGGCGATTCGAAAAAACAGCGGTTTCACGCTTGTCGAAGCCTTGATCGTAATTGCTTTAATTGCGGTGGTTTCGGCCCTCGCGGCACCCAGCATTATTAAGTGGCGCCGGGCAGCCCGCCTGCGCGGAGCGGTGGAAAACCTGAAGGGGGATCTGGAGCTGGCCAAGCTTAAGGCGATCCAGGAAAGCGGGACGGTATCGGTGATTTTCTCTGCCGACCGCTACCAGGTATTCGTGGACAACAACAAGGACTGGAGTCCCGATACGACCGAGAGCATGCTGCGGCAGCGTTCCCTGCCGCCAGGAGTCAGCATCGACCTGGACCAGACATCTTTTGGCAGTATGGACGACCAAACCCGCTTTTACGCCCGGGGAACTAGCGTCAATGGTTCCGTCTATCTGGTCAACAAAGATGGGAATCAAAAAAAAATTACGGTTTCGGAGCTTGGACGGATTATCATCAACCCTGTTTAAGAAGAGTGAGGATGCTGCCATGAAAGTGCTCGGCAACACCGATCGTATGGTAAAAAATGCAACCGGCTTTACCATGGTGGAAGTGCTGATGGCAATCACCATCTTTGCCATCGGCTTTCTGGCAGTCAGCACCCTGGTGATTGCGACCACCCGCAACACCACCACCGGCAACATTGTCACCCAGGCCACCATGCTGGCGCGCGAAAAAATCGAGGAGCTGAAAATGACGCCGTCTCCTGTGCCCCTGACCGAGGACAGCGACACCCGCGACATTTTCACGCGTAGCTGGAAAATTACAGACCCCATGGGCTCCGCACTGGCCCGGCAGATAGAGGTGACCGTCAACTGGAGCCGGCGCGGCCAAAACCGCCAGGTGGTCCTGAAAACCATCACCCGGGGGAACGGATCATGAGAGGCAGGCCTGTCGGTCGATTGAAATCCATTCCGGGGCCGAACTTCACCCATATCGGCACTGCAGGCTTTACGGTGGCCGAAATTATCCTGGCCCTGGGCATCGCCTCCATCCTTTTGGTGGCCATGGTCAGCCTGTTCGTCTCCATCAATCGTTCCTACACCGCCCAGAACGTTGCCGCCGATGTCCAGCAGGTAACCCGGGTAGGCATTGATATGATCGCCAGAAATATCCGCCTGGCCGGGCTCAACCCGCTGCAAGTCGCCAATGCCGGCATTGTCACCGCCCTGGATGATAAACTCCGTCTGACCTACGATGCCGACGGGAACGGTACAATCGAAAGCGATGAAGACATCACCTTTCTGGAAGAGGGCGGGTCCTTGAAACGCAAGACGCGCGACGCTGATCCCTATCCGGTGCTGGATAACGTGACGAAGCTTTCATTTACCTATTTTGACGCTGCCAATGCACAGACCAATCGCACCGATGCCATTCGAACCATTGAGGTGTTCCTGACCGTTGAGGAGCCTGCCGGCAGAGGGCAAAAGGTAAGCCGCACCTATTCCACCCGGGTGATCGGGCGCAACCTTGGATTTCAATAAACAGCAAGAGGAAAAGCCTGGGATCATGAAAATCCAACGGCTATTGAAAAACAACCACGGCAGCATGGTGATCCTGATGACCCTGATGCTGCTGATACTGGTGACCATCATCAGCTTTTCGGCCTTGCGGACCGCCAGTACCGAAGTCAAGATCGCCGGCAATGAATACAGCCACCAGAGAAACTTTTACCGGGCCGAGGGGGCTGCCATTGAAGCGGTTGATTTGCTGGAGGCCAGCGCCAATCCGAAAAACGAGCCCTTTGGCTGGCTGGGCTTCGATCCGAACACAATCAATGAAAACACCATTTTCACCGTTTCCTACTGGGACGATGACGGACAAACCGGAAGCACCCGGGGCCGGGCATCTTCCGTGGATCCGACCGCCACCGCTTTTCTTGCGGTTCACGAGGGTGTGTTGTCCGGCAGTTCCCTGGACATGAACAAACCCACCAAGCACACGTTTTCCGTTTACGGTCGCTGTGTGGAAAGGGGAACGACCATCATTAAGGTCGGTTACACAAAAGCCTATTGATTGGGTAATTTAATGGGGTTAACCAGATGATACGATTGAAACCGCGCATCCTGCCAGCCGCAGCCGGCCAGTCGGCCTGTAACCGCAGCCGGCTGCTGTCCCTTGTCATCGGGCTTGTGCTGGGGGCGTTTCTCCTTTTGCCGACCGCCCCGCTGGTTGCCGGCAGCACCGGCTCCCTGGACCTGGCCGATGAACCGATGATGGCCAGCATCAAGCCAGCCCCGGCCAATATCATGTTCTTGCTGGATGATTCCGGCAGCATGCTGTTTGAAATTCTGATAAAGGGCGAATACGATGGGCGTTACCCCAGCCCGCTTGACACATCGGCCGAAAAAAAGAATGGGTTTTGCTTTATTTTCGACGACATGCAGGACACCTACTATCGATGGGACGACAACAAAAATCGGACCGATGAATACAATATTCGATATATGTTGGCTGAATACAGGTCGTTTTGGCAATCCCAGTTTTTCGCAGCCAACGTCATGTACTACAATCCGGCAACGACCTATGAACCCTGGCCCGGATACCCAGGCCGGATCTTCGCTCCGGCCGACAAAGAAAATCCACTGCCCCATCCTTTCAAAACCGGCGTCAGCACCCTGGATCTGGATGCCGAATCTTTTTCCGTCAGCTCGGAAGCAGGCCCCACCCTGGTGGTCAAACATGCGCACTATTTCGTAAAATCCGCCACCGGTGACGTCTACCTGGTGGTCATCGACGGTGTTGCAAAAAGCATTTTGTATTACCGGGTCACCCAGTTTGAGGGTGCTGGTATGAAACAAAAAATAAAAAAGGTGCGTCTGGAAACCAACCCTCCGGAAGAAATTATTACCGGGCGCACCTATGACCAGGAACGCCAGAACTTCGCCAATTGGTTTACCTATTACCGGCGGCGGGAATACGTGGCCAAAAACGCCATCGCCCGAGTCATCAAAAGCCTGCACGGAGTTCGCGTGGGCATCCTGGGAATCAATGGCCAAATCATCGTCCCGCTCAAGCCGCTGGGGATTTGGAAAGAAGGCGCCTATTACGACGAAACGACTAAGTTGCTCGACAAATTGTATGCCTATAATTCCGGAGGCGGAACCCCGCTCAGAGAGGGACTCAACGACGTCGGACGCTACTACAAAGACAACTCGTATGAGCTGAAGCATTACAAGGGCGGTCAAGTGAAAGGAGATGCGCCGCCGTATTACACGGAAGTTGACGGAGGCGCCTGCCAGCAGAGTTTTACCATCATCATGACCGATGGCTATTACAGCTACGATGTGAAGGATTTGGGGGTCGACAATGCTGACGGTGATAACGACAGCGATTACGACGGCGGGCTGTACAAAGATGGCCTGGAAGAAACTTTGGCCGATGTCGCCATGTATTACTATGAAAATGACCTGAACAGCCTCGACGATCGTGTCTATGATCCCCAACGGGTAAACCATAACATGTTGGACAAAAATCCGCACCAACACATGGTGACTTACGGGGTGGCCTTCGGGGTTACCGGCAACTTAAACCCGGATGATTACAATGACAATCCAACCAGTGAAAATTATCTCAAAAACACTGAAGGCCAATACCCGAACTGGCCGACCAGCATCGGGGTGCGGTCCAAAGAAACCATTGATGACCTGTACCATGCCACGGTCAACGGCCGCGGGGATTTTCTGACTGCCGGAGATCCCCAGCAGTTGGCCGATGCCCTGGTGCAGCTGATGAACAACATCTTGGGCCGGTTGGGTTCGTCTTCTTCGGTTTCAATTAACGGGGATTCACTTTACGGAAAGATCTCTGACAATGTGCTTGTTTTCCAAGCCAGTTATCAGACTAGCGACTGGAGCGGTGATGTCAAGGCCTTTGGGGTGGACACTTTTACCGGATCGATTTTGGCCGACAATCCTAAATGGTCCGCCGCCGCCAGCCTGGACCAGCTCAATGGCCAGGGATTGGATAACCGCAACATTTTGAGCTCTAACGGCAGCTACGGCATCCCGTTTGTCTATGACGCCGGCCAAATGACCGTCGAGCAGCGCAAGGCCCTGGGATGGGATGGTGTCGTCGGCTCTGCTTCGGAACAAGAAGCTGAAAAAGTGGTCGAATTTATCCGGGGTCATGCAATAGAAGGGTTCCGGAGCCGCAACTCGCGCTTGGGCGATATCATCCACGCCTCGCCGGTGTTTGAAAATGACGTCCTTTACGCGGGGGCCAATGACGGCATGCTGCACGCTTTTGAAATTAATGTCGACAGCAACGGAGAAGTTTCCGGTGAAGAAATTTTTGCCTATGTCCCCGGTTTCGTGTATCAAAACCTGGCGGACCTAACCGATCCAAACTATGCCCATAAATATTTCGTGGATCTTACGCCCACGGTAAAAAAAGGCGCCAGTCTGCTGGGCGGCACGGAGGATGAGACCATCCTGGTGGGCGGCCTGGGAAAGGGCGGCAAGGGCTATTTTGCACTAAACATCACTGACCCCCGTGCCATGGATGTCAGCAAGGTGCTATGGGAATTTCCAAACACCGCCACCGCCGAAGAGGATATCAAGGATATGGGCTATTCCTTCAGCAAACCCGTAGTGGTCCCTTCCAATGATGAGACCCATCCCTGGATTGTAATCTTTGGCAACGGCTATGACAGCCCGGGCGGGCGGGCCGCCCTGTTTATCGTCAACCCGGCCAGCGGAGAGGTTGTTCAAAAAATCATTGCTGAAAACCCTGACACACCCGTGCCCAACGGCCTGTCCAGCCCCACACCGGTGGATATCGACCTGGACGGCAAGGTGGATTTTGTCTTTGCCGGTGATCTGCAGGGCAACATGTGGAAATTTGATCTGACCGCCGAAGATTCCGCTTTGTGGACGATGGCTTATGGTGGTCCCCCGGAAAACCCGCAACCCCTGTTCACCGCCCGGGGCCCCGGCGGCACGATCCAGCCGATCACTTCAAAACCCGAGGTGATGCTGCATCCGGAAAAGCACGGGCTGATGGTGCTGTTCGGTACCGGAAAATTTTTAGGAAACAGTGATTTTACAGACAACACCGTCCAGACGATTTACGGGATCTGGGACTACGGCGACCGGGCCTTTTTTCCGGGCCAATGGGGCCGCTACAGCAACGACGATGACAGCGAATACCTGGGGGTTTTCAACCGAAACAGCACCCCGGAACTTTCCAATCAGCCGCCAACGGTGACCCTGCTGGAGCAAACCAGCCAGATACACACAGTTACGATCTTTGATGAAAATGACAACCCGGTGGAAATCGAGGTCCGGGTCATGAGCGGCGATACACCGACCTGGAAAAATGAAGACGAGGACCCGGCCGAATCCGAGGGCCGGCCCAACCTGCCAAATCTTTCCAGTTCCGTTGACAACCATGCCGGCTGGTTCTGGGATCTGCCCGAAGACGGCGAAAGAGTCATCAGCGACGTGCTGCTGCGCGACGGACGGCTGATTGTCATCGCCTTCACCCCGGACCCCGATCGTTGCAGCGCCGGCGGCTCCTCCTTTTTGATGGAACTCAACGCCTTTAACGGCGGCAGTTTCGGCGGGTCCATTTTCGACCTGGATGACAACCGTCTGTTTGATACAAAGGACAGCGTCATTGTCGGCTATGATGCAAAAACCGGCAAACCGATCCGGGCTTTTCCCACTGGGGTCAAAATGCAGGGCAACATCCAGCCGCCGGCCATTTTACGGTTGAACAACCTGATCGAAGTCAAATACCTGAGCTCTTCCACCGGTGCCGTCTACAAGCTTAACGAAAGGGCCGTCAGACTCGGGATGACCTACTGGAAAGAACTTGAGCAGTAAAACATCCCGGCAATTACGGACCGACGGCATACGATGTACGCCTGACAACCGCCGATCCCGGGAAAATCCTGCAAGTACTACGCGGCGGGGATGCACAACCAACATGATCCTGTCTTTTCATCCTCTGTTTACAGGGGATCAAAACATTCTCTGCGCCGGACGCGAACCGAATGCCGCCGATGCGGCAACCATCAAAAAAGCGACAGCCGTCATTTTACCCCAAGGGTGCCCAAGCCACCTGTATGAAGTGGCCCGCAGCCATTGCCCCCACGTGTTTCCCAATTATGACGCCCGGTTTGACTATCCGGGCAAGCTAGGCCAGATCCGGCTGTTTCGAAAAACCGCAACCCCCCATCCCGCCACCCGGGTGTATCCGACTGTCAACACCTATCAGCGGCTGCACGGTGTGAAGAATCCACCGCTGCCCATGCCGCTGGTTTTCAAATTCGACTGGGGCGGGCAGGGCGATACGGTTTTTTGCGTTGAAACCCCGGCGCAGCTCGACGATCTGCTGAGCCGGGCGGCCCGGTTTGAAAAAACCGGCCAGACCGGATTTTTGCTGCAGCAATACATTGAATCCGGCAACAAGACCCTGCGGGTGGCGGTCATCGGCCGGCGGGTGATGTCCTACTGGCGTCTCCAGCCTCCCGGTCAGTTTGCTGCCAGCGTCAGCAAAGGTGCGGCGATTGACTCAAAGGCCGAGCCCGAACGGCAGCACAAAGGGGTTGCCCTGGTGCGGCAATTGTGCCAGAAAACCGGTATTAACCTGGCCGGCTTTGACGTGATTTTTCCATCAAAACCACACGATGCCGATCCTATGCTGCTGGAAATCAACTATTTTTTCGGCCGCCGGGGACTGGGGGGCTCGGAAGCCTACTATCGAATCTTGATGGAGGAAATCCAGGCCTGGATTCGATCGATTAAATGAAACGCAGAAAAAACAATCTCCAGCCTTTCGCCTACGACCTGAGTGAAGAAGATCAGAAGCGCGAACGCCACAAGGCCCGCGAACTGCGCCAGTCCCAGTGGTGGAAGCGCCGCCTGGCAAAAGGGGTCTGCTATTACTGCGGCCGCCCGACGCCTTCGGACCAGCTGACCATGGATCACATCGTGCCCATCTCCCGCGGGGGCAAAACCACCAAGGGAAATGTGGTCGCCTGCTGCAAGCAGTGCAACAACGCCAAAAAACAGCTGCTGCCCATGGAGTGGGAAAATTATCTCAAACAGTTCGACCCGCCCGCAGATCCTGGATAACACCTGGAGCAAACAGGCTTTTGACGGCCGAAAAGGTCCTGTGACTCACTTCCGGGGAAGATCGTCATCGGGCTCATCCAGCGAAAGGGCTTTTTTGGCCCGGGTCTTGCGAACCACGATGTAGGAAATCGTGAGGGTGAAAAGAATCGCCATGGGCAGGAAAAGTTGCACCAGCAGCAGGCGGCCCTCAGCGGGGCTCACCTGCTCGGATTCAAGGCGCTGGATGGTCTCTGTTTTGGCGCTCATCCTCGATTGCAGGGTAACCACCGCTGCTGCCAGGTAAACAGCCACGAAAACAAGGGCCAGTGCGCACAGCCTTTTTTCAAACTTGCCCATTAAAAAATCCTTGTCCGGCAACGGCTCCGGTATTATGATCTGGCACAACATAAGGGTGAATCCAACAAAACACAAGGGAAATTTTTTCCGCCCCATTGAAGGACGGCTCCGTATTGAAAAACCGCCATTAGTAAGGAGAATCGCCATGTTTTACCCGACGTTGATGAATGAAGAGGAAAAAAAGCTGCAACAGGAGGTGCGAAAATTCGTGCGTGATGAAGTTTCCCATGACTTTATCCGGGCCCTGGATCGCGATGAGATCCAGTACCCGCGTGAATATGTTGAAAAACTGGCGGCCCGCAACCTGCTGGGCCTGCGCTTTGACCCGCAGTGGGGCGGCCGCGGCCTGCCGTGGACATCGGAGGTCATCGCCGAAGAGGAAATCGGGGTGCTGGGCAACACCCTGGGCTGCGCCTACGTGATGCCGTCCATCGTCGGCGAGGCCCTGCACGTGTTCGGAACCCCGGAGCAAAAAGAACGCTTTTTAAAACCCATCGTCCAGGGCAAAATGATCAGCGCCGAGGCCCTGACCGAGCCCCGGGGCGGCTCGGATTTTTTCGGCGCCACTACCCGAGCAGTGGACAAGGGGGATCATTTTCTGGTCAGCGGGCAAAAGCGTTTTGTGGTGGGGGCCACCGAAGCCGATGTGTTCCTGGTGTATTGCCGCACGAATTTCGATGAAAACTCCCATAAATATCAGCGCATCAGCGCTCTGATGATCGAACGCGGACCGGGGGTGGAATCCGAGTACCAGTACGGCCTGCTGGGAACCCGCGGAGGCGGCACCGGGCGGCTGGTATTTCGCGACGTGAAGGTGCCCAAAGAAAATCTCATCGGCGAGCTGCATGGCGGGGCCCTGGTGTTTCACCAGATGATGATCCCTGAACGGTTGACATCGGCGGCGGCCTGCCTGGGGGTACGCGCCGCCCTGGAGGTGGCCGTCAAATACAGTGAAAAGCGCCATGCCTTCGGACAGGCCATCCGCCGCTTTCAGGCCGTTCAGTTCATGGTGGCCGATGCCATCACCCGTCTGGATGCCGCCCGGGCACTGGTGTACATGGCCGCCCGGGCGGTGGACACCAATGCGCCCAATGTGCGGCGCCTCGTCAGCGAAGCCAAGCGTTTTGCCACCGACGCCGGCTGGGAAATCGCCAACAAGGCCATGCAAATCATGGGCGGCATCGGGTACACGGATATCTACCCCATTGAAAAAGTGGTCCGGGACATCCGTCTGAGCCAGATCTGGACCGGTACCAACGAAATCATGAACCTCCTCATCCAGCATGAGTATTATCAGGAAGTGCTGAAAGGCGTGGACGAAGTGCGCAACCTGGAGTTGGATGCCACCCACTACCAGGATGTGGCCGAAAAGTGCTTTACAGACGAAGATATGTGGCGAATACACGAACAGTAGGGGTCGGAAAGCGATTGCCAGTCAACCGATATCCGTGTATACTAGCATTCTGCCCTGAACAGCTCCCGAAAAGGCTTGCGGAACGAGAAAATGTTACTTGTTACGGTTTCATCACGGTTAAGGTCACAAGAAAATCACTCCGGACGGTAGGGCGTGCCCAGGGCCGAGGGGGCCAGGCCCGAGAAAAACCGCAGCAGGGCCCGGGCGCGGGGTTTTTCCTCCGCCCAGCGCAGCACGGACTCCTTCTGGGCAAATGACATGATCAAGAGGGTAAAAATCATCAGCGGAAACGGCGCCACCTGGAAGACCTGGGAGGGTATTGTCGGCAGCCACTCCTGAAAATAAATCCCCAGCACCTGCAGCAGGGCGAAAAGATAGGCCCCGGCAGCCGCCTTGACCGGATGCCAGCCGCCGAAAATCACCAGTGCCAGGGCAATCCAGCCGGTTCCCTCGGCTCCCTGAGGCCGGCCCCAGCCCGGCTTGGTGGCCAGGGAAAATGTGGCACCGGCCAGGCCCACCAGCATCCCGCCGGCCAGGGCATAAAAAAGCTGCAACCGCTGGGGGTTGATTCCCCGGGCATAGGAGGCCCTTGGATGTTCACCTACTGAACGCAACTCCAACCCCCAGGACGTGCGATAGATGTACCACCAGCAAAAACCGATGAGTACCAGGCTGGCGTAAACCGGCAAGTTGTGATTGAACAGCACGCCACCCAGGACCGGAATCCGGTCCAGCCCTGGAATCGGCAGGGGGGATACCTGGAGTCCCTGCAGCCGCGAGTACGGATTGCCGATAAAATAGGCCAGATCCCGGGTCATCAGGGTCAACACAAAACCCACGGCCACCTGGTTTTGACCCAGGTAGATGCCGAAGACCGCCACAACGGCCGCCACCAGGGCTCCGACCCCCGCCGCACATGCAAATCCCAGCAGCAGGCTGTTGGTCTCATAGGCCACCGCGAACGCCGCCATGGCACTCAATAAAATGGAGCCGTCCAGGGAAAGATTGATCAGTCCGGCTTTTTCGGTAACGGTCTCTCCCACCGCGGCCAGCACGATGGGGGCAGCGCCGGCCACCACGCCGGCCAGAAGTATGCTCAGATTCAAATCATACATAATCTGGATTTTTTTCCCGCTCTCCGATCTGCCTCCACCGTTGGCCCCACGCGTGCATCCCCAGGATGGCCAGCACCAGCGCTCCCTGGATAACGCCGGCAAGGGAAGAGTCCAGTTGCAGCACCATGGGCAGTTGAATGCTGCCGACATTCAGGCAGGCAAAGAAAAAAGCCACCAGCGGCACCAGCCAGATATTGTAGTTGCACAGCATCACCACCAGCAGCGCCAGGTAGCCGTAATTGCTGGAAATGGCCGGCAGCAGCCGGTGATAAACCCCGCTGACCTGCAAGCTGCCCGCCAGGCCGGCAAAGCCGCCGGCAAACACCATGGCCACAATCATATGGCGGGCCGGCTTGAGCCCGAACAAGAAAGCCGCCCGGGGATTGTTGCCGATGGCTTTCAAGTTCAACCCGATGCGGGTGTAGCGCAGCATCAGGCCGGTGGCCACCAGCGCAGTGGTGACGATTACCAGTGCCAGGGGTGAAAGGCGCAACGACGGCAGCTGGGGCAGCCACAATGCCACGGGAAAGGTTTCCGTCCCGCTCATGGAAGCCACTCCCGGTCGCCGCCAGGGACCGAAAATCAGCCACAAAATGACCCCCTGGGCAACGAAATTAAGGCCGAGGCCGGCAAAAATTTCGTTGACGCCGCCCCGGGTTTTTAAAAACCCCGCAATCAGCGCCCAGATGCCCCCCCCGGCCAGACCGGCCGCCAGCGACATTGCCAGAAACATTGCCGGCGCCTGGCTCTGGAGTCCCAAGCGCAGCAGGGCGGTGCTGAAAACCGCTCCCATCATCACCTGGCCTTCCACGCCGATGTTCCACAGGCCAATGCGGAAGGTAAATAAAAGCCCGCAGCCACAGAGCGTCAGCGGTATCCAGGCCTTGATCACATGGGCAAACTTGCTCCAGGAGCCCAGCGACCCGCGCAGGATGTGATAGTAGGCACTGATGGGCGGCGCCCCGGCAATCAGCAGCACCAGCGAGGTGAAAAAAAACACCGCAACCAGCGTGATCACGACCTGGCGCGTATGGCGAAAATAGGCATGCACAATCAAGTGTCTCTATATTGCAAGTTCAAAAAATTGCGGCCGCCCCATGCAATATGCATTGTTTGGGATGAACTCCAATCATCTCAAATAAATCGCACTCGGTCTGCTTTCATTAATCAGAACTTTGATAACTGTCCGATCCATAAAAATCGACGTGAATCGGCCGGGGGATGGTGTTTTCTGGAAACCAGTATGATACTCAGCAACTCCTTGTTTTCGCAGAGTTCCTTTCACACCTTTTATTAAACACCGATGGCGACCCAAAATGTACACTAGAGCGATAAAAATGTCCCGGCCGCGCGGCATGGACCGCAATTGAACGCAATCATCCGCCGACCGCAACGTTCCCCGCAATGGCCCGTCCCAGCTCCTGGACATCGGTCCGCGAGGCCTCCACATCCATGATGATCCGGCCGTTGAAGAAAACCAGCACCCGGTCGGCCACCATGAGGATTTCATCCAGCTCCGAAGAGGAAAACACGATGCATGTCTGCCGGTGACAGTAAGCCTGCAGGTGCTGCCAGACCCAGTTGACCGAATCCACGTCCAGGCCCCGGGTCGGGTTTTCGAGCAGCAGCAGCACGGGCGACGACGGCAGAAAGGAGAGCAGCAGCCGCTGCTGGTTGCCGCCGGACAGGTCCTGCACCGCGGAATCCGGCTGGCCCTTGATGCGAAAGGCTTTAATCCGTTCGGCGGCCGCCTGTCGGGCCCGTCGCCACGGCACCACCAGCCCCTTGCGTCCGGCCAGCAGGGCAAAGTGTTCGGTAATGCTCAAACCGGGAATCAGGCCTTCTTCCAGACGGTCAGCCGGCAAAAAGGTCACACCCTGGTGCTGAAACGTGTGATGACCGCAATGGCTCATGTCAAATCCCTGCAGCTGGATGCGTCCCCGGATTGCCGGCTTCAACCCGCCGGCAATTCGCAAAAAAACTCCCTGCCCGCTGCCTTCCAGCCCCGCCAGGCCGACAATTTCCCCCTGGCGGACCACCACATCACAATCTTTGAGGCCGGTGCGCCCCCCGGACCCGCAAACATCCTGCATCACCAGCACCTCGCTGCCCGGTGTCTGGCGCCGGCGCTCCGGCTGCTCGGGAGGCGTGCCAAACATCATTTCCAGCAGCCCGCCGGCGTGAAACGGCGCATCCATCTCGCCGGTCACCTTGCCCCGGCGCAGCACCGTCACCTTGTCGCACAGGGCCTGGACGTCTTCGAGTTTATGGGACACCAGAATGACGCTTTTACCTTCGGCAGCCAGCTTTTTAAGCGCGGCAAACAGGGTGGACTTCTGCAGACTGGAAATGCCGGTGGTCGGTTCGTCCAGAATCAGAATCCGGATGCCCAGAGCCAGCAGCCGCAACAGCTCGAGTTGCTGCCGCTCACCGATGGTCAATATTTTAAGGGGACTGTCAGGGTCCAGGGAAAAATTGAATGCGCGGGCCATTGCAGCGAACCGCCGGCGAAAAGCTTTCTGCGGCCATGAAAAACCGCCGGTCTGGCCCAGCATGAAGTTTTCAAGAACGGTTAAGAGGGGAAAATCCAGGGGATCCTGGTAGAGCATGCCGATGCCCAGTTCGGCTGCTCGGGCGGGGTTTTTGTAGTTCACCGCCTTGCCATCCAGCAGAATCGTACCGCTGGTCTTCTGGCTGAACCCCACCAGAACTTTCATCAGGGTGCTTTTGCCGGCCCCGTTTTCACCCAGGATCCCATGAATGCGACCCGGTGCGACCGTAAAACTGATGCCGTTGTTGGCTTTTACCGGCCCGTAGTGTTTGTGGATATCCTTGAGTTCAATCCACATGGGGGAGTACTCTCCTGCCTGGATGCGCCTCAACATTGCATAAACAATATGGCAACCAATATCTAATAATCTGATATTATAACATAAACTATACTAAAAGCGCCCTCTTGAGGATATCCCACTGGGTGAATTCAAAGGATTGAATCTTTTTATGCCATGTTGTGTTTATGCGACGTTGAGGTAGACCTTTTCCATGGAAACAGTAGGGGCGGGGGTTATTGTCCCCGCCCGTTAAAATTAGGGTTGATATCGCTCACAATTTACTTTTTACGGGTTCATCAAGATTACTTGGCGCTGCTCTGGCCGCCCATCCCCTCCAGGAGCTGTTCCATGTACCAGATCTGCTGGTCGGAAGCGGTCTGCCCGGCTTTGACAAACGGTTTGCCGTCCTGATAATTCAGCGGTCCTTTAAACAGGTTGATTTTGCCGCTGCCCAGATCCCGGATAAATACGTCCAGGGCCTTGCCGGCAGAAGCAGACAGCGCCGGGCCGACCGTAAAGCCCACCGCACTGGTGTCCGGATTGTTGATGTCCTTCCAGTCAGGTCCCAGCCAGTCCCATTCGGATTTCCAGTTGCCCCCCATGGCGGCCCTGATAAACTTGACGTAGCCCGGACCCCAGTTGAAATAAGGCACCCCGAGGCATACATCGGCAGCGCCCTGGCAGGCGCCGATGTAATCATAGGGAATCGCCCAGACATTCTTGCCCTGCTGTCTTTTCTGCCGGGCCACCACCACCGCTTCGGTGGTGTCGATGCCGGAAATCACCACGTCATACCCGGTGTTGAAGAAGTTCTGCGCCACCTGGGTGGGGTCAGCCGTCACCCCCGGAATGTTGAACCAGAACCCGATCCAGGTGACCTGGAATTTTAAATCCCTGGGATCCTTTTTCAAAACCTTTTCCCAGGCATACCTGGCCCCCAGAAACGCCGACGATGCCAGCCGGCGGGTTTCTTCATTGATCAGCGGCCCGAGATAACCGATTTTACCGGTTTTCGTCGTCATGGCAGCCGCAAAACCGGCCATCATTTTACCGTATTCCATGCGGCCCATCAGGTTGCTCAGGTTTTTCGGAGCCTTGCCGGTCAGGACATCGTCGCCGGAAATATGAACAAAGTAAATGTCGGGGTGCTGCCGGGCGGCTTCCCGGGTCCCGTCCTTCATGTCGTCGGAGTTGGCAATGATCAGCTTGGCCCCCTTTTCCACCATGTCATCCACCAGCTGCGGAATGGTAACCCCGGCCCGATCGGCAGGGTTGACCTTGTCGATGTAGATCATCTTGGTGCCGGGAATCTTGGCCTCCACGTATTTGCCCCCGTCGAAATGAGCCTGGCTCCAGCCGTGGTCGTTGTACGGTCCGACCAGCAGCAGACCGAAAGTAAACGGCTTTTCGGCGGCCACGCCGGAACGCGGCGCGATCCATACCGCGACGGCAAAAAGGCAGGCGATTGCTACTCCCCAGAAAGCTTTTTTTGACATGAGAATTCCTCCTTCATTCATGTTGGACGTCTCCCTATAGAAACTGATAAAGGGGCTTGCAATTTTCACGAGGCAATCAATTTTGACTGTCCCTATATAGAAAAAAGGCGCCGTGCGGTCAAGCAAGAAGCTGGGCTCAACAAAAAAAACTTTATATTGACTTTTACCGCATGCTGTGATGAGAGAAAGGATTTGATCTATTGAAGAAAAACGCTCCGACAATAATAATGAACCCGCAAATCGTTTTCTCGCTGCCCTCGAAAATGACGTTTACGGGACCGTCTACATTAAACCTGGGAGGAATAAAGGTGTTCGGTTTTCACAATATCACAGCCAACAACGGGTGGGCCATGGCCGCGGTGGGAGCCACGATCGTGTTTTGCGGCCTGGTGATTTTATCGTTTGCGATATCTCAAATTCACAGGCTGCTCGCATTGTGGGATGAAAGGGACAAGTATTTTGGCGGCCCCAAAAAGCCTGAACCGCAGGAGCGGGCAGCGCCCCCCCGGGCGCCGGCATACACTCCGGTCCAGCTGCCGCCGGTCGACGAGCTGGCCCGCATTTACCGCCCCCTGGCCGAGCAGCTCAAAGAACCCTTCGATCTGATACAACTATTTGAATTAACTAAAGAAATGGATCTCCCCCATCCCCACCTGTCGATCAAGCGACTGCGCGAAGCCGGGTACCTGCTTCCCCGGGAACAGGGTACCTTCAGCTGGAATAAACAAAAGGACAACTAACTAGAAAAAAAGGATCCGTCGATGTTCGATCTTCTCATCCAATTTCTGCAAAACACCGGTTATTACCTGGCCGACTATCGCCATTACATCATGCTGGTCGTCGGCTTTGCTTTTTTATACCTCGGCACCGCCAAGAAATACGAGCCTCTGCTGCTGGTTCCCATCGGCTTTGGCATCCTGGTGGGCAACGTCCCCTTTTTCAAGGGATTCGGCATCGGTATTTATGAAAGCAACAGTGTGCTGCATTATTTATACTTCGGGGTGACCACCGGCGTCTATCCTTCCATCGTTTTTCTGGGGCTGGGGGCCATGACCGATTTTTCCTCCCTGCTGTCCCAGCCCAAACTGATGCTGCTGGGGGCTGCGGCCCAGATGGGGATCTACTTCACCCTGCTGAGCGCCCTGTTTCTGGGATTCCTGCCCCGGGAGGCCGCCTCGATTGCCATCATCGGCGGGGCGGATGGTCCAACTTCCATTTTTCTGACGGCCAAACTGGCCCCGCATCTGATCGGTCCCATCGCCATTGCCGCCTATTCCTACATGGCCCTGATCCCGGTGATTCAGCCGCCCATCATGCGGCTGCTCACTTCCCGCAAAGAACGGCTGATTAAAATGCCGCCGTCACGGGAAGTTTCCAAAAAAGAACTCGTCATTTTTCCGGTGGTGGGCGTGCTGCTGTGCTGTTACCTGGCCCCCACGGCGCTGCCCCTGCTGGGAATGCTCTTTCTGGGCAACTTTTTGAAGGAATGCGGCGTGGTCGACCGCCTGGCCAAAACGGCCCAGTCCGCCATCATCGATACGGCCACCATTTTTCTCGGCTTCACCGTCGGCTGCAGCACCCAGGCCGATGTCTTTTTAACCCCCAAAGCCCTCGGCATTTTCTTTCTCGGGGCCATAGCGTTTTCCATTGCCACCGCCTCGGGCGTCATTTTTGCCAAGATCATGAATTTGTTTTTGAAGCAAAAAATCAACCCCCTGCTGGGAGCTGCCGGCGTTTCCGCGGTTCCCGGCTCGGCCAGAGAAGTTCATCTGATGGGGCTGAAGGAAGACCCCACCAATTTTCTGCTGATGCACGGGATGGCATGCAACTCATCGGGAGTGATCGGCTCGGCCATCTGTGCCGGCATCCTGTGGAGCTTCTTCATCTAGGGAGACCCTCATGCAGGCCAAAATTCTGATCAAACGGAAGTTCAGGAAGGGAAAACAGCGCGAAATCATCGCCCTGCTGAGAGAATTGCGTTCCGGGGCCCTGCGTCAACCCGGGTATATCTCCGGTGAAACCCTGGGTTCCGTCGAAGATCCCCAGCTGCTGCTGGTCATTGCCACCTGGGAGAACCTGGAAAGTTGGCACCAATGGCGGGATAACGCCACCCGCCAGACCCTGGAGAAGATGCTGGGAACCTACCAGGAAGCCTCCACTGAATACCAGGAGTTTATCCTCGGGGCCTTTATTGAGGAATAGGAATAAACAGCGGGGAGCAGCGGCGGTCCATGCCTATTGGTGGCCTTCCTTGGTCAAAAGCTCCTGGTACCAGCTTGCAAATTCAAACATGCCCACAAAACGCTCGTCTTCATTGATGATTCCCAGCGCCATTTCAAGCACGCCCCGGCTGTAAGCCGGGCTGTAGGCCTGAGAGCCGCGTGACTGCAAAAATTCGGTGACCAGCATCTGGGATGTTCGCTGGGTGCGATCCTTGCGGATATCGATGGGATCCTTGGGCTCCTGGAAGGGGTCCCATTTTTCATAGCCCTTTTTCAGAATGTGCTTCTGCCGCCGGGGCGACATGCTGTCGAAAACCGCCTTTTTTCTTTTTTCGGCTTCCTGCTCTGAGACTTCCTTCATTGCTTTCTCCTCGAACGCTTTTTGCGCGGCGCCTCCTGGACCGGCTCTTCGGCAACCCCCAGGAACACCTCGTCAAGATCCATGACCATGGCCGAAGACAGCGGAATGAGCAGATCCGCCAGCTTGATATTCTTCGACTGAATATCCCGCAAAAGCTCGGCGGAAATTTTTTGCAGCTCGCCGTGAACCGCATCCAGGTTGACCGTGGGATATTTTTCACCGGGTTCAAAAGCCGATTTGTCGCAGGTATGCCCGGCACCGCCGATGGCGGTGGGAATACCGTAAAACCGGCAGGTAATGGGCCGGTACGGGTAAAGATCACATAACTGCTCGTCATTGAGCAGGGGGCAGCGAACCCGCTCCAGGGCCAGTTGGGCCAGAATCTGGTTCTCGTCTTTTCCCTCCTGCAGTTCATTATAGGCGCGGCGTTTGAGCTTGTATATGCGCCGATCCGCCCGGTTGGCCTTTTCCATGAGGGCTGTTTTCAAGGTGCCCTGGCAGGTTTCCAGAAATTTTTGCCGGATGTACAACGCCTCGATCAGGGTCAGGTCAAACAGGGCAAAACAGCAATCCGAGCAAGTCGCCGTACATTTCACACATTCGCCATAGTCCTGTTTTACCCTTTCAAAAGCGGCATCCGCCTTGGCCACCAGGGCCTCATATTTTTCGAAATACGGCTTCAGATCGATTTCCATAATTAATGCAAACTCCTTTTTATTGCGTTGAAATTAAAGGAACGGCCGTTTCCTTTCTGTAGATTATGTCCGCTAAGGCACTCTCGCACTGAAATTGCGAATTTCCGCAACCTTGAACCCTGATGTTCCCGTAAAAAGTCCATTTTTTCGCTCCGCAAGCCTTTTCGGGAGCTGTTCAGGGTTTCACTAAATTGCAAGAACTCGTCGCCAGCTCCTCAAACAAATTGCAATTTTAAACGCTCAACCCCTTACAGCTCTTTTTCCGAAAAGGGTTGATGTCGCTCAAAAATGACTTTTTACGGGGCCGTCAAACCTGAACTTAATACCTTGTACCTTGCCACCATGTTTCACGTGAAACATGGTGGGATTTTTACTTGCCGATGCAAAACCGGTTGAATATCTGTTCGAGGACATCCACCTTGACACTGATGCCCAGAATCTGCCCGAGAAATTCGATGGCCTCCTGCAGCTGCAGGGCAATCAGTTCGACGGCAACATCGCCTTCCAGCTGACCGACGATGGCCAGCACGGCTTCCAGGGTGGCTTCCAGCAGCTGTTTCTGCCGCAGGTTGGGAATAATGGCATCGTCCAATTCAATGGGGGTTTTACCAAAAGCGGTCTGGATGATCTTTTTTTTAAGGACCTCGATGCCCCGGTCATACAGCGCCGAGGTGGACACCCGGCATTGCGGATACCAATTGCCGGGAATCTCGACCACCGGCTTGCCCTCCACCAGATCGGTCTTGTTGATCACGATGATGCCCGGCTTATGCCGGATGCGTTCATATATATCCGCATCGTCGTCTGCCAATGTTTGCTGGGCTTCAACCACCAAAAGCACCAGGTCCGCGCTGTCAAGGGCTTCAAGGGTCTTGCGGGCCCCCAGGCATTCGATGGGATCTTCGGTTTCATGAAGCCCGGCGCAATCGACCAGCACCACGGGAAAGCCTTCCAGGTTGATGGTTTCTTCGATGGTATCCCGGGTGGTCCCGGGCACATCGGTGACGATGGCCCGCTCCTTTTGCAGCAGACAATTGAGCAGGCTCGATTTTCCTACGTTGGGGCGGCCGACCACCGCCACTTTAAGTCCGTCGCGGATTAAATGCCCTTCCTCATACTGTCGAATCAGGGCCTGCAGGGGCTGGACCACCCGGGTGCGCAACCCGTCGGCTGCAGCCGGTGGGTCCACCGTTTCAGACACATCGTCGGGAAAATCAATGGCGGCTTCTACAAGGGTAAGCTGCTCGACCAGGTACTGCCGCATGTTTTCGACGGCCTGTTTCATCTTGCCGTGCATCTGGGCGGCAGCCGCATGCAGTGAAGCTTCCGTCCGGGCACAGATGACATCCATGACCGCTTCTGCCTGAGTCAAATCAATGCGCCCGTTCAAAAAAGCCCTTTTGGTAAACTCGCCGGGTTCTGCCAGCCGGGCCCCTTTTTTGAGCACCAGTTCGAGAATGCTGTTGAGCGCCTGCCGCCCGCCGTGGGCGTTGATTTCAACCACATCCTCCCGGGTGTAGGACAGGGGGGCCTTCATCACGCTCAGCAAAACTTCGTCGATGACCCGCTGGTGGTCAGGATCGACGATGTGACCGTAATACAGGCGCCGGGACTGCCAGCGGTCACCCCCGGCAGCGGAAAGGACCCCGGAAAAGAGAGCATCGCCTCCGGCCCGATCGCCCCCCGGCAGAAAAAGAGCGGCGGCAATCCCGATCGCCCCGGGCCCTGAGATTTTAATGATGCCGATGCCGCCCCGGCCGCCGGGGGTGGCAATGGCCGCAATGGTGGCCTGCTCCATTTTGGTGACTAGTTCAACTGCTGCCGGGGGCGTCTGGTTCTGCTTTTGCGCGGAAAAATGACCAGTTTGCGCAGATGGCCTTCCCCCCGGCTTTTGGTCAGTACATCCGGATGGTCCTTGAGCGCCATGTGCACGGTGCGCCGATCGTAAGCGTTCATCTGGCCCAGGGACACGGGCTTGCCGATGCGTCTGGATTTGTCGGCCATCCGCTCGGCGAGCTTCTCCAGGTTTTGCCTGCGCGTTTCCAGATACCCTTCAACATCCACCCGGACCCGGATGCGATGGTGGTTGTTGTTGGACCGGTTGACAATTTTATCCACCAGGGTTTGAATCGCTTCCAGAGTCTGCCCTTTTTTGCCGATCAGCAGTGCGGGGTTGCCGCCGGCGACATTGTACTGGATCCGGTCGGGTTCGGCCTGGATGGAAATCCGGGCGTCATCGGTAATGGCATCGACAATGCGCTGCAGCGCCGCCTGGCCCAGATCCACCAGTTCGGCGGGAATATCCGCCGGGACAGGGGCATCGGCGACGGGACTTTCCGGGGAACGCTCCGGAGTTTGAAGCGCCCCGTCGCCGGAACCTATGGCTTCAAAATCAGCTGCCGCAGGCCCGGAGGCCTCCTGGGGGGCCGCCTGTTCGGCGACGTAAACCCGAATGCGGGCCTTTTTGGGTCGACCCAGCCCGAAAATGCCGCTGGAGCCGCGGGAAAGAATATCGTAGCGCAGCTCATCCTCGGAAACGTTGAGTTGTTCGCAGGCTTTTTTGACGGCCCGAGACAGATTTTTAGCCTCGATTTCAAAAGCTGACATATTTTAACCCTCCGTAATCAGGCATATTTTTTCTGAATATAGTATTGCTGAGCGATGGAAAGAATGTTGTTCACCAGCCAGTAAAGCACCAGCCCGGCGGGAAAGTTAATGAAAATCACCGTGAAAATCAACGGCATGAACATCATCATTTTCGCCTGGGCCGGATCCCCCATGGGGGGGGACATCTTCTGTTGCAGCAGCATGGTGACCCCCATGATGATGGTCAGCACCGGAATCCCGTATGGCGGCTGCATGAAGGGCACGGTAAAATTGAAATGAAACAGCCGATCCGGCGCGGACAGATCGTTGATCCACAGAAAAAAGGGCGCATGGCGCAGTTCGATGGACTGGTAAAGCATCCGGTAGAGGGCGAAAAACACCGGGATCTGCACCACCATGGGCAGGCATCCCCCCAGGGGATTGATTTTATAGGTCCGGTACAGGCCCATGACCTCTTCGTTCATCTTCTTCTTGTCGTTTTTGTATTTCTCACGAATCTCCTTCATCAGCGGCTGGATCTTTTTCATTTCGCTCATGGATTTGTAGCTTTTGGACCCCAGGGGCCACAGCAAGATCTTCGTCAGAATGGTCAGAATGATAATGGCCACTCCGTAGTTGGGGATAAAGCTGTACAGGAAATTCATGAGCCAGACCATGGGCTTGGCCAGGATATCGAACATGCCGAAATTGATGATTTTGTCCAGATCATGGCCCACCTTCTTCAGGATGCCGATGCTCATGGGACCGAAATACAGCTGGTAGGAATACTGGGTCCGGGTGGCCGGAGCAAAGGTGGTTTCCGGCAGCACATAGCGGGCCTCGATGCGTTTTTGCGGTTCCGCGAACAGCTGCATGCTGGCCTCGGTAAGTTTTTGAGCGATCAGGCCGGTCATGAAGTAGCGTCCCTGCAATGCGATCCACTGCAGCTTGCCGCTGAAAGTGTTCTGCTTTTCAATCTTTTTGATCTTCACCTGCTGGAGCTTGTTGTCGATCAGCGCACTGGGCCCTTCGAATCCGTAGCGTGACGCCTCGGCCGGCAACCCGTTTGCCAGGGCCACGTACAGCCGGTCCTTGAGCGGTTGATCCGAGCCGTTTTTGACGTTGACCTCCAGATCGATGACATAGGAATCCGGGGTAAAACGATAGGTTTTTTCCACCACCACGCCCCGGGGGGATTGCCACGCAAAAGTGATCTTCTGCGCAGCGCCGGCAATTTTCAAGGTGTCTGTTTTAAGTTGGGTTGAAAATACGGCCCTGTCAAGACCCGGCAGGCTGTTGCCGGCAAATCCGAGCCGTACGGTTTGCATTCCCCCGTCCTGGAGGATCAGCTCCTTGAGCGGAGCGTTTTCATCCACCTGCTCCCGGTATTTTTTAAGCAGAAAGCTGGTAAAACCCGCCCCTTTTTCCGAAATTTGCACCCGGTACAGCGGTGTGTCCACGGTGATGATACGGGCGGCTTTTTCCGGTTTTGCGGCCGTCGGCACTGTTGGCTGCATTTCGGACGGCGCGGCTTTTTGGGTTTCCGGGCTGTAGGGCCGGGGCTTTTGCACGGCTTCAGTTTTGGCCGCGGGTGGTTGATCTTTGGCAGGCGGTTGGCGAACGGCTTGCTGGTCTACAAAAAAAAGCTGCCAGACCACAAAAATAATTACCGACAAGACGATGGCAATGATCAGACGCGCTTGGTCCATGCTCTTCTCCTAAAGGCTCATTGAAAACTGCATTGCAAAATTGTTCGGCCCCTGTGTTGATCCTTGTATTTGCGTTTAAGGCGGCAGGTTCCCCGGAGCGATCCGGGCTGGAGGCGGGTGGATAGAATCCCACGTAAAACGGGGATCGGCTTTGACAGAATCGACTTCCAGCAATCTGCGGAGGTTCCCGGATTTCAGTGACTGGTCGTGTCCGGTTCAAGTTCAGCCGCCCGGTCGTCGGCGCCGGCTGCATCTCAGGGGACCGGGTCGATTCCGCCGGGATGAAACGGATGGCACCGCAGGATGCGCTTGCCGGCCAGCACCAGGCCGCCCAGCGGACCGTACCGACGGATGGCCTGACAGGCATATTCCGAGCAGCTGGGGTGAAAGCGACATGTCGGCCCCAGAAACGGTGACAGGCTGTACTGGTACAGTCGGATCAGCGCCAGCAGCAGGATGGCAATGCTATTTTTGATGATCTTCATGGTGTGATATCCGATCAAAGATATCCTGCAGGCTTTGTCCGGCGGTTTCGGATGACAGCCCGGCCGCCCGGGTTTTGGCGATGATGTTGATGTCCCAGTTCCCCGATAATCGATGCCGGTTTAATCGAAAAAATTCGCGCACCATCCGCTTAATTCTGTTGCGTTCAACCGCCTTGCCGACCTTTTTGGTAACCGTTATGCCCAGCCGGCAACGGGGTTGGCGGCCCGGGGCAAAACAGGCAATAAAGTACTTGTTTTGGACTTTGTAGCCGGATTTGGAAAGGGCAACGAATTCGCTGCGCTTTCGAATCCGATCGGCCTTGGTGAGGGAAAACCGCAACAGATCTTTCCCGTAACATATTGATTTGCTTTGTTTTTCTATCCACCCCGATGGCCTGTTATCCGGCCAGCCGGGCCCTGCCTTTTGCCCGCCGCCGGTTGATGATTCGGCGCCCCTGTTTGGTGGACATCCGCTTGCGAAACCCGTGATTGCGGGCGCGTTTGATTCTACTGGGTTGAAAAGTACGTTTCATGATGAAAATTCCTTATGATCCCTTGTTCGCTGTATAATAACGTTGCCAGGGAGCAGCTGCCCTGCGCCGATGATGATAAATTGTTCAAGCCTAAACCGGACAAATAAACCATAGGCTTTGTTGCCTGTCAAGAGCAAATATCCGAGATAAATGAAAAAAACAAGATGATGTCGCAGCCGGCCCGGGAACGGAAAAATCAGTGGCCGAGAACTTCGAGGATATCGAATTGTTCCATGTGAAACTTCGGATTGGGATAAATGACGATCTGTTTGCCGATATTGCGTTCAAGTTCGGCGATCAGCTTGTTTTCAACTCCCAGCAGCAGCTCGGCGATTTCCGGGTTCACCCGCAGGGTCAACCGGCTGCCGGTCGTATCGAAGGCATCACGCTGGATTTCACGGTAAATGTTGTAGCAGATGGACTGCCGGGAGATCAGGTATCCCTCCCCTTCACAGTAAAAACAGGGTTCGCACAGAATCCGCGTCAGCGGCTCCCGGGTCCGTTTGCGGGTCATCTGGATCAGCCCCATTTCGGACATGGGCAGCACGTGGGTTTTGCTTTTGTCCTTTTTCAGAGCTTCCTTCAGGGCGCTGCAGACTTTTTCCTGATTGGATTTTTTTTCCATATCAATAAAATCGATGATGATGATGCCCCCGATATCTCTAAGCCGGATCTGGTAGGCAATTTCCTTGACCGCCTCCAGGTTGGTCTTCAAAATGGTTTCTTCCAGGTTGTGCTTGCCCACGTAACGGCCGGTGTTCACATCGATGGCGGTCAGGGCTTCGGTGTGTTCGATCAGAATGTAGCCACCGGATTTCAGCCACACCTTGCGCCGCAGGGCCCGGGAGATGTCACCTTCCAGATTGTAAGCGTCAAATACCGGCTCATGGCCCTCATACAGGACCACATGATCCTTCAGGCTGGGCATGTAAGTGTCCAGAAAAGACAGTACCGCCTCATAGGTGGGCCGGGCGTCGATGACCAGTTTTTCGACTTCCTGGATCAGCAGGTCGCGCACCGCCCGCAGGCTGATGGAAAGCTCCTGGTGCAAAAGCGAGGGGGTGGCGGCATTTTCGAACCGGCGCTGAATGTTCTGCCAGAGGTTGTTTAAAAAACCGATCTCGTAAGCCAGCTTTTCTTCTTTTTCACCTTCAGCCGCGGTGCGCACGATATAGCCGTAGTTTTCGCTTCGCAGCTGCTGCACAAGGCCCTTGAGGCGTTCGCGCTCGGTTTCATCTTCAATGCGCCGGGAAACACCGATATGATCGGAGGTGGGCATCAGCACCAGGAAGCGGCCGGGAAGGGAAATGTGGGAGGATATCCGGGCCCCCTTGGTGCCCATGGGGGATTTTACCGCCTGAACGAGGAGCTCCTGGCCTTCGCTGATCAGCTCGTCGATGGTGTAGTCATTTTTGCGCAGCGGCGACGGGCCTTCGTCACTGCCCGCATACTGGTCGTCAACTTCCACCTGCTCCGCCGCAATGTCAAACAGCTGTTCATATTCCTTGAAGCCGTTGCTGTACACATCGTCGACGTAAAGAAAGGCGGCCTGGTTCAAACCGATATTGACAAAAGCCGCCTGCATGCCGGGCAGCACGCGCAGCACCCGGCCCTTGTAAATGTTGCCGGCGATGTCCGAGTCATCCCCCCGGTCGATGTAAAGCTCGGCAATGTTGCCGTCTTCGAGCAGCGCCACCCGGGTTTCGTGCTCACAGACGTTGATGACCAGCTGTTTATACATATATCCTGGCTCCGCCAGTCGCATTGCGCATGGAGCATAGCGCAAAGCGTTACCGGCATCGGGCCTCATTTAAGATCTTAAAACGATATCCTGGCATTAAAATCGGAGAGCCGCCGGGTTGGCATTTTTGCCCTCTGCGCCATGCGCTTTGCCATCATCTGTCGATCGCCAGTTTAATGATTCTGGCTTTTTTAATCTCTTCCTCCGCAAGGCCAAAAACATATTCCAGCACCTGCCGTGGGCGCACGGTGGCGCCCTGCCCGACGGCCAGGGTCATTTCCAGGCAGGCTGAATTGACCAGGCCGATCTCTTTTACCATACGCTTTAAATCAATTTTTTTCAACTTTCCTTTTCGATTCGTCCAGCGCAGCAAAGCCTCGACCCGGCGGATAAAGGCGTCGAGCTGCTGGGGGTCGAACTGCCCTTCGGCCAGGGTAACGCGCCAGGTCTGCTGCTGTTCGGCCGGACCCCTGGCTTTGAGCGGGGCCGGCCGGCAGTCATGAACCGCCAAACCGGCCGGCAGCCGGGCATTGAGCTGCTCCAGGACCGTCCGGGGGCGGACATGCCCCGCCACTGTCAGCACGAAACGCTCCTGCTGGCTTTCAATTCCCACCGGCAGCGGGTCTTCAAAGGAAATTTTCGGTTTGGGATGAAACCCTTCCGAATACTTGACGGCAATGCCGGCGCGCTTGATGGCCCGCAAGAAAATGTTGACCATCTCCAGGTGCCCGAAAAATCGTGCCGGGCCCAGCTTGGAGTAGTAAATGCACAGTTTTTTATAAAAACCCGGGGCCTGCGAAGCGGTGGGCGCCGTCTGCTCGGCGGCAAACACAGCGGCCCCATGGGTTTTGTTCTCAATTTTCTTGAAATCGCAGCTGCCGCACAGGCTGCATTTTCCCTGCCGGCAGTCATCGATCACCCGGCCGTGGCGGGCGTTTTCCCATTCTCTGGCCAGAAACTCCTTGTCGACCCGGCAGTCAATGTGATCCCAGGCAAGCGGCTCCTCGACCGTGCGGGGGCGGACAATGAAAAATTCCGGGTCCAGGCCCTCTTCCTCGATTGATTCCTGCCACAGCCGGAAATTGAACTGATCGCTCCAGCCGTCAAAACGACATCCTTTATTATAGGCGCGAATCAGCAGCCTCGACAGCCGCCGGTCCCCCCGGGCCCACAGCCCCTCCAGCCAGCTGACTTCCGGGTTCTGCCATTTGAACTGCACCCCGGCCATGCTGAGCCGGTCATGGAGCCGGCGAATCTTCTCCCGGGAGGCGTCAAGGGGCGTCTGGGCCGCCCACTGAAACGGCGTGTGGGCTTTGGGAATGAAGGTGGCCACCGAGACGTTGATTTTTCCCCGGCGCCCGCCGGCGCCCCGGATGCGCCGCAACTTTTTTACCAGCGCCACCAGGGCCTCGAGATCCTCGTCGGTTTCGGTGGGCAGTCCGATCATGAAATACAGCTTGATGACCTGCCAGCCCAGGTTGAAGGCGTCGGTGACCGTGGCAATGATTTCGGCCTCGCTGATGTTTTTGTTGATCACGTCGCGCAGCCGCTGGCTGCCGGCTTCCGGGGCGATGGTAAAGCCGGTTTTGCGCACTTTTTTAATCAGGCCCATCAGTTCGGGGGTCAAGGTCCCCGCGCGCAAAGACGGCAGGGAAACCGCCACCTGCTCGCGGACCTGACGCCGCATCAGCTGCTGCAGCAAGGGCACGATACAGCTGTAATCGCCGGTGCTCAGCGAAAGCAGTGACAGGTCCTCATAGCCGGTGGCCGCCAGGCATTCGGCCGCCAGGGCCAGCAGGTTTTGCGGTGCACGCTCGCGCACGGGACGATAAATCATTCCGGCCTGGCAAAAACGGCAGCCCCGGGTGCAGCCCCGGACAACCTCCAGGCGCAGCCGGTCGTGAACGGGCCGGCCAAAGGGAACAACGGGCTTTTGCGGAAAAGCCGCGGCATCCAGATCGGCAACGATGGCCCGTTTGACCCGCTCATAGCCTTCAACGCGGGGCGTCAGGGTCTGAAAACCACGCGCATCATAGCGGGCTGTGAAAAAAGAGGGGATGTAGACGCCTTCGATGCGGGACCACTTTTCAAACAAGCGGCCGCGATCCTCGCCGCGCTCATTGTTCCACTCCAGCCAGGCGTCAGCCAGCTTGACGATCACCTCTTCGCCGTCGCCCACCACCAGGGCATCGAAAAACTCGGCAATGGGTTCCGGGTTGCAGGTGATGGGACCGCCGCCGATAATCAGGGGGTGGGAGCCGTTCCGGTCGGCGGCCAAAAACGGTATGCCGGCCAGGTCCAGCATGGTCAACACGTTGGTATAATTGAGCTCGTACAAAAGGCTGAAACCGATGATGTCAAAGCCGTTTAGCGGCTGGCGGGATTCGAGGGAAAACAGCGGCTGCCCGCTTTTGCGCAGCAGGGCCTCCATATCCACGCCGGGGGCGAAAACGCGTTCGGCGGCTATGTCGGGCCGGGCGTTTAAAATGTTGTAAAGGATCTGCATGCCGAAATGGGAGGTGCCGATTTCGTACAGGTCTGGAAAGGCCAGGGCGAACCGCAGCTTGACCTGTCGCAAATCTTTCTTGACGGCGTTGATTTCCGTGCCTAAATATTGACTGGGCTTTTCGACCAGGCCCAACAGATTTTCAATTGATTGATCGCTCATGTAAATAACATCCCGGCCAGGCAGCATCGAATTTCATTGCCGGTTGCTGATTTTTAGGTGATGAACCCGAAAAAAGTCGATCTTCCCGCTTGAGCAGGCCTTTTCGGGACTATCCTAGGTGACTATCATAAACCGGACATGCTTGTCGATCGGTAAAACAGGAGTGCTCCCCTGTCCACGGCGTTACATATCAGACCTTAAAGGACGACCATGCAGAAAAAAACGCGTTTTTCCAATCCTCGGCTCATCGGCCTGGCGGCTCTCATCTGCCTGCTTTTGGCCTGGCAGCCCCCGGGCGCCCTGGCAAAAAAATTCAACCGCGAAACCCCGGTGGTTCAAGCCGTACGCAAGGTAAGCCCGGCAGTGGTCAATATAAGTTCGGCCTATGAGGTTCGTCGGCGCACCAGTCCCTTTTCCGGCTTCGGACTCAACCCGTTTTTCGACGAATTTTTCAGGGATTTTTTCGATCCGCGCTTTGAAAGCCGCCGCCGGTACACCAGCCTGGGTTCGGGGGTCATCATCAACGGCGAAAAGGGCCTGATTCTGACCAATTCCCACGTCATCCAGCGGGCCAGCACCATCAAGGTGGTCCTGCAGGACCAGCGCGAATTCGAAGCGCGCATCGTCGGGGCGGATCCCGATTCGGACCTGGCGGTGCTGAAAATCGAGGCGGACACCCCCCTGCCGTCCATTCAAATGGGCAACAGCGACGATCTGATGATCGGTGAGACGGTGATCGCCATCGGCAATCCCTTCGGGTTTTCCCACACGGTGACCACCGGCGTGATCAGCGCCATTGACCGCAGCATCCGCACCGATGACCGGGTGTTTCACAATTTCATCCAGATCGATGCTTCCATCAATCCCGGCAACAGCGGCGGACCACTGCTGAACATCAACGGCGAGCTGATCGGCATCAACACCGCCATTTACGCCAAGGCCCAGGGAATCGGCTTTGCCATCCCCATCAACAAGGCCCGCAAGATTATTGCGGACCTGATTCAGTACGGCGAAGTGATCCAGGCCTGGATCGGCATCACGGTCCAGGACCTGGATGAAAACCTGGCCCGCTACCTGAAGGTGCCGGGCAAAAGGGGCGTGATGGTCAAAGCCGTGGAGCCCGCCAGCCCGGCCAAAAAGGTCGGCCTGCAGGAAGGCGACATCATCCTGGCCATCGGCAACAAGAAAATCAACTCCACCAATGACTATGAAGCCGTCACCCGCAGTCTGTCGGCCGGCGACACCCTGAAAATAAAACTGTGGCGCGACGGGCGCACGCAAACCGCCAAGGTCAAAACCCGCGTGTTTCCCCTCGAACTGGCCGACGATCTGGGCTACCGCCTGCTCGGAGTCCGGGTGGCAGACATCACAGCGCGCAAGCGGCGCAAGTATCGCATCAGCACCCCGACGGGGGTGGTCATCTCCAAAATCCGCTCCAACTCCTACCTGGCCCGCATCGGCGCCGAGCCCGGCGACGTGATCCGCCAGATCGATGACGTGGTCATCCGCAACAGCGAGGATTTCAAAAAAACCATCATCAAGTACCGCAGCAAAAGTTCACTGGTCCTGCTGCTGCAGCGCGGCGAGCAGGGCTATTACATCACCGTGAATTTGTAGAAATGGTTGTCAAACCTATCTGCCAGCCAAGCAGTGATTGACAGCGCTTAATATTATCTTCATGTTGTAATACTTTGAGGAGGAAAAATGAAAGCCTATACCATAACCCCAAAGGCCAAGTGACCATCCCGGCCGAAATCAGGGCCAAAATGAAGCTCACGCCTGGTGATAAAATCATTTATGAAGAATGGACCGCGGTATTTTTTTAAGGCCGGCGAGCAGGGACCTGTTGACCGATTTCGGGTTGTTAAAGGGGCGGAAAAAAGCTCCGGATCTTGAAAAAATTAGAAAAGCGGTTAGGAAAAAGATGGCAACAAGAGAATTGTAACAATGAAAAAGGTGTTTTTCGATACGAATTTTCTGTCGCCTCTCTGATCTCGGAATCAAACGCGTGGAGTCACCGCAAGAAGTGCTTTAATCATGCCCCTCACCCGCCTCGCCACCGACAACTGTTCTCCATGTTTTCCATCTGATAAAGGCTGCTCAGGATAGACGTTGAACCCATTTTTTGAACATCGCGTCTTGGAATTCAAATCTACCGTTTTTGGATAATAGTTCTTTTTCAACCAGTGACGTCAGCGCCCGTTGAAGGACGGACCCCGAATTAAAGCCGACACTTTGAAGCTGCTCGGTGCCATAGATGCCCTGCCCTCCGGTCTGTGCCAGCAGCCGTAATGCTTTTTTCTGATTCTGGGTCAACAAATTCCAGAGCACGATAAACTGGTCTCTTTGGCTGGTGAGGATTGACTGCTGGATTTCATCAAGAGTGGCCAGGTTAACCGTATCGCAACGCCACAGGTCAAATAAAAACTGCTGAATATACATGGGTTGGTAATTGCAGCGTTCAACGATTTCAGTGATGATTTGCTTATCAATCGTCACCCCCTTTATCTTGAAAAGCGTTCGGGCCCATTTAATGTAATCCTGCAAGCCGATATTTTCGAGCGGATAGCTGCGGGCCATTTTGTAAAAGGCCCGTTTGGCTGAATCGAACATCTCCATCAGGATATGCTTCTGACTGCCGGAAAAAATATAGCTGATATTGCGATGCCCCTGAATAACTTTGCGCAGGCGTTTTTCAAAACCCTCTTCCGAATACTTGACAACCTCCTGAAATTCATCAAAAACGACCAAAAGCTTTTGTTTCTTGGAATAAGACGCCAGGATGGTGAGCGCTTTTTCCAGATACTCCGGCTTCTCCCTCGGCTTGATCGATGCCGAAACTGTGGGCAGATTGGTGACCGGATCGATGCTGGCAGCCACCTTGAGCCCGGCCATTTGGTTTAAGAGCCGTTCGAGTTTGGTTTCTATTTGCACAAGACCGGTCAGGACCGCATCAATAAAATCATTTTCGTCCAGACTGCCGTACAGGTCGATATAAACAGATTTAACCGGTGGTTTCACCTTTTTTACCGGTGGATCACCTGATGCACCAGCGATGTTTTTCCCATCCGGCGGTGAGAATAAAGCAGAACATTCTGCGAATTCTGAGCATAATAGACCAAATCTTTTTGCTCTTTTGCCCGGTTGCAAAAAGCCTTGCCGATAACGTAATCAGAGTACGAAAAAGGATTTTCCATCAAACTCACCTTTGATTATGCGTCCTGTGAATACGCGGTTTGTTAATATACATTATGCGTATTTATATTACCCCTTGCTGGCAGCATTGTAAAGAATTTTTTGTGCCGCTTCTTTTTGTCACCTTGCGGGATAATCCGGATTGGTGGAGGAGCATCAGCAGAAATGATGAAATGTCGCCAGAAAACTGGCTGGAATACCGGGGCTATCGCCCCCAGACCGTAATGAGCACCGCACCGGCCACCATCAGGCAGGCGCCCACAAAACGGATGACCAGGTGCTTTTCGCTGAAAAACAGCCCGCCGTACATGATGCCGATCAGCGCGCTGATCCGTTTGACCGCGATCATGTAAGCGGCCTTGGCCAGCGAAATGGCAAACCCGTGCAGCAGGGCGTGGGCGAAAAACAGCAGCCCGGCCACCATCCCGGCGGCGCGGTGGGTGGCAAACGTGCGCGGATGAATTTTTCCCGCCGCCCACAGCGCCAGCAGGCTCACGGCGGACAGGGCGGCAAAGAATGTGACCGTGAAAAACAGCGGTGAGGAATGCAAAATCGCCTGTTTGCCCACCACCGAACTGAGGCTGAAAATAAAGGCCACGATGAGCATCAGCCAGGACCCGGTTTCAGTGAAAACCGCTTTCAGCGGGGCGGCCCAGGAGCACCGGCCGTGCTCCAGGTTGAGCACGTAGCTTCCCAGGCAGGTGAGCAGAATGCCGATTTTGCCCTCCAGGTTGGGCATTTCATCCAACACCACGAACCCGGTGAAAATCATGAAAACCGGGGTAAAGGCCAGGTAGGGCAGGGTCAGCGACAGTGGGGAGCGGCGGATGGCTTTCATGTAAATCAGAAAAGGGATGAAATTCAGCGGCAGGCTGGCGGCAAAACTCCAGTAGAAGGTTTGATCCAGGGGCGGCAGCGGCACAAAGGGCAGGGTGATCAGAAAAAGCGGCAGGCTGTACAAAAACGGAAACGCCAGCATGTCGTAAGCCGTCAGGTGGGAAAAATGCTTTTTCACCCAGGCGTCCTGGGAGGCCGTCGCCAGGGCGGTCAGCAATGATAGTATCAGCCAGAGCATTTGACTTCAATTCCCCTGGATTCAGCGGTGTGGGCTTTCCCTTGAAGCGCTTGCCATGTTGTTGATGCAACGCTGAGGTTTACTTGCGGCAATAGTAGTGATCATTAAACGGATCATCCGGAATATCGAGCAGCTGCACCTGTTCAAAGCCGGCCTCGGCGAGCATGGCCAGCGCCTTTTGCCGCCCCCACATCATCCCCAGCCCGGAGCCGCCGTCCACCAGGCCTACCGGCAGGCAGTGCATCAGGCTGACGGTGTACAAAAACGGGCCCATGGGATGCTCCAGGTTGCCGTCGATATCCGATTCGGCGGCAATGTCCACCATGGAAAACCGCCCGTCCGGCGCCAGCACGTGGTAAATGCCCTTCAGGGCCTCCAGGGGACGGGTTTGATCATGGATGGCGTCAAAGGCGGTCACGTAGTCAAAGGCATCTTTGAACGTATCGTTGTACTGCAGCTCGGCGGCGTTCAAAACCAGCAGCTCCAGGTTTTCGATGTGCTGTCGCCGGGCTTCCTGCCGGGCCCTGTCAATGGCTGCGACGGAAATATCAATGCCGGTAAAACGACTGTTGGGAAACGCCCGGGCCATGAGCATCACCGCCACGCCTTCAGCGCATCCCAGGTCACAGACCCGGATGCCGGATTGCAACCGCTGCACCAGCCGGCCGTCTTCAATGGAAGGCAGGAAGACATCCACCAGCACCTGCCGGTGCTTGGCATCGGCCAGCTCGGACATGAAAGCCTGAAATTTTGGGTAGTGCTCATAGGTGACCCCCTGGCCGGTGCAAAATCCTTCGATGACCGCTTCCATGGCGCAGTCGGTCAGCAGGGGGATTTCCTGAGTGTAAACCCCCAGGTTGGCATTGCCGCTGCGACGGGTGATAAAATCACCATGGGCTTTGGGCAGGTAAAAAAGCGGCGGTCCGTTCGCAGCCCGGGACAGCACGACGATTTTTGCGGTGCTCATCACCCCCAGCCATTCCTGAACATAGCGCGTGTCCAGTCCGGCCTTGCGCGCAATGGCCGCCGCATCCCGGGGCCCGTCAAAGCCGTCCATGACATCGAACAGACCGGTGCGATAGCCAATGGCCATGGCCAGGTTGACCGCACCGTAGTTTAAAATGTCCACCATGGTTTCTGAAAATGATTTTCCACTGGGCTTTGATTCCACCGTCATGATAAAAATTTCCCCATTTTTTTCTGCAAGCTGCCGGATTATTACCCGGGCAGAAGATGATTGTACAGTCAAAACTTCAAGAACCCTGAGTGCCTATATATAGAGTACTTTTTTTCTTGACACACAACAGATAGTGTGCTATAAGCGGCCCCAAAATTTATCCGGGTGCTTTGCGGCTAATCACACTACCACCGTTGACCTCGGAATGCAGCTGTTTTCGATGCGAGAATCCACTTGCGCACTTTACAACGCCCCGATGACGCCTTATTATCTTTCTTGAGCCGCGGTTACCACCGTTGAACGGCCAATAAAAGGAATCAAAAAATGCAGTCTCTGGCAATACTGGCTCGCGATATCCCCTGGGTGATGGCCCCGGCGACCCTGATCGCGGCCATTGCGCTTGTTTCCGCCATTGTGGCCCTGTTTCGGCTCACCCAGCAGGCCACCCGGGCAATGATCCTGGGGGTGATGACGGCCTTGACCGCCGGAGCCGTGCTGCTGCAGTTCATCGGCTAACCAGTATTTTTTCTCCACCGCCCTTGCGCCACCGCTCGCTTGTCCCCCGTGCAATAATCCTGTTTTGATCTTCATCCATTCGATTTTTCTTGATTGCTCCGCGCAGATGACTATACTGTGCCGTAAGTCAAGACCATTACAGAGGAGGGGCCATGGAACGAACCCGAATCGCCCAGCTTTTAAGATCATCTGCACCCATAGACAATGTGCTGATTAAAGGGTGGATCAGAACCCGTCGCGATGCAAAAAACTTCTCCTTCCTGGAGGTCAATGACGGGTCCTGCCTGAAAAACGTGCAGGTGATTGCCGATCAATCCCTGCCCAATTACGCCGAGGTGAAAAAACTGACCACCGGTGCGGCGGTGGCGGTCAGCGGACGGTTGGTGGAATCCAAGGGCGGGGGCCAGAAATGGGAGGTCAGCGCTGAGGGGGTGGAAATCATCGGGCCGGCACCGGATGCCTATCCCCTGCAGAAAAAACGCCACAGCGATGAATTTTTGCGCACCATCGCGCATCTCAGACCCCGCACCAACAAGTACGGCGCCGCTTTTCGCATCCGCTCGGAAATGGCCTTCGCCATCCACAAGTTTTTCCGGGACCGGGGTTTTCGCTACATCCACACCCCCATTCTCACCGGCCTGGACTGCGAGGGGGCCGGGGAGCTTTTCCGGGTCACCGCCCTGGACCTGGACAACCTGCCCTGCACAAACGGGCGCACGGACTACAGCCGGGATTTTTTCGGCAAAGAAGCCAACCTGACCGTTTCCGGCCAGCTGTCGGCGGAAATGTTCTGCCTGGCCCTGGGCGATGTGTACACTTTCGGCCCCACCTTCCGGGCCGAAAACTCCAACACCCGCCGCCACGCGGCCGAGTTCTGGATGGTGGAGCCCGAAATGGCCTTTTGCGACCTTCACGGCAACATGGACCTGGCCGAAGAACTCATCAAGTACCTGGCGGCCTGGGTCATGGATGAATGCGCCGAGGATCTGGAGCTTTTTGCCCGCTGGGTGGACAAGGGCCTGATGAAAACCCTGGCAACCATCGCGGCGGCGGACTATGTGCGGCTGCCCTACCGGGAGGCTGTTGAAATCCTGGAAAAATCCGGCCAGCGCTTCGAATTCGAGTTGGGCTTCGGCAAGGATCTGCAGACCGAGCACGAACGCTACCTGACCGAGACCCATTTCAAAAAGCCGGTCATCGTCTATGATTATCCCAAAACCATCAAACCGTTTTACATGCGGGTCAACGACGATGAAGAGACGGTGGCCGCCATGGATGTGCTGGTGCCCAACATCGGCGAGATCATCGGCGGCAGCCAGCGCGAGGAGCGCCTGGAGGTGCTGGAAGCGCGCATGGAGCAGTTTGCCATGGACCGGCAGGACTACCGCTGGTATCTGGAGTCGCGCCAATACGGCAGCGTGCCCCACAGCGGCTTCGGGCTGGGGTTTGAAAGGCTGCTGATGCTGATCACCGGCATCCGCAACATCCGGGACGTGATCCCGTTTCCGCGCACCCCGGGCAACATCGAATTTTAATCCCTGATTAGCGCCTTTTTATGAGGACGTTTTGCTCTTGCGCTTTTTCACTTCACACAGAACCCGAACATCCTCCTGGTGGCGCGGATTATTGATTCGACTCTTGATGCGAATCAGGCTGTCAAGATCCACCCAGCGGGCCTTGGCCTTTCCATAGCGCCCCTCGATATGCTTGTTCCAGGCGGTTTCAAATCTGGCACCGCTGACTTGAAGCAGAAAATCAATGCGGTTGGGGGCAACCCCCAACTGCAAAATTTCATTTTTCTTGTCAGGATTTAGCATAAATGGGCTGCCGAATTCAGCCAGTGCCTGGTTGGCACGCTTTACATTGCCCGCGGCAGGGTCAACCCACAAATCCATATCTTTGGTATAGCGGGGTTTGGCATGGTAAATAAAGGCCAGTCCGCCGATAATGAGATACCGCACCCTATGTTTATCCAGCAGCCGGAGCATATCTTCGAAATCCTGGATTGTTTCCATCATGAATCCTGATCTTTTCCGGTTTTACCAGCTTGCCGACGAGCCTTTTCAACCGTGGCAACGTCTTTGCGAATCGCCACCAGGGCGGATAACCGCTGTTCGGGTGTCTGGCGCTGCCAAAAGTCCAGATCCCATTGTTCGGCATCTTCAAAATTTGCGGCCCGGTGGGCAATAATGCGCCTGCGCCGGGCAGCGGACCTTTCCCTGATTCCCATTTTGACACCCTTATCTATATGGTGAACCGTTAACCACGTCGATTTTCTCGCTTGCACAAGCCTTTTCAGGAGCAGTTCAGGGTTGCGCTAAATTGCAAGAACTCATCGCAAGCTTCTCAAACAGCTTGCAAAATTTAACGCTCAACCCGTCACAGTTCTTTTTCCGAAAAGGCTCGAAGGCGCTCGAAAAGGACTTTTTGCGGAGCCGTCCATATTCTTATCAAAAAACAGCGAAAGTGTCTATGGTTGGGAACCGTTCTGGGAAGCATATTTCTTCACCCGGTGGTTCTGACGATCCACCACATAGATGTTTCCGTCCGCATCCACGGCAATACCGCCGGGCCGGCCCAGTTTCGCTTCTCCAGACCCCTTTTTGCCGAACTGGCAGAGAAACTTTCCGCTGCCGTCGAATTTCTGGATGCGCCCGTTGCCGGCATCTGACACGTACACGCATCCCTGGCCGTCAACGGCCAGGTAGTAGGCCTGGCTGAATTGCCCCGGCTTGTACCCGCGTGATCCCCACTGGGCAAGGAACCGGCCCCGGGCATCGAATTTTTGCACCCGGCAATTTTTATGATCCAGCACGAATACATTGCCGTCCGCATCCACGGCCACGTCCGTGGGCTGGGTAAACTGACCGGCTCCCTTGCCCGAAGATCCCCAGGTGTCCAGCAGCTTGCCGTCGGCGTCGAATTTCCGAACCCGGTTTCCGTACAATTCAGCCACGAACAGGTGGCCCCCTCCATCGGTGGCGATGCCGTAAGGGCTTTTACTCAGCTTCCACTGCCGGATAAATTTGAACTCCGGGCTGAATTTATGGATCCGGCTGTGGGAATAATCGGCCACGTAAAGATTGTTGTCCCCGTCAACGGCCAGACCGAAGGGGCGGTTGAAATTGCCTTTTCGGCCGGTGCCCGGTGCGGCCTTCAGGACGGCCACAAAGTTTCCCTCCGGATCGAATTTCTGGATGCGATCGGAAAAATCACTGACGTAAATATAGCCCCGGGCGTCCACGGTGACATCGATGGGCTTTTCAAACTGCCCTTCGGCTTTTCCCTTTCCGCCCCACTGTCCGGCCAGCCGGTAGCTGCCGGACGCTCCGGCGGTGGCTGGCGGCACCGCAGCGGCGCTGCCGGAAGAAGACGGTGTTTTTGTTTGAAGAGCAGCTGCCGGGGCGGATTCCGGCGGCCGGGCGTCTTTGTCCGTGGTGATGAAAACGGCATCGATCAGAGCCGCGGCACGGGTGGTGTCATCCTTGGTAATCCTCAGGGTGTGCGGACCCGGGGCCAGGCGGCGCGAGGCCGCCGGGGTCCAGTCCCACAGCGGACCGCCGTCGCGGGTGTGTGCGCAAACCGTGGCAAGGGTGATCCCGTCCACGGCCACGCGGACGCTGCGCGCCACCGGATCGTGCTTGGCATCATCAAAATCCCGCAGCCAGATGTAATACACGTCACCGGCCGGCACCTGGAAGTGGTATTCAATCCAATCCCCGCCGGAGGCCAGGTACCAGTAAGCCCGGCCGAAATGGGGGTAGCTGTCGTGCTCGCCGGAGGCCTTTGAGGCCAGGTGCCGCGCGGTTTCTTCTTCGGCTTCGATCCACAGGCGACCGCCTGAAAAATTGCGCGAAGCAGCGGCTGCTGTGACCTGGGCGGAAGCGCTTCGGTTTTTGCCGGCAGCCGCGAGCACCGCCGTATCGGCCGCCGTTGGCGGCGGCGCACCGCCGGTCCCGGCCGTTGGGGAGATCTGCCGGCGCACCGCCGGCAGCACTTGCGCCGCCTGGCGCCGCAAAAAAATATTGCGCAGGCCGGCGTTAAACGAGGCGGCATCACTGACCAGGGCGACCTTCCACGCCCCGCCCCGATCCACCAGCAGGCTCACCCGCTGTTCGCTGGTTTCCAGCACCGCCCGGCGGCCGCTGTCGTCGGGTCCGGCGATTTTGGCCTTCAACCGGTAGGCCGCCAGGGCCACGTCCCCGTGCTGCTCGATGGCCACATTCTCCAGCCGGTAGTCGAGGGTGTCAAAACGCTGCCACAGAATGGAAGTCACTTCCCGGCGGACCCGCAGTTCGGCCGGGCCCATGGAATCGGTGTCGATGATTTCATAATAGGCTGCCAGCTCCTCTCCCTGGCTCAGCCGATAATAGTCATCCAGGGCCTCGCCGGGAGTGTTCGCCCCGGCGGCGGCCCCGGCAAGCAACAAAAACAGCAGACTACTGCATAAGACTTTCATAACCGCTTACCTCCACGACAATTTTATGGGATCCGGTGTAACCGTCTTTGTCGGTCACCGTCACATCCAGCAGAAAAGGCAGGCTCCGGATGCGGGCTCCGGCCGCTTTATAGGTGTCGGCCACGTATTCGGCGCCTTTTTGCAGGGAACCGATGGTGGCGTTGACCGCAATGTCTTTCAACCTGGCTCCCAGGGATTCATCCTGGCCTCCGGCCATTTTTTCAGCAAATGAATAAACGCCGTCTTTAAGTTTGACCCCGTCCAGCGCGATGGAAAACAGGCGGGCGGCCATCTCCTGCTTGTAAAATGCGTGACCCGATTCATAGGCCCGGCCCATTGCGGCGGCCTGCTGCCCGGTGTGTTCCTGCACCTCACCAAAAAGACTGTATCCATCCTCGACGGCTGACAGGTAGTTTTCCAGCACCGACAGGGTTTCGTGTTTGCTCAACCCGTATTTGAGGATCTGATAATCCAACCCCTGGACATCGCCCCTGCGAGCCGCAGCGACCATGTCTTCAAATGCCCCGGGATCAATCAGGGCGCCTTCTTTTTTGCCCAGTCCAAGCTTGGCGGTCTGTGCGCCCAGCTCGTTGAGACTTGCTTTGGCCGCTTCCTTGGCGGCGGCCATCCACTCCTCGCGCAGATCACGCAACAGGTTAAGCTTCAGGTGTTCGCTCATGGCCGGCGCCATCCAGCCAAATTCAAAGCGACCCGGATCCTTCCAGCCGTGCGTATAGAGTGTTTTTTTCTTGAAGCCCTCCCAGTCCAGCCCGTCTACCCGCAGGGTTCCGCGGGGAGCCCGGATGGTGTACGAGGCGATGTTGTTATCCGCGTCTTCGGCCACCACGCTGAAAACACCGTAAGAATCCTGCCACATCTACGGCCGGCTTTTCAGCCCGGCCCGCTTGATGCGCGGGGCGGGAGAAATCAGCTCAACGGCGCTCTTCATCTCCGGATGCCCCTTCACGCGCACCTCCAGCGTGACACCTTTCAATTTGATCTCCGGCCGGATTGGATCTTCCGACTTTACCCGGCAGGAAACCGAGCCGTCCGGCTGCACCCAGGCGGCGAAAACCCGCACCCCGATAACCCGCGACGGTCTTTCCCCCCGGGTGGACAGCACCACGCCTTCCATGGGAATCTGCCGGCCGGCAAGGCTTTCGCCGGCAGGGTTGTCATAGATCGCCCGGCCGGACAGCTGGATCCGGCTGCGGCCGTTGAGCACCAGCCCCTTGCCGGGGGTGTTGAAAATCAGCCGTTGAAAGGCCAGTTGCGATTGAACGCAGCGGCCGGCAGCCCCATCGCAGCCCCGGGGGCATTGCCAGGTGTTGGAAACGCACCGGCCCGAATCCGGATCAAGGTGTCCGTTGTAGTGAAGGGTATCGCCGCGACAGAACGTCTCGGGGCAGTCTTTTGCCGGTCCGGAGGCCTTTTTTTCCGCGGCCGTCTCCTTTTCGGGGGTCAACCGGATTTCAACGGCGTACTTTTTCTTCTTGGTGGGATCCACCGCCACCTTGACGGTGCGGGGGTGAAAACTGACCAGCCGGGCTTCAATGGTGTAGGTGCCGGCTTTCAGTTCGGTGAAGTGGCCGTCCTGGGAACGCCGCCAGTATCCAGCCGGGCCCTTGATGTCGATAATGGCGCTGAGTTCTTCCAGGGTCTGCTGATCTTTGACCGTGACATCCAGACTGGCTGACTCGTCAACGGCAAAGTTGTCGCAATACCCCTCGCAGCTCATCCCCAGGTAGGATGCCATGCTGGCGGTTTTATTGTTGCCGGCCCGGCATTGGGCCATGCATTTTTTGTAGGCCCCGGAATCCGGATTTGCGGCCGGGATTCCGCTGGCCTGAAAGACGAAAAGAAGAAGAAAAGCAACCCCCACCGCACGTTGAACCAACAGCTGTCTCATGTTGTCTCCACTTTCGAATCCGATCACCAGCCGGCTAAATCAGGTTTCACCAATTGATCCGCTGGAAGCGCTGCCCATTTTAAACCGGCAAAAAAGGGGAGCAAAAATCAGGCCAGTTTTACATTATTAAAAATTCTTTAAAATCTAATGGGTTAACAGACTGTTCTGCATTGGCCACCGGGCATGAATCCGACAGTTTGACGGCCATTGGTCAATAAAATGTCCCTCCGGGGTCCAGCCCGAAAAACAACGGCTTTGCAACCCCGTCGCCCCGACCGGGAAATTGGCCGGGCTAAAAGGGACGTTCAGCAAATCATTCTAATAAAATTTGTAATATACGCTTGACAGCCGAATAATATCCGGATTAATATATGTCTAATTGAAGAAAGTTCGACCCTATGGATGCCCTTGATCGCAACATATTGCACGCCCTGCAGCGCGACGCCAGGATCAAAAACGCCGACCTGGCCCGCCAACTGGGGGTGGCGCCGTCCACCATGCTCGAGCGGGTCCGCCGCCTGGAAGAGCGCGGCTATTTCAACGGGTTCAAGGCGGTGGTCAACCCGGAAAAACTGGGACTCACCGTCCAGGCCATGGTCTCCGTCTCCCTGGACCGGCATGCCACCCACACCATCCGGCCCTTTGAACAGGCCGTCAAGTCCATACCCCACATCCTGGTCTGCTACCACGTGACCGGCCGTTTCGACTACATTCTTCACGTGGTGGCCCGAAACCTCAACCACCTGGGCCTGCTGGTCAAAGAACAGATCGCATCGATTCCCGGCGTCGCTAAAACCGAAACCTTCCTGGTCTTTTCGGAAGTCAAAAACGACAACGGCTATCCCCTGGATGAAGCCGAACAAGCATGATCCCAGCGACAATTAAAAAAATAAGGAGCCCCCATCATGGCAAAGAAAAAAAGCGTTCTCGATTTTCATGCAATGAAGCAAAAAGGCGAAAAGATCACCTTCCTGACAGCCTACGATTTTCCCACCGCCCAGTTTGCCGAAGCCGCCGGACTGGACATGCTGCTGGTGGGCGATTCGCTGGGCATGTGCGTTTACGGTTACAGCGGCACGGTGCCGGTGGTCATGGACCAGATGATCTATCATGCCCAGGCGGTTCGCCGCGGTGCGCCCAACACATTTGTCATCGGCGATATGCCCTTTATGAGCTACCAGTCCAGCCTGGAAAAAGCCGTTGAAAACGCCGGCCGTTTTTTAAAGGAAGCCGAATGCGACGCCATCAAGCTGGAGGGCGGGGTGCGCATCGCCCCCCAGATCAAGGCCATCGTGGAGGCCGGCATCGTGGTCATGGGCCACATCGGGCTCACTCCCCAGTCTTCGGGACAGCTCGGCGGCCACAAGGCCCAGGGGCGCACGGCCGAAACTGCCCGGCTGGTGGTGGAAGACGCCCTGGCGGTGCAGGACGCCGGTGCCCAGATGATCCTGCTCGAAGCCATCCCGCCCGAGGTGGGCAAGTACATCACCGCAACCCTGGACATGCCGGTGCTGTCCATCGGCGCCGGACCCCACTGCGACGGCCAGCTGCTGATCGTCTCGGATGCCATCGGGCAATTTCAGGCCTTCACCCCCAAGTTCGTCAAAAAATACGCCAACGTGGCCGAAGTGGTGACCGGCGCCATGCAAGACTACGTCGCCGAGGTGCGGGCCGGGGAATTTCCGAAGGCCGAGCACTGCTACAACATGATCGCCGGTGAAGAAGAGAAGTTTCTTGACCTGGTAAAAAAATAAAGGAGCTGCAATCATGGAAGATCTCAGACAACTGTTAACCATATCCGAAGACCGGCTGGCCGAGGTCAACGCCCTGCTGACCGATCCGGCCAATGAAACCGTCGGCCGCATCCTGCAGATCGTGGAAAAATACGGCGGGCCGGAAGAAATCAACCGCAAGGCCGCTGCCGCGCGCGCTTTCGACAACCTCCTGGCCCGGCTCGATGAGATCAAATCCCCCTATGCCGACGATGTGCAGTGGTTGATGGAACAGCGCGACCAGGGAGCCTTTGTCTGCATGGCCGACTATTACGATCGCATCCTGTCGGATCCGGCTGCCGGCGCCCGGCTCAACCGGCAAAACGCGGTCACCCTGGAAATCAGCGCCCTGCAGTTTTTCCCCTGGCTGATCGCCGAGGCCCGGCAGGCCATCGAAAACCGGGAACTGATGCCCGGCCGCTACATCCGGGTGCGCAACATGCAAGAGCAGAGCGCCGACAACGGCGACATTCTGGCCACGGCCGCCGCCATGCAGGTGGTGGGGGCCTCCTACGTGGAAACCCTGGACACCAAGGGCACCGACGGCTCCAACATTCACCTGGGCGGGCCGGAAACCATTACCGGTTATTTCGGCGGCATCGGTCAGCCCAACGAGCATCCCTACCAGTGGCTCGACGAATACCTGCACTATTACACCACCTACGGCGTGCGCCAGGTGCTCAACATCAACCCCGGCACCGTCCTGGCCGCCTACCTGCTGCACAAGCTGGGGGTGGACAACGAGTTCAAGATTTCGGTGTTCATGGGCAACGACAACCCCCTGGCCATTTTGTGGACCCTGATGACCGCGCGCCTGTTCGCCCGCAAAGACGGCACCACGTCGCTGATCGGCTTCAACCTTTCCAACTCGGCTGACAACGGCACCATCCGCCAGGCGGCCTGGCTGCGCCGGGCCCTGGGCCTGGAAAATGTGGTGCGCTTCGAGCACCACATCACCGAAACCCAGAAATCCATCGTCATCCAGCCCTACAACCGGCTCGACGAGCTGGTGGAGGTGGCCCGGGAAGTGCCCAACATCGCCGCCAAGCATGAAGGCGGAGACCCCGAAATCGACGCCGCCCGACCGCACCCCAGCGACATCCTGGACTACTTTCTGCCCAAAGAAGAAATCCTGGCCCAAGGCCTGATGGAGGCCCTGGAGCGCAATTACCTGGACAAGCACGATGCCCTGAACCGCACCGCCGAGGCCCTGGTAAAAGCCGGCGTCGCGGTGGTCTGCGCCCGGCATCTGCACAAATAAGGAACGCCGACCATGGCAAAAGAACCGCTGCATCACCTGTACAGCCGCCAGGCCCTGGCGGCTCAGCCGTCTGTCATCCGGGACATCTGCGCCCTGGTCGCCCGGCCCGAGATGCGCTCGCTGGCCGGCGGCTGGCCCGATGCGCAGAAATTTCCCGCAGCCGCCATTGGCCGCATCTTTGCACAGCTGCTGACCGAAAACGGCGACCGGATGCTGCAATACGGCTCCACCGAGGGGCTGCCCGAGTTGAGAGCCGCGCTGGCCCGACGGATGAACGCCGAGGGCGTCACCGCGGTGGATGCCGACAGTGTGCTCATCACCCACGGCTCGTCCCAGGGCATTTACCTGGCCGCCCAGGTTTTTTTAAACTCCGATGATGTACTGCTGGTGGGGCTGCCCACCTATTTCGGCGGGCCGGGGGCCGGCCGGGCGCGGGGGGCGCAGGTTGTGGGCGTTGCCGTCGACGGGCAGGGAATGGATACCGATCGGTTGCAGCACGAAATCAAGCGGCTGAAAACCGCCGGCCGGCGCGTCAAGGCGGTTTACGTGATTCCCAACTTCCAGAATCCTACCGGGGCGACGCTGAGCCTTGAACGGCGCCGCCATCTCGTCGAGCTGGCCGAAACCCACGACCTGGTCATCTTCGAGGACGACCCGTACGTGGATCTGCGCTTTGAAGGTGAGCGTCTACCCTCCCTGAAAGCCATGGACCACGGCGGGCGGGTGATTCACCTGCGCTCTTTTTCCAAGATTTTCGTGCCGGGAATGCGGCTGGGCTGGGCCGTTGGAGAGGCCGGGGCCATTCGGCGCATGGTGGTGGCCAAGCAGTTTGCCGATGCGACCACCAACACGCCGGGCCAGTATATCCTGCTGGAGTTCATCCGCCAGGGACTGCTGGAGCGCCAGATCCAGGAAAACATCGCCTTTTACCGCGCCAAGCGCGATTTCATGCTTGCGCTGCTCCAGCGCCATTTTCCCGCCGAAGTGCGCTGGAACCGGCCCCAGGGGGGATTTTTTATTTTCGTGCACCTGCCCGGCGACATGGATGCCGAAGCGCTTTTTCACCGGGCGGTGGCTCGCAACGTGGCCTTTGTGGTCGGCAGCCCGTTTTTCGTGGACAGCAGCGGCCGCAACACCCTGCGCCTGTCCTACTCCCAGGCCGGCCATGGGGACATGGAAATCGCCATTCGCGCCCTCGGCGATCTGATCAAGGAACAACTGGCAGGAAAAAACAAATAACGGTATCAGGCTTTGACCACAAACGGCACCGCGCTGACCACCACCCCGATGATGACCATGTAAAGCGTGCGGGTCACAAAATAAGGATAGACCATCAGCACGATGCCGCAAATCAAAAATACGTATCGCAGTGATTTTTTGCCGTACATGAAGTAGGCCACTCCGATAATACCGAAAAGCCCGGCGACGATGATCCAGGACAGCGAAAAGCTGCCCAGCATGGATTTCATTCCGCTCGGATCATTCAGCATGTCTTTCATCACATCATCGGTCGTGGGCATCACTGCTCCTGGATTCCGGCCGGGGTACCGGCAAGGATATAAACTGAAAAGATTATAGCAATTTACGAGCCGGCAGCCATTTTATCCATGGCATCGATATAGGTCTGGGCATCATAGGGCCCGACCAGCCGCATCTGCGCCTGTCCCCGGCTGTCGAGAAAATAGACAGTGGGAACTCCGCGAATATTGTAGTCTGCCGAAAGTTGGCGGTTTTGATCCACATCCACGTAAATGGGGATCACCTGATCCGCGGCCAGCGCAACCCGGGCATCGGAAAAGGCGTTTTTGATCAGCGTCTTGCACGACCCGCACCAGCTGGCGGAGAAAAAAACCATTGCCGGCCGGCCGCTCTCCCGGGCCATGGACAATCCTTTACTGTAATCCTTCACCCACTGGATCTTGCCGATTCGATTGCCCTGCAAGGCGTGCGGTTCACCCCGGGGCCAGAACATGACCGCCGCCGCTATCAGCATCCCGCAGACAACCAGGTATTTCAAATTTTTCATAAAATTCCCTGTTCACAAAAATTAAAACCATCTGGAGCTCCGGCCACAGTGGGCAAGACACGCTACCAGATGGTGAGCTATAAACAAATAATATCAAAAAACAGGGATTTGATAAAGTTTATTTTCATTTTTCCCCACACGATAATTTTTCCTTGTTTTTGATCGATTTGGATTATAAAATAAATACTTAGAGTACCTGTATCTGATTATCCCCTGTTCACGCTTAAACTTTAAAACAAACCTGTGATTCCGGCCACGCCGGTAACAACGACGATGCGCATTGCCGGCACCGTCCAGGCAGCGCGGTTATTTCAGCCGGCGCTTTATAACTGTTTCCCTTATATTGACCCAATTCATCAATAGATGGAAATTCTGGACTTTGTTTTCCATTTTTTCTTATTAATCTCGCCATAGATAGAAAATAAGGCATGCTATATAGGCGATAGCAATCAAAATTTTCCATCTATTAACACTGTTATGGCTCAAGAAAAAGATGATCTCACTAAAGCAAATAAAATCAGATTTATCCTCTCGTAAAGTGAACTGCAGTAGTGCCGAGTTCTTTAATATTCATAGAAACATTGAAGCCTATATAAAACGTATACTTCTTATTAGCTTAAGAATTAATGGCGTTAAATATAAGGAAGCAACCACTATTGTAGAAAGCACCTATATCAATACGGCAAATTTAATTGAGAAGGTGCTGTTCCTGCTAGATCAATCGCAACTCAAGCAACAGCAAGTCATATCAAAAATGAAGAAAAAGTATAAAGACTTTTTTGTGTTAAAAGAGTTGTTGCTTAAATTTTGCTCTAAGTATAGAAATTGGCTTGCTCATGGAACGATCGGAGAGCTCAAGGATCCCGAGCTTATTCGTTATTTGTGCCATGTACGGGCCTATCCCGCAAAAAAAGGCTAATTTAGCAAAAGTTATTTACCGCGAT
>CAZGNV010000002.1:0-143898 GCA_964527835.1 uncultured Desulfosarcinaceae bacterium | reverse complement strand
AAAGCGGTGGGGTAGTCGGTGAGCGAAAAAAGCCGGTAAAAAAAAAGGGTTGCCGGCGGGTAGGTGTACAGAAACCGGGTGCGGGCGCGGGGAAACAGGATATCGGCATCATAGGGGTTGGCGCCGGATGAAAAAATCTTACCGGCCTGGCGATGGGTGCGAAAATCCCACTGGTAGCTGTCGATATTGGCCGATATGTGCAGGACCAGGGTCAGAAAATAGGCCAGCAGCACGACGGTTAAAAACGGCCCGGCCAGTTTTCTGACCATGGTGGTCTCCTTTTCCCGGCAGCGTCTTGCGGCCAATCGCTGAAATCTGGTTTGCACTTCATGCCTTACAGCATGGGCGGATCTGATAAGCTTGCCGATTTTGCAGCGAATATGACAAAAAGACTCTCCGGTGTCAAGCACCGGTCAAGGCGCTTTATGACGGGAGGCAGTGGGCAGGGTATCTTGCTGGGAAGCTCCCCGCAGCTTGATGCGGGGAGCTTCATTTTTTCATGCCGCTGGTTATTTTTTGAACTTTTTTCTCAAGACGGCCAGGCCGGCCAGACCGCAGCCGAGCAGCAGCGCGGTTGTCGGCTCCGGGACGGGCACCGGGGCTCCGGGCTGATGCGGGGCGGTCTGATCCGGGGAGATGATCTTGTACTTCGATGAGGAAGCCGATCTGACCGGTTTGCGAAGTTTTTTATGGTTTGAAGATTTCTTGCTCATGGCATAGACTTTTCCGCCGGGGCCGGCTTCCAGCGCAAAGGGTGCCGTCAGCAGGAAAAGACCCAGCGCCGCACAAAGTACTGTTTTTGGTTTTGAAATTTTCATCTTAACCCCTTCTCGTTCTCTGTTAACCCAATGCGGCCCTTCTGCGGTTGTCGAACAGAACAATGGAACTGGCTTTTCGAGGACCAGGAGATACCTGCAACAACAATGCCAAATTTTGGGTAAGATCGAAATATAAATTAATTCAGTAGGATAGAATTAAATCAAGAAGAGGGCTGAAAGATGAAATATGACGGCAAGGAATTAAAATTAGGTAAAAATTTACACAATTGGCATTTTGACTTTGACCAATGAAAGGCGGGGAGGCGGGTATCGGTGTTTGCTTTCGGTTTAACCGGCTTGCCTGCGGCTGCGAAACGGCTCGGCTGAGATCCCGTAGCGGCGCATGACCTGCTGCAGGGCCTGGCGCTCCATTCCGCAAAGGCGGGCGGCCCGGGTGACATTGCCCTGGCTGCGTGCAAGCAGGTTGCTGATATAGGTGGTGTTGAAGCGCTGCAGGGTTTCTTCCTTGGCCTGTTTGTAAGGCAGATCCTGAACGGTGTTGTCCACCACACAGGCGGGACAGTGCTCCTCTGTAAGGCCCAGATCCCGGGGACGGATTTCATCGTCCTGGGAGAACAATATGCCCTGCATGATGAGATTTTCCATTTCGCGCACGTTTCCCTCCCAGTGGCGGTTCACAAAAATCTCCAGCAGCTCGGGAGACAGGGTTTTAACCGGCTTGTCCAGTTTGCGGCAGTGTTTTTCCAGCAGGTGAATGGCAATCAGCGGAATGTCCTCACGGTGTTCCCGCAGGGGCGGCAACTGAATCGGCAGCACGTTAAGCCGGTAAAAAAAATCTTCCCGGAACTCCCCTTTTCTTATTTTTTCCCGCAGGACCTGGTTGGTGGAGGCGATAATGCGAACGTCAACGGCCACCGACCGGGGATCTCCCAGGGGTTTGAACTCTTTTTCCTGCAGCACCCGCAGCAGTTTGGCCTGGATGGTGGGGCTGATGTCACCGATTTCATCCAGGAAAATGGTGCCGCGGTGCGCTTCCTGGAACAGGCCTTTCTTGTCCCCGGTGGCGTGGGTGAAAGCCCCCTTTTTATAGCCGAACAGCTCGCTTTCCAGGATATTTTCCGGTACCGTCGGGCAGTTGACCGCCACAAAAGGTCCCTTGTTGCGGGGGCTGAGGGCATGGACCGCCCGGGCGGTCAGGTCCTTGCCGGTTCCGGATTCTCCGGTGATCAGCACGGTCAAATCCGTTTTGGCGACCATCTGAATGGTCTCGTAGACGCGTTGCATGACTGCACTTTTGCCGACGATATTCTGAAAAACGTTTTCCTGCCGGCGTTCATTGCGCAGCCGGATGTTTTCGCTGAGCAGCCGGCTGCGTTCCAGGGCTTTTTCCAGCCGCAACACCAGGGCATCCAGGTCGAAGGGTTTGGTCACAAAATCATAGGCGCCGCGCTTCATGGCCTCCACCGCCATTTCGATGTGGCCGAAGGCGGTCATCATGACGACGGTCAGTTGCGGATTGTCCTTTTTGATGAGTTCGAGCAGCCGCAGCCCATCCATGCCCGGCATTTTGATATCCGCCAGCACCAGGTCAAAAGCATCGGCCTCCAGCAGTTGCAGGGCCTGCTCTCCGGAAGTGGCTGTTTGCGCCCGGCATTCGAGTTCGGGCTCCAGGCTTCTTTTCAGCAGTTGCAGCATGTCCTGCTCGTCGTCCACGATTAAAATCGATCTGTTCATGTAAAGCGTTCCTTCAGCGGTCCGGACTGCTGGCGTTATTGCCGGGGCCCACGGGCAGCGTAATGGTAAAGGTGGTGCCCTTGCCGGTTTCGCTTTCCACGGCAATCTTGCCGCCGTGATTTCTGATGATGCCGTAGCTGACCGAAAGCCCCAGGCCGGTACCCTCCCCGGTGGGTTTGGTGGTGAAAAAAGGGTCGAAAATTCGCGACTGATTCTTTTTTTCAATTCCATGACCGGTATCGGTGATCATGATGGACAGCAACTCGTGCTGACGGTCGAACCGGGTGGTGATTTTTATCTTGCCATCCCCATCAATGGCGTGTTTGGCATTCATGATCAGGTTGATAAACACCTGCTTGATCTTTTTTTCGTCGAGCTCCAATAAAGGGACTTGCGGGTCATAGTCGGTTTGAATTTCTATGCCGCTAAGGTTGGAGTGCTGCTGCATAAAGTTCAGGACATCGTCGAGTACGTCATGAATCCGGACAACATCGGTTTCAGGCTCCGATTCCCGGGCAAAATTAAGCAGATCTTCCACGATGGTCTTGCAGTTGCGGGCGTGTTTTTCAATGGTTTTCAGATCGTCATGGCGTTCCTGCTCGCTTCCCTTGTCTTTGAGCAGCAGTTGGGTGTAGCCGAGGATGATTCCCAGGGGATTGTTGATCTCGTGGGCCACCCCGGCGGAAAGCTGACCGATGGAGGCCAGTTTTTCAGCCTGGGCCATCTGTCTTTCCATCAAACGCCGCTGCTCGATGTCTTTGACCAGAAAGTGGATGGTATCTGCTGTTTCGCTTGTGCCTTCATCCAGGCTTCCGCTGACCAGAGCTTTAATCTGCCGGCCTTCATCGGTTTTCAAATCAACCTCAAAGCTGGAGATGAACCCCTGGGTTTCAATGGCTTTGATAATTGCATGCCAGTGATCATCAACGGCCAGGTATTGCTGCAGCCGCATGCCATTGCCGACGGTTTGCCGGGCCTGCAATCCCAGCATTTTATAGCCGGCCGGATTCAGATCCACGATTTGGCCATCTTTGCGGCAAACCAAAATCATATCCTTTGAAACTTCAAAAATGCGGCGGTACTTGTGCTCTGACTGCGTCAGAGCCCGGGTTCTTTCCTCCACCATGTGTTCAAGATTCTGGTTGAGATAGACGAGCTCCTGGTGGGCGGCCTGCAGGGCCTTTTTGTCGCCCAGGATCTGCTGGTAGACGATCCAGATGCGTTCAAAAAAAAGAGTGATCGAGGCTACCAGCACGAAGGTCAAAGTATTGATCGCGCCGCTGTATGGCTGGATGGTCGCCCAGACGGCCTGATGTCCGGAAATCAAAAGGATGCGTTTGAGGATATGACCCGCTGATCGCGAAACGGCGAAAAGCGCCAGACCATAGCAGACCCATAGAAGGTAGGTCCAGATGACGTTGCTGCGGTCCTGGCGTCTCAAGCGGGTGACCAGCCTCAGGCACAGGAAAGAGAAAATGATCATCAAAAAGGAGCCGAGGCTGTCAACCACCCAGATTGGTATGGCGGAAAAGATCATGGGGACTCCTGTTCGGCGGCGCCTGCGCGCTGGTCCGCCAGCAGCCGCTTCAAGCCGAGATACAGAAAAACGATTGCCGGAACACACAGAAGATGATCCAGTTTGGCAAGATAGTACAGGCCTTCAAACCCCGCGTGGTGGTCGGCAGCGGTAATGCGCATGGACCAGCTCCCCACGCGCTGGACCTGGATGATTTTGAACTGGTCATCGAGGGCATGCACGAAAAGTGCGTCCAGGTTCCAGAGCAGGAAAAAAAAGGCCGCCAGCCGGATCAGCCGCCAGCCGCTTTCACGCACCAGTCCGTGCTGCTTCAACCAGTAGATGAGCCCACCCATGGAAATGATGAAAAACACATGGGCCAGCTGGTGGGCGTATACGCCTTCGATTCCGCCGTGGCCCTGGGTGGCCAGCACGGGGGTTGGAACAATGGCGATGCCGCTCAACAGCACCAGGGTCAAAAACTTTTTGTTTTTCATTTTGCGGCCACCTAAGATGGGGTGCTTTTTTTATAAGTTCTCAATAAGTTTTACTTGGCGTGTTCAATATGCAGTTTGGTCTTGCCATGGTCCAGCAATGCGGATTGTAATCCTTGAACCTGGAACCAGTCAATTTATATATTATATTTTTGTCCGGGTGGCAAATTCAATTGCGCAAGAGATGATGACCTCCCCTGATTAAACTTTAATGTCAAATCGTTCCGCATGCAAGTCGGGATGGATCTTGCCGCAGAGTTTCAGTTGACCGATGCCATCCGCTATGGTACCTATAATTCGCGTTTAGCAGTTCGAGTGCAGAACGGAAATGAGAAAAACCGGAACCAGCCGACAGAAATTTACCTCCCCCGGAAAGAACCTGCTTCCTGTTGGATTTCAGCGAGTGCTCTTGGCGATAAACGGACTGTGAGTTAGGCTTTTGGCCTTCTGAAGTTTGTAGGTAGGCCCAATGGAAACAGCAAGGCATTTGCCCGGTTCCCACAAGTTCAAGCCCCCGCGTCTGCCGAATGTATTATGCCGGAGGCGATTGTTCAAACAGCTGGAAAGCCATAAAGAAAAAAAAGTCATCCTTATCCTGGGCCAGGCTGCCCAAGGCAAATCCACCCTGGCGGCCTCATATCTTCACCAGTTAAAACTGCCGGTTTCCTGGGTCAATCTGGAGCCCGAAGACTGCGACCCGGTCAACTTGCTGCATTCCCTGGCCGGTTGCCTCCGAGAGGTTTTTCCGGCTGCCGATTTTTCCCAAATCCTCCAGTACCCAAATGTGACCGTGGGGCCCCGGGCGGAGGGCCCCCTGTACCGCCGCTGGACGCAAATGCTCTTCAATCCGATTGCAGCTCCGGTTTATCTGGTGCTCGATGGCCTTGATCGTTTATCCGGAGATGCACCTTGCTTTGCTTTTCTCAAGGTTCTCATTGATGAGCTGCCTGCCCGGGCTCATCTTTTCCTGCTATCTCGGCAAAATCCTCCCATTGACATTCAACGCTTCAAAATTCGCCAGGAGGCTTTTGTGCTCGACAACCAGTCGCTGGCTTTCACGTTGGAGGAAACTCGGGAGTTTTTCCGGCAAGTGCAAAAAGTCCCACTTCCGGCCACGCAATTGAAGCGCATTCACAAGCTCACCGAGGGGTGGGTAGGCGGCCTGGTTTTACTCAATGAATTCCTGGAGCGCTTTCCAGCGGTTTCCAGCCGTCAAATCTTCGGGCAGGAGTTGTCCGGAGATTTGAAATCGGAATTGTTTCAATATTTCAGCGATGAAATCTTCTCGTCTCAGCCGCAGGCGGTTCAAACATTCCTGCTGCAGGCATCAACGCTTGATGTGCTCGAACCGGGTTTCTTGAAGGAACTTACCGGGGTGAAAGCCGCCGTTGAAATACTGCAGGATCTTGCGCGGCGCAACCTGTTCATCCATTCATTTTATGACCCTCAAAGCGGGTGGTCGTTTCGGATCCACCAGTTGTTCCGGGATTTTCTAAAGGCCAGGTTCGAATCGGAGATGGATATTGCCCGGAAAAAAACCTTGCTCCTCAAGGCCGGCGGACTTTACGAACAGCGGGAGCAACGACAAGAAGCGATCAAATGCTACCTGGAAGCAAAGTGCTACCCGCAGGCGGTTGACATGATCGAAAAAGTGGGACTGGACCTGTTGCGAAATGGGCGTACCGGTGATTTTGCCGACTGGTTGCAGGCCCTGCCGCCGGCATTGATACCGGAACATCCCTGGCTTCTGTTTTATAGGGCCATGACCACCCGCTTCACCAAGGCTGTGCAAAGCAACGCTGACTTGCAAAGAGCCCTGGTAATGTTCCAGGAGCAGGGAGACGAGCGCGGGCATTTGCTGGCACTGGCATACCTGATCGGGGCCTCCATCATCAGAGGCCGGGACCAGATACCGTTGAACGAGTTGCTGGAGCACGCTGAAAGGCTGCTGGAGTCTTTGTCGCCGGACTGTTATGGCTATGAACGTGCGATTCTCTGGAGCCAGATCGGCCTGGCCTACAACCTGCGGGCCGGCAACCCGCGCAAGGGCTACCGGGCCAGTTACAATGCGTACTTGATTGCAAAGGAAGCTGGTGTGCCCGTAACCCAGGTCAGCGCCCTGACCTATGCGGTAATGGGCCTTTCTTTTCTGGGGGAGTTTTCCCGGGCGGATGAACTTTGCCGCAAGCTTGATCGACTGGTATCAAAATATGATTATCCCGAGTTTCAATGCATCCAGTTGATTACTTACAGTCTCGGATCGTTGTTTCGGGGAGATTTGCAGCGCTGTGCGCAGTTGGTGTCAAGGGCCCAGGAGATGGCCGAGCAGTTCGGTCTGGTCTACCTTTATCCTATGGCGCTTTTCTGGGAGCTGTGGTTGAAGGTTTACAGCGCAGAACGGGAAGAAGTGGAAACCATCGGCCGGCGCCTGCTGGACCTTGCCGCCCTGATTGAAAATCTGTTCCTGCAGGGAACGGTGCCATTGTTGCTGGGGCTGTTTTTCTATCACCGCCAAGATTACTTGAAGGCCGCAAAGTATATTCAGAGGTCCCGGGAGGTTTTGTCCTCCAAAGCGTTGGCAACTTCAGGCCATCATATTTTTTCCAGGATCTCAATTGTGGTCATGGGTCTGCTTTCCCTTCACCTGGGCAACGCTTCGGTCGAGGATGAAAACGGGTTGCTGGAAGCCCTTGATCATTTCGAAGACATAGCCAACCATCTTTTGCAGGTGGACACCTGCCTGGCACTGGCCTTGATGCGGTTCGCCCGGAAAAATAGAGGGGATGCTGCTGTCTATCTGCAGCAAGGATTCAAGATCGCAAGGCAAAGGGGGTACCATCACCTGATTTTGATGAGCCCGCGGGACTTGGCACTGGCGTGCCTCCTTGCCGTTGAGCTGAATATCCGGGATGTGGTTGACTATGCGGCCGCCTTGCTTGCCGACTTGCCGGCGGATCTGGCGGCCGGTGAACTGAAAAAACTTTTGCATAGTCCAAACCGTGAGGTCCGCAGCCAGGCCTGCAGACTCCAGGCAATGATCCACCGGCGCCATGCACCGCGGCTGGTCATCGAAACCCTGGGAGAATTCACAGTGTTGCTGGGAGATGCGCCGGTGCCGGATTCGCAGTGGAAAGGTGCCCGCTCCAAGCTGCTTTTGAAGGCTATCGTGGCCCACCGATCGCGGGAAGTGCCCCAGGAGCGGTTGATGGAAGCCCTCTGGCCGGAAAGCAGTATGGCTGCGGCGGAAAGCAACCTCAAGTCCAGCCTGCATCGCCTGCGCAAGGTACTGGAACCGGATCTGGAGAAATCCCTGGGGTCTCGCTACGTCCATCTCAAAGACGGACTGGTTTCGCTGGATGCCGAGCTTTGTGACGTCGATGCGGAAAAGTTCCTGATGTGGTGCAATCAAGCCCTTGAACAGAGCCAAGAAGGAATGCTCAAGGAGGCCCTGGTAACTGGCCGCAAAGCCATCGCCCTGTACCGCGGGGATTTTTTGCCCGGGGACGTCTATTATGAATGGGCCGATGGGATGAGAAAAAGGCTGAAACAAAATTTCATCGAGCTTTTGCACAAAATGGCCGAAATCAGTGAAAAGCAGGGGGCCATGAGAAGGGCGACGCGGTACTACGAACAGCTGAGGCAAATCGATCCGCTGACCGAGGAAAGCTATCAAAGACTGATGACCCTGTATTTTAACCGCGGTTTGCGCAATGCGGCCCTGGATATATACACGGCCTACAACAGGATGCTGGCCCTGGAGCCCGGCTCCAAGCCGTCGCCTATAATCATGGCCATTTACCAAAAGATCCTCGAGTCCTCTTGACCAGGCCCGGCAGGCAAAGACGTTTTGCAGTTTTTTTCCAATGCCGACTGATTTTCACACCGATTTTTAATAGATTTTCTATGGTTTCAATTAATTATGTCAGCGCTCCCTTGCCGCCGGCCCCGCTGATTTGCAACCGCATTGCAACCTGGCGGATGCTATATGAGAAACGATTTTTTATGCTTCAACACGCAATCGGCTGCGGATGAGGTTGATACTCGCGCCGGGAGAATCCGCCATGCTGCCCATGGTTATTCCCCATTTCGGTATTGGCCCCTTTTTCGGCTTTGCTACCAACGTGGTGATGGCCATTCTATGCCTGGCGGCGGGGGCTGCTTTCCGCCACTACCGTCCCCTGGTCTGGTTGTTCGCATTTTACCTTTGCGGCAGCCTTTTTTTCTTCGGCTGGTTTGTCCAGGGATTGCAACAATCCACCGCCTCCATTTTATGGTCATACAAAATCAGTCATGCGGGCCTGGCCATGCTGCCTGCCTGCTGGTACCTGTTCATGAAAAGTTTGTTCGGCGAAAAGCCCGGGCGGGCAGGAGTACTGGTGGTGACGATCAGTGCGGTGCTGGCCATTGCTGCCCTGCTGGGCGATCATCCCTGGCTTTACGGCCTGCCGCTGAAAGTCCATCCCCTGTATCCCGACGTTTTGCGGCCCCAGTCCAAGGTGCTCAATCCGCTGATATACGGTTACTGCCTGCTGGCCTGCAGTATCTATTTTGCCATGGTCGTCCAGCGGTTGTGGCAGCAGAGATCCAGGGCGTCGGTTTACTTGTGGCTTTGCGGCTGTGGACTGCTGCTGTGGCTGTTGGGCGGTGTCCATGATGCGCTGCTGTCTTTCGGCGCAGTCATGCTCACCGAAGATAAAATCTTGTGGTTCGCTTCTTTCTGGCTCTCGGTTTTTCTGTCGGCGGCCGTTGCCATGCATTTCCGCATGGTGGAGCAGGTCGCCTCCAGGGAACTGGAATGCCTGCACAAGGCCAAGGATCGGGCCCTTCATCACCTGGCCCATGAACTGGGAACCCCGCTGGCGATAATGCGGGGAAACATCAAGCTCATGCAGCGCTGGCTGGTCAGGCAAGCCTCCGATATTCAGTCCCAGCGCTTTTTTGAATGCCTGGAGCGGCAAATCCGGCGGTTGATCGAAATCCAGCAAAAGGCTGAAGATATCGTTCGGGCCTGCGATGCTCCCCGGCAAGAACCGGCCTCCAGCGACTGCAAACCATTACGATTGCATCCGTTGGTCAGTGGGCTGCTCCGGGACGTGAAGCAGCAGGCTTCCCATCGGCAGGTGGCGCTGACCGTGGAAGGTGATTGCGATGCGATGCTGGCAATCGATGCCGAGGTCGTCAAGGATGTGCTGGAGGGGATGCTCCGAAACGCCATCGAGAACACCCCCGATGGCGGTTGGGTGCAAGTCGCCGTGGAAACCAACGGTAATTGCCTGCAAACGAAAATTCGCGATACCGGCGTGGGGATCACCCCTGAAAACCTGAGCCGCATTTTCGATGGATTTTATCCCACCCAGGACCTGCGGGTCTATACTTCCGAAAAACCGTTTGTTTTCGGCGCCGGCGGCAAGGGCCTCGATCTTTTGCGCTTCAAGCTTTATGCCCAACGGCTGGGTTTTGATATCAGTGCCCAGAGCCGCCGCTGTGTGCATCTTGCCACAGACAACGAGCAGTGTCCGGGAAGGATTTCCGCCTGTCCCCACTGTCGAACCGTACAGGATTGCCATGCTTCCGGTGGCAGTACCTTTTGTATCTCGTGGCCCGTGGTTTTCCAGCTGAAACCTCATCCCACCTCGGTGCCGTCAGGCGTTTGTCTGGAGAAGGCCTAATGGCTGGAATTTTCCAGTCCGGCGTGTTTCAAAGGGCACCCAAAATACGATCGGTTATGCAGGGCATAAAGAGCAGAAGCCGGTGAGCCGGTCACGGTTCGCTTTGATCGGCGGGCTTCCGGCGGCGGGTGTATATTTGGTGGACAAAGTGCCACGTCAGATAAAAAAACAACAGTGACAGCACAAACCAGAATACCGCCCCCACCGGCGGTACTGAGCTGTTTGCGCCGCCGAAGGTCAAGACGGCCTCGCGTCCGAAGCGCTTGGCCAGGGCGGCCGGCCGGTAGGTTTCATTGACATAGGCGAGCATGATAAAAATCGGCAGGTACTTGGTGGCCAGGCTGTTCATCAAGCCTTCAAAAAAATAGTCGTAATATAACTTGTTGAGCCGGGCCTCATCAATGTTTTTTGCCAGGCGTTTTGCTTTTTCAGGGTCTTCACATTTCAGCGCTTCCTGGCGCACCTGGTACCAGTGTCGGAACTGCTGCTGCAGTTGCAGATAGCGCCGGGTTTTGAACCGGCTGGACAAAAACTTTGTGATGCCCACCGTGATCAGGGCGATGATGGATATGGCAATCGCCGGCCCCAGGGCGTTCAAGGGGGAAAAGACCAGGTCCAGCAGGCTTCTGGCATATCCCACGGCAAGCAGGATGTGATGCCAGACAATATCGAGCAATGCTTCCATGGCAAATGGTTATGACTGGCCTGCACAAGTTCTGAAAAAGTTAGGGTGATCTGCTACAAACGGAGCGGAATCTGTGTTTTGGTTGAGCGGCATTGTCCATTTGGGGGAAAAAGTCAGCGGGTTGGTTGGCGTTAAAAATTTCAAGCTGTTTGAGGAGCCTGCGACGAGTTCTTGAAATTTAGCCAACTGATCCGCTGGCGCCCCAAATGGACACCGGGAGCGAGGCCAAAATACATATTCCGCGGGCCAAGGGCAACTAATTGAAACGTTACCGCCTGTCTGTTTGTAAAAAAGAAAAACCCCGGTTGAACATACTGATCAACCGGGGTTTTGTTACCACGTTTTAGATCCAGATTTCAATCTTAAAGAAACGGAAGAACAAAAAGAACAGGGTGATGGCCAGAACGACTTTCAGGGTTTTCTCGCTGAACAGCTTCTGGGCCCGGCTGCCGAGCATGCCGCCGACAAAGCCGCCGATGATGATGGAAATCATCAGCCACAGATCCGGCAGGTAGCCGTTCATCAGATATCCCAGAAAGGCGCCGATACTGGAAAAGCAGGTTCCGATCAACGAGATGGGCACGGCGACATACATGGGCAGCGCCCCCAGGGTGGTCATGGCCGGCACGAGCAGAAATCCGCCGCCGATACCGAAGCTGCGGGACACGATCCCGATGCCCAGGCCCAGCAGGCCGAACAGCAGCGGGTTGATGGTGAACTCCTCACCCCAGAACTTGAACCGGTAGTCGGTCAGGCCGGATTTGACCGGTTCGATGCGCCCCATTTCCACCGATTTGCCTTCCGCCTTGGCCTTGGCCACCGCCTCGTTGAACTTTTTGACCATGGCCTTGATGTTTTTCCGTTTTTCCATGACCTTCGGGGAAAGTTCGTAGAGGGTCCGGATGCCCATGAGCACCACCAGCACCGCCAGCCATTCCTTGTAGGTTTTCATGGGCAGATACTGGGTGGCGTATTTGCCCAGCCAGATGGAACCCAGAAAAATTCCCACCCCGAAGGAAATCCCCACCGGCCAGGCGACCCGTCTTTCCTTGACTGCGTAACGGTAAAAGGAGCCCAGCGGCGAAAACAGGGTCAGGGCCATGTTCGAAGGCCGCAGGACGTTGGCGGCATTGATGCCGATGGGACCGGCAGTCTGCACCACGATGACCTGGAAAGCGGCCATGAGCATGCCGCCGGCGGCTCCGATCATGGAAAAATAGGTGCCCACCAGAATGGCGCCGATGATAATCCACAGCGGATTCATGTAACGGCCGCCCAAAGACAGCCAGAACCCGTTTTTGCTGACATTGTAGCTGCCGGCTTTGCCGCCGTTGACATAGACGTCGAATTTGGTGTCCGGCGGCGTGTGGCGAAAAGTCTTGAAGGATACGGTGAACTTGCCCGTGTTTTTGTCCAGGGAAATTTTGGTGCCCTTGTCCCAGTAATTATTGGAGGCGTTGAAGTCGGCCAGCACGCTGCGGGCGAAAATGGTGACTTTGCCCACCTTGGTGGCTTCCTTGACAATGGTGTTGATGCCGTAGCTGCTCTGGTGGGCGTACTTGTAAAATTTCCACTGTGCAGCACTTTTAATGGGCCCCAGGGCGCTTTTGGCGTCAGACGACAGGGCATCCCATTTGCCCAGCTTGAACATGGTGGTTTTGTACAGCCCTCTTTTGCCGCCCTGGGTGAAAAAGGAAGGGCCGCCGAATTTTTTTTCGGCCACCTTGCCGAATTTATCCGGTGCGGTGGTCAGCATGTAGAAAAGGGGCGGGATGGCGGTGTCCATGGCAAATCCCTTTTTCTTGGCATCTTTTTTCAGCCGCTTGAGCTCATGAACGCCTTCGGTGTCCTTGGGGGCAAACATTTTTTGCTGGGCAATGGCGACATACAGGTCCTGACCGGGGGCGATGGTGCCCTCAATGGTGACCGTGTCGCCGGCCTTGAAATCGGCGGCCGACAGCGTCACCGCCGAGAATGCGCCGGTGGGAACCGCCAGCAGGGCGGCCAGCGCGAAAAGCATTAGACTGAACAGTGGTAATTTTCTTTTCATCCTCTCCTCCTTCAGGTTTTGGTTTGTGATGCTTTTTATTGAAGACTTCATTTTTGCTCTTTAGAGTTTGAAGTACCGGGCCGCCAGCCAGGCTCCGAATGAACTGCCGACTATGCCGATGACAGTAAAAAATACGACTTGCCAGGGGCCAAACAGGTTGGCTTCCATTGCATAGCCAGACAGGAAAATCAATGCGGCGGCGGTGATCAGCGCATTGGTCAGTCCAGCAGCCGCTGCAATCAGTTGGCGTCGCTTCAGAACGTCACGGGTCTTGTCCACCAGGCAATAGCCGGTCATGGCGCTGTTAAAGCCGATCAGCCAGGGGATAAAATGGAGCACTTTAAACACCGGTAAAAGGGTTGTCAGAAACACAGTCACCAGCAGGGTACCCCCGACACCGATTAAAACTGCAGCCGCTGTCTGACGCAGGAGGGTTAATTTCCAGTTTTCAAACAGATCCCAGTTCATCAGCAAAGCGAATGCCGCTTTCATAATTGATTCTCCATCGCTTGAAGGAATTCAGCGTGTCCAAATCCAAGAAAATGTGGTCGCACTCCGGCCTCATCGCCCGGCAGCTTCACGCGACCCACATTCCCCTCCAAGCGAAAGCAAGCAATGTGCCATTGAATTTAATGCCCATCAGAACTAGAGCTCAAACAATTACCAAGCATCTTTTTTTCTTTAATATTAGACAGATAAGTCGCAATCAACATCATTGCCATTAGCGGACGATTGCCGCTGGCGGACTTTCCGGAGCTGTCCAAAGTGCAATAAAAAAAATGCATTTATAAAAGATCGGCTGAATTGCAGGTGATTTTGCGGAGATCCAAAGGTGCAGCAAAAAAAAAGCACCGCAATAAAATCAGTGCGCACTGGGTCGCGGCAGGGACGTTTTCCCCGGCTCCGACAATTAATCGCAGTGGCGACTATTTTTATATCTAGCTGAAAATATGAATGATTATTATCAAAATGATTTGAGTGCCCGACGATTGATTTCGTTTTTCCAATGGTATGATTATTGCTATTCAGGATGGTCTGGCGATCAGTGCTGCCCGCACAGCGATTGACTGACGCTGCCGCGTGACGGTGATTTTTCAATATTTGCGTATAATTTTGGTCATTTACCATATTTTCGGAGGATATTATGGAAAAAGAAGTCTACAGTCTTTGTTTTATGTGTTCGGTCAGGTGTCCGATACGGGTCCTGGTAAAAGACGGTCAGGTCAAATGGATCGAAGGCAATCCGAAGGTGGCCGGGATGGAAGGCAGCCTGTGTCCGCGGGGTTCTGCTGGCATTTCACTGCTTTACGACGATCAGCGGGTCAAGTCGCCCATGATCCGGGTGGGAGAGCGCGGCTCCGGCCACTGGCGCAAGGCCAGCTGGGACGAGGCCCTGGATTATGTCGCCGATAAATTAAAGCCCATCATTGAAGAGCATGGCGGCCACAGCGTCGTGCTGGGAGAGCGCACCCAGCTGGCCACCCATGTGAGCAAAACCTTTTTAAAAGCCATTAAATCCCCCAACCATTTTACCCATGACGCCCTTTGCAAGGGATCGGTCAACACGGCCTGCCGCTCCCTGTTCGGTTACACCGACGCCCAGATGAGCATGGATTATGCAAACACCAAGCACATCGTCATGTATGGGCGCAACATCTTTGAAGCCCTGGAGGTCAAGCCCGTCAACAATTTAATGGCCGCGCTGGAAAAAGGGGCCAAACTGACCTATATCGATCCGCGGGTGACCGTCACCGCCACCAAGGCCCAACGCTACTGGATGATTCGGCCGGGAACGGACCTGGCACTCAACTATGCCCTGATCCATGTGATCCTCAAGGAACGGCTGTATGATGCGGCTTACGTGGATCGCTGGGTGCACGGACTGGCGGAGCTGCAAGACTTTGTTCATCCTTACAGCCCCGAGTGGGCCGAAAAGGAAACCGGGATTGCCGCCAATGCCATTGTGGACCTGGCCAGGGAACTCAGCCAGGACAAGCCCTCGGTGATCTTTCATTTCGGCTACCGCGGGGCCAATCATACCAACGAAATCTATATGCGCCGCTCGATTATGATTCTAAACTCCTTGATGGGCAGCGTTGAAGCCAAGGGCGGGTTCTTTTTCAAAAAAGGCCCGGGCGAGGAGGGGGGCAAACCGGCCCGCAAGCTCACCGAGCAGAAATTTCCCAAGATTGAAGTGCCGCGCTTCGACAAGGTGGGCACACCGGATTTTCCCCTGCCGGACCCCAATCATGGCGTGGGCCAGATGCTGCCGCAGGCAATCCTTGATGAAGACCCCTATCCCATCAAGGCCCTGATCGCCTACCGGTTTGATCCCCTGATGTCCATTCCGGACACCAATCTGACCAAAAAGGCCCTGGACAAACTGGATCTGATCGTGGCCATCGACATCAACTACAGTGATATCGCCTGGTATTCCGATGTGATCCTGCCCGAATCCACCTTTCTGGAGCGCACCGACAGCATCCAGCAGGCCAACGGGCTCAAACCCCAGATGTTTTTGCGCAGGCAGGCTGTCGAGCCGCGCTACGACACCCGCGATGGGGCCGTGATTCTCAAACAGATTGGCGAGCGCTTGGGAATTGGCAATTATTTTCCATACGAAAACATGGATGAACTGGTGGCCTGGCAGCTGGAAGGAACCGGTTTTACCATGAAGGATTTCGAAGAAAAAGGCTTTGTCGCCTACGGTAAAAAACAGATTTTCTGGGATCGCGAAAACGGAATCAAATTCAAAACCCCTTCAGGGAAAATTGAGTTCAAATCTTCCCTGCTGGAAGATGCCGGTTTTGAATCCTTTCCGGCCTATGCGCCCATGCCGTCGCCGCCTGACGAGCAATTCCGGCTGGTGGTGGGTCGCAACGCCCTGCACACCCATTGTTCCACCCAGAACAATCCCTATCTCAACGAGCTGTGCGCTGAAAATGAGCTGTGGATCAACGAGCAAGAGGCGCAAAAACTTGGAATCAGCAACGGTCAGATGGTGGAAGTGACATCGAGCAGGGGCAGCGGCACGATCGCCGCCCGGGTAACCGACCTGATTCACCCGGAGGCGGTCTTCATGTTTCACGGGTTCGGCCACGAAGCGGAAAAAGCGGCCCGGTCCTTTAAAAAAGGGGTTAACGACGCCCTGCTGATGGAAAACCTCTCTGACATGATCGGCGGCAGTCCCGCAATGCACGACACCTTTGTGAGCGTTAAAGCGGCATGAAGGCAATGACCGCTTGGCAGCCGTTTTAATGGATGCGGGATACTACGGGGCCGGGTTTGAATGACAACACTAAATGCGACGCAGTCGCGCTAGACATATAAAATCGGAAACCGGTTTTATGGAGGAAACGAATGAGCAAATATTTCATGCTGCAGGACCAGCAAAAATGTATCGGGTGTCATTCATGCGAGATCGCATGCAAGACCAACAAGGGGCTTCCGGCTGGCACGCGACCCTGCCAGGTCATCCAGGTGGGGCCCAAGTTTTTCAATGGCCGGCCGCGGGCGTCTTTTATTTTCATGCCCTGTTTTCACTGTGAAAACCCCTGGTGTGTCTCGGCCTGTCCCACGGGCGCCATGCAGCGCCGGGAAAAAGACGGCATTGTTTTTGTGGACCACAACCTGTGCGTGGGATGCAAGACCTGTATTTCCGCCTGTCCCTGGGGAGCGCCCCAGTGGAACCCGGAAATCGGCAAGGTGGTCAAATGCGACTATTGCATGGATCGCATCGATGTCGGGCTGCGGCCCGCCTGCGTGACCATTTGCACCACCCATTGTCTCAGTTTCGGTGAAACCGAGACCATGCCCGTGGTCAAGCGCGATCGCTATGCCCGGGCCATGGCTTCCACCAAGGGCGCGGCGCACCTGGAATAAAGTGTGGGTTCAGAGGTTCAGGGTTCACCGTTCGGGGTTGACTTTTTTTCGAGGGTGATCAGTGGCTCTCCAATTGTTGTTCATATTGAATCTCTGACGGCTAAACCAGGTTGTCGCGGGGGGCTTCAATTGAAAAAATGAATCAAAACCATGCTTAAAGGGGTTTATTGTTCATGGATGCTGCCGCCATCAATGAAATTCTGGTAAAATTTCCCGAAGTCAAGGGCAACCTCATCGGAATCCTGCATGAGATTCAGAATTATTTTCACTATCTGCCCGAAGAGGAGCTGCGCTATGTCGCTAAAAAAACGGGCATTCCGATCACCCAGATATACAGTATCGTTAATTTTTACAACCGATTCAGCCTCAAGCCCAAAGGCAAAAACGAGATCTGTGTATGCCTGGGCACGGCCTGTCATGTCAAGGGGGCAGAAAAAGTCATGAACGAAATGCAGCGCGTGCTGTCAGTCGCAGCCGGAGAAACCACCGATGACATGAATTTTACTCTGGAGGAAGTGCGGTGCATCGGTGCCTGCAGTCTGGCGCCGGCCGTGGTGGTCAATGAGGAGACCCATGGCAAGGTAACCCCTCGGCAGGTCGGCCAGCTGCTGGCCAAATACAAATAGCCTGGTATCTGATTTGAACGCCTGCGAGCGCATTCCCCGCAGTTTGTTGTAGCGCAGCGAAAATCCCGCTTGCGGGGCTGCGGGGTTAGCGAGCGAAATAAAAAAAGACATATTTCCTTACTGGGAAGATTCCCTGCAGCTTGCTGCAGGAAGCTTCAAACCCTCAATTCAGATTTCATCTGCAATTTATTAAAGGTCTGCAAGCATGGATACAGCCAAACCTCAAATTGTCATCAGCGTATGTACGGGCACCGGTGGTGTGGCTGCCGGGGGATACAAGGTCCTGGAGGCTTTTGAGCAGGCACTGGCCGCCAGCGGATTGACGGCCAAATACACGCCCCGTACCCACAAGGTGGGCTGCCGGGGGTTCTGCGCCAAGGATGTGCTGGTGGATGTCACCGTTAACGGGCGGACGGAAACCTATCAGTTTGTCACCCCCGAGCGGGCGGAAAAGATTGTTGCTGAACACATCATTGGCGGTCAGCCCATCGACAAATGGTTGGTCAAAGAGGACTACCACGCATTTCACGACAAACAACAGAAACTGGTGCTGTCCAACTGCGGACGGATCGATCCCGAATCCATTGATGAATATATCGCTGCCGGCGGATACGAGGCGGCGGTCAAGGCCTTTAAGATGCAACCCGACGAGATTATTCAGATCATAAAGGACTCGGGGTTGCGCGGGCGCGGCGGCGGCGGATTTCCCACCGGCATAAAATGGGAAAGCTGCCGGCGGGCGGCGGCCAAGACCCGCTATGTGCTGTGCAATGCCGATGAAGGGGATCCCGGGGCGTTTATGGACCGCTCCATCATCGAGGGCAACCCCCATGCGGTAATCGAAGGGATGATCATCGGCGCATACGCCATCGGCTCCAGCGAAGGATTTGTCTATATCCGGGCTGAATACCCCCTGGCCGTCACGCGCTTGCGGCTGGCCCTGGACCAGGCCCGGCAGCACAACTACCTGGGAGAAAAAATTTTCGGCACGGATGTCAATTTCGACATCAAGGTCGTGCTGGGAGCCGGAGCGTTTGTCTGCGGGGAATCCACTGCGCTGATGACTTCCATCGAGGACAAAGCCGGCGAGCCGCGCCCCAAGTACGTGCATACCACCGAGCGCGGGCTGTGGGGCAAACCCAGCAATTTGAACAATGTTGAAACCTGGGCCAACGTTCCGCTGATCATCACCCACGGTGCTAAATGGTATGCCGGCATCGGCAGCGAAGGCAGCAAGGGAACCAAGATATTTTCCCTGGTGGGCAAGATCAACAATACGGGGCTGGTGGAAGTGCCCATGGGCATCCCGCTACGGGACATCATATTTGACATCGGCGGCGGCATTCCCAACAAGAAGGAATTCAAGGCGGTTCAAACCGGCGGCCCGTCGGGGGGCTGCATCCCGGCCAGCCATCTGGACATGCCGGTGGACTATGAGCATCTTTCCGAGGCCGGCTCGATGATGGGTTCCGGGGGGATGATTGTGCTCGACGAGGACACCTGCATGGTGGATGTGGCCAAATATTTCCTGGAATTTTGCATGGATGAAAGCTGCGGCCAGTGCACGCCCTGCCGGGAGGGGGTCACCCAGATGGTGCGGCTGCTGACAGAAATTACCCAGGGCCGGGGCACTGACGGACACATCGATCTGCTGCAGGAACTGGCGGCGGCGATTGCCGACACCTCCCTGTGCGCGCTGGGCACCAGTGCTCCGAACCCCGTGCTGTCCACCCTGCGCTATTTCCGGGATGAATACCACGCTCATATTCACGACAAGCGCTGCCCGGCCGGTGTGTGCAGGGAGCTGACCACTTTTTTCATTGACGAAAAAGCCTGCACCGGATGCACGGTTTGCGCCCGCAACTGCCCAGCCGGTGCCATTGCCGGTGAAAAGAAAGAGCCCCATGCAATCGACCAGGACAAATGCATTAAATGCCGTGTCTGCTATGAAAAATGCAAGTTCGGTGCGGTTCGCAAAGGATAGGGAGAATTCTCGATGCCTGACATGATCAATCTGACAATCAACGGTCAAGAGATCCAGGCCCCCGCCGGCATGACCGTGCTGGATGCCGCCGGCCGGGCCGGAATCTATATTCCGACTTTGTGCCACCACGAAGCCCTGGAGCCTGAGGGCACCTGCCGGCTTTGCATCGTAGAGGTCAGCGGGTCGCTGCGGCACGGCATCCGGGTGGCCTGTATTCAGGAAGTCAAGGAAGGACTGGTGGTGGAGACCGATACCGAACGGATCCAGAAGGATCGCCGCATTATCCTGGAACTGCTGCTGGGCCGCAGCCCCTATTCCAAGGAGCTGCTGGATCTGGCGGCCAAATGCGGGGTGATGACCAGCCGTTTTCTCACCGGTGAAAATGACGATTGCGTGCGCTGCGGGCGTTGTGTGCGGGTGTGCCGGGACAAGATCGGCGCCTATGCCCTTTGCTGGGTCAACCGGGGGTATGCAAGAAAAATCACTACGGATTTCGAGCGGCTTTCCGAGAACTGCATCGGCTGCGGCGCCTGTGCCCAGGTCTGTCCGACCGGTGCCATCCGCATTGAAGATCGCGGCAATGAAAGAAAAATAACCACCTGGGGACAGGTGCTGGCTAAATTCAAACTGGAGCCCTGCAAGCAGTGCGGCCGTCCGTTTGCACCCAAAAAATACCTGGAGCGTATCAGTGACCGGGCCTATAAGCCCAAGGGTCTGGAACTGGTGGATGCGGTCTGCCCCGAGTGCGTCAAGAAAACAGAGCCGCCCCGGCCGGCGGCGGATTTTGGCCGAATGCCGATTAAAGTCTGGTAACCCCCGGCCTGTCGCGGGGCTCAATGGATCTGGGCCCGCAGGCAATCCCGGGTTGCCGGTGGCAGCCGGTTTGCGATTCAGATTTCCAGGACAGAGACGTGACTTCAGGGCCCGGAAGGAACACCCATGATGGTTTCAATTAAAATCAACGGACAGGATCACGAAGTTGAGGAAGGGCAGCGACTGCTGCTGGTGTTGCAGCAAAAGGGCGTTAGGGTCCCAAGCCTGTGCTTTCATCACGCCCTGGCCCCTGCGGCCACCTGCAAGCTTTGCGTGGTGGAGATCTCCGAGGTGGGCAAACCGCCCCGGACCCGGCTGTCCTGTGCGGTGAAATGCCGCGAGGGCATGCAGGTGACCACCGAAAGCGCCATGGTCCACCAGTTGCGCAACAAGGCCATTGGAGAGCTTTTAAAACTGGCGCCTTATTCCGATGTGATCCATAAAATCGGCTCCGAATTCGGACTGACCACCGGACTCAAGCCCGACGGGTGCATCCGCTGCCGCTTGTGCATCCGGGTTTGTGCGGACATCATCGGGGCCCGGGCGCTGAAAATGGTCCGGCGGGAAGGACTGCAATACGTGGTGCCTGCAGAAACAGGAACCTGTATCGGTTGTGGCACCTGCACCAATATATGCCCGACCGGCGCCATCCGGGCCGAAGACAGCGAAAAAGTGCGCACCATCATGATTCGCGACGAGGTTGTCGGAAGGCATCCCCTCCAGCGGTGTGACATATGCGGCCGCTATTTTGCCACCGCTCGTTTTATAGATTATGTAAAAGAGCGCGAGGCGGATCATCCGGATGAAAAAGAGGAGCATCACCACTGCCCCACGTGCGCCAAACTGTATGCCAGACGAAAACTTCGAATCACCGCCCCGCGCCTGGAAAAGACTTACGGGGGCAAGCCGGTTGATTAAGGTAAAGGAAGGTAACCATGCCCGCAACAACCTGCCCGGTCCGCACCACCGAGGTGTGGCTGGATGAGATTTTAAACTCCGGTCGTCTGAAACACCCCAAGAGCAGACGGATTGTCGAAGAGATCCGGCAATTGATCGATGACATCGCCTGGGGCCGGGGGGGGGAGGACCACCTGCCTGCGGTGGAATCGCTGAGCCGGGAGCTGATCGAACAGGGGCCCGACGATGCCGGCGTTGAGACTGGAAATTATATCCGCTCCGCCGTTGATGACCACCGGGAAGTCTTTGCAAGCCACATCGAAACCCATAACTGTGCCACCGGGGACTGCATCAAGCTGGCGCCGGCGCCCTGCCAGATGGCATGTCCGGCCGGCATCGATGTCCCCACCTATGTCACCCTGATCGGCCACGGCAAGGATGCCGAGGCCATCGAGGTCATCCGCGAGGACAACCCGTTTCCCTGGGTGTGCGGCCTGGTCTGCACGCGGCCCTGTGAATTCATGTGTGTCCGGGGACGCATCGACACCCCCGTGTCCATTAAATTCCTGAAAGCCTTTGCCGCCGAACGGGCGTTTTCCGACCGGCGCTATGCAAATCCCGTGCGGCAGCCGGATAAAAACCGCCAGGTCTGCATCATCGGTGCCGGTCCGGCCGGGATGACCGCGGCCTATTACCTGGCCCTCATGGGTTACCGCGTACGGGTCATCGAAGCGCTGCCCATGGCCGGCGGGATGATGATGGTGGGCATTCCGCGCTATCGCCTGCCCCGGGAGGTCATCGACCGCGAAGTGGCCATGATCGAAGCGCTGGGAGTCGAATTTGTCTACAATACCCGTTTTGGGGATGATGTCACCTTTGAGCAGCTCAAAAAAGAAGGCTTCGAGGCTTTTTTTGTCGCCATCGGGGCGCACGGCACTTTCAAGCTGGGGATCCCCGGCGAACAAGATTTTCCCCAGGTGGTTGATGCTATCGAGCTGCTGAAGAATGTAGCCCTGGGAGAACGGCACATGCCCGGCAAAAAAGTGGTGGTCATCGGCGGGGGCAATGTGGCCATTGACGTGGCCAGGACCTGTATCCGGCTGGGAAGCGAGGAGGTGATGATTGCCTATCGGCGATCACGGGCGGAAATGCCGGCCGATGAAGAAGAAGTCGAGCAGGCCGAGGAAGAAGGCGTCAAATTTTCGTTTCTGACGGTGCCCATCGAGGTCGTGGGAGAAAACGGACGGGTGACGGCGCTCAAATGCCTGCGGGCCGAACTGATCGCCCGCAAGGGCAGTAACCGCAAATCCCCGGTCCCCGTGGAAGGCAGCGATTTTTTCATGGATGCCGATGCGGTGATTCCGGCCATCGGCCAGGTCGTGGAAAGTAGCTGCGTTCAGGAGCTTTCAGGACTCAAGTGGACCCGGCGCAAAACGATTCAGGTCGGCATGGCCAGCATGGAAACCTCCCTGGAAGGGGTATTTGCCGCCGGCGATGCGGTTTTGGGGCCGGCCACCGTCATCGAGGCCATCGGCGGCGGCAAAAAGGCGGCCGATGCCATTGACCGCTACCTGTCGGGCATCCCTCAGCCCAAAATGCCGCCGGTGCCCGTGCGGCGCCACAGAACCGACTGGATCGAGGTCCCCGCCAGCACCAAGATGGTTTTGAAGCGCCCCGAGATGCCGTTGCTGAACATTGACCGGCGGCGCACGACCTTCCAGCAGGTGGAGCTGGGTTATTCGGAAAACATGGTGCGCGAAGAGGCGCGCCGTTGCCTGCGCTGCGATATCTGCCGCCGCTGCGGGGACTGCGTGGCGGTCTGCCGGGACAAGATGGAGATCAACGCCCTGCAGCTGGGCTACCTGAATTTTGACCACCCGGTGAAAACCGATTTCCGGCAGACCGAAGAGCGCTGCATCGCCTGCGGCGCCTGCGCCGAAAACTGCCCCAATGAGGCCATGCGCATCGAGGATCGCGAAGGGGAGCGGGTGCTGTCTTTATGCGGAACGATTTTAAACCGCCAGAAACTGCTCTATTGTGAAGGCTGCGGGGCGGTGCTCGGTCCGGCCAAGTATCTTGACTATATTCAGAAAAAGACTGGTATGATGGCGCAGGTATCCGGCGGGCACGCCCTGTGCGAAAAATGTGCCCGCAAAAAAGTGGCTGTTTTTGACAGCAGCAAACCGCCGGGCACATGAACGCCGATTGATAACCGTTAAGGTCGTCAAGGAGGAAAGCATGATTTTTCGCAAGGGACAACGGGTTGAAGTCTATCGCAAATCAGATGATGACAGCTGGGAAAGCTACATGGATCAGTATGTGGGCGCCCATGGCATCATCACCGATCCGGACATGACCAAAAACGATCCGGATGCCCTGGTTGAAGTCAGCCTGGATGAACTGGGCACCCATCGTTTCCCCCAGGACTGCCTTAGGCCCCTGGAAGATTAAACCTCAACGTTACATAAACAACATGACAAACGATATCTAATGTTCTGCTATGACAAAAGTGATCATAATGGGAACATTATTTGGTGAATTCAAAGGAAGGGATCTTTTTATGTCATGTTGTTTACCCTCCGGGAAAGCCGGAGGATTTCAGATCCAGTGTTGTCAAGGGTTCGAAGAATACTTATACGACTTCACCCTTGACGCCTTGGCTCTGAAGCCCTCCGACTTTTGTAACATTAAGGTAAAACCGCCTGTTGGCAAGCGGGAGACCGAAAATGATCAGAATATTGGTGCTGGACGATGTGCTGGATGCGGTAACCCTCATCAAGCGTATTTTGCGGCAGGACGACCGTGAAATCATCGGGTTTACCGAGGAGGAAGACGCACTGGACTATGCCCGCTCCAATACAGTGGACCTCGCCATTCTGGATATCAAGCTCAAAAAGATGAGCGGCGTGGAAGTGCTCGAAGAGCTGAAAAAGATCACCCCTTCCATGCGCGCCATCATGCTCACCGGCTATCCGACCCTGGAAACCGCCCAGGCCTCTTTGAAACTGGGGGCCTGCGAATACTGCGTCAAGCCCATCGACAATGAAGAGCTGGAAGAAAAAGTGGCGCGGGTGCTGCAGTCATGACGGCCGCTGCCGGCAAAAAAGATTCCGGACATCCCGGTGGCAGGCGGAGGCGGCAGACCGTTCAGCGCTGCAAATCGGCCAGGTAGTAAAAATACTGCTGGACGAACCTGCCTGAGACCGTATCGGCCAGGGAAAAAGACAGCTGCTCATTGTCCAGAAAAAATCCTGAAAAAGAAAAAAATACGTTGCGTGACAGATCCTGCAGCATGGTGATGATAAAGTCGGTATCGATCACACCTGCGGGCAGACCGTGGATCCTGCAGCTGATGGGCCGGTAGTCGCAAAGCAGACAGCGATGGTCGTGATTCAGTGGACAGTCCAGCGCCTGTCGGCCATAAGCTTCGGCCAATGCCTTTTGGTTTTCCTTTTCACTGCGGCCGCGGGCTGCAAGCTGTCTTTGCAGTCCGGCTGTCCGGCGGGAGACCAGCACCGCATCGCGGATGACCCGGGCCCGCAGCCCGCTTTTCAAAAAGCGGTTCATGCGGTTGTTCAGGTAAATGGCCTCGATCAGCTGGACTTCGAAGTACCGGCGGCAGCAACTATCGCTCTGATCACCGCAGCTTGAAAATCCGGGGGTTGATTTGCGTGCGGTATCGATATCGACAGTGGTTTTGCGAATCAGGGCCTCGTATTCCGCAAAATAGGTGCTCAGATCAACCACATTACCGCTTTCCAGGGAAGGTTCCCTGATTTTGAGCACCCCCGTTTTTTTGCTGTATTTTTTAACCAGCCGCCATTGACTGTAGGCGGAAGGGTTGGCCCGGCTTTTTTTCAGTTTCCGGGCGGCAAGCTTCAACCCCAGCCCTTTGCGGATCAGATACGCGGTGACAAAGGTGCCGGTGCGGCCGATGCCGAACCGGCAGTGGACCAGGATTTTTTTTCCCAGGTAAACGGCCTCATCCAGCCATGCCAGGGCTTTTTCCATGTCTTCCATATCCGGCGCGCTTTCATCGGGGATCGGAAGATAGTAGACTTCAAAGCCCGTTTTTTCCTCGATTTCATACAGGTCGCAAAACTCGCCGCACAGATTGACGATGGCATCCACCCCTTGGGCGCGGATGGCGTCCAGGTCGTCATAGGACATGGGGGCCGAACCCACCGCGATATGATCCGTTATCCATGTGATCTGGTAGCCGGACATCGTTTTTTTGTTAATCCGCCAGAGGCGGACAAGTGTTTAATTCCCCGCCCCTTGGGTCGATTGTAAATATTGCGATTGATACCCCGTTGCTTGCAGCGGGGCAGTTCATTCCTCCACCGATGCGAAATGATAGCGGCCGTTCACGAAGTCGCTGACAAAACCGTCGAGCTGCGAGGCGTCCTTGAGATACATGTCCATCAGGCGCGTGGCGCCCAGCAGGCGGCCGAGCAGATCCAGTTTTGCGAGGGTCGTTTCTTTATCCGTGCCTTTCAGCTGGCCGTCGACCAGGTCGCTTTTTTTACTGACCGCAAAACTCATTGCATCTAAAACCCTGCCCAGAAAATCCGCTCTCAAAATTCTCTGATCCAAATCGGCCCCGCCGCCGGAAAAGCGGAAAAGCACATAGTTGTCTCCGGCGGCCTCCGTGCACAGGCTGTCCACGATGACAAAGTGATAGCCGAAGCGCAGGTTCAAATTGACATAATCATGGGAGACAACGGCATGGCTGGCGAACATGGCGGCCTTCGGGCTGATAATGCCGCCGCTCATCACGATTTTGTCATGGGCCGCCCAGTCAAAATGGGTAAACTCCCCCCAGCGGATACCCGGGTGTCCAAGTCCCTGCAACAATGCCTTAAGGGGAGCGCAGGTGATGTCATCATGGGCGACCTCTTTTTGATCCTGCGCGTTCTCGTTTAGCCCTCCTCCCAGGTCAATGACATAGAAAAGCATGGGGATCGGCGACTTCAGCTTTTTGGCCGCCCCTGTTTTGCGCATCCGCCCGGTGGAAATGTGAAACATTTCACCGACGGCTTTTTCATGGCAAAAACGGATGATGTCGTGAAATGAACGGCAGCCCTCCGGTTTAAAGGAAGCCGCCTGGGGGTCCAGCAGTTCCAGCGGTGAAACAAAGCTCATCAGGTAGGTCATTTTGCGCATGAAGGGACTGTCGGTCATCAGGTTGACCCGGGCACAGGGACTTTCCAGCATGGACGGCACCAGGCCCCGGTAAACTTTTTTTTCGTCCGCATGCACGGTAACTTCCTGGCCGTGGGACAGGAATTCGAAGGCTGTGGCGGTGTTAACGATGGTCGGCACCCCGAATTCGCGCGCCACCGAGGCAAAATGCCCGGCAGTGCTGCCGGTGTCGGTCACCACCGCGTTGAGCCGGTCCATGACCCGGACGTAACGCGGTGAGGCGTTGCGGGCCACGAGCACGGCCCCCGCCTCCAGTGCCTCGAGATCTTCTTCGCGCTGGATTTTGAAAACCCGGCCGCCCCCGATTCCGGCTGCGGCCCTTTCCCCGCCGGAGAGCAGCACGGGGTTTTGCACATCCTCAAAGTTGCACACCGGCGGTTCGGCCAAATGGATGTCGCCGGTTTGAAGGGGCCTGGACTGCAGCAGAAAAAGTCTGTCCCGGCTGTCCCGGCACCACTCGACATCCTGGGGCTGGCCGAAGTGCGATTCCAGTTTGATGCCCCACCGGGCGAGAATCAGCGCCCCGGCATCGTCGAGTGCAGGCGCCAGGGCGCTGTGGGGCTGCACCGGTACAACTTCGGTTTTACGACTGGCAGAAAAGATCATCTGCCGAGGTTTGGCGCCGGACCTTCTGGAGACCACCTTCGGCTGCGGCTGCCGGCAGATGCTGATCACATCGGCCGCGGTCTTGCCTGCCACCAGCAGTTCTCCCAGCCCCCAGATGGAGTGGATGCTCAAATTTTCAGATTCCGGCGTTTCAAGGTCGCGGGTATACATGACCCCGCTGGATTTGGCGTCGATCATTTTTAGCGCCAGCACGGCCATGGGAGTGTCGGCATCCAGCAGTCCGTGGTTGACCCGGTAGTATAGCGCCGTGGGTGCATACTTGCTGGCGATGACGGCCTTGTAGGCATCGAGGATCCCATCTTTTTCAACATTTAAAACCGTGCGGTACTGGCCGGCAAAAGACGACCGGCTGTCTTCACTGACTGCACTGCTGCGCATGCTGATGCGCACATTTTGACCCTCGGCTTCAGCCAGCCAGCTGTAGGCGCTGCGGATGGCTTCTTCAACATCCGTGGGAATTTCAGCCGCTGCAACCAGGGCGGTCAGACGGCGGGAGACGGCATTCAGCGAGGTGCTGGATTGGACATCGAGCCCGGCCAGGGCGGCGTCGATGGCCGGCCTGAGACGATTGTGCTCGATAAAGCGATGGAAGGCATGGGTGGTGATGACAAAGCCAGGCGGGACCGGAAGGTGCAGCTGTCTTTCGATGACGCCCAGGTTCCAGGCTTTGCCGCCCACCAGCTGCCCACCATCGGGCGGAATGTCAGACAAGGGGATGGCAAAAGGCGGTGAGGTGTCGCATGGTTGGGCTGCCAGCACGAAGCGGATGAAGGAATCAAATTTTTTTGCATATTTTTTCAAGTCCCGGTAGCGGTTCGGGCAGACTCCATCCAGATCCTGGACAATGCCCAGCACACAGTCGAAAAATTCGCGGTATTTGTTTTCGATGACGATAAAATCGACTTTATGCTGGCCGTAATAAATTTCTTCTAGCTCCGCCAGCAGTTCATGGGCCCGCTTGTCATGGCTGAGAAGGGATTTGAAGGCCTTGTATTTGGCCTTCAAAACGGTGCCGGGGGCAAAAAACTGGTAAGTCCAGTGCTTAAAAAGATTCTTTAACAGCATTGAATTCAACCCGCGCACCAGCGCCCTGCGCGGTCATTTTGCGGTAGATATAGTGGGCCGCGGCCACATCTTCCATGGCCAACCCGAGGGATTTAAACAAGGTCACGTCCTCAGGCGAGGTGCGCCCCTTGATTTTTTCTGCCAGCAGATCGCCGATTTCACCGAGGATGTGATCATCATCGATCGCCCCTTCTTTTTTGGGAAAAAGAAAATCCCCAGCTTCGTTGAGGGTGGATTCGCGGCGGTCCACAAACAGTTTCGATTTTACCACGGCGGCCGTGTCCAGTTCCCGGGCAAAGGGGACACTGGAACCCACGGCATTGATGTGGGTTCCCGGTGCGACCCAGTCGCCTTGCAGCACCGGTTCGCCCGCCGCGGTGACCGTGCAGATGATGTCGGCCCCGTCGACCGCCTCCCGGGCGCTGTCAACTGCCTGAACACAAAGATTGCAGCGCTTTGCCTCCCGGGCGGCAAATTGCCGGGCATGGCCGGGCGTGCGGCTCCACACCCGCACCCGCTGAATATTCCTGGCCTGACGCATGGCATCGATATGGGTAGCGGCCTGCACACCGGATCCCAGGATTGCCAGTTCGACGGCATCTTTTCTGGCCAGCAGCCGGGTGGCCACCCCGCTGACAGCTGCCGTGCGGATGGCGGTGATCTTGCCGGCATCCAGCATGGCCAACAGACGGCCGTTGCCGGTTTCAAACAGCAGCACCGCTCCCTGGTGCGAGTCATATTCAGTGCCGTGGTTGCCGGGGAAAACACTGATGGCCTTGATGCCCATCACCCGGCCGTCGCCGGGGTCGGCCGGCATCATCGCCAGCAGACCGGCTTTATCGGCCAACCACATCAGCTGCCTCAGCGGGTTGACAGCCCGGCCGCGGCTCAGCGCGATGAAGGCCTGCTCCATCACATCCATGCAGGCATCCATCGGCAGCCACTGCTCGACCTGTTCATGATCGACGATTAGAACCTGCATACCAATGCCTCCAGGAAAGTACATAACCAGACAGAACAAAATGCATTTTACGCGGGATCGACTGCAACTTATTCAGAAGTCATAAAAAACAGGGAATGCTGGCATTTTAAAAAAAATCTTGCCACAAAATACAAAAAAAAACAATGCAAGGTTTACCCGGCTGCCAGCCCATTGAGCCGGTCCAGCAGCCGGCCGGCTTCTGAAATGATATCATCGATGACCTGGCGGATGGACTTGATCTCGTCGATGAGCCCGGCGATCTGGCCGCAGGCAATGGGAGCTGCATCCGGGTCGCCGCCGTCATAGGCCAGCCGTCCCTTGCCGCCGGCCACGGTGTTGATGATTTCTTCAAATCCGGCTCCCTGCTGCTCGAGGGCCAGGCATTCTTCGGCCAGCTTGTTTTTGATGCAGCGAATCGGGTTCATGATGGTGGTCAGCAGCAGGGCCGTATCGGTCTCCTTGATCTGCAGCAGACGGTCTTTGATGTTCTGGTGAATCCGGCACTCCCGGGTCATCATGAAGGCGGTGCCCATCAGCACGGCCTCGGCCCCCATGGCCAGGGCACCCAGAAACCCCCTGCCGTTGCAAATGCCGCCGCCGGCGATGACCGGAATATCCAGGGCCTCGATTGCCTTGGGCAGCAGGATGAACGAGGCCACACTGTCGTTGCCGATATGACCGCCGGAGCCGAAACCGATCATGGTGACGGCATCCACCCCCAGGCGCTGGGCGCTCAGGGCGTGTTTGACCGAGGTGAGCTTGTGGATGACTTTTACATCTGCCTGCTTGAGGGTGGGCATCAGGGGCTCGGGGCTTCTGCCTGCGGTTTCCACTACTTTGACTCCCTGCTCGACGACGACATCGCAAAATTTCAGGGTGCGCTCGGGCAGTCCGAATTCAGGCACCATGGACAGGTTGACCCCGAATGGCTTGTCGGTCAGATCCCGGATTTTTTTGATTTCTTCTTTGAGATCTTCCGGGGTTTCAAGGCTTTCAGCGGTGATAAAGCCAATGCCCCCGGCGTTGCAAACTTCGGCCACAAATTCCGCCCGGCTGATCCACTGCATGCCGCCGCAGATAATGGGATGTTCAATGCCCAGCATTTCGGTGATTTTGGTTTTAAACTTTTGAGTCATTCTCGGTTTCTCCCTATTGATGGTATTTTACTTTGCAATTCCCAGCATGATGCGCGCTTCGGCGGTTGTGGCCGGCTCCCGGCCCACCTCGCGGGCGATTTTTACCAGAGCCTCGATGAGCTGTCCGTTGTCGGTCGCCCGCTGACCGCCGGGCAGGTAAAAGGTGTCTTCCAGGCCGGTTCTGACATCGCCCCCCATCTCCAGGCAGCGTCGATGCAGGTCCCATATCTTTTCGCGCCCCGGGCCCGTCGCGATGACCTGCCAGTGAGAATTTTCAACCAGTTCGGCGGTTAAAATCGGCAGCAGTTGCGGGTTGGCCGGCATTCCGCTGTCCACCCCCATCACGAAGGAAACGTGAGGGTCGCCGGCAAACATTTTATTGGCCTTGTACATGGCCACACTGCGCACAATGCCGGTGTCAAAGCATTCAAATTCGGGGATAATGTTGTTGGCCGTCATCACATCCAGGAAATTTTTTACTTTTTCCACCGGATTGTCAAAAAGGGCGGGCGGCCAGGCCCAGCTGCCGTCCTTGCGAATTTTGAGATAATTCAGCGAACCGGCGTTGCAGGCGGCCATTTCCGGTTTGAAGGCTTCAAGGCAGGACAGCGGTCCGGAGATGTCATCGCCCACCACACCGGTGCTCATGCAGATGATAATGTCCGGGACCCGCTGCTTGATTGCGGCCAGAATGCTGCCGACCGATTCCAGGTCCCAGGTGGGAAAGGCGCCCATGCCCGGGCGCTGATCCCTGAAATGGCAGTGCAAAACTGCAGCTCCGGCGCTGTATGCCTGTTGGGCGGCATCTGCCATCTGCGCCGGGGTTACCGGCACGTTGAATTTGGCTGGATTGGTCAGCAAGCCCGTCAATGCACAGGTGACGACAACTTTGTTTTCCAAGCTCAATTTTATGTCCTCCGATAAAAACAGGTCCAGGGTTCAAGGCGGCGCTGCGCACCGTGGAGCCAGGTACAGGGTTCAAGGTCCAAGGCAGCCGCTCAGCTTCCCAGCTATACAGCCTCTAACCTTTTCAGTTTCACTTTATTTGCCTTTGAAGACCGGTGTGCGTTTTTCGATAAAGGCGGTGATTCCCTCCCGGGCATCTTCGGTGGCGGCCACCTCGGCCAGTTTTGCGGCCAGAAAATCCACGGCTTCCTCGAAGGGCATGTCCGCCATGGCGTAAAAAGCCTGCTTGCCGATCTTCATGCCAATGGGGCTTTTGGCCGCCAGGCTTTGCAGAACCTCTTGCACTTCCGCGTCCAGCCGCTCGGGGGGCACCGCCCGGGTAATCAGGCCCATCTGCAGGGCTTGCCCTGCGGTGAAGCGCTCTCCGAGCAGCACCATTTCCATGGCCTTTTTGCGCAGTACGTTGCGGTAGATCAGGGCTCCGATCATCATGGGCCACAGTCCCACCTTGACTTCGGGAGTGCCGAACCCGGCGTCATCCCGAGCAATTACGATGTCGCAGGCCAACATCAATCCCATCCCCCCGGCCATGCAGGCGCCGTTAATGCGGGCGATCAGCGGTTTGGGATACCCTGCCAGGCGTTTTAACAGTTGAACGTAGCTTTTAACGCCCTGCTGCATGCCGCTGCCGGCAGTGCCGCCGAGATCCGCTCCGGAGCAAAAAGCTTTATCCCCGGAGCCGGTAAGCAGCACGACCCGGACGTTCGCGTCCCTCTCGGCCGCATCCAGGTGCTTTAGAAAAAGTTCAATGGTCTCCCGGCTGAGGGCGTTGCGCTGGGCTTCGCGGTTGATGGTAAGGCGTGCGATGCTGTTTTCAACATGGTAAAGCAGGTGCGCTTGGGACATGGGTTTACTCCTCTAGTTCATCATCCGCGGGGATGAATTTGCGGATAAAGCCGGTGTCAAAGTCTCCGGCGCGAAAGGCGGCATCTCCCCTGGTCTTTTTTTAAGGTCCTGTCGCAATGCGTTTCAGTCGGCCTCGATGACAAATATCAGATCATCGTCTTTCAGCGGGGCTTCATTTTCAGCCAAAATTTCCACTATTTTTCCATTGGCCGGGCTTTTGATTTTCTGAAAGACCTTCATGGTTTCCAGCAGGGCCAGCACCTGTTTTTTCTTGACGGAATCACCGACCTCGACGTAAGGCGGCTGATCCGGTGAAGGTTTGCGGAAGAAGATTCCGGACATCGGGGTTCTGACCTCAATTCTTTTTGCTGCCATTACCACTCCTTTCTAGGTGGGATTGGTTCCGTGCACCTTGGCCCTGGAAGGCCGTTTTTCGTGCTTGTTGCGCGTCAGCTCGAGGGCCTCGATGATTTTTTTGCGTGTGTCGGCCGGCAATATGATCTCATCGACAACCTGGGCCGTCCAGCTGCGGGCCGTATCATAGACGTCCAGCTTTTCCCGTGACCGGTTCAGGTAAGCGCTGTAGGCGTCATCTTCGATACCCCGCCCGTATACTTTGCGGTAGTCAAGCGCCGACGCCTCCACGGCAAATCGCGCGATGGGCCAGGCATAGGTCAAGTCGGCTCCCATGCTCTTGGGGACTCCCATGATCATGCTGCCGGCATCGGCGTAAGCCTCGCGCAAAACAATGCTGATTTTGGGCACGGTCGCCGTGGCATAGACATCGGTGATCTTTCCCATGTGCCGGATCAGGCCCTGGGCCTCTTCGTCTTCTCCGGGTACGACCGGCGGGGTGTCCACCAGGTTGATCAGAGGGATGTTGTAGGCATCCAGCACCTGCAGGAACCGGTAGTACTTGTCGCAGGCATTGATCTGCAGGATGCTTCCCGGGACCATGGGGTTGCTGGCCGCGATTCCCACCACTTCGCCGTTGAAGCGGCAAAAACAGGTGATCAGGTTTTTGGCGTACTCATCCTTGATTTCAAAGTACTCGCCGTTGTCGACCAGCCGTTCGATGACCGCATGCATATCGTAGGGGCGCTCAAATTCAGCGGGGACGATATCCACCAACTGCTCCACGCTGCGATCGGCGCGGTCGGTTTGCTCCCACAGCGGTGGTTTTTCCCTGAAGTTTTGCGGCAGGTAGCGCAGCAGCTGCCGGCATTTTTTGATGGTCTGCTCATCGTCTGCGCCAACCGCATCACAGCTGCCGGTGAATTGCATGTGATAATCGGCACCGCCGATATTGCGGTCGATTTTTTCCGATGTTGCCGCCTGGGTCTGACGGGGGCCTCCCAGCCACATGTTGGCCGAAATCCGGCTCATGAGCAAAAAATCGCACAATGTCGGCAGGTATGCTCCGCCGGCGATGCACGGTCCCATGAGCACGGTGATCTGGGGAATCACGCCTGAATACAGGGACTGGGTCCGAAAATACCAGTCCATCCCGGCCATGGGGACATCCTGGTACCCGAGCCGGCCGCCCGAGGAGTCCAGCAGGTTGACCATTGGAATCCCCCACTGGGCGGCCATTTCGATGGGTTTGGCGAACTTGGCCAGATGCTGGGCACCCACCGATCCGCCCAGCACCGTAAAATCGCTGGCATGGATCATCACCAGCCGGTTGTTCACCCGGGCGGTGCCGAGCACCGCCCCGTCACAGGGGGCCTCCGGAACGCGGCCGTCGATGCGCCGGCTGGTGGTGCCCACAAAAGAACCCAGCTCATTGAAGGTCCCGGGATCGGCAAGCAGCTCGATGCGTTCGCGGGCCGTCAGCTTGCCCCGTGCGTGCTGGCGCTCGATATGCCGGACACCGCCGCCTAAACGGTTTTGTTCCCGGATTTTACGGTAGCGGGCGATGGCTTCATCCATTGGATTGCCCATGGCAGGCTCCTTTGCTGAATTTGTGTATTACGTTTAAGCGGGTTTGATGTACCGTCTTTTCTCCGGCACCTCTTCGTGCTTGTTAATCGTGGCGCGCAGGGCCCTGACGATTCTGGCGCGGGTCTGGCGCGGATCAATCACCTCATGGACCGTGTAATAGGTGGTAAACATCTTTCCCATGGTCATGACACTGAAATGCTCCTTGAGGATGCTCAGAAAGAAGTTGTAGACCTCCTCGTAGTTGCCCTCCTGTTTGGCCTTGTCCAGCTCTTTATGGAAAACGGCCTGCACGATGGACTCCGGGCCGGTGGGGGCGAATTCCACCGTTGGCCAGCCGAAGATAAAATCCGGGCCCATCTTGCTGCATCCCAGCACGATGTTCGACCCGCCGTAGGAGCGCCGCAGGACCAGGGTGATTTTCGGATTGGTCAGATGTGAATAGCCATGCAGGTTCTTGGCGCCATGCCGGATGACGCCGCGCCGTTCCCACTTGTCCCCGGGAGGGAAGGCCGGCGTGTCGGAGATGGTCAACAGGGGGATGTTGAAGGCATCCAGAAACATGATGAAGCGATCGTATTTGTCCGAGGAATCCGGCTCCATGATGCCGCTGAGCTCGTCCGGGTTGGTTGCGGCAATACCGGTCACCAGGCCGTCAAAGCGGGCAAACCCGACCACCATGTTGGGCGCAAAATCTTCTTTCAGTTCGAGAAAGGCGCCGTCATCGACGATCAGCTCGATGATTTCATGAATGTCATAGGTAAACTTGGGATCATCAGGCATCACATCCAGCAGCGCCTCTTCGGTGCGCTCAGGGTCGTCGCCGGATTGGATTGTCGCGGGTTTTTCACGGCAATTCTGGGGGATGAAGGCCAGCAACTGCTTGACCTGGTCGATGGCTTCTTCATCGCTGTCGGCGAGCAGGTCGCACTGGCCGCTTTTTTCCATGTGAAATTCGGCTGATCCGGCATCGTCCGAAACGATATCGCCGCCCCACCATAAAAAGCCGGTGCTGCGGTTGATGATCAGAAAATCGGATAACACCGGCACCTGGGCAAGGGGCCCGGTGCAGGGCCCCAGGACCAGGGATATTTGGGGAATAACCCCCGAGTAAAGACAGTAGTTGCGGACCAGACGCCCCAGCCCGTTTAATCCCACGTAGCCGTCCTTGAAGCTGAGCCGTGAGCCGGCTGAATCGAAAATGCCGATGACGGGCATCTGCTGTTGTCCGGCCATTTCAACGAGTTCGGCGATTTTCCATACTCCCTGGTCGCCGATTGAGCCGGACATGACGGTGAAGTCAAGGCTGTAGACCATCAGCGGCCGGCCGTTGACCTCGGCCAGGCCCATGATCACCCCGTCAGAGGGGCTGGGTCGGGCGTCGCCCTCCAGGCCCAGGCGAAATTCCCTGACCAGTGATCCGATTTCCTCAAAGGAGCCGGGATCGGCCAGCCGTTCGATTCTCTCCCGGGCGGTGAGTTTTCCCAGTTCGTGCTGGAGCTCGATGCGCTGCGCTCCCCCGGCTTCGAGGTTTTCACGACGATTGGCGGCCAGCTTTGCGAGGTAACCGTTCATCCATTTTCCCATGGGGCAGCCCTCCTATTCAACTTTCAGCCACGAGTCCTCTTTTCTGATGCCTTTGAAAATAAACTCGCACAGCTGTTCGGTCAGCTCGTCGGGGTTGATCTGCTTGCCGAAAATAATTCCGGAAAGGCAAACCTGCTCGATGCTGCCGAGAATTCCGTAGCGGATCAGTTTGGGCGGAAGATCACTGCGGATTTCCTTGTTGCGAACACCCTCTTCGATGACCTGCAACACCACGTCACTGTATTCTTTTACCCGCCGGTAAGTTTCGCTTTTGTAGTAATCCGGGTAGTTGCGGACCTCGATCAGCAGAATTCGGGCAAACACCCGGTTGGTGGCGTACACATTGATATGGTACCAGATGAGCTTGCGCAGCCGGTTGAAGGCGCCGTTGATGCCTCCGATGGCCTGAAGCAGCTGGCCGCGGTACTGTTCGAGATATTCGCTGAGAAGCTGGTGCAGCAGATCACGCTTGTCTTTAAAATATTTATAGATCAGCGCTTCGGTCACCCCGGCGGTTTTTGCGATTTCCGCCGTGGTGATGGCGCTGAACTCCTTTTGCCCGAGCAATGCCTTCAATGCCAGCACGATTTTGATGCGCCCCGGCGGCAAGGGCCTGTCTCTTAATTTCTTTTCAGGTCGATTAACAGACAATGGCATGGTTCAACCTTTCCATTTTACGCTCTGCCCTCTGCTTTCCGACTTCTATCAATTCCACCTTGCGCATTCCGAAATCCGGCTTCCACCTAGTAGCCTTCAAGCCTGGCAACCACATCGCGCAGCACCTCATCGGCCCCGCCGCCGATGGCCAGGCCGCGGGCATCACGGTAGTAGCGCGAGATCAGCATCTCATCCATAAATCCCAGACCGCCATACATCTGCAGGCAGTCATTGCACACTCCGATCAGCACCCGGCTGGCGACAAGCTTGCCCATGGAGATTTCCCGGGTGGCATCCAGTCCTGCCTCCTTCATGCGCACGATGTGATAGATGAGCTGCTGCAGGCACTCGATTTGTGTCAGCCAGTCGGCGATCCGGTGGCGCAGTACCTGACGGGTGACCAGGGGCTTGCCGAAGGTCACCCGTTGTTTGATATGCTCCACCGTCATGTCGATGATGTCCCGGGCGGCGGTGCAGACAAAAGGCAGCAGGGAAAAGCGTTCATGCTGGAACTGCTGCATCTGGTAGATGAATCCCTCCCCTTCGCTGCCGATCAGATTTTCAGCAGGCACCCGGACGTTGTCAAAAAACAGTTCGGCCGTGTCGCTGATGCGAATGCCCAGCTTGTCCAGTTTGCGGCCCACGGTCACACCGGGCAGATCCGAGGGCACCACGAACAGGCTGAAACAGTGGTAGCCGGGTTCATCTCCGGTTCGGGCCAGCAGGGTGTAAAAATCCGCCTGGGTGCCGTTGGTGATGTACATTTTGGAGCCGTTGATGACATAGTCACCGCCATCTTTTCCGGCGAAGGTCCGGATGGCGGCCACGTCCGAGCCGGCCCCCGGTTCGGTGACCGCAATGGCGCCGACCATCTCCCCGGCAATGGCGGCCTTCAGGTAAGTCTCTTTGAGATGATCATTGCCGAAGGCTTCGATGGCCGGGGTGGCCATATGGGTCTGGACGGTGATCGCCACGGCCAGGCCCAGGGCTTTGATGTGACCCAGTTCCTCCAAAAAGACGGTGTCGCACCAGTAATCGAGCCCCTGGCCGCCATGGGCAGGGTCATAGCGGATGCCGAGAAATCCGAGCTGGCCCATCTTTTGAAACAGTTCATTGAGCGGTGCGATGCCGTCGGCTTCCCATTGATCAACGTTGGGGTTGATCTCTTTTTTTACAAACTCGGCCACGGCCCGGCGAACCATGTCGTGTTCTTTGGTGAAGTAGATTTGGGTTGCGGATTTGGCCATTCGTTTTATCCCAATTCGATCTTGGCGATGATCTCGCGCATGATCTCATCGGCCCCGCCGCCGATGGAAATGATCCGTGCATCCCGGTAAGAGCGGGATATCGGCATTTCATTCATGAATCCCAGACCGCCATACATCTGCAGACAGCCGTCCGCCACCCGGGTGAGCAGTCCGGCCGCATGCAGCTTGGCCATGGAAACCTCGCGGGTGACATCCAGTCCGGCTCCTTTCATTCTGACGATGTGGTAGGTGAGCTGCCGCAGGCATTCGGTTTCGGTGTGCCAGTCCGCCAGGCGGTGGCGCAACACCTGCCGGGCGATCAGGGGCTTGCCGAATACAACGCGCTGGCGGATGTGCTCGACGGTCATGGCCATCATCTCCTCGGCGGCGATATAGGCCATGGGAATGGCCGAGAAGCGTTCATGCTGGAACTGCTGCATCTGGTAGATAAAGCCCTCGCCCTCTTTGCCGATGCGGTTTTCAACGGGCACTTTGAGATTGTCAAAAAACAGCTCCGCCGTGTCGCTGCTGTGCATTCCCAGCTTGTCCAGCTTGCGGCTGACGGAAAAACCTTCCAGATTCGTGGGCACTACAATCAGGCTGAAGGAATGGTAGCCCGGATCGTCACTGGTTCGGGCCAGCAGGGTCAGAAAATCCGCCTGGGTGCCGTTGGTGATAAATGTTTTGGAGCCGTTGATCACGTAAGTGTCGCCTTCGCGTTTGGCGGTGGTCTGGATGGCGGCCACGTCAGATCCGGCACCGGGCTCGGTGACCGCGATGGCGGCCACCAGCTCTCCGGCAATGGCCGGCTTTAAATAGGTTTGTTTTAAATACTCGCTGCCGAATTCCGCGATTGCCGGGGTGGCCATGTGGGTCTGCACGGCGATGGCAACCGTCAATCCGGAGCCGTGGATGCGGCCGAGTTCTTCCAGGAAAACAGTGTCGTACCAGTAGTCCAGGCCCTGTCCGCCCCAGGCGGGATCGTAGCGAATCCCGAGAAAGCCAAGGTCCCCCATTTTTTTGAACAAGTCGTGCAGCGGGGCCTGGCCTTGCTCCTCCCATTGGTCCATGTTGGGGTTGATTTCTTTGTCGATGAATTCTCGGATCGACTTGCGCACCATCTCATGGTCCTTGTTGAAGTAAAGCTGGGTCGCACTTTTTGATTTAACTGTCATCTGCTGCCTTTCCGGTAGGTTGGTTGAATTGCTGAATCAACCAAGTTGTGATGGTCCCGTAAAAATTCGTTTTCGAGCGACATCAATCCTTTTCGGAAAAAGAGCTGTGAGGGGTTGCGCGTTAAAAATTTCAAGCTGTTTGAGGAGCTGGCGACGAGTCTCTTGGCCAGGTTGCGAGCGCAATCCCCGCAGCTTGCTGCGGGATCAGCGAGCGAAATTAAAAAAGGCAGTATTCCCTGCTGGGAAGATTCCCTAACAGGGAATCTTCAACTTTAGCGCAACCCTGAAACAGCTCCCGAAAAGGCTTGCGAAGCGAGAAAATGCTGCTTTTTACGGGTTCATCAAGTTGTCATTTCAACTTTTTTTTAGCCTCCAGAAACATTTTAGCGATCTGTTTGTGTTCGGGGGTTTGCAGCATGACGGCCTGGTTGGCGGCCTCCCAGTCCAGCACCTGCTGCAGGGACATGTCAAAACTTCTTTCAAGCCCCTCCTTGATCAACCGCAGTGCCAGCGGAGGTTTTGCGGCCAGTTTTGCGGCCAGGGTTTGCACCTCTTCTTCAAGCTTTTCCTGCGATACTGATTTGTAGATCAGACCGATATCGGCGGCCTTTCGGCCGTCGATTTCTTCTGCCAGCATGGCCAGTTCCCGGGCCCGGACAAGCCCCACCAAACGTGGGAGCAGGTAGGTCCCCCCGTAGTCGATGATGAGCCCGATACTTGCAAAGATTTCACAGAACCGGGCGTCATGGGCGGCGATCACGAAGTCTCCGGCCAGGGCCAGGTTGGCCCCACCGCCGACAGCCACTCCCTTGAGCATGACCACCACCGGCTGGGGCATTTCCCGCAGGGTTTTCACGATTTTGCCCACGCCCTTCATGGCGACCAGCCAGTCGTAGGGCGTGATTTCTTCCGAGAACAGGGCCACATCCGCGCCGGCCGAAAAATGATCCCCGGCGCCTTTGAGCACCACGACGTGAATGGTTTCATCGGCGGCAATCTGCACAACCGCGTCGCGTAGCTGGAGCAGCATTTCCTGGCTCATGGCGTTTAGCACTTTCGGGCGATTGAGGGTCAGCGTGGCAATTTTATTTTCCTTTTGAACCCAAACGACCTCTGAGGGCATGATGGCGTCTCCTGAGTTTTTCCGGCAATTGGGTTAGTGATAGTAACCAACATTTTCATTGTGATTATTAATGCTTTATCTGAAAATGCCAATTATGGTTAGTGAATATCACTTAATAATATTTTGTCAAGCAATTTCTAAAAAAAATCGATTGTCGAAAGCGTGAGGCTTCCAGGATTGGATTCAAGTTGAAGCGTCTATTTCAGGAGGTCGCCATAAAGCAGGCTGGAGTTTTCCGCAACCGCAGCGATCACCTCGGATGGGCGGATATTTTTTAATTCAGCGATGGCCTTGATCGCAACAAGCAAATTGGCCGGTTCATTGCGGCGGTCCGGATCCGGGCCCAGCACCGGACTGTCGGATTCGAGCAGCAGGTGGGAAAGCGGAAGGTTTTTTACCAGTTTCTGTTTCTGACGTGAGCGAACCACCGATGGCGGAATGGAAAAAAAGTAACCGGCTTCCACCGCGGGGCGGGCAGTCGCCGCCTTGCCGTCAAAGGCGTGCAGCTGCACCCGGCGGGCCCCGCTTTCAAGCAGCAGGGCCACGGCATGGCGTCCGGCCGAGCGCGAGTGAACATTGACGGGCAGATCCAGCTCCCGGGCCAGGGTGATGAAGGATTTGAAAATCTCTTTTTGCAGCTGCCGGGCCGGTTCTTCTTTTACAATCCAGTAGTCAAGTCCCACTTCCCCGACAGCCACAATCCTGGAATGCTGGTTGCGGATGAATGTCTGCATCTGTTCGGCGGCGGCCGTATCCAGGATTGTGGGGTAAAGGCCGGCCGCCGGTTGGATCATGGGATGGGTTTTGGCAAGCTCAATATTGCGCCGGGCATCGGCAATATTTTCGCCCACCGCGATGATTGCATTGATTCCGGCGGCGGCGGCTCTTTCCAGCACTGCGGATCGATCCGGATCAAAGACCGGGTCGCAGATGTGGGCATGGGTGTCGACGATTGGGGGCATTTATTTAAAATTGGCCCGCATGAGCTACCCGGTCAGCGGGCTCATGGCGGCAATCTGGGTAGCAAATTCCTGGCGCATCAGCGGTGTCATGTAAATTCCACACCCAGGCTGTAAGCATAAACGGTGGATTTTTCATCGGTTAACCCCCGGCACCATTTGACTGTCGAAGTATAACTTTTTTTCATATTGTTTAAAATGGGCTTGTCCAGTTTGATTTTAATTTTGGTGCCGGGTTTGATGGCTACTTCGGTCTCAAAATACATGCCGGTTTCGCTAAAATTTTGGGCCCGGGCATACACGAAATAGCCTGAGGGTGAAATTTCAAATATTGCGGTGGTCTCGTGCCGATAACGTCGGTTTTTTCTAAATTCAGCGCCTTTATAGGAATCATCAGAGTCTATCTGAAAAGCGGTGCTTAATTTATGCAGAAAATCATCCCGTTTGCGGACGGTTTTTTTTCGGCGGGTGCGGTTGCTGACTTTTTGAAGATTCTCAAAGGACCCTGTTTCACATGCCGGACACTTTCCCCCGTTCAATCTGCTTTTAACCGTTGCCTTCCATTCATGACCGTTTTCACAGATCCACCATATTCTTCCGTTGTGGGTATAGGTCACAACCGCCGGGGTTAGATTGCCGTTTTTGGTTGGATGCCATTCTTTAATCAGGTTCGTTTTTGACAATACCCGCGGGTTGTCAGAATCAGATTTGCCCTTTCTGCTGCAAAAAGGACACCCGCTTCCCCTGCTGCGGCTGTATATTGCAGCCTCCCATTCATGTCCTTCCTGGCATATCCACCAAACCTTTTTGCCCGAACCGGGAGTTACCTCGGCGGGCTTTAAGTGATTATTCTTTGACGGATGCCATTGCCTGACAAGATCCGGTTTAAGTACATACAGGTTATATTGAGGCGTTGCTCGTGGCATAATGATTGACCATTGGTTGCACGATCCAAATAAAATCAAACCCGCATTCGGTGCTGCCCCCTGCACCGGGTGACGCCGTTGATCCGCCGGCTGTCACCGGGAAAGCCGGAATAATCCTACCCACTCTTTTTTTTCTTCTTTTTCTTGGGGCGGGATGCGCCGTGGGTGCCGCGAAAGATTTTTCCCCGTTTTGTGCGTTTGTCCCCTTTACCCATTAAGACGTCCTCCTTTGTTTTCTGGCAATTGCTTTAATTCGCTACAAGGCTGCTTGATCCATATTTTACTACACCGGGGTCAGCGGGGTTGTCAATGGTTTATGGCTTCGGAATTAGACTTTGCCAGTCAGTCCAAACAGTGTAACTGTTTCATATCAACAAGCTGATTCCAGATGTGAATGGCGTAAAGCACCGGCACGTGATCGACAATCAGCCGGGTAAGCTCCCGGGCAACGGTTTTGCGGATCCCGCCGCGGGCATCGAAAAGCTTTTGCAGTTGGCCGCGCAGCTCGTAGATCCATCTCTCCCGACGGCCCATGTGGTTATGGACAATCCCTGCAGGATCAATATATCTGAGCTTGCCAACATGACGATAGGTGCCGGCCGGGGGGACCTGGGTGACAATATCGTGGTGGTTAACGAAACGGTAAGCAGCTGTTTTGAATTTCTTTTTGAAGTCCCGGTCCCCCACCCGGGGCGATCCGAAGGTGTATAAGCCCTGTATTTCACCATACCGGCTGGCGGCAAGGGTGGCCAGGGCGGCTCCCTGGCTGTGGCCGGTCATCCATATTTTGCAATTGTCCTGCTGCAGTTTTAAAATGCATGGCTGCAGTTGAGGCCAAACTTCATCAAGAGCAGCTTTAAATCCGCGGTGGACACGTCCCCCGTGTTCCCAGGATTCGAGCAAAAAGTTAAAATTTGCCAGCCAGTCGGCAAAAATGTGGCCGGGATCTGCACTATTCTCCTGCAGCCGGGCTTCGGACCCCCTGAAGGCGACGATGGCAAACCGGTCGGTGCTGGCGACATAGCACTGGGTTGTTTTGGTGTCAAAGAACTCTACTTGTTGAAAGCAGCCGGTGCGCGTAAATTTTTCGAAGGCAAAGCGCGGCGGCGCATAGGCCAGCGTGGCGGCTTCGATCAGCCACCACGCATTGACCATGTCGAACTGGTGGGCATGGGGGCGAAACGGCAGGCGGTCGCAGTCCTGAAAATACTTATAATCCAGGTATGGTGGGGCAAGGTTTTGAGCGGTGATTGCATACCGTTCTTTTTTTGTCAATTGCGCCATCAAACCCATCCGTGCTGGAAAATTATTTGTTTTATTCCGGAAACTTAATAGAAATCTTTTCCCCGCCTTGCTTGACTTTCATTTTTATCCGCAGCTCGAGGCTGTCGTTGCGGATTCCAAGGGCCAGCGGACTTTTTCCCTTATCACCTTCGATATAGGTTATTTCCTTTACAGTTTCCATGATCCGGGCACCCACCTCGGGACCCGGTGACGGCAGCTCGGACTCGCGGTACTTGGCGGTTACGCGGATATCACCATCTCTGGAGCGGCTGATGGTGATTTCCTTGGCATTGTTGTTCACTCCATGCAGGGCGGCCAGTGCCAGCCACTTGAGAGCGGCCTCGTCCGGATCGGGTTCATCTTTTACGCCGGACATTTCTTTGAGCGGATCATTAGCGGCATAGCAGTCGCATAGTTCCTGAACCTTTAAATGGACATTGCGTTTTTCCTTCATATTTGGCGCTCCTTTCATTGGCAGCTGTGTTGCCGGCCACTGAAATGTTCACCTGTCAGACAGGCACGCGAAACGCAGTGGGTTCCTGTTGCTGCCCTTCACAGCGTCAGGCTTAGCATTTTTTTGTTGGCCGGATTGGAAATCAAACTACCTGTTAAATTATGCATGAAAGGAGAGATTTCAATACAGGTGAGATCCTTTTGCAGTTCAGTATCTGAAATCAGCCGGTTGTCTTTAAATTGTTCTAAACTTTTTTCTTTTTCCCCCGATAAGGAAAAATATACAGTTGTAATTTCAAAAATCCGGTTTCAACTCAATCAGGTGGCAGGAAAATACATGATACTCACATGCTCAGGCTGCGAAAAATTGTATAAATTAGCGGATGATCAACTCCCTATGGGAAAACGTGCGGTTTTTACATGCAAAAATTGCGGTACCAAAACGCACATGGATTTTCGGGAGGTGCCAGCATCAGTTGACAATCAAAACGGTCCCCAACCCCGTAGCCAGGAGGGCTCCTCGACAGCGCAGACTGAAAATAAAACCGCTGAAAAGAAACTCCAGCAAACCATATTGAACGGTATTAAGGAACTGCCGCCGATGCCCGAGGCGGTGTTTAAAATTCAACGCCTGATTTCAGCATCCGATTCCGATGCCAAAAAAATTGCCGGCATCATTGAGACCGACCAGGCGCTGGCCACCCAGGTGCTTAAAGTCGCCAATTCAGCCTATTATGGTATGAGCGGTACAATTTCATCCATTCAACATGCTTCAGTGCTGCTGGGATACGAAACACTGGGAGAACTTGTGACCGCTGCCGGAGCCGAAAGTATTTTAAACGGACAATTACCGGGATATGGATATGACGCCAAGCAACTGTGGATGCATTCGCTGGCGGTTGCCTTTGGATCGAAAATCATTGCCAACATGAAAAATCCGGCCCTGGCCAGTGAAGCGCACACGGCCGGTTTGATCCATGATGTCGGCAAAATTATTCTCGATGGCTATATTTTGAATAAAAAAGAAGAGATTGAAGCCTTTCTTGAACAAGAAGAAAAAACTTTTATTGATGCTGAAGTACAATTTTTTGGATTTAACCACGCCCAGATTGCATCGGAGGTGTGTCGAAAATGGAAATTTCCGGAATCCATAAATTCCGCCATCAAATGCCACCACCTGCCGTCTGCAGCCGATGAAAGCGAGTTGGCTTACATCCTTCACATGGCTGACTATATCGCCACCTTGAGCGGCATCGGCTATGACAGCGATGATTATCTTTACGAGCTGGAACAAGGGACGATGGATCACCTTGGTCTGAGCCAGGAAAGCGTCGGCGATATTGTGCTGCAGGTCACCGAAGCCGTAAACAAGGTTGCGGTGTAATATGCCGCCATCCCCCCAGAAACTGTTTATCTTTATCCCACCGGACACAGTCAGGGTCAAAGAGCTGTTTTACCCTCCAACTTGGCATTCCTTAACAAGGTCCCATGCCTTTTGCTGCAGTGTCGCTGCGAAGGGGGTCCGGTCGGCGATGGCCTTTTCGACGGCATCAAGGGTGTCGTAATACAGGTCCCATCCGAGCCGCTCGTCTAAGTACTGTTTTTTAAGGGCGCTGTCTTCGCCGCTGATGAATTCAAGGGCCTGGGTGAGGCGCCGGACACCGATTTCAACCAGTTCGAGACCCTTTTTATTCTCCTGTTCACCGAACAGTCTGGCCGCTGTCAAGGCAAAGCGCAGGTGGGAGACGGTGATGGGGATCCGGGAGATAAAACAGCCGGTGAAGGGATCGAGGATTTGCTTCAGGCTCGCCCGATTGGAAGAAATCACGTCGGCATAGGCTGAAAAGTAAAGCATGCGCACGTAATCGCCCACCGTCCGGCCGATTTCGGCCGCCTCGATGGCCTCCTGGGCAAAGGCCTCCTTGTCATGGCGCATGATCAATCCGTCTTTGTGAACGTAGGCCAGGCGCGGGGCGGGGCGGTCAAGCGCCGACAGCAGGTAGGCCTGGTCTTCGGCCCGGCCGATGAACGACGGGGTAAAGGGACGGTGTCGGCGCAGACTGTCCATGCGGATGCCGTTGGTCCCACCGGTGACATGCACCCGCTGGATGCAGGTGGTCTTTCCATCCAGCTGCGGGCTGTCATAGCGGGTCATCATTTCAGCCCGGGTGGATACGGCCTGGGGCAGGGTGCTGAAAAAAATAGTTTCCTCCGGACGAAGGGGACGTCGGGGCAGGGCAACATCGGGAGTAAAAAGTGATTGGTCGATGTCGCTTTCGTTGACCAGCGCCCCGGCAATCATGCCCAGCTCCAGCTCACTGCCCGCCCAGTCGACACCCAGCGCCCCCCACAGCGGGGTGGTGAAATGCTCGAAGGCCGATGCTCCGGTTTCTGCCACCAGCTCTTTTTGCGGAAACACCTGGTCCAGATCGATTTTGAAGGTCGCCAGGATTTGCGGTTGAATCAACACCTGCCAGAAGGCGGCCATGGCCTTTAGGAAGCTGTAGTGCCGGCCGTATTCCCCGTCCACGCCGAACATGGCCAGGGATTGGGCGGCCCGGGGGGCTGAAATAAAACGGGTGGCCGCCGGTGCCAGAACGTCATCAATCATGCGCCGGGTGTCGGTCTCGGTAAACACGAAGACATCGAGGTCGTCTAAAAAGCCGGCCTTTGACAGCTCGGCTTCAATGTAGGGGCGGGCAACCTCATGCAGGCCATCGTGGGTGACGGAAACCGAAAGGATGCAGGCCAGCCTGGCGTTTTTTGCGGCAGTGCCCCTCCGGCGTTCAAATTCAAGGGTCTGTTGCAGCCCGGCCAGACCGTATAACAGTTCATTGGCGCAGGGTTCGACGCCAATATGGATGGGATGGTCATACCAGTGGCGCTGGGGTTGCCGGGCTGCCCGGTCAAGCAGTTGCTGCAGGTTTTGATTGCCGGCTGTTTTGCTGTCCGATGATGATGCCGGCAGGGTTAGCAGCACGTTGGATGAAAAAAGAATTTGGCGGGCCGGATCACTGATGGGAGTCGGGTTCAACCGGGTGATGCGCACCGCGCGTTTTTGACGCAAGTTTTCAATGGCGTCATCATGGCGCGATTGCAGCCCCACGCCTTCCGGGAAAAACACGCTCCAGATATTTTCGGCCATCTGCCGGGGGTTGTCGGCCGTCTGGCGCGATTGCAGAAAATCGGCCAGCTGTTTGAGCCGGGCGGCGAAATCCGGGTCCTGCCGGCAGATCTGTTGGATCTCGCCAGCAATGCGCTCGGCACTGAGGCGGTAAAACCGGGCGACAGGGGCCCAGACGTCTTTTTGGGCGGCCGGTTGCAGGCAGGCGGCCGCCGTGTCAAAGGCCGGGACGTGGTTGCCGCCGAGCAGAATCAAAAAGGCGGCATTCAACTGGCGGGCCACGTCGGCGGGTCTGCTGCCCGGCGCTTTGAGCTGTGCTGGCGCGTCAACGATCGCAATCCCGTTGGCCTCGGCGTCGGGCTGGAACAGGCGGCGGCAGATGGTTTCGAAGTGTTCGCTCATGGCTTGGCGAGGGCTCCTTATAGATTTTGCGGCGGTCCGCCTTCCGGGGCTGTTGGACCCGGCGGACTTTTCTCGGTAATGTCCCCGATGTAAAAGGGAAACCGTCCGGCGGGCCGGTCCTTGAAATACTGCAGCAGGATTTGGCGCATCACGGGAAAGGCCAGTTCCTTCCACGGGATCTCGGCCTCGTCAAAAAGCCTGACTTCAAGGCTTTCGCTGCCCGGGCGGAAATGATCGTTGATCAGCCGGCCCCGGAACATCAGGTAGATCTGGTTGACGTAGCAGATATTGTACAGGGCGTAAGGGGCGATGATTTCAACCCGGGCGTGGGCCTCTTCAAGGGTTTCGCGGGCGGCTCCCTGGGCGACGGTCTCCCCATTTTCCAGGTAGCCGGCGGGCAGGGTCCATTTGCCGCGGCGCGGCTCGATGGCCCGCCGGCACAGCAGGATCCGATCGTCTTTTTCCGGAATGCATCCGACCACCATGACTGGGTTCTGGTAGTGCACGGCGCCGCAGGCCATGCAGCAGTACCGGTTGCGGTCATCCCCCGGCGGGGTGCAGTGGGTCAGCGGTTGTCCGCAGTGGCTGCAGTATTTCATTTCCATCGATTGCACCTGAACTCACATTTAGGGAACCCGTGAAAAGTCAATTTTCTCGCTTGAAGCCGCTCGAAAATCGCTTTTTACGGGACCGTCAATTTTTTGAATATTTACTTTTCCGATCATCGCAAGTCAATCGTTTTTGGCTTTCCACGTATGCACCAGGGGGGAATTCCCAACCGGCCACAATCCGCGGTCCATATTTTTTGCCTGCCGGAAAACCAGGTAGCTGTATTTGCCGTAATGGGTGATCTTGGCGGCCACGATGTCCGCCTCGGCATCCGATAACGGCAAAAACAGGGCCACAACGCGCCGGCCGGGGCTGTCGGGATGTTTGAAGACGCCGAAAAAAACATCCGCCGGCTGGTTGTACACAATCTGGTTGACTGAAAAAAACGCGGGCTGAATTTTTACCGCCGCCGGCATCGGGGGCATAAGATCACGGCGTCCGGGCAGCCCGATGAGCACAACGTCGTTTTGCTGCCACTGGCTGCGGGTGATCTTATTCTCGTTGATGATCCGATAGTTGGCCAATCCCAGAGCATCCGCCAGGATCCGGGCGCTTTTGCGCAGGCCGGGCGCCGGAGGATCGGACAGCACCATGATCACCGACGACGAGCTTTTCAGCCGGTTGACGGCCGGCGGAATTTCATGGGGGTCAAGCCGCCGGAAGACATCAAAATCGGGGTCGGCCGCCAACCGCAGGGGCCGGCCGGGGCTGGTCATTTCAAAGGCGGTCGACGGCCCGGTGATGTTGATTTTACGGGTGCTCCTTGCGGTCGGATCCACGATTTCCAGCAGCAGCGGAAAATCATAGAATGGCTTTTGCTGTACGATGCGGCCGCTGACCTGCCAGATCGAGCCCCGCGGGCGGGCCCGGACCGCCTCCAGGGAAAACCGGGGAGCGCCGCGGCGTTTGACCCACTGGTCAAAAAAGCGCTGCAGGCGGCGTTTTGACTGCCGCTCGAAACCATGCTGCAGGTCCGACCAGGATGTCGGCTTAAACAGGCGCTGGCGGTAGATGTCTTGCAGTGCACCCCAGAAAGCGTTTTCGCCCAGCAGCCGCCGCAGCATGTGAAAGACCATGGCGCCCTTGTCATAGCCGATGGCCTTGGTGACCGGGTCCTGGCGGCTTTCAAACCGGCTGAGGGCAAAATCGTCTGCCGGCTGCACCAGCACCGAAAAGCTTCGCAGCCATTGAAGCCGGTAATTGCGGGCGGCGGCCGCGGATTGTTTTTCCTTGAGCAGGTAGTCGGACACATAGGTGGTCAGGCCTTCACACCAGTTGCCGCGGCGATAATCGACATACACGCCGTTGCCCCACCAGCAGTGGGCGATTTCGTGGGCCAGGCTGGTGTGGATGATAAACGGCAGCCGCAGCACGGTGCCACCCAGCAGGGTGTAGGAGGCAAAACCGAAGCCAGTGGGGAAGAAATTTTCAACCACGGCGAATTTCTGAAAAGGGTAGGGCCCGAAAAGATCCGAATACAGCTTGATGTAGCGGGCGATGGCATCCAGATATGAAGTTGCCAGATGCCGGTTGTTCGGCATCAGGTAGGTGGCCGCCGTTACCGGGCCGACGGCCTTTTCGTCGACCACGTAGCGGGCGGCGGACAGGCTCAGGCCCCGCACCGGATAATCCACCGCCCAGGCACAGACGGTTTTGCCGGCGGCGGTGCGGCGGCCCATGGAGCGCCCAGCGGTGACGGCGACCACACCGGCCGGTGCGGTGACCTTCAGCGTGTAAGTGGCCTGCTGCTGTGCAAGGACGGGATACCAGCCGGCGCCGGGCAGCAAAAAAGTGCCCCGGGGTGCAATGGTGCCGGTCACCCCGTAGCCCGGATTGTCGGTGTTGACCGGCCGGCGGGGAGCCGGGTCGTCGAACACGGCGCTGTAGCTGATGGTCACCTGCACGGGGGCGGTTTGTTCGTCCGGCTGCAATGCCACGAGCAGCCGGCCGTTTTCAAAAGCGGTTTTGCGCGGTTGGCCGTTGACCATCACCTCGATGCCGGCGGCGCGCGGTGAGAGCTGAAACACCAGTTCGCGACCCGGTGCGGTCCGGATAAGAATGTCGTCTTTTCCGCTCAGGCGGTGGGCGTCGGGGGCCAATTCGACAGCCAGGTTGTGGTGAACGTGTGCCCCGGGCGCCGGCAACGCCGGCACTGCCGGCAAAAGGCCCATCATGACGGCCAACAGTATGATAATCAACAACCCCGGTGTTTCTTTCATTGCGATCACTCTAAATAGATGGAATCCTGATCAATCAGGGTAGAATTTAAGTACGTGTGGCCGGATGTCAAAATTTTCGCTGTATTGACTTTGTCAGGTGAGTTGTTAGTTTGTGCCTATCCACAAACAGCATCTTTCGGCCCGCAGCGGCGTTTTCGCTCTTTTGAAATCCTCGACATCGCCCACACTATGCACGCTTCGCTGCGAGGCTACGCCGGCCGGTTTCAAAATCGCTCAGGCCTTGCTGCGAACCAAAATCTGCTATTTGTGGATGGACAATAGTTTAGAAAAACAACCTTTCATTCGGAGGATATGATGGCCAAGCAGTCAAAAACTGACGACCCCCGCCTTGTGAGCCGGCAGACTTTGTGGCTGGTTTCCCTGCTGGCCCTGGCGGTGGGTTTTTTCGGCGGGGTGGTATTTACTGCATATAAAGCCGGGCCGGACGAGAGGCCTGTCCAGGCCCGTATGCCGGCATCCACCCAGGTGCAGCCGGACCGTAGTGCCATGATCGCCGCACTGGAAGCCAAAACCAGCGCCAACCCGCAAGATGTGACCGCCTGGATCGAATTGGGAAATGTCTATTTTGATTCTGCCCGCCATGAGCAGGCCATTGTTGCCTACCGCAAGGCCCTGGAATTGAACCCGGACAATGCCAATGTCTGGACCGACCTGGGGATCATGTACCGCCGCAGCGGCAAGCCCCGGGAGGCCGTCAAGGCCTTTGACCGGGCCGGCGCCGTGGACCCGCAGCACGAAATTTCGCGCATGAACAAGGGCATCGTCCTGCTGCATGACCTGCAGGATGTCGACGGTGCCATCGCCGCTTGGGAGGAAGTGCTGGCGATCAATCCCATTGCCATGGCACCCACCGGACGCTCGGTGGATGAAATGATCCAGCAGCTGAAAAAACAGCAGAAGTCGGCTGGAAAGCCGGGAGGCTAGAAAGCTTGAAAGCTGGTGGATTTTAGCCTTCCAGCTTCCAGACCTTCAAGCGTGTCGCAGGCGCCAATTCCGCTTATCGAACCGCTGACTTGTTTTGAACTGCGTGTACCGGAATTTCAACCTGTTCGGATTAATTGTTCGGGAAGCGCTGGCCGTAAATTTCGCGGATTTCTTTTTCTGAAAAGTGGTAGGCCGTATTGCAATTGTGACAGCGCAGCTCCAGGGGAAATGGCCCCTGGTCCCGGATGTCCTTCAGTTCGTCGATGGGCAGCAGGGTCAGCAGGGAGCGGACCCGTTGCCGGTTGCAGTGGCACATGAATTCAATGCGATGGTTGGCCAGAAAGCGCGGTCCGTAGTCTTTGAACACTTCGTTGGCCAGGTGCTGCGGATCTCCGTTGGCGGTAAATACGTCGCCGAGCGAAGGCAGCTCGATGACCCGCTGCTCAAGGCTGGCGGCCAATTCATCGGCCGCCCCGGGCATGGCCTGTAAAAATAACCCCCCGGCGCCGGTGACCCGGCCCTGCCGGTCGAATTTGATGCTCAGGTTGTGAAGGCGGTGGGAATCTGCTGCGAGGTGAGGTAGTAATTGGCCAGATCCTGAGCGATGTTGCCGTATTTTAAAATCACCTGGCCGGTAAACGGCTGTTTGGCATTTTCAAGGTATTTTGTCACCGCGAGGATGCCGGCGCCGAAAAACGGTGCCAGGTCAAAGCTTTCCATGGGTCTGTCAATGGAAATGGGCACCTTTTTCAGGTAGCCGCGCACGTCCCCGAAGGCGGTGGCTTCCGCCACCAGGCCCCTGATCGGCCCCGAGCAGTCGATGTGGACACTGATGCGGTCATTGCCTTTCAGATCGGCCGACATCAGCCCCACGCCCAGGTAGGCGCGTCCCAGCACCAGGGTTTCCAGGATCCCCAGTTGGTGGTTGGCCCGCATTTCGTTGACCATGCGGGTGCCGTTCAGGATCACCCCCCGGATGGCCCCGTCGGCCAGCAGAAAATTATACAGCCGGTCGCGGGCCCCGGCCTTTAACTGCTCTTTGAGGGTTTTGCCGTATGGTTTTATTTTCTGCATGATCCAATGCTAAAGGCGCCCATGGTCTTGTCCGAAATTTTTTAATTGCCGATCTTGACTTGGGTGCAACAGACGTTATTATTTAAGAAAAATAGATGCCAAGGAGTTGATTGCGATGCCGATTTACGAATACCAGTGCAAGGCCTGCTGTGAGTGTTTTGAAGAGCTTACCCTGTCGTCCAGCGATCCGCCGCCCAAATGCCCGCAGTGCGGTTGCAAGGACGTGGAGAAGCTGATGTCGGCGGGCTGTGTCCGGGCCAACGGGATTGCCAGCGGCTCGGGAGGATTCAGCCAGCCGTCCTGCGCCCCGTCCGGCTGAGCGCTTTAGCGCTTCCTTAGGTTAAGGAAGACATCAATGACCATCCCGGCCTGCGGGCGGGATGGTTTGTTTTAAGCCTCCCGCTTAAATCTCCAGCGTCTCCCCCGGTGCCATCACGGTGACTTTCGCTGCGGTTTCCTGCTGCACCCGGATGGCCCAGGCCTGGGGGTCCTGTTCGATGACCTCGAAGGTGTTGTAGTGAATGGGAACCACCCGGGCCGGTTCGATGAGCTTGACAGCGCGCAGGGCATCGTCGGGACCCATGGTGAAATTGTCCCCGATGGGCAAAATGGCCAGATCGATGCCCTCCTCACCGATGAGCTTCATGTCGTAAAACAGCCCGGTGTCACAGGCGTGATAGATTTTTTTGTCCCCGATGTAAAACAGAAGACCCGCCGGATTGCCCCCGTAAGAACCATCGGGCAGCGCGGATCCGTGCTGGGCGATGGTCAGTTTGACCCGGCCCCAGGGCCAGTCGAATCCTCCGCCGATGTGCAGGGGATGGGTATTTTCCACCCCCTGGGCGGCCATCCAGTTCTGGATTTCGTAGTTGGACACCACCGTTGCCCCGGAGCGTTTGGCAATCGGTACACTGTCTCCCACGTGATCGCCATGGCCGTGGGACACGAAAATGTAGTCGGTCTGCACCTCGTCGGCCTTTATCGGGCACAACGGGTTGTCGGTAATAAAGGGGTCCACCAGCAGCCGGGCCTTGCCGGTTTCAATCAGAAAGCACGCGTGACTGTACCAGGTGACTTTTATGGACATCGCAAACCTCCTTTCTTCCAGGTCAAAGCAAAATTCAGTGCAACAAAAAAACAAAGATATATATAGCACACAATCCGTTTGCGCGAAACCCTGCAACCTTGACCCTAGCCTTTATTTTTCCTTCACGAGATAAATGGACGGCAGGCTGACAAGGGTCACCAGGCCCTTGACGATGATATTGGCCGCGACGATGGACCACACCACATCGTGGGGCAGGGTGAAGCCGAAGGCGCCCCAGCAGAAAATCAGGCTGTCCACCGGGATGCTGACGGCATTGCTGCTCAGCACCCGCATCCACTGGTATTTGCGGGTGATGCGGCTTTGCCAGAGGTGGTAAATTTCGGTGTCGATGAACTCGCTGATGACCTCGGCGGCGATGCTGGCGATCACGATGCGCCACACCGGCCCCAGGATGGCGGCAAACTGCTTGCCCATCCCCCAGGCCGGGTCCTGGGGCAGCCAAGCGGCAAGTTGAAAAAACAGCGCCATGAACAGGTTGATGCCCGCGGCCAGAACAATGACCGTGCGCGCCGCTTTGATCCCGAGGCGTTTGTGGACCAGGTCCCGGATGGTGAATGTCAGCGGATAGATGAGGGTGCCGGCATCGATGCTGAAACCGGCAATCAGGGCGATTTTGAGGCTGGCAATATCCGACAGCAGCTGAGCGGCAATGTAAATTGAAACCAGGACAATCCCGGCGGTTGGAATGCCGCTCAACCGTGTCTGAGGGGTGCGAACGCTCATGTCAGGGGGTTTTTTCTATTTTGGTGTCCTTTTTCAACCCGTCGATATATTGTCCGGCCTGCTTCTCGATTTTTTGCTGCTTCAGCCGTTCGCCGATTCTGTCCTTGACTTCGGCATAGGCCAGGGTTTTGGCGGGTTTTTTTTCAGTCACCTTGATGAGGTGATAGCCGAAGCGGGTGGTGACCACGTCGCTGACTTGGCCGGGTTGCAGGGCAAAGGCAGCTTCTTCGAAGGGTTTGACCATCTGCCCGCGCCTGAAAAATCCAAGGTCGCCGCCCCGCGTGCCGCTGGGTCCTTCAGAGTATTCCTTGGCCAGCGCGGCAAAGTCGCCTCCGTTTTTCAGTTTCTGCTGGATTTCCTCGATTTTTTTGCGGGCCGCGGCTTTTTTGGCGTCATCCGCATCCGATGCCACCTTGATTAAAATGTGACTGGCCTTGACCTGCTCGGGTTGTTTGAACATTTGCGGGTGGGCATCATAATAGGCTTTGGTGTCGGCGTCGGAGATCACGATTTTGCGGGCAACCTGCTCGTCGATCAATTCCCGGATGGCCAGTCCGCGTTTGATCTGGGCTTTGACTTCTTTTTCCGTCAGGTTCATCCTTTTCAGGGCGTCATTGAATTTCTGCTCGTCGGGAAACCGCTTTTTGATGGTTGCCAGCTGGTCGTTGACGGTCTGGTCCTTGATCTGGATGCCGGATTTCAAACTTTGCTGGTAAAGAATTTCACGCTCGATGATGTTTTCCAGCAGATCTTTTTCCAGCTGGGCCTTTTGCTGGTCTGTCAGCTGTCTACCCTGGCGGGTGAGGCGATCGACCTGCATGTCCATCTCCCGGTCCAGTTCGGCCTGGGTGATGGCCACCCCGTTTACCGATGCAATCTTCTTGTCGGCCGGCTTTTTTTCCGCCGCCAGGGCGGGGGAAAAAATCAGCACGGAGGTTAAAAGCGCAACCATCAGGCCGGAGCGGCCGAAGTTTACGAATTTCATTGGAATTGCTCCTTTCGGTTTTTAGATAAAAAAAAGGACTCGCCTGAGTCCCACACAGAGACCTTATTTGTTTATTCCATTTTAACACAGAAAATTTTATTTTCAACGCATTAATTTTCACCGGCCTTTTTCAGCAGATGCTGCCATTCGGCATCCACCTGCCGCTGGATCCGGGCCATGTCCGCGCGCGTCAAATGGGCAAAGCGGCCCTGGGCGGCAAAATATTGCTTTACCGGTAGGTGCCCGTGAAAATTCAGGGTGTAGTCAAGACCGTCATGGACTTCATAGAGGGGAAAGACATTGGTCTGCACGGCCAGCCGGGCGATTTTGACCGACATCTCCGATCCAATGCGCCAGCCCGTGGGGCAGGTGGCAAAAACGTGGATAAAGCGGGAGCCGCCTTTGAGCGCTGCAGCTTTTTTAAATTTGGCGATCATGTCTTGCGGGTAGCCGATGCTGGCGGTGGCGGCATAGGGAATGCGGTGGGCGGCCAGGGCTTCGACGATATTTTTTTTGCCGGTTTTTTTCCAGCCCCGGCCCGGCGTGGTGGTGGTGCGCGTGCCGTAGGGAGTGGCCGAGGAGCGCTGAACGCCGGTGTTCATGTAAGCCTCATTGTCGTAGCAGACGAAGATGCAGTCTTCGTTGCGCTCCACCGCGCCGCTCAGGGACTGAAAACCGATGTCGAAGGTCCCGCCGTCGCCGGCCCAGGAAAGCACCGTCGTGTCGGCGTCGCCACGCACATCCAGGGCGGCCCGCAGCCCGCTGGCCGCCGCCCCCGCGGTGGCAAAGGCCGTCTGCAGCACCGGAAGGTTCAGGGCGCTCTGGGGGTAGGGACCGGCAATGACCCCCCAGCAGCAGGCCGGGATCACCACCATGGTCTTTTCACCCAGGGCCTGCAGGGCAAATTTCATGGCGATGGTCGCCCCGCAGCCGGGACATCCCAGGTGCCCCGGGTTCATCAGGTCGCAGTTTTGCGGATTTAATTGGACCATTGGGCGACAATCTCCCGGTCCAGGCCAATCCAGATGCTGTCCGCCGCCGGCAGGGATTGGCTTTGGGTTTGGTGGTAAATTTCCAGCAGGCTACCGGGGGTGATGTCACGTCCTCCCAGCCCGGCGATATAGCCGAAAACCTGCGGTCGGCGCTCCAGGTTGCACAGGACGGCCTGGATTTCCTGGGCAAAAATGCCGCCCGCGCCAAAGGAAAAATTACGATCGATGACCGCAACTTTGCGGGCGGATGCCAGGTACCGGCCGATAAGGTCGGCGGGAAAGGGACGCAGCATCTTTATTTTAAGCAGGCCGACCGCCTCGCCTTGACCGCGCAGTTCACCGATCACCTGGCGGCAGGTGCCGGTGACCGTCCCGCTGGTGACCAGGATAATCTCGGCGTCATCGCAGCCAACGGCTTCAACCGGGCCATAGGATCGCTGAAAGATTTTTTCAAATTTCGCCTCCAGCCGCGCAAACTGTCGCCGGGCCTGCTCCATGGCCAGCTGCATGTTGTAGCGCATTTCCATGTAGGCCGCGGGGGTGACCAGCGGATTCAGCCCGCAGGGATCAGCCGTGTCCAGCCGGATGCGCGGGGCTGGCGGCGGCAGAAACCGGTCGACCTGCCGGGCACCCGGCACGTCAATGGGTTCGAAGGTGTGGGAAAGAAAAAAAGCATCCATGACCACCATCACCGGCAGGTTGACGGCTTCTGCCAGTGCGAAGGCCAGCAGGGTAGTGTCCAGGGCTTCCTGGCCGTCTTCGCAGTAAAGCTGGATCCAGCCGGTGTCGCGCTGGGACAGGCTGTCGGTCTGGTCGGTCCAGATGTTCCAGCCGGGACCCAGGGCCCGGTTGACCTCGGCCATCACGATGGGCAGCCGGGCCGCCGCGGCCCAGTGCAGCAGTTCGTGCATGTAGGCCAAGCCGTGGGAAGAAGAAGCCGTGAAAGTCCGCACGCCTCCGCTGGCGGCGCCAATGACTGCTGCCATGGCCGAGTGCTCGCTTTCCACGTTGATAAAACGGGCTTTGAGGGTTTTGCGAGCGCAGTAATCGGACAGGGCCTCGACGATATGGGTCTGGGGCGTGATGGGATAGGCGGCAATCACCTGGACCCGCGCCAGGCGGGCGGCCTCGGCGACCGCCTGGCTGCCCTCCAGCACTTTTTTCATTTGGCCTCCTCTTCCAGCGCCATGGCGTTGCGGGGGCATTCCACCATACACACCCCGCAGCCCTTGCAGTAGTCCATATTGATCCAACGCTGTTTTTTTTCTACCAGCACTGCCATCTCCGGGCAGAAAAGCCGGCAATTGTCGCAGTCGTTGCAGATGCCGCAGTTAAAGCAACGCGCGGCTTCCTGCCGGGCCATGCGGGCGGCCATGGCGGACTGAATTTCAATAAAAGAGCCGCTGCGCCGGCCGGCGCCAACGGGTGCCGGGTCCAGCCGGGCGGCCGGCTCAAAGTAGTCGGTCATGATTTCAGCACCGGCAACGATGTGCGGACTGCGCCCGGTGCGGTCCCGGCCCCGGTAAACGGCCATGGACAGTGCCGGACCGGCTCCCACCCGGCAGGCGCTCAGTTTTTGCGCCACCGCCCCGGGCCCCTGCCTGAAAAATGTGTCCAGCACCATGGCCGCCTGCTTGCCAGAGGCGATGGCATCGGCGACACTTTTTACCGGCGTGGTCAGATCGCCAATGAAAAGCCGGGGGATGCTGCCGGCCGCCAGTTGGCAGTGGCCCCAGTCCCGGGTTGTCTGTCGGCCGGTGGCGATGAATTGCCATGGTGCTTCGGGTTCGGCGCCCACGGCGGCAAAAACATGCTGGACGCGGATACGGCGGATTTTGTTCCCATCCGGCACCACCCGCGCACGGCCGCCGACGGGCTTGCTGCTGACTTTCATTTTGTGCACCGTCAGAATGTATCCGGGCACAGCCCCGGTCCCGTGCTCCAGCCGCTGAATGCCAACAGGGGCATAAAGCGGCAGTATCTTCACCCCTTCGTCGCGGGCCATTTTGACTTCCGGTGCAAAGGCCGGCATGTCTTTTATACGCCGGCGGTAGATGATCTGCGCTGAGCCCCCCAGGCGCACCAGGCAGCGGGCAACGTCCACGGCGGTGTTGCCGCCGCCGATAACGGCCGCATTGCCCTGAAAAGATGTTTCTGAGTGCGAATCCAGCCGGCTGAGAAAATCCAGTCCATCGCGCACAAACCGGCCGCCTTCAACATTCAGGGAAATGGGCCGCTGGTATCCACAGGCCACCACCAGGGCATCAAAATTGCGGCCAATCGCCTTCAGTCGTGCGGCAGTTACCGGGCGGTGAAGATGAATCGTCACGCCTGCTTTTTCGATGCGGTCGATTTCCCGGGCGAGCACTTCCCGAGGCAGGCGGTAAGGGGGGATTCCCCAGCGCAGCAAGCCGCCGGGTTTGCTGCGGGCCTCAAAAATTTCGCAGTCATATCCCAGCTGGGTTAGGAAATAGGCCGCCGCCAAGCCGGCCGGACCGGCACCGGCAATGGCGACTTTTTTTCCGCCCTTTGGCCGAGCTTCGACGGAGGACCTCAGTTGGCGGGCAATGGCGAAGTCTCCCAGGAACAGTTCCAGGTGGTGCACGCCCACCGCCTCATCCAGGTTTTGGCGGTTGCAGACCGCCTCGCAGGGATGAAAGCACACCCGACCGCAGACCGCCGGAAATGGATTTTCCGCTAAAATACTCTGCCAGGCCGCCTTGAACGATCCCCGGGAGGCCAGCATCTCAATGCGGGCGATGTCCTGGCCCAGGGGGCAGGCCGCGCTGCAAGGGGCGGTTTTTTCCTCATAGCGGGGACGAAAAAAACGCCAGGAACCGGTTTTGTTGACCGCCGTGGAGGCGGTGGAGCGGGGGAAAAACAATGGCGCTGGATTCAATGGGGCGTCTTTCATTTGACTCGTCCGACAAGCACAACGCTGTGAAAGGCATCAATGGCCGCCTGGATGTTTTGTTGCGGTTTGACGTCGATGTCCCGCCGTACGGCATCACAGACGGTGTCCAAAGGCGGCATCTCGAGTATGCGGGCCAGGGCACCGACCATGGCCGTGTTGATAATCGGATAGGTGCGGGTGCCCAGATGATGATCAATGGCGATCTGCGTGGCGTCCACGTAGGCCAGACAAGAGCCGGAAAACACGGCCGGATTTTGCGGCCGCCCGGCGGCGTTGACCAGAATCCACCCGCCGGGCTTCAGTCCCCGGGTGATGTTCACAGTTTCCAGCAGCCGGGCATCCTGCACCACCACGTGGTCCGGGGTGTACACGTTGCAGCGGATCCGGATTTTTTTCCGATCCAGCCGCAGGTAGGCTTCCACCGGTGCCCCCCGTCTTTCGACGCCGAAGACGGGAAAACTCTGGACATAGTAGCCGGCACTGAAAAAGGCCCTCGCCAGCAGAATCGAGGCCACCACCGTACCCTGGCCGCCGCGACCGTGAAACCGTATCTCCTGCATCAAATCAACCTTTTGCAAAATCAACTTTCAAGGAATTCGCCGTGTTCGATCTGTTTCGAAATCATGTTCTTATGGCGGTCAAATTTCATGTGCACATGCATTCTGTTTTTGCATCCCACACCGAATATCTCTTTTTTCAGAAAATAGGTGACGCTGCCGTCCGGCTCGAAATTTTGCATCAACTCCCAGGATTTGTTGATGTAAAGGTGAAACCGCTCGCCGCACATGCTGCAGCGTATATCCAGGAAAAACCCGTCTGAACCAGATTCTGTCGCTTTGGAGCCCAAAAGCGAAGCCAGTTTTTTAAACATGGACGGTTACCTCCCTGATCGTCACTAAGCCATGAAACGGACATAAAGTCAAGCCAACGGGCGGCCACAGGGCGGGTGTTGTAAGGTTTCATTCAGCGACGCGACCTATTGGCGACATCCACCCCGGCAGGCGGCGGCAGATGGGCGCGGCGGTTTTGTTTTGACAAAGGCTGAAATGATACCTAGTCTTGAAAAATTAAATGGTTTTTTGCAAATATATTCGATCCGTGCGCAACCGTGACCTGGATGGCCCCGGAGAAAAGTTCATGTCCTTGAAAAAAAAATCTCATTTGCCGATCTCCCAGCTTTCACGGCGCATTGTGTTCTGGGTGTTTATCAGCGTGATCGCCGTGGAAACGGCAATTTTCATTCCGTCTTTTAAAAAGCGCGAAAAAGAGCTTCTGCTGCAGATGAAAGAAATTTCCCTCGCACGGGTGGCGCTCATCATGCAGATTGTCCCTCCCTCAGCCTCCGATGCAGAATTTTTCAAATACATTCAAAAACTGCATGACGGCAAACCTGTCGTCGGAGGGGCGCTGTATCGCACTGACGGCAGAAAAGTCGGCAGTTTTGGAGAAATGCCCGCCCTTGCGCTGACCGATGTCAATCCCGCCGGCATGACATTTTTATTCGACCGCCAGGGCGCCCGCTACGATATTGCCTGCTCTCCGGTGGAGCTGCAAAGAGACTATCGCCTGATCCTGCGCCATGACGCCTCATCGATTACCCGGCGCCTGTATGAATTTTTTCTGCGAATTGCCGGTCTGGTGGTCATTATCTCGCTTTTTGTCACCGGGGGCACCTGGCTGACCCTGCGCTGGATCGTCGTCAATCCCATCTTAAATTTGAGGCAGGATCTTATCCGGGCCGGAGACTCCCTCAGTCAGGACCAGGAGACACCGGACTTTTATTCAGCCAAGGTCAGGCGCAGCGACGAACTGGGTGAGGTGATCAGCGCGTTTCGCCACATGTATCAGCAGATCGCAGATGCCATTGCCAAGCGCAAAAAGGCCGAAGCCGCACTCCAGCAAAGTCTGCAGCAGGTGCAGTCCTATTCCCGGATGCTCAACGGCGAGTTGGAAAAGGGACGGCAGATGCAGCTCAATTTTCTGCCCGGCCGGCTGCTGCAGCTTCCAGGCTGGGAAACGGCGGCCTTCTTCAAACCGGCGCGCCAGGTGGCCGGTGATTTCTACGATCTTTTTGAGCTTCCCGGCGGCAGGGTCGGTATTGTGATTGCCGATGTGTGCGACAAGGGGGTCGGCGCGGCGCTTTTCATGGCGCTGTTTCGCAGCCTGATCCGCATTTTTTCGGGTCAAACCGCCCTCAACGGTCTGCCGCTGACCTGCATCGAAATGATGCCGAACAATCCCGCAGCGGCAGGCGGTCTGGCGGATCTTGATGCGGCCGATGCCCGGGCCCTGCAGGCGGTTGGGCTGACCAACAGTTACATTGCGATCAATCATGGCGACCTGGCCATGTTCGCCACGATGTTTTTCGGGATCCTGAACCCGGAATCCGGGGTTCTGAGCTATATCAATGGGGGGCACGAGCCATTGTTTGTCGTGGCTCCCGGCGGCGGCATCAGGGACCGGCTGGCCGCCACCGGGCCGGCAGTGGGCATGCAGACCGAGAGCACTTTCGTCATCCGACAAAGCCGGCTGGCAGCCGGCGATCTGCTGCTGGGATATACCGACGGCGTTACCGAGGCCACCGCCATGGACCTCACTTTTTTTACCAAAGACCGCCTGGTGTCCATGCTGGACAAGCCGCCTGTTTCCGCCGCTGATCTGCTGAACCGCATTGCAACCCGGGTGCAGGAACACATCGGCGCCGCCAACCAGTTTGACGATATCACCCTGGTGGCCATGCGCCGACTCCCATGACCGACACCCCGAATGCACCCATCACCACTCGCTGCTGAGCCTGCGGGCCACCGTGCGCCAGTTGGTATGGATCTTGGTCACCGCATCCAGGCCAATGTCCAGGTGGGGTTCCATATAGGTTGAATAGATTTTGGTGGACAATTTTTTGCCCTTGATCCCTGTTTTCTGCAGCGGCATGTCAGAGACCAGCATCACCGATCCAATGGGGACCTCGTAACGGTAGGCCACCGAGAACAGGGTGGCCAGTTCCATCTCGATGGCCAGAATTCTCTGGTTGCGCAGATATTCGATGAATTGCTCGTCATACTCCCACAGGCGCCGATCGGTGGTATACACGATTCCGCAGCGGGGCGTCAGACCCATCTTGCGCACGGCGCCGATGCAGTACAAATTAACGGAAGATGCCGGGATGGCGGGAAATTCGCCCGGCAGATAATGGCGGCTGGTGCCTTCCCCCCGGATGGCGGCCGATGGGACCAGAAAGTCTCCCACCTCGAGAATGTCGTCGATGCCGCCGCACATTCCCAGCATGACCACGGATTTAAGATTGTCCAGGTAGGCCAGGCAGTTGATAATGAGGGCGGCCTGGGGAGAGCCGATGCCGAAGTCGATCATGGTGCAGTTGATATCGGCAGCGTTGACAATGCGAAAATTGCCCTCGGCGTATTTGCCCTTTGTTTTTTCCCGGAACCGCTTGATATATTGCTTGAAATTCGTGATCAACACATGATCGCAGAAATCTTCCAGCTTGCAATTCGTATAGCGCTCCAGGGTTTGCCGGATGTATTCATGCTCTTTAAGCGACATGCAGATCTCCTTTACGGGTATTTGCGGCTCAACCGGTCCAGCCGGGCGAGATACTGCTTCTGATACCGCAGCCCCAGCTGGTTGGTGATTTCGTTGATCGAGGCTTTGATATACGGCCGGATATCGATGCCCGCCGCATTCAGTTCGGCGTCATTGGCGCGATCCAGCACCAGCACACAGTAGTAAGTGGTCAGGGTGCGGACCCTGGAGCCCCGGCGCAAAAGATAACTTCTGCCCCCCAGGGTGTTGAGCAGATAGCCCGCATAGACATATTGCGTCTGCAGGTCGGGCCGCCCCTGCAGGGCGGCCTTTCCCTGATCGTCTGCGCTGAACCACTGGTAAAATGTTTTCATCGCCGGCTCGATGACGGCCGATTCATTTTTCAGGATCTGCTTGATCAACAGGATCCGTTTTTTCCCCAGCACCCGGTAGAAGTGGGCCACATTGCGCATCATGCTGTACAGGGAATCCATTTCCCCGGCCACGATCGGTGGCTTGGCCGCCAGCCGTGCCATCGCAATTTCCCACTGGCGATAGGTCCCGCCGGCCAGTTGAAAGGATTGAACATAGGGCTGGTCGTCCAGGTAGCGGAAAAAGGCCATGACCCTGCGCTCGATATCGGCAATAGACGGGTGTTTTGCCTGCTCCGGCCTGGCCTTGAGCCCCTCTTTGCTGCCTTCCTCGGTGGTGTTTTTTTGCTCTCCGAAGACAGCGGCCAATTTTTCTTCCGGAGCCTCCTGACCCTTGACTACGGTCAGCTCTTTTTGCAGCTTGGAAACCTTCTGCTCCAGTTGTCCCGTTTTTTTCTGCCACGTGGTCTGTTCCTGCTTGACTGCGGTATCAACTTTTTTTCGATGCCAGCCGGCCAATTTGTTGTAAGCAAACCAGGCGACGGCAAACACCACCACCACCGCAACGATAATTTTTACCGATCTGTCCATTTTCAAATTGTTTACCTCCCGCTGAAGGGTCCGTTGGCTGCTTTTTGGGATCTATAAAAGCAGATATGGCGGGAAAAGGCAATAGGCAATGGGACAACGGGCGGGCTGCCGCAAGGCGGACCTGCAAAAACTACTGCCAGACGGCCGGCGAGCTGCCGGTGGAAGGGGTTCGGTTCAGGGACATGGATGTGGAATTATTCTTGAAATGCAGGGTGCCGCCGTTTGCGTCAGCAGCAGGATCCCAGAAATACTTCGGGCCCAGGTCCTTGTCCACGGCAGTGAAAATATTTTCATCCCCGCTCCAGCCCTCGGACGACAGCTTGGCCTGGGTCCACGCCAGGGTTTCTCTGACATTGAGTTCCCTGACACCGGCGGCCAGCGCTGCCCGGCTTGCCGCCTGTGATAAAAGATCGAATCGATGGATGGTGACAGCGGCCAGAAGACTCAATATGACCAATACAGCTAAGATTTCAATTAAGGTAAAACCGGCCTGGTCCCTGTGAGCAAGCCGGTTTCGGCGTGCGGCGATCTCCATCCGGTTTTGGATCCTCTCTTTTTTAAAGATATGTCCGGCCCCCCCCCTTGTGATGTCCCTGCAGTGGTGATGCTGTTGCGATTTTTTAGGGGTGATCGGCAACCCCAGATACAGACTGTTTTTCAATACGCCAGCAGCTGGGACAGGGCCGCCAGTGCAAACAAAATTCCTATGAAATCAAAAGTGTCCATGCTCACCTTCCAACAGCGGTTTCAGGCCGCCTGATTTTCACCCGTGCGTCTTTCCGCAAGACTCCTGCGTTCAATACCGGCTCTTCTTTCCGGGAAATATTGAGAATAGGTGAACTGCCGTCTTTCAGGCCCCAACCGACGCCCCCCCTGATCAATTACGTAGGCCGGGTCTTCGGGGTTTAGAGCCCGCTCGTTTATCATTCTCAAATTGTTGGCCATTTCATGAAAATCGGACAAATTACACCCCCTTCGACGGGTTTGCAGACGCATTGCCCGCAGCGAAGCGGAAATGATCTCCCCTGCATGGCTGCGGAGCGTTTTGGGTTTGGGTCCGTCCGCCTGTATTGAGGCGGAAACGCGCATCGATCAGCCGGTTGTCCAATGGGAGTAGCAAAAAGCGTGCAAACCCGGCTGTTTTAGATAATTATATTTAGATATCAGAGGGTTAAGATGCTAAAGGAAAAAGCGGGGGTGTCGGGATTGTGAAAAAAAATACCCAATTGATGGGGATTTGACTTCATACACTAGTAGCGGCCGCGTTTGGTGGGTTTGCGCCAGCGCCGTCTGGCCATCTCTTCTATATGGCTGGTGGCCTGCAGCACGCTATTCAGGCTGAAGGCGGGCAGGGGACTGTCCATTGGCAAACCATCCGCAAAGCTTTGTTCCAGGTTTGGCTGCAGTCCGATACGCCGGCAGACCAGAAAGGCAACGCAGCCGGCCTCGAGTTCTTCGCCCTTCATGTTCAGATCTTTTCTTTCCGGCCACCAGGCATGCCGGTCGATGCCGAGATGACCGCAGAAAATGTGTCCCAGTTCACGCACAAGGGCGCGATATCTGTCTTCAAGCCGCCGGGTCTGGTCCAGGAGCACCAGATAGTGCATATCTTTTGTAAGCTGGATATCGGGGTGTCTTTTTCGCACAGCAGGGGTAATCCGTCCACTGGGTTCGGCATCGGATCCGTCGCTATGGGTTTCATGAACGGCAATGGCCTGCAAAGTGCAATTGTGCACGATGGTTTGATAGATTTTTTCAAGCTGCGAGGGCTTCAGACGCCCGCCTTCAGGTTCTGGCGGCAGGGGCTTGCCGACGGTATCTGTTGCATCGTAAACGAAAAGAACCGGGGCCATGGGGGCCAAAATGAGCAGGGGGCGGGCGTCGGCCACGGGCCGGCGCTGAAATTTGCGGACCCAACCCCGGGCCGTTGCCACCCGGGTTGCGGCCGGGTTTTGCAGGTAAAGCAAAAATCCGTTGAAGGCGGAGTAGCGTGGGAAACGGCCGATAAAATCGATCAGCGGTTCCAGGTCCCGCCTGCGTTGGAACCGGCCGGTTGCAGCCAGCACTTCATCGACAGGCGGCAAAGCGGCGGGCAGGTCATCTGTTTTTTTATCCCCGGCCGGCCGGGATTCTTTTGTGGCTATTTCCGGAAACAAACTCAGCTGTCTGGACATGATTGTTTCCCCTGCAACCTTCGCCCAAAGACTCGCAAATAAAAGCGGCCGGCGCAACCGCTTGTGCTTGCCAATCGCCCAAGGGCTTACTATATTTATTGATAGCCCCGTAAAAAGTCCAATTTTTCGCTTAAGCGAGCCTTTTCGGGAGCCGTTTCACCGGTTTCGCTATCCGCCTGAGGTTTACCTGCCTTAGGAAGGCGGACAAGAATTCGTCGCAAGAACTCGGGCTGACGCCCTCAAACAGCGTGCGAATTTTAACGCTCAACCCCTCACCGCTCTATTTCCGAAAAGGGTTGATGGCGCTCAAAATCAGCTTTTTACGACTTCATCAAATTAAACGGCTTAAAAATCGTACCGTGCAGATTGTCTCATACATCATCCATAAGGAAAACTCAATGGATTTGACCTGCAACCGCCAGGCGCCGACGTTTGCCGGGGATCAACCAAAAGGGAGAACACACCATGGACTTTGAACAGTATTACCTGGATCTTTTCGAGATGCTCAATGCGTGCTGTAAAAAGATTGCTTCCGGCCATTATGACAAAGAAGATGCCCAGCGATTGTTTGAACTGTCCAAAAAGGGTCGCTATCCCAGCTTTCTGGCCGAACTGGCGGAATCCTTCGGGATGATGCTGGTCAAGGTGGAGGCGCGCGAGTTCCGGCTGAAGCAGATTATCGCGGATTTGGAGCAAGGCAAGGCCGGGCGGCAAAAGGATCATGAGCCGACGCAGGGCAGCTGAGCAATGCGGCTGTTTTACTTTTTATCCTCAAAGAAATGGGCGATATGGTTGCGGTATTGCTGGGCGACATCCTTGTTGTAGACCACAAACATGTCGCCGTCAATGTCGGTGATATGCCTGTAAGGGCGACTGAAAAGGCGAAATGTGCGGTTGATGATCTCATCGGCTGAAATAACCCGCTGGTTGTAACTGTTGACATAATGCAGGTCCACCCGGCGGTTTGGCCTGCCCCAAACGAGAGTTTTCAAATAATCCCGGATGACATCGATTTTTTCCCTCAGCACCCGCACCGGTGTTCTGTCAAAATTTTCATTAAAAGCCGTGAAATAAATATTGGCCGGGTACACCGGCTGCATGGAAAGCATGTAGTCAAAGGACTGCTGCGCGTACTTGTGGGCGGCACTTTTGATCTTGCGGCTGACAAAGCTTTCTTTAAGATCCAGCCGCTCGATTTTGCGGGGAGGGCCGAATTTGATCGACAGGTTGCCCTTGATTTTATCACTGCAAAATTGTTGGAGGATATAGCCAAGGTCTTTAAGGTAGATTTCCCTTTTGCTGGCCCCGGCTTCATAGAGGCGGTTTAATTCCGCGAAGTGTTCATCTTCCAAAACCCGCTCGTAGGCAATGTTTACTTCGACAATATACACGTCGATTTCAGCATACAGGGACGCCTCGATGTCCATTAAAAACGGCAGATGATGAAATCCGTCGAACTTGCCGGTATAGCTCCGGCCGGTTTTGGTGCGGTCCTTTTTCAGGCGGTCCAGCAGGCCGGCCTTAACGGTTGAGTAGCCCGGAAAGGTGACGTACATCTGCTTGTTTTTCACCAGGTGGTAGCGATAGGCGCGGGTCAGGGAGATGATGTCCTTTCTGCCGAGGCTGATTTCACTGCCGTCGGGCTGCCGGACGGTGGTCGGCTCCCGGAAGACCTTAAAAGCCCCCCGGCTGGTCAGATATTGTGCGATGCTCAGACGTTCGTCTTTTACGAAGTCTTTGAATTTTTCGTTTACAAAGGCCGGCAGCAGGTCCTTGTAAATGTCGATGTCATCAAGGAAAAGGTTCGCCCCGCCTTCAACGGACACCTGCATGTCGTTTTCCCGGAACAAAATGGACAGCAGGATGAAGTCGGCTTCGCTGAGGTGGTTGGGTTTAAAGGTGACCACGCAGTCCGGATTTTCCTTATTGAAGCGCTTGATGTCTTCCAGGCCGATGACCCGCATGTTAAAGGTGTTGCCCCGGGCAAGCTGGTAAAGAACCATTTCAAGGGGGTTGATTTTTCGCCATTCATGCTGAATGAGCGGAAAGAGGGGCTCCATTTTTTCGAATTGCGGCTGTTTCATAAAATCAATAGCATAAACTAAAAATTGTAGGGGCGGCTGTCAGCACTGCCAACGTAAAAGCCCGTTATTTCATCACCGAGCCCGGCAAGGTACGCCTCCAGTTCCTGCCGGGTATCAAAGCTCAAAGTGCCCACATGGCCGCAGGTTTGCCCGGCGGCCGCGCCGGGCTGATGCCGGCACACGGCGGCTAAAAATTCATCGGGGTCATCGTGAAATTTCTGGGTCAACTCCTGGCTGCTGATGATTTGCCGTGCATGCCCGTAGGCGTCAAAATAAACGTAGTATCTCATGGCCGTCACCGGATCTCGTCTGTCGCCGCGTTGCCCGAGGCCGGCAGTGGCGGTTTGTCCTCGCCCGAGGCGACGGGGTATCGCTTGTCCTGCAGGCGGATATAGAGCCGGTTGTCCTCTTCTTCCAGCAGGGGCGCTATTTTGAGCAGCCCCTGCTCGGCGAATTTGACGATTTCATCTCCCATTTGCATGTAAAGACTGTCATTTTTGACAAAAAGTTTTTTTGGATCCAGCCGGACTTTTTTGCGGGTGTTCAAAACAAGGGTGACTTCAGCGCCGATGTTGACATCAAAAACAAACAAGGCCTGATCTTCATAAGGGAAATAAACTTTTTCGCTGAAATCGCCATCTCCCTGGTAAAGATAGTAACCGTTTTCATCCCGCCGGATGCAGGAATGAAAATAATCAATGACTTTTTTGTGCTGGAATTTGCCGTGTTCGTTGTGCCAGCAGCCGTTTTTATCCAGCCAGAAAACGGCCTGTTCTTTGGGGACGACAATTTGTCTGGGTTTCGTTTCCATAGGGCCCAATTATTTTACATTTCAAGTGTCTTGCAGCTTGTCCGGCCAGATGGCGGTGTCCACGGGGATGGGGCCACCCGGCGTATTGCCGTGATTGGAAGATTCGGCGGCTTCTGCGCCGGAAGGGTTGGTATACAGGTCATTGAGCTTTTGAATGTAAGCGTTGCAGTCATCGAGAATTCGCTCCAGGGTGGCCGCGGTTCGCCCCGTCCAACCGGTCGGCCGGGGGAGCAGCAGGCTGCGCCACCAGCGGCTGTTTTTAACAAAGGCGCGGTTGTAGTGTTCGCGCTGATGTTCGTTGGGGACGTCTTTAATCAGTTTGGCAGCGGTTTTGGCAGCTGCCCAGCGGCGAATGCGAAGGTGCGTCCAGCCCGCGGCTGTCAGCAAAACACCAATCAGGCCATAGCGCAGGTATGGGGACAGGGTCATCCCTTCCTTGAAGGGCAGGTTGAGCGCCAGGCCCTGCCAGTATCCGCCCCAGATGGTAACGGTCAAAAATAGGGCCACCAGGGCTGCCAGCAATCCGCCTTCCACCCACAGCACCTTGCGCCGCCAGCCATCGATGAAGCGCTGCAGCAGGGGGCCGACTTCATTTTTCAGCATGCGTGCGGTTTGCTCCAGCATTCCGATGATTCGGTAGGCCCGCTCGACGCCGACCTGCTCGATGCGGCTGATGATGGCATCCATGTCAGCCTGACGCTTGTTTTCGAAACGTTGACGCACCTCTTCATCTTCAAACGGCACGGCAGCATCCGGGTTGTAAATCGCATAGGAACATCCCGCCGTTAATCCATATTGCGCCAGCGCCCGCTGCCAGGCTGCGAATACTTCCTCCAGACTGTCTTCTTTGGCCGTGACATCGATCTGGTTGAGGATATATAAAAATTTATTGGAATCTCGGCGGTTGATGGTTGTCTTTACCAGGTGTTCCAGGGTGTCGCGCATGGAGCCGGTTTCAGGATGCCGGGCGTCAAAAAAAACCAGCACCAGATCCGACAGGTCGATGATGTGATCGGTAATGCGCAGGGTGGAAGTGCGCTGGGCGTCAGCATCAAAACCCGGGGAGTCGATTAGAATTTTACCGCGCAACTTTTCGCTGGGGCAGGTCTTGAGCTGCAGGTAGGCATCGATGTGCTCGCCTTCGGCGACCTGGTTGATTGCCTGGCTGATTTTATACAATGGAAAGCGCGGATCGGCGTCCAGCGCCAGGCCCGGCAGCACCCGCGGTCTTTTCTCCCGCGAAAAGCAGATGACGCTGAACTTGTCATCTACCGCCTGAATTCCCACGGCCTGCAGATCATACTCGAGAAAACTGTTGATAAAAGACGATTTTCCTGCAGAATAGATGCCCAGAACTGAAATCAGCGGCCACCACGGGGTGGCGGTGGCATGGGACTGCTCGCGCTCGAAGAAGCCCAGCCGCCGGCTGATCCGGTCCAGTTCACGAAAGTTCTGCACGACTTCGGCAAGGACCGGGTTTTCCTGCTGCAAATGCTTTTCGAGTTTTCGCAGCTGCTGGCTGGACTTGCTTTCATTAAACATTGGGTGCCCTCCAATCCTGCTGAAAGAGGAACGTGATCACCATCGCCCAGGCCTACGATGTGCAACGGTAGATGGAAAATTTCTCTAACCTTTCTATTTTTACAGAAATATTAATGGTTTTCAAGCCGTATTTGCAAAATTAGTGGGCGGGAAGCGGTTTTTGCCGCTGCAGCTGCCGCTCTTTCAGGCCGTGCGGTCCAGCTCCTGTCTGATGGCAACCGCAAGTTTTTCCATCAGGTAGGGTTTTTTAACATAGGCTCCGGCTCCCAGACGCTGGGCTTCCCGGACCCGTTCGGATTCTGAAAAACCGCTGGCAATGATGGCCTTCTGGCGGGGGTGCTGGCGGATAATCTGCTGGTAGGTTTCAAGTCCGTCGATTCCCGGGTTCATGATCATGTCCAGCACGACCAGATCCACCCGATGGGCTTTCAGGTAAGCGACCGCCTTTTCTCCACTGGCGACACTGGCGGTGCGGTACCCGAGGCGGGTCAGGATTTCGCAGGCAATGGCCCGCTGTTCTTCGATGTCATCGACGACCAGTACTGACTCGCCCTGTCCGCGGTAATCTTCCATTGACAGCCGATCCCGGGATTCAGTCATTGGCTGCCGGCAGGCCGGCAGGTAAAGTGAAAATTCGGTGCCCTGCCCCTCGATGCTGTGCACATCAATGTATCCGTTGTGATCTTTGACCGTTCCCCAGACGACGGCCATGCCCAGGCCGGTGCCGCTGCGGCCCATGGCTTTTTTGGTGTAAAACGGTTCGAAAATACGCTCGATGTCCTTTTCGGCGATGCCAATGCCGGTATCACGAACTTTCAGGATCACGTAATCGCCTTCGCGAATGTCATCATAGCCCCGGACCGGTTTGTCGATATAACGGTTGTGACTGGAGATGACGACCGTTCCGCCTTCGGGCATGGCTTCGGCGGCATTGGCCACCAGATTCATCATGGTCTTGGACAAATGAACCGGAGAGCCTTTCACCGGCAGCAGGTCCGGCTCAAGGTCGATTTCAAGTTTTACCTGCGGATAGTATTGCTTCAGCTTTTCATATTCGGGGCTTTTCAGGTAGTCCGTGATAATGTGGTTCAGGTTGACCACCTCGGAGACCGAAACGCCCCGGCGGGCCAGGGTCAGCAGGTCCTGAACAATATTGGCCGCTTTTTCCCCTGACTTCTGGATGGTCAGGATGGATTGGCGCAGCGGGCTGTCTGCAGGCAGATCCAGCAGGATGAGCTCCGGGTAGCTCACCAGCCCGGACAGAACATTGTTCAGGTCATGGGCCACGCCGCCGGCCAGGGTCCCGATGGCCTCCATTTTTTGCGCTTTGCGCAGCTGCTGCTCGAGTCTGAACTTATCTGCAACGGCCTGTTTGCTTGCGGTGATATTGCGCACCAGCGCCAGCACGGTATCGGCGCTGAAAGCGACCATGCGGCATTCAAAATAGGATACCTGGTCTATCGAGGAAAGTTCATACTCGAAAATTTCAACCCGGCGGCTGTTCAGCACCTGTGCGATTTTGGTTGTAATCAGCCGGGTGATATCCGCCGGCATCACCTGGTCGATGGGTTTTCCCAGAAAGGCTTCAGGGGGCATTTTCAAGTCTTCCCGGGTCCCTTTAAAATCCAGAAAGACACCGTTGCGGTCCAGGTGAAACATCATGTCCGGCATGGCATCAAGCAGGGCCCGGTTGCGGGCCTCGCTCTGCCGGATTCGGTCTTCAGCGCGTTTGCGCTCGGCAATTTCCGACTGCAGCTCCTTGTTGATGATCTGCAGGGAACGTTCCCGGGTCTGGATGCCGGCCGCCATCTCCTTGAATCGGGCGGCGATGCCGGCAAGTTCGCGGTGATGAATCTCTTCGAAGCTGTAGCCGTAGTCGCCGCGGGCGACGCGGTCGATGCCTTTTTGAAGAATGTCCAGGGGGTGGCGCATGAAGATGCGCAGCAAGATATCGGTGGTCACCAGGATCATGACCAGAGAGCCGAGCAAAACCAGCAAGATCGTGTTGCGAAACCAGGCAAGATCTCTTTCAAAGGCCCCCCGGGAAAAAAACAAATCCGCGTGGCCGATGACCTGGTTTTTATGAGTGATTTCCACCGCGCGTTGAATGCGCTCCTGGGCACTGGCGCCTTCGAGCGCCCTGAAAAGGGTTGCGCCGGCCGAATCCTTGATGTGCACTTCATCGACCACGTCATTTTTCAGAAACGACATGCCGATTTTGCCGATCTGCTCGTCGTCAAAATCCCACAGCGGTACCACCAGCACAGCGCTCAGGTTGGCAGCCAGGTCATCGGCTTTTTTTTCCAGTTCCTGCATCAAAAAACGGGACTGGCGGCTGTAAACGTAAGCCAGCAGGATTCCCTGGAACAGGACCAGCAGCAGAACCAGGCTGATGGCCAGCTCCCGGGACAAGGAACGGCGCCCCCAAAAGGGTGTTTTTTTGTGATCTTGCGGCCGGGATGCGTCGTTCACGGTGCTTTCCTTTTTAACATCATGCCGTATAGATTTTGCCCGCCGCGCAGGCGCTCATAGGTGCCGTCGCGTTTGATTTCATCCAGCTGGCGCTGCCATCGGTGGATCAGGCAGTCGGAGGTTTTAGTGGAAAAGGCGATGTAGTTTTCAACCTTTTTAAAGGCATATACCCGCTCGATGCGGTCAGGATTGATGCCGGCCTGTTTTACCAGGTAGGGCATGTTGAAATCCGAGCTGACCCACAAATCGATGGTGCCTCGCAGCAGGTGACGGATATTGCTGAGGTTTTTGTTGGTACTGACAAGATTGGTGAATCCTTGGGCCAGCAGGTACTGTTCCTTGGCATCCTTGTGGTAGGTTCCGATACGGGCCACTTTTTTGGCCTGCTCAAGGGAAGTAATTTTCAATCCAGCACCCTTTTTGCCGTAAAAGCCCCAGGTCTGGGAATACAGCGGCCCCACCCATTTGAACAGCTTTTCGCGCTGGGGCAGCCGGGTGGTCGAAAACAGAGCAACATCGGGCTGGGTAAGTGCCAGGGTGTATCCCCGGGCCCAGGGAACCATCTGGATGCTGTCGGGCATTTTGCACCGGCGCACGATCTCGCGCACAATGGCAACCGACAGCCCGCCCAGTTTACCCCCTTTCATGAAGTTGGCCGGCGGAGAGTTTTCGGTGAAAATCTTTAATTTTGACAGCATCTTTGGAGACGCCAGGGGCTGCATGTGGGCTGGCGGGATGCTTTCGGCGGGAAGCCACTGGCGGCTGATTTCATAAAAGCTTCCGTCGCGTTTGATGGCCGCCAAAGCCGCCCGCCACTGTTTGACCATGTGCGGCGGCGTCTTGCGGGAAATGGCGATATAGGCTTCAATTTCCTCGAACGGCAAAACCAGCTTGATCTGGTCGAAATCGATGCCCACGGACCTGGCAAGCCAGGGGGCCCCCACATCGCTGTGCAGCCACAGATCAACCCTGCCGGACACCAGTTTTTTCAGACCACTGACCGCTGACTTGGAACGCTCGATGTTGGTAAATCCCCGGGTCAGCAGCAGCTGCTCCCTGACATCGTGGCGGTAGGTGGCGATGGTCTTTACTTTGCGGGCATCTTCCAGACTGTAAAGGCACAGAGAGGAGTTCTTGCGGGCATAGAACCCGAACCGGACCTTATAAAGCGGTCCCACCCAGTAAAACAGGTCCTCGCGCTGCGGGGTGCGGGCAGTGGAAAACAAAATGACATTGGGCCGGTCCAGGGCCTGGCGGTAGGCCCGGGCCCAGGGCAGGAGCTGGATGTCGTCGGGCAGGTCCAAGCGTGCCAGCAGCCGGCGTACGATGGCGGTGGAAAAGCCGGTGGGGCGACCATCCCGGATGAAGTTAAAGGGCGGGTTTTTTTCGGTCAAGACCCGCAGACCGTCACCGGATTGAGCTGTGGACGACAATACGAGGATCACGCTAACGGCCAGGATAATTTTTCGGATCAAGACAGGCTCCAGGTGCGCTTTGGGTCAATGGGATGCGACAGGCCGGGCATCGGACACTTTTTAACAATCATTACTAATAGCAATTTTTTCATGCAGACGTCAATTGAAAATGGCCGGGTTCTTGACTTTTGCTTTTCAATCAAGTTATTTTATGAACAACATTTACCACCGCAAAAGGAGGCCCGGTTTGTTTTCCCCTGAGGAAGTACTTGACTTGGCGATCAAGCTGGAGAAAAACGGCGAGACGGTTTACCGGCAGGCCATCGAGAAGGCGTCCAGCCCGCAGATTGCTTCGCTGCTGGGGTGGATGGCAGATGAGGAGGCCAAACATGCCAACTGGTTCGGCGAGCTGAAAAACCGGCTTGAAACCAGGGGCACCAACCCGTTTATGAAAGAAATGAGTCGGGAGTTGTTCGACGATCTGCTGGGGGAAAAAAATTTTTCGCTCCAGGACGTGGATTTCTCTTCCGTCGAACAGGTCCATGAAATGATCGCTGTTTTCATTGAGTTTGAAAAAGATACCGTGCTTTTTTACCAGGTATTGGAGCCCTTTATCAGTGATTTGGCCACCCGGGATGTGTTGCGGCAGATCATTGATGAGGAGAAGCGACACATTGAGCAACTACAGCAATTTTTGCAGGACAAAAACGCCTTTGCCCCTCTTGCCCATTGAAATTTCCCCAGTCGGTCTAATATTATAAAATACAGGTGATTTTTTCACCCATGGCCCGGACTGATTTAATGCCGAAGCCGGGAGCATGCCTTAATGAATGAGAGCCGGCAAAGTGGAGCAAACCGCCATGAAACTCTTTTTAATTGTGGCTGCAATCATACTCGGCGGTGTCTTCATCACCGCCTTTCAATCGACGGGCGCAAATTCACGGGAAGAGAGTCCAACCATGAATGAGAAAAACAGCCGCCTGCAGCGGGCCACTTTTGCCGGCGGGTGCTTCTGGTGTGTGGAGTCGGATTTTGAAAAAGTGGACGGCGTTGTGGCTGCCGTTTCCGGTTATACCGGCGGGCAGACGAAAGATCCCACCTATGAGCAGGTGTCCGCCGGGCACACCGGCCACGCGGAAGCGGTTCAGGTCCTTTATGATCCGGCCAGGATAACCTACGGGCAGCTGCTGGATGTCTTCTGGCGCCATGTGGATCCCACCGATGCCGGCGGCCAGTTCGTCGACCGGGGCAGCCAGTATCGCAGTGCCATTTTTTACCACGATGAGGAGCAAAAACGCCTGGCCCTGGAATCCAGGGAAAAACTGCAGCACTCCGGCCGCTTCAGCAAACCGATCGTAACGCCAATCGTCAGGTTTGAGAAATTTTACCCGGCCGAAGAATATCATCAGGACTACTACAAGAAAAACGCCCTGCGATACAAATTTTACCGGCTGCACTCCGGCAGGGACCAGTTTTTGAAAAAAGTGTGGCGCGGCGCTCCGGCAACCGCCACTGCAGGGCCGGCGGCCGGCAAGTATTCAAAACCGGATGAAAAAACGCTGAAACAGCGGCTAACCCCCATGCAGTATCGGGTCACACGCCAGGATGCCACGGAACCGCCGTTTAACAATGCCTACTGGAACAATAAAAAGGAAGGGATTTACGTGGACATCGTTTCCGGTGAGCCGCTTTTCAGCTCCCGCGACAAGTTTGATTCCGGCACGGGATGGCCCAGCTTTACCCGGCCGTTGGAACCCGCCAACGTGGTGGAGCTTGAGGATCGCAGCCTGTTTGTGACCCGCACCGAGGTTCGCAGCAGGCACGGTGATTCCCATCTCGGCCATGTTTTTGACGACGGTCCTGCTCCCACAGGGCTTCGGTACTGCATCAATTCCGCGGCCCTGCTCTTCATTCCCCGGGAGGAACTGGAGCGCCGGGGCTACGGGAAATATTCCAGCCTGTTTGAATGAGTGGACTTTACCGCTGCCCAGAACCCTCCCTTCTGTTTTTTTCCCGCATCAGGGCGCTCGATGCCCCTCCTCTGATTGAGGTCGATTTTTCTCCATTTTTCCTGAAAATGTAATTTGGTTAACAAAAATGTCATTGCACCGGTGCCGGTGCTGACGGCGTTTTGAAGCTGGTTATTCTGTAACTGATGTGAATCAAGGCAAAAAACGTCAAACCCTGGCGGGTTTCAACGCCTGGCATGAATATTGATGCTTTTATTCCCGCCACAGATACACACAGGATAAAGGGGAGCATAAAGGGGTATCTGGGGTTGCTTCCGGGGATGTTTTCACAAGACACAAGGGGATGGGAAGCATCCGCGGACGGTGGTCACATCGAAAAAGGAGGGGGAATAATGAGACGAAACCTTTGGAAGGTCTCCGGTCTTGGGGTGTGCCTCATGGCGGCTGTTTTGTTGGTTGCGCCTGCGGCCCACGGCAGGGAGGTGTTTGTGGTTTCCGCCGATATCAACGGTAATGCCAGTTTCCTGGCCAGCAACGGCGACGGTACCTTCGGGGCGCCGGAGAACCTGGTGAACATGGGGCTGCATGGAATCTCTGGCCGCAGCTACGGCAATGGGATTGGTGATTTTGATAACGACGGCGATCTGGATTATATTACGGCAAACGGATTTCGCCATGGGAGTATTTACATTCTTGAAAAAATTGGAGCCGGCAACCAGTTTGGCCCGCCGATTGCGGCATCCACTTGGGATGCCCAATATTTCCCCATGGACCTGGCCGTGGCCGATTATAACGAGGACGGTGACCTGGATTTTGTGATGGCCTATTCAAAAAGTTCGAACACCGGCCTGTACCTTGGAGATGGCGACTTCGGGTTTGCCTATCACCCCTTAACCAATACGGCACCGAATTATCCTGCCGGCGTCGACGCCGCAGACTTTAACAACGATGGACATGCTGATTTTGCGGTGGCCCCCTACAGTCAGGATGGTCAGATATATGTGAACCTCGGCCTGGGCAACGGAACGTTTACCACCCTGACCTTTGACACCCATGACGGCAATGCAGTCTGGGGAATTGCCGCTGCTGATTTTGACAATGACGGCAATGCGGACCTGGTGACCGCCTATAATGACTTTCTGATTGTATACACCGGCAACGGTGACGGCACATTTGACTGGCTGGCCAGTTACGACTTTGAAATGAACGCTTCCCCGCTGGACAATGGGGACTTTGACGGGGATGGCAATCAGGACCTGGTGGCGGCCGATTATGGCTCGGACGGCCGGGCGGTGGTCATTTTCCTGGGCGACGGCCATGGCGTCTTCAGCCTTGGAGACATTTATTCCGACAAATCCTTGAAACAGCGCAAGGCGGTAACCGGCCTTCCCTATGAGCGCAACCAGCAGCCGGTTGCCGTAATTGATCCGGTTGCCGTGGAGATCATCGCCGGCCAGGAAGTTGTTTTCGACGGCTCCGGGTCCTATGATGAAGACGGCCGGATTGTTCGTTATGCATGGGATTTCGGCGACGGCGTGTCTTTGCCCGGCAAGGCCGGGGCCGGCAACCAGGGCGCCGAAGTGGCACCGCCGCACGCCTATTACGAACCCGGCAGCTATACGGTTACGCTGACCGTCACCGATGACCAGGGGGCTGTGGCCAGTGCCTGGGCCCAGGTGAAGGTGACAGCCGTGCCGGCGACGATCCGGTTTGTGCCGCGGGTGCTGACCCTGCCAACCCGCGGTAAATGGCTGTGGGCGACTATCAAACTGCCCCCCGGCTATGATGCCCGAACAATTGACCGTGCCAGTGTGCGGATTGTAGCACCCAATGTCCCGCCGGTGTTTGCCGCCGCCGATACCGGCCTGAGTTTCTGGGGTAAAATCATGAGAAGGCTGGGGTGGCGGGAAAAATTTTTGACCGTCCGGTTTGATCGCCGGGCGGTGGCCGGGGTCCTGAAAAATTCCGGTCTGCAAACCGTATTGAATGTGAGAGGGGAGCTGGCATACAACAATGGCTGGATGCCCTTTGCCGGCTCGGCAACGATCCGGACCATCGATCGAAACAGGCACAGGGGTTTTTTTCACAGGTTTGCAAAACGATATTTTAAGCGTCACCAGAAAACCCGGACATCAGGAACCTGCCGCTATGATCGCCGCCACTAAAGCGGCGGTTTGCCGGACCAGGACGCTGGCCAGAGGATCGCCTGGCAACCGCTGATAAATTACGGTCAGGACAAAAGGGGGCGCCGCAACGGGCGCCCCCTTTTTTTGGGTTTTTCCAGCTTTTTATTGATTCCTGTCAATGTCGTCTTGACGATGTTGCGCCAATTCTCTATTAATCTAAGGCAATGTCAAGCCTTGCGGACAAACCTCACCGGCGTCTCACCGCCATCTTGCCGTATTTGCTGGTGGCCGTGGCGCCCTTGTGCTGGGCCGGCAATGTGGTCCTGGCCCGGGGGGTGGTGGACATCATTGAGCCGGTGGCATTCGCCTTCTGGCGCTGGGCGGTGGCCTTCACGGTGCTGGCGCCTTTTACCTGGCGTCACGTGAAAAAGGACTGGAGGCCGGCGCTGAATTCCTGGAAGATTATGGTCCTGCTGTCCGTGCTGGGGATTTCCGGTTTCAACACTTTGCTGTATACGGCCGTTCACACCACCACCGCCATCAATGCGGCCATGATCCAGTCGACCATGCCGGCGATTATTATCCTGATAACCCTGCTGTTGTACCGGGAGAGGGTTAGCGGCAGGCAGCTGTTCGGTGTGGCGGTATGCCTTTGCGGGGCTTTGGTGGTCATCCTGCACGGGCGGCTGGACACCTTGCTGTCCATGACCCTTGCCCGCGGTGACCTGATGATGGTCAGCGCCGTAGTGCTCTACGCCCTGTACTCGGCGCTATTGCCCAAACGGCCCGCCATTCATCCGCTCAGTTTTTTGAGTTTCTCCTTTGGGATCGGAACCCTGGGCCTGCTGCCGCTGTATGCCTGGGAACTTGCCGGCAGCCGGCCGCTGGCCTTGAGTTGGCCGGTGGTGCTGAGCATCCTTTATGTCTCTTTGTTTCCGTCCGTGCTGGCCTATTTTTGCTGGAACCGGGGGGTGCAGGTCATCGGCGCCAATCGCACCGGGCTGTTTATCAACCTGATCCCCGTGTTTGCCTCCATCCTGGCGGTGCTGCTGCTCAACGAATCTCTGGCGCTGTTTCACTTCGCGGGCATGGCCCTGATTTTCACGGGGATGTTCCTGTTCAACCGCTGATTTTTCCGAGGACCGTCAATTTTGACGGCCCTGTAAAAAGTCATTTTCGAGTGCCATCAACCCTTTTCGGAAAAAGAGCTGTTCAGGGTTGAGCGTTAAAAATTGCAAGCCGTTTGAGGAGCTGGCGACGAGTTCTTGCAATTTAGCGAAACCCTGAACAGCTCCCGAAAAGGCCTGCGGAGCGAGAAAATGTTACTTTTTACGGTTTCATCAATTTTGGGCCTTTAAATGTTTTGCAAAACGCTCAGATCAGGAACAGAAACAGGAGCATCAGGACAAAATACAGCAACAGCCCGCCATATACGGGCAGCCAGCGGCGTTCGTCTTGCAACACCCGGCGTCCGCTGCGCAAAATATAGCGCTCTGCATTCGCAGGCAAAGGGGAGGGGGCCAGCACGCTGACAGCATAGGATATCACTGCTGCGGCCGCAAAACCGAACAGGTTCCACCACATCCAGTAGACGCCGGGCACGGCCAGCCACAAAAACAGGTTAAACCCCACGCCGGCCAGGATTCCGGCGGTGATGCTGCGGGCGGTGGCTTTGCGGGACAGAACGCCGACAATAAAGGCTGCCAGAATCGGTCCGAAAAAAGCCGAGCCGATCTTGTTGATGGACTCAATGACCGTTTCGGAGATGCTGCCCACCACAAAGGCAAATCCGGTAATCACCGCCCCCCAGCCCACCGTCGTCAGCTTGCTGATCAGCAAAAGCCGGGAGGAGTCCTTCAGTCGCGGGGCGATAAAATCATGGACGGTGGCCGCCGAGAGCGAATTTAGCGCCGAGTCCAGACTGGACATGGCCGCCGACAGCAGGGATGCAAAAATCAGGGCCCGCAGGCCCTGGGGCAGATAAAGCAGGATGAACTGCGGGACAAGGTAGTCCGGCTTGTCAAACGGGATCGCCAGCCGCAGTTGCGGTGATGATTTATAAACGTCCAGCATGACCATTCCCAGCAAAACATAGAGGCAGGTCAAGGGGAAACGGGCGAAGCCGTTGAGCAGCAGCGATTTTTTGGTGTCGGCAGTGGTTTCCGCCGACAGCTCGCGCTGTACCTGGCTCTGGTCGGTCCCGTAGTAGGCGGTGTACAGGAAAAGGCCGCCGATCAAAAATGGCCAGAACGGAACCGCCGTGCTGGCGCCGGAAAACCCGGCCGAAGGCTCGATGGCCACCCGTCGGGACAGCGGAAAGTCGGCCCAGACGGCATCGAGCCCGCCGACGATATCCGAGGCGTAAATGATGCAGACGGCAATGCCGCTGATCAGAATCACCATCTGGATCACGTCGGAATACACCACGGCGGTGATGCCGCCGATGCTGTCATAGATAACCGTGGTGACGCCGATGATCACAATGGTCAGCCACAGGGGAATTTGCAGACAGACCGCCAGCACGATGCCGCTGGCATAAACCCCGACGCCCGTGCCCAGCGCGCGGCTGATGAGAAACACCATGCTGACCAGCTCACGCACGGATTTTCCAAAGCGCCATTCCAGGTACTCGTAGACGCTGACCAGCCTGAGTTGCCGGAAAAAAGGGATCAACAGTACCATGACCACGATCATCGCCAGCGGCACGGCCAGTTCGTACTGCAGCCAGGTCAACCCGCCGCCCTCTTTAAGGGCCACGAAGGCGGGAATGGAAATGAAGCTGATGGCCGATGTCTGGGTCGCCATTGTGGAAATGCCCACCGACCACCAGGAAAGCTTGCGTCCCCCGACGAAATAATCATCTTCGTCTTTCTGGCTGCGTCCCAGAAAGACACTCATACCGATCATCAAGCACAGGTAAATTCCAATTATCGTCCAGTCAAGGGTGCTCATAATCGTCATTCGGGCCCAGAGGCTTTATTCCCCAATTTCAAAAGGATCTTCCGGAGGCGCTTCAATGGCGGCGCGGTCAAATTCTGCGATCACCTGGGCCCCCAGCAGAAGAATGATCACGGCAATTTCGATGCTCAACAGGGCCACCACGGCGGTTGCCAGGGACCCGTAAATCACATTTACCAGGGAGATGTTTGAATAATACCAGACCAGGATATGGCGAATGATTTCCCACAGGATGGTGGCGGTAACCCCGCCGGCCAGGGCATAGCGCAGCGGGATGCGCCCCACGGGCATCACCAGGTACAGCGAGGTGAGCAGGCATATCATTGCTCCAAGCCCCAGCATGTATAGCGACACCCGGGAGGTGGCGGCCAGGCTCAGGTCCCAGCCCAGAAAAATGAGGTGTTTGTCGGCCAGGGTGTCCAGGGCGCCCGACATCAGGGTGATCAGCAGCAGACCCAGACCGAGCAGAAACATATAGGCGAACGGGATAATGGCGGAGATGAGAAAATGACGGCGGTGTTTGCGGACGCGGTGGGAAAATATGACCGCCATGGCGTTTTCGAGCATTGAAAAGGCCAGGGAGCTGAAAAACAGCATGGCTCCGATCCCCATCGCCCCGACCAGCTGACGGCGTTCAAGAAATCCCCATACCTGGCTGGCGACCCTTTCAGCATGTTCGGGAATGACCAGTTTCAGGTTTGTCAGAATCGTGGAATACAGCTGCTGCTCTTCGATGAAGTGCGATAACCCCACCAGGATGAGGGCCAGCATGGGGATGAGCGACAAAAGGGTATAATAGGCCACTGCCCCGGACAGCAGAAGTCCCTGGTTGCGTTTGAAAGCCACCAGCACGCGCCACAGGAATTTTCCCGGCCGGCGCAATAATTTCCCGGCCGTTGCTTTCTTGGATTGCATGGGCCTATTTTTTCCCCAGCTTCAGCTTTTTAAGGGCGGCGAAGGCACTGTCGGACGGGCGGTGGCCACAACCGCACCCGCCCTTGTTGAGATCGGCGCCGCATCCAGGGCACAGCCCCTTGCATGCCGGACTGCAAAGCGCCTTGATGGGCAGTGCCAGAATGACCTGTTCCTGGATGGCGTCGGCCAGATCGATTTGCTGGCCTTCAAAATAGATCAGCCCCATGTCGCCGGCCGCGAGCTCGATTTCCCCTGGCGGATGCTCCTCTTTGCCACCGCTTGGCCGGGGGGTGTAAGTCACTTCAAAACCGGAGGCCAGTGATGCGTCGAAGGCCTTCAGACAGCGGGCGCAGGTCAGCCGCGCTGTTGTGGCCACACTGCCCTTGACCTGCACCATATCACCGAACAGGCGGGCTCTCAAGACGGTTTTTACCGGGGCTGTCAATGAGCATTGCCCGGAGGCGGTCAACTCCGACAGCGCTGGAAAGGTTTTCGCCGGCGTTTCAAATTCCAGCGTCAGGCCCTCCTCCGGGATCTGTTCAATATCAATGCGCATGGTAAACTGTGGTTGTGTTTGGCGCTGATTATTGTATAAACTTCATCAAAGTATAACCTGAATCTTGCATGAAAATTAAGACGAAGTTAAAGATTGTAATAATATAAACTAGTTAAGATAATTTTAGAAGCAAAGTCAAGTAACCTGTTAGGTTAAAGGAAAAAAAGTCATTTTATCGTCTTAATTTTCACCCAGCGGGCGCGCCGGAGGCTTCCCTCTGCTGCGTTATTAAGGGCTCGCAATAGCTGACTATGGCGTCGCCCTTAAATGCCTTGCAGAGGAAAACCTCCGACGCGTGCAAAATTCAGGTATAAATTATCAAAATTAGATTGATTGGGCAATGACTTCCAGTGGGCAGCGGACGCTGCGTTGACTTTTTACGAGGCCGTCAAACTTACAGGTCCGAAACAAATGAGCATCGCACCAGAACCGCCAGAGGGCAAACCAATTTCAACGTGCATGCGTTGCGGCACGTGCTGTGAAAAAGGCGGCCCCGCTTTTCACCGGGCAGACCGCCACCTGATCGAAGAAGGCGTCATTGCCTCGAGCTGCCTGTATACCATCCGCAAAGGCGAGCTTGCCAGGGACAACGTCAAGCAGCGTCTGGTGCCGGTGGATACCGATGTCATCAAGATCAAGGGCAAAAAGGATAGCTGGAGCTGCATGTTTTTCAATCAAGCCCGCAAAAGCTGCCGTATTTATCAAAATCGGCCCCTGGAGTGTCGGGCCCTGAAGTGCTGGGACCCCGGCGAGCTTGAAAAAGTCTACGCCGCCGGCCGGCTGACGCGCAAAGACCTCTTGTCCGGGGTTGACGGCCTGTGGGAGCTGATCGAAGACCACCAGGCGCGGTGTGATTATGAAAAAATTCAGTGCCTGGTGCGGCAGCTGGAAGGCTCTGCGCCGGACAGAGCCCGGCGGCAGCTTTGCGAAATGATTCGTTATGACGCTGAAATCAGAAAGCTGGTGGTGGCCCGGGGCGGGTTGGAGTCGGACATGCTGGATTTTTTGTTCGGTCGGCCGTTGAGCGTGACCATTAAAAATTACGGGACCCGGGCCCGACAGCTGGTGGTTGGGCGATCGCGCGCACTGCAAAACCGGCAAAAAGCAGATTAAGCGCCAACAGGATTTTTTCGGCTCCTGCGGTTACTGCTCGACAGACCACTGGATGCGCTCACCGTCGGACACAATGGAGGTGATGTGACCGTCGAAAAAGAAATGCTCGATGCCCCAGTCTCTGGCGTCATAGCGAATCGTTAAATGCCGGGCGTCCACAATGGCGGTGATTTTGCATTTCAGCAAATCCTTTAAGCCTGTTCCGGCGGCTTTGACCACGGCTTCTTTTGCTGTCCAGTAGCGGAAAAAAGTGGTCAGCGAATCGCTGTCGGCTCCGGCGATATCCCATTCGTCCGGCCCGGCGGTTTTTTCGAAAAGCCCTTTTGCGCAGGGATGTATTTTTTCAATGTCGATGCCGATGGGCCGCGGGGCCACCACCCCGGCCACATAGCAGGGTTTGTGGCTGATGGACCAGTAGGTGCCGTCGAAGGGCAGCGGAGCGCCGTTTTGCGCCTGGCGCAGCCGGCCCATGGGGATGCGTGTGCGGGCGGCTGATTTTTCCAGTGCCAGCCGGGCATGGCGGCTGAGAAAAATCACCCGGTCTCTGGGTTTGTATTCCCGCACTGCTTCCGGCACGGCCAGGATGACCGGGTAGAGCGGCTGAATGGGGAATTCGGAATTCGGAATTCGGAATTTGTCAGGTGGCATATATCCTCATAACGATTGAAATAGTTGGCAGAACGATTCTCCTGCAAAGTATCATGTTTGATGAGCCCGTAAAAAGTAAATTTTCTCGCTTAAGCAAGCCTTATTCCGTATTCCGCATTCTTTTTTCTTTCATACGGTCTCTCACCGCTAATGCTTCCTGGTAAACCCGGTTTTTGGAAAGCCCGTACTTTGCGGCGATTTTACGGACCGTATCGGACAGGGTCCCCTCCTTTGATTCCAACGCCTTGCGGATTTCCGCCTGAAGCGCTTTCCGGTCGATTGAACCGGTATCATCAGCCCCTTCCACCAGCAGGGTGCACTCGCCCTTGATGGCCGGCCGCTCCAGCAGCGTTTGTTGGATTGCAGCTAATCGAGCCCGGATAAACTCTTCGTGCACCTTGGTCATCTCCCGCGCCAGGACTGCCCGGCGATCGCCCAGGATGTCGGCCAGTTCCTGCAGCAAGGTCGTGATGCGCTGCGGGGACTCATAAAAGATGAGGGTTCGTGGTTCGTTTGCCAGTTCGCTGAACAGTTGCCGGCGCCGGGCTTTTTTGCGGGGCGCAAATCCAATGAAAACAAAAGCGTCGGTGGCCAGCCCGGAGGCGCTCAGTGCCGCGGTGACGGCACTGACCCCGGGCACGGGAATCACCTTCAGCCCGGCGGCAACAGCAGCCTGCACCAGGCGATATCCCGGGTCCGAAACTCCGGGGGTTCCGGCATTGCACACCAGGGCAATGGAGGTGCGCTGCTGCAGTTTTGCGATCAGCTTCGGCGTGCGTTCGTGTTCGTTGTGCTCGTGGTAGGAGATCAGCGATTGTCTGATGTTGTGCCAGGCCAGGAACCGGCGGGTTTTGCGGGTGTCCTCGGCGGCGACCAGGTCCACTGCTGCCAGGATGTTCAGGGCGCGCAGGGTGATATCGTCCCGGTTGCCGATAGGGGTGGCCACCACATACAGGCAGCCCGGAGCGACAGGGTCGCTTTTATTATTCGTGGGCGAGTTCAAAGGCATTTTTGATAATTTCAATCCGGGGGCCATCCCGGTTGGTGGTAACGGTTACGACGTCAAAACGCGCCCGGGTCCGGGTCTGTCCGGTGGATTTGAGATAGGCAAGGGCGACCACGGATATTTGGCGCTGTTTGCGGGGGGTGACCGCTGTTTTGGGACTTCCGTAGCGGACGGATTTTCTGGATTTTACTTCCACGAACACCAGGGTGTTGTCTTCCCGGGCGATAATGTCGATCTCTCCGAGCCGGTTGCGGTAATTCTGTTCGATGATCTGATACCCGTTTTTTTTCAGATAGCGGGCTGCCAGGGATTCGCCTTTGGCGCCGAACTGTTGTTGTCGGTTTCGCATAGGTGTTCCTTGACCCCTTTGAAGCTGCGCCGGTGGATGGGGCAGCAGCCGAATTCGCGAATGGCCTGCTTGTGATTTTTTGTGGGATAGCCCTTGTGCCGGGGAAAATCGAACTGGGGATAATAATGGTGGTAGTTTTCCATCAGCCGATCCCGGGAAACTTTAGCGATGATCGAGGCCGCGGCGATGGAGATGCTGCGGGCATCCCCCCTGATGATCGGTTTTTGCGGCAGGTCGCAGCGGATGCGGAAAGTGCCGTCGATCAGCAGGCAATCGGGCCGGGGCCTGAGATTGTCTACGGCCATGGCCATGGCTAGCAGGGAGGCCTGCAGGATATTGATGCGATCGATTTCAATGGCATCGACGATGCCGATGCCCACCGCAACGGCCTGCGCATAAATTTTTTCATACAGCCGCTGGCGTTTTACAGCCGGCAGTTTTTTGGAGTCAGTGATGTCGGGATCATGAAACGCTGCGGGCAATATGACCGCGGCAGCGACGACCGGGCCTGCCAAAGGTCCCCGACCGGCCTCGTCAATGCCGGCGATATCCCGGCAGCCGTTGGTGATGGCCTCATTTTCAAAAACCCACATGTCCATAGCACAATTAGGAGTTCGGAATGTGGAAGTCGGAAACAATCAACTTTAATTAAAGCGTTTCTCCCTGATCCGGGCAGCCTTGCCTCTGAGCTTGCGCAGGTAATAAATTTTGGCGCGCCGCACCCGCCCCCGCGTGATGACATCCACTCTGGTGATGCTGGGGGAGTGCAGCGGGAAAATGCGTTCCACCCCGATGCCATAGGAAACCTTGCGTACGGTAAACGTTGCGTTGGTCGTCCCCTTGCGTTTGCTGATAACGACTCCCTGAAAAGCCTGGATGCGTTCTTTTTCACCCTCTTTTATTTTGACATGGACTTTGATCGTATCTCCCGGGCCGAACGCCGGCAGGTCCATGCGCATCTGTTCTTTTTCCAGTTGCTTGATTTTTTGCATTTTTCCTCCAGAAGATGTTTTTACGAAACGGTCATGGTTATTCTTGTTTGCCTGCCAGCCGGTCGAGCACAATGGCTGCGGCCGAGCGTACTGACAGATGGTTGTAATCAGCAGCCCCCCGGATGGGCTCCAGCACGTAATCCGCCCGATCCCTGAACGATTCGGCCAGGCCCCAGGCGGTGCCGAAGACCAGCAGGTACGGCACCTTTTTTTTCAGCAACCCGCGCAATTGCCCGTAGCCGATGCTGGCCGGATGCTCCCGGGCACCGGTGGCCACGATTTTCGGATCGCCTATTTTGCGACGGCGAATATCTTCGGCTGCCTCTTCGATGGTGTCCACCAGCCGGATTAAATCCAGTGCCCTGCGCCGGGCCGGGTTATAGTCCGCTCCGGCGCCATTGGTCCAGTGGGCGACGATTCTTCGGGCCAGCACCTTTTGGTCTGCCAGCGGGGTGACGACGTAAAAGGATTTCACCCCGTATGTCCGGGCCACCCTGGAGATGTCGTGCAGATCCAGGTTGGTGATGGCCGAGGCGATGGTATCGCCGTTTTTATTGGTCACCGGATAATGGGCCAGCGCCACGTAAAGAAGGGGCATATTGTTTTTTTCCTCTGTTAATATGCCTCCAGGATGCGCCGGATGGCGGCGCTCCATTTTTCCAGTATTTTGCGTTCCTGCTTGTTTAGATCACGCTCCTGCAGCAGCTCCGGTCGCTTCAGCAGCGTTTGCATCAGCGACGACTCCAGGCGCCAGTCTTCAATCTGCCGGTGATGGCCGGACAGCAATACTTCCGGGACCTGCTGGCCCTCGAACACGGCCGGCCGCGTGTAGTGGGCGTGCTCCAGCAGTCCGTTTGAAAAAGAATCCTTTTGCGCCGCATCGGCAGCGCCCAGCGCCCCGGGGATCAGGCGGGTGACTGCTTCGATAATGACCATCGCCGCCAGTTCGCCGCCGGTAAGGATGTAATCGCCAATGGAGACATCATCATCGATCAGTTCATGGCGGATGCGCTCATCGACTCCTTCATAGCGGCCGCAGACCAGAATCAGCCCCTCGCAGGCGGCCAGTTCCCGGGCGACATTCTGGCTGAAGACCCGCCCCCGGGGAGTCAGCAGGATTCTGCGGGCCGCCGGCATTTGCTTGGCAGCGGCGCGGATGGCGCCGGCCACCGGCCCGGGTTTCATGATCATTCCGCTGCCGCCGCCATAGGGCCGATCATCGGTTACCTGGTGGCGGTCAGTGGCAAAATCGCGGATATTCAGCGCCGCCACGGAAATTTTGCGGCCCTCGATGGCCCGGCGGATAATGCCGTGTTCCCTGAAGGAGGCGATCATTTCCGGGAAAATCGTCAGCACTGTAAATTTCATCCGGCTTAAACCTTGACGGTCCCGTATAAAGTGATTTTCGAGCGACATCAACCCTTTTCGGAAAAAGAGCGGTGAAGGGTTGAGCGTTAAAAATTGCAAGCTGTTTGAGGAGCTGGCGACGAGTTCTTGCAATTTAGCGCAACCCTTCACCGCTCCCGAAAAGGCTTGCCCAAGCGAGAAAATCGACTTTTTACGGGTTCATCAAACCTTGGGGGCCAAACCTTCGGGCAAATCGACCACCATCCGCCGCCGCTGGCAATCGATATTGCACACCACCGATTCGAGGGCCGGAACCAGCACTTCTTTTTCCCCGTCTTTTACCACGTAAACATCGTTGCTGCCGGTCGGTATGACAGCGGTCAGCCGGCCCAGGTAATTCTCCCCGGTGCTGTAAACCTCCATTCCGATCAGGTCAAACCAGTAATAGGTGCCCGGCTCCGGCTCCGGCAGCCGCGCTTTTTCAATGAACACTTCCGCTCCGACCAGCGCTTGCGCCTGCCGGCGGTCGGTGACACCGTTCAGGGCCATCAGTGCCGTGCGACCGTGGGGTTTGACCCACTTGATTTCATAAACGACTTGTCGCCCGCTCCGGTCGCAAATCCAGACGGTGCTGCCGGCCTCAAAAAGCGACAGTGACTCCGCATAGGACAAAAACTTGTTTGTGCCTTTGACGCCATGGGCTCCGACAATTTTTCCGATGAGCACATGGGTCCGGTGATTGACGCAGTTACTCAATAATTTCAAAATCCGAAAATGATGTCAGGCCGCCGCTGAAGCCTTGTCGGCAAAAAAGCCTTCTTTTTTCAAAATGCTGCGCACCGTATCGCTGGGCAGGGCTCCCTGATCCATCCAGTATTGGATTCGGTCCGATTTAAGGGATACCCGGGCCGGGTCGTACAGGGGATCATAGGTGCCGACATTTTCCAGGTACCTGCCGTCCCGTGGGCTTTCGCTGTCGGCAACCACAATGCGGTAAAATGGTTTTTTCTTGGTGCCGTGTCTGGCCAATCTGATTCTAACCGCCATAATTGTTTTCTCCTTCAAAACGGCAGCATGCCGCGCTGCAAGCCGCGCATGCCGCCTTTGTTAATCTTTTTGAGCATTTTCAGCAATTGGCTGTAATTTTTCAAAAGCCGGTTGACATCCTGCACCCGGGTTCCGCTGCCTTTGGCAATGCGTCGGCGACGGCTTCCATTGATGATGGTATGCTGTTGCCGTTCCCGGGGGGTCATGGAGTTGATGATGGCTTCAATGCGCACCAATTCGGTTTCATCCATCTCCAGGTTTTTCATCTGCTTGAGTTTGCCCATGCCGGGGATCATTTTCATGATGTCCCCCAGCGATCCCATCCTGCGGATCTGGACCATCTGGTCGCGAAAATCTTCCAGGGTAAACTGGTTTTTGCGCAGTTTCTTTTCGAGTTCGACGGCCTTTTTCTCATCGATGGTTTCCTGGGCTTTTTCGATCAGCGTGAGCACGTCCCCCATGCCCAGGATGCTCGAGGCCAGCCGATCCGGATGAAAGGGCTCTAGCTGGCTTAATTTTTCCCCCACCCCGATGAACTTGATGGGCTTGCCGGTGACCGCCTTGATGGAAAGCGCCGCGCCGCCGCGGGCATCTCCGTCCATTTTGGTCAGGATCACACCGCCGATGTCCAGGGTTTCATCGAATGTTCCGGCAATGTTGACCGCGTCCTGGCCGGTCATGGCATCGGCAACCAGCAGGATGTCTGCCGGTTTTACGGCCTCTTTAATGCGCCGCAGTTCATCCATCAACTCTTCGTCAACATGCAACCGCCCGGCGGTGTCCAGCAGCAGGGTGTCACAGCCCTGGCGGTGGGCCAGGGCGGTGGCTTCCCGGCAGATTTGGACCGGGTCCATATCCACACTGGAGGAAAACACCGGGACATCGAGCTGCTCACCGAGTTTTTTCAGCTGCTCGATGGCCGCCGGCCGGTATACGTCCGCCGGTACCAGAAAGGGTTTTTTCCCTTTTTTGCGCAGCAAGACCGACAGTTTGCCGGCCGTGGTGGTTTTGCCCGATCCCTGCAGACCGACGAGCATGATGGAAACCGGCTGGGGACCGGACAGGTTCAACTCCTCATGCCGGGAACCCATCAGGGCGGTCAGCTCTTCGTTGACAATCTTGATCACCTGTTGGGCAGGGGTTAAACTTGCCAGCACCTCCTGGCCTAGAGCCCGTTGCCGGACATCCGCAATGAAATTCTTGGCCACGCGAAAATGGACATCAGCCTCCAGCAGGGCCATGCGAACCTCCTTCAGGCCCTGGTCGATGTTTTTTTCCGTCAGCTTGCCGTGCCCCTTAAGCTTTTTAAAGACGGCGTCCAGTTTGTCGCTGAGGCTTTCGAACATGATCTTTCATTCCGATGTCATAAATTCTTGAAAATATAATCTCAATGATGGTATGTCAAGCAAATTATTAACCCTTGCAGGGCATGAACTCAATCAAAGGCATGACTTGCCCGGTGCATGATATTTTCTTCCAACCGGTATGAATCCAAGCCTATGCTGCGTGTCCCTTGTTTGGGATGACACGCGATTATGTGCTAAATTCAATCAGTTCCGTGCAAGTCACCCCAAACAAGGGACACTGCGGAAATTAAGGAGCCGCTGAGTGGCATACCGATTTGCAGAAAACACCATCCACCGGTCAGGTCACGAACGTTTTGAGGGTCCTTGTTGCATTGGGCAGGTATTTTTATGAAAAAACATGGAAAAATCGATCTGCTGGAGATGACCCGCGAGCAGCTGGTGAATTGGCTGGCCGGGCGGGATATTGCCGCCTACCGGGCCGATCAGATTCTAAAGTGGGTCTATTTGCGCCAGACTGACGATTTTGAGGCCATGACCGATCTGGCCAGGGATATCCGGGCCCTGCTGGCGCAACATTTCACGGTCGGGCGTCTGCAGGTGGAGAAGATTGAAACTTCGCGGGACGGATCCCTCAAGTTTCTTTTCAAACTTCGCGACGGCCGGCACATTGAAAGTGTGCTGATCCCCGAAAGGGACCATCAGACCCTGTGCGTGTCCAGCCAGGTGGGCTGCGCCCTGGACTGCCGGTTCTGCCTGACGGCCGCCGGCGGTTTTGAGCGCAACCTGACCCGCGGCGAGATTATCGCCCAGGTGCGCGACATTCAGCATCAGCTCGATGATCCCGTGCGGCTGCGCAACATTGTCTTCATGGGCATGGGGGAGCCCCTGGCCAACTATCACAATCTCATCAGCGCTTTGGGCGTGATCACCGACAATGACTGCGGGCTTCGATTTTCCGGCCGTCGGGTGACGGTCTCCACGGCCGGGCTGGTGCCCCGCATGGCCGATCTGGGCCATGACAGCCGGGTCAACCTGGCCGTATCGCTGAATGCCACCGACAATGAAACCCGCATCCGGCTGATGCCCATCAACCGCAAATATCCGCTGGAGGAACTGCTGGCGGCCTGCCGGCGTTTTCCGCTGGCGGCCGGCCGGCGGATCACTTTCGAATACATTCTGATAGCGGGCGTCAATGATTCTGAGGCTGACGCCCGGCGCCTGGCAAAACTGCTGCAGCCCATCCGCTGCAAAATCAACCTGATTCCCTTTAACACCCATGAGGGCTGTGATTTTCAGCGTCCGGCAGAAGCCGTGATCCAGGCCTTTTATGATGTTTTGTTCGCCAAAAATTACACGGTGATCATCCGCCGCAGCAAGGGAGAGGATATTTCGGCGGCCTGCGGGCAGCTGCGTGCGCGCAGTATCGGGCAATAAGCGCAACGGCATCATGTGATCATCAGCTTGCGCACATCGTCGGGCTGGATGGCGATCACCTGGATCACTTTCTTCTTTTTTCCGGTTTTGATGACCACATCCACGGGAGACAACTTGGGGGCCTTGCTGTAGCCGGTGCAGATCGAAGCGCCCAGCAGAATTGAACTGTCCGGGCCACCGCGGGGGATCAGGGCCGTGGGGCCGGGATAATCCTTGACATCGATGACGGTGTCGGTGGCCGGATTGTGGTATTTGAGGATTTGCTCGTTGTCGCGCCGGGTGCGGCCGACAATCAGCTTGGCCTCGGGGTTCAGGCGGAAATGCCGGCCGTATTTGAGAAGGTGCAGCTCGGCTTCGGTGCACTTTTTCTGGTGGGCGAACAGATCCTGCAGGCGGGTGGAAAAACCCCTGTCGGTGAGCAGACAGCCGCCGGCCGGCGAAGGATAGTCCGTGATTCCGAACTGTTGCGCCAGCTGCATCTGTCGCTTGCGCGACCGGCCTTCGATGTCCAGCAGCCGTTCACGGTTGACCCAGCCTTTTTTTTCCGGGAGGGTCTCCGGCAGGATTTTGGCGCTCAACGGACGCAGGATGTAACCGTCAAACCCGGAATGCTTTTCCACGTAGCGCAAAGCACTCTTGTTCTGGGACAACGGCCGCTGACCGATCACTTCGCCGCTGAAAAGAAAGTCGAACCCCTGCTCGTTCATAATCTCACCGGCCAGTTTGAACATCAACGCGTGGCAGTCCCGGCAGGGGTTCATGTACTTGCCGTAACCGGCAGGAGGATTGCGCAGCATTTGCAGGTAAACATCGAAGATGGATTTGACCATCAAGGGAATGCCGGTCCTCTCCGATGCCTTGCGGGCCTTGACGGCGTTAAAAAACGGGGTTTCAAAAGTGACCCAGTGCACATCGATGCCCTGCTCGCGCAACACCAGACCCGCCAGCATGCTGTCGAGCCCGCCGGAGCAAAGCCCCAGGGCGCTTATTTTTCGTGGGGTAGAATTCATGATTGCTAAGTTTTTATCCATTGAGATTAATAAAACTTGACCGTGAAGAGCATTACGATTTATATCATTCGCCTGAATACCGCCTCAAACTTCAAACTTAATTTTTACATAGATGCATGCCCAATGCAACGGAACCTATAAAAATCGACGTGATTTGGCCGGGGCATGGTGTTTTCTGCAAATCGGTATGATACTCAACTGCTCCTTAATTTTCGCAGTGCCCCTTGTTTGGGGTGACTTGCACGGGACTGATGGAAGTTAGCAGATAACTGCGTGTCATCCCAAACAAGGGACACGCAGCATAGGCTTGGATCTATACCGGTTGTAAGAAAATATCATGCCCCGGCCAAATCACACCTTCAATAAGATTTAATCCTTCGCTAACTCTTCATCAACCCCTTGCCATTGATGGCAGACAGCAGCATGCAACTGAAAAACCGGACCGACAAGATTCGCAAAATTTTGCGCCAACGCTATCCCGGGGTCAAAACCCAGCTTTTTTATGCCACTCCGTTTCAGCTGCTGGTGGCCACCATTCTTTCCGCCCAGTGCACCGACAAACAGGTCAACCGGGTCACAAAGGTGCTATTCGATCACCTGAAGACACCGGCGGATTTTGCAAAAGCCCCGCTGAAAACCATCGAAGGCTTTATCCGCTCCACCGGCTTTTACCACAACAAGGCCCGCAACATCAAAAACTGCAGCCGGGCCATACTGCAGGCCCATGGCGGCCGGGTGCCGGCCAGGCTGGAAGAACTGGTCAAACTGCCCGGAGTCGGCCGCAAAACGGCCAACGTGGTGCTGGGAGCGGCTTTCGGTATTCCGGGCATTGTGGTGGACACCCACGTGGCCCGTATTTCCGGCCGCCTCGGCCTGACCGCCCACAAGGATCCGGTCAAAATCGAATTCGACTTAATGGAAATTGTGCCGCGACGTGCGTGGCACGCTTTCTGCCTGCACCTGATTTATTTCGGCCGCGAAATTTGCAGCGCCCGCAAGCCGCAATGCTTTCGGTGTCCCCTTGTTAAATTATGCCCCTGGCCTGACAAAACCCCCGAATCTTGAAGAACCCGCAAAAAGTCGCATTTTTTCGCCCGTTTTCAAATGAGCCGCCGTCTATCCGCCGACTTTCGGAGGCGCATGGGCATCGCCGATGCGCAGCAGCCGATAGAGATAGGCGAGTTTATGCTCCAGGTCCTGGTTGTGCTGCCTGCCGTCGGGTGAAAATCGCCACTGATCGGACTGCCGGGCCAGGGCCTCGGCCAGCTGCCATTCATGGATAAAGGTCCGGCCCTGGAGGTTTTTGAGACTGTTTAGCTGTTCGGTCGAAAACCAGTGGGGGTCAATTTTGTCAACCGCTGCCGGTGACACCACGATGGCATCAATTTTCGCCGCTTTGCGGATAAAGGCGCGCTGTTCCGGTTTCAGGCCGGCCTTTTCCAGGGCGTGGTCAAACACGACGGCATTGGCGAATTTTTTTCCGACCAATGCGGCCAGTTTTTCTTTGCTGATGCCGGCCTGTTCGATGCGAGTCAGGGCCGCCGGGGTGAGCTGATAGGAAACCGGCCGGTAGGTTTTCTGTTCGAAGACGTTTTGCAGGAAAAAAAGCGAGACCAGGCTGACCAACCCGGCGATAACCGGTGTGACCACCCAGCTGCTGGTGATGCTGCCCAGGGTGCGCCAGCGAATGCCCCGGCCGCCTTTTAGCAGACCCACACCGATGACCGCGCCCACGATGGCCTGGGAGCTGGAAACCGGCACCAGGGGGAGGGTGGGCAGCCCGTGGGCGGCCAGAAAGCTTTCCAGGTTCTGGGAGGCGAACAAAAACAGCACAATGGAGTGGGCGGCGACCACCACGAAAGCCGCCACCGGCGACAGGTTCAAAATACCCTCGCCCACGGTTTCCATCACGCGCTGTGAATAGGTAAACACCCCTACGGCAATGGCCACACCCCCCACGAAAAACAACTGCTGGGCCGATGACAGGCGGAACAGTCCGAAAATCGAAATGTCTGAAAAAGGTGATACCGGAACGAACACCCCCATCACGTTGGCGATGTTGTTGGCCCCCAGCGAATAGGAGCCCAGGGCGCCGACGATCAACAATCCATAGCGGGTCATTGCATCCAGCTTGAACATGTGAATATTGCAGGCCAGGATACAGGATGACAGCAGTTTGTAAAGCACGATGGCGATCAGGGCTGCCAGAACCGGGCAGGCCACCCAGGTCAGGACGATTTTGCTCAGCGAGCCGGTGTCGGTCAGGGATCCGGAAAAGATGTTCCAGCCGATAATGGCTCCCACGATGGCCTGGGAAGTGGAGACGGGATAGCGCAGGCGGGTCATCAGGTAGACACTGGCACCGGCGGCCAGGGCAACGATGAAAGCGCCGGCAGTGGCGTTGACCGCACCGAGTTTTCCCAGGGTGTGGGAGGCGCCGGCCCCGCTGATGACCGATCCCAGGATGATAAAGATGCTGCAGTAGGTGGCGGCCGTGCGGAAGCGGATCATCTTGGTGCCGACGGCTGTTCCGAATACGTTGGAGGCATCGTTGGCCCCCAGGGACCATCCCAGGAACAACCCGCTGGATAAAAAAAACGCAAACATCCCGTTTTCCTAAAGTGAGCGTTTGATGACGTAAATGCTGAGCATGTCTGAAACATCCTCGGCGCGGTCGGCGATTTTGTCCACGTGGCGGACGAAATCGCGCAGTTGGATTTTCTGGGCCAGGGGCAGATCTTCCTTGCGGAAGATGGCCCGCTGCAGACGGGTGGACGCTTTGTCGGACTCGGTCTCCCAGTAGGAAACCTTGTGCATGTGATCGGCCACCGTGGCAATCTCTTTGAAGAACGCACGCGAGGAGCGCACGATGGCCTCCACGGACTCCACCACGCAGTGGACCAGGGTTTTAAATTCGGTGTGAAACTCGGGGAAGATTTCGGGTCGTTCGATGTCAAAGCGAAAAAGCGCACCCTTGAAGCGGTCCAGCAGGGCATCCAGGTTTTCCAGCAGCTCCAGCACATCCCCCCGGGATTCGGGGATCAGCGTCTGGGTGTACAACTGTTCCTCCAGCAAGCGGCGCAGGTCATCGCCCCTGTGCTCGGTTTCGTAAATGTGTTCGATTTTTTCTTCAAAAGCCGACGCGTTGCCGTTGAGATAGTCATCGACGCCATTTTTGAAAAGCAGCCCGGACTCGCTGACCTCGTCCAGAAACGCGTCCACCTGCTTTTCGATCCCCAGCTTACGTTTTAAAATTCTGAATTCCATGGCCGGTTCCTCTGCAGCAGATATAAATTTGAGCTGATTTCAAATAGATACCATGTTCACCACAGTTGATCAAGCCCAATTGCATGCCGCTGTCATTTCCTTTTGTGTGTTGAAATTACAAAAAAAATATATTATCCTGCGACAATCAACCGGCAGACAGCATTTTGTCCCGTTGAGACGAGATGCTTTTTTATTGCCTCTGTTTTGCAGTCCGAACGAGAGGCTTCCGGCAAGGATAAAATAAGGATGAAACTGAAAACCAATACGGCAAAAGTCGGCCGCAATGAGCCCTGCCCGTGCGGCAGCGGGCTGAAATACAAAAAATGCTGCCTGGGCAAAAATGGACCGGCAGAACCGGATATTGCGGCGCAGTATGCCGCCAAATACGGCATCCGGCTGAAAAAGGATCAGGACCTTGCGGGCATCCGCCGGGCCGGGCGCCTGGTGCTGGACACCCTCGACCTGGTGGAATCCAGGATCAAGCGCGGCATCACCACCGAAGACATCAACATCTGGGTGCATGAATTTACGATCAAAAACGGGGCTGTCCCGGCCCCGTTGAATTATCGCGGTTTTCCCAAAAGTGTGTGTGTGTCCATCAACGAGGTCATCTGCCACGGGATTCCCGGCCCCCGGGTGATCGAGGACGGTGATATTGTCAACGTCGACATCACTTCGATATTAAGCGGCTATTATGCCGATGCCAGCAAGACCTTTTTAATCGGCACGGCTGCCCCGGATGCTGTTAAAATCGTCGCCATCGCCCGGGAATGCCTTAGAAGAGGCATGGCGATGGTCAAACCCGGCAACACCGTCGGCGATATTGGCTGGGCAATTCAAACCTATGCCGAGGCTCAGGGGTGCTCGGTGGTGCGCGAATTTGTGGGCCACGGGGTGGGATTTGAATTTCATGAAGCGCCCCAGGTGCCGCACTTCGGTCAGCGCGGCAGCGGGATTTCCCTGGTGGCCGGCATGGTGTTTACCATTGAACCCATGATCAATCTCGGCAAAAAGGAGCTGAAGATCCTGGAGGATAATTGGACTGCGGTCACCCGGGACGGCTCCCTGTCGGCCCAGTTCGAGCAGACCGTGGCGGTCACCGAAACCGGTTTTGAAAGCCTGACCCCGTTCTAAGGCCCACCGCGGCGCTCCTGAATACTTGCATCCTTGCACCCTGTATCTGGCGCGCAGCGCCTCCCTGCACCTTGTACCCTGTGCCCTGTCCCCTTTTTTATATATCCGCCACCATGCCTGCCGGCCTCTGGCCGGTTTTTTTGGCCACGACCTTCAATATCCCCAGCATCAAAAACACGATTACGATAATGCAGGTGCACATGGCATTGGCGCTGGCGGTCCAGCCGTCATTGTCCAGCATGATGATTTCGATGGCCGCCAGGTGCACCGTGGCCGAGACCAGAAAGATCACGGCACTGATGGTGGTCATGGAGCGCATGAAAAAATAGACGAAATTCTGGAAAAAAGCCACCCGCGACAGGGGAAAGATGATTTGAAAAAAGGTGCGCAGGGTGTCGCCGCCCAGGCTGATGGAAGCCTCCTCGATGGACGGGTCGATGTTGCGCAGGTTGGAGATGCTCGACAAAATTCCCAGAGTGAAATTGCAGATGACGATATTGATGACGATGATCCAGGGCGTGCCGAAAAAAAAGTAAATCGGCTTGTTGAAGGCCAGGATATAGCCCAGCCCCATCACCAGCCCGGGAATCGCCGCCGGCATGACCGACAGCAGGTACAATCCCTGCTTGAAAAACGGCTTGCGCGACTCCATGACATAGGAGGCCACCAGGGTGAGAAAGGCGCCGCTGATGCCCACCACCAGCGATACCCACACACTGGTCCACAGGGCCGAATAGCCGGCGATGGACGGGAAGCTGTAATGGTCCAGGGTCAGTGACCAGTCGTAGGGCCATATCTTGACAAACGAGCCGATGACCACCGTTGCAAATATGATAATAATCGAAAAGGCCACCAGGCTGCAGTAGCCCGCAAAAAGCGTCTTTTTAAACCGCCGCGACGGCGGGATAATGGGACGGGCCGCACCGCTGATCATGGCAAAGGTCTTGCGGGAGATGTAGTAGTTCAGCATGAAGGCCATCAGCGAGGGAACCAGCAAAATGATGCTGATGGTCGCCCCCAGGTCAAAACGGTACAGGTTGGTGACCTGGGCATAAATTTCGGTGGCCAGCACGTTGTAGTTGGCGCCGATGACCACCGGGTTGCCGAAGTCGGTGATGGTCAGGTTAAACGTCAGGGCCGCGGCGCTGAAAATGCCGTATTTGGCCGAAGGTATGGTAATGCGCGTAAATATTTTAAACGGCGATGCCCCCAGGCTCTCGGCCGCCTCGTCCAGGCGGATATCCACCGCGGAAAGGGTAGTGTATAAAATCACGAAGGCATGGGGCAGGCAGTAAAGCACTTCCGAGACGATAATCCCCGTGGACCCGTAAATGTTCCAGTCGGTCTGCAGCAGATGGGCCGTGATCAGCCCGTTGCGGCCGAAAAGATAGATCAGGGCCAGGGCCTGGACGATGGAGGGGGCCACCAGCGGCATCATGATGATGTTTCTGAAAAAAGTCTTGCCGGCGATGGTGGTCCGGGTCATGGCATAGGCGAAAAAGAACACCACCACGGTCACGATGATGGTGGTCACAGCCGACACGTACAGACTGTGCCACAGGGCGTTTAAAGTATAGGAGGTGGTAAAATATTTGTGAAAATTGGCCAGGGTAAAATTGGCCCAGGCAAGCTCGCCGCCCTTGAAAAAGCTCAGTTTGAGGATCGCCGAGATGGGCAGCAGCATGAAAAAACACAGCAGCGCGATGATAAATATGGTGACCGCCGGCACGATGAACTTGTCGACTTCCATCCGCAGGGAGGAAATCTGGTATGCTTCTTCGGCGGTGGTGGTCTGCGAGGGTGTGTTCATTGGATCACTTTAATTTGATTGCCAAAAGGTTCGGCCGGCACTGCAGCGGCAGCTGTCAGCCGGCGTCTAGATCAGTTTTTTAAACATTTGCGAGTAGACGTAAAATTCTTCCGGCGGAAAATACAACCGGAGACGGTCATGGCGTTTCAGATTCAGCCGCTGGTATTCTTTTCCGGGAAGGTCCAGCAGCATTTCTTCGCCTTCGAGGATAAAGGTGACGCGCACGATGGCCCCCAGAAAGTTGATCACCTCGACTTCAACGTCAACAATGTTCGAGTCTGCGCACTTCTCCGCCGGGATGGTCAAATCCACCACTTCGATGTTTTCGGGACGGATCGCCAGGTAAACCGTGTCGCTGGACACCCGGTCCAGGCCGGATACCGCAAATTCATGGGGCCCGAAACGCACCCGGCCGTTTTTCTTCGTGCCGGCAATGAAATTGGAAGTGCCGACGAATTCGGCGATATAGCTGGTTTTCGGTTCCTTGTATATCTCCCAGGGGGTGCCGATCTGCCGGATTTCACCTTCGCGCATCACGGCCACCCGGTCGGCCAGCGCCAGGGCTTCTTCCTGGTCGTGGGTGACGTAGATCATGGTGATGCCAAGGTCTTCCTGGAGTTTCTTGATGACGGTGCGCAGGCGGATGCGGATTTTGGCATCCAGGGCGCTCAACGGCTCATCGAGCAGCAGTACGTTGGGTTTGATGGCGATGGCGCGGCCCAGGGCCACCCGCTGCTGCTGCCCGCCGCTGAGTTGGGCGGGGTAGTGATGGGCCCATTCGGTCAGGCCCACCAGTTGCAGCATTTCCGCCACCCGCTCATTGATGAGTGTGGTCGGCATGCGGCGCATTTTCAAACCGAAAGCGACGTTCTGGTGCACTGTCATGTTCGGAAACAGGGCATAGGATTGAAAGACGATGCCAAACTCTCTTTTCTGGGGGATGACATCGTTGATCAGCCGGCCGTCATAGGTCAAGCTCCCCGATGTGACCTGCTCAAATCCGGTAATGATGCGCAGCAGGGTGGTTTTGCCGCACCCGCTGGGGCCCAGAAAACAGACAAATTCGCCCGGTTCGATGACCAGGTTGACATTGCTGACCGCCACCAGCGATCCGAAATGTTTGGTGATGTTTTCTAAAACAAGCTGCTTGGACGTGGTTTCCATAAACGGTTCCTGTCAAACCGGAATTTTTTGCCGGCTTAAAAAAACGGTCGCCCCGCCATGAATCCATGGTAATCGGTTCATGGCGGGGTGTGTGCCAGGCGGACGGTTAATTGCGTTATCTCAGGAAAAGATCCTGCCAGACTTCGAGGATTTTGGCGCGGTTTTTGGCCTGCCAGGGAAAATCCATGGGCGCCAGTTTGATGGTCGACAGGGCCGGCAGATCCTTGGGTCCCGGAACGCCCGGATAGGTGACCCCCAGCTTGAACTTGGCGTATTGCTGCATGGCGTTTTTGCTGATGGCCCAGTCCAGGAATTTCTTGGCGGCCGCCGGATGCTTGGCCCCCTTGAGCAACGCATTGGCCTCGAGTTCGAACCCGGCTCCTTCGGCGGGCATGGCCAGTTCCACCGGAAAGCCCTTCTTTTTCAGCGAGGAGTAAACGAAGGCAAACGAACAGCCGATGGCATATTCACCGGCGGCGGTCAGCTTGGCCGGTTTGGAGCCGCTTTTGATGTACTGGCCCATGTTCTTGTCCAGTTTTTTGAGAAAGGCCCAGGCATCGTTTTTTTCGATGGGTTTGTTCTTATAGTTGGGATCCATCATTTCCAGCAGGCTGGCCACCTGCAAAAAGCCGGTGCCGGAGCTGGCCGGGTTGGGCATGATCAGCTTGCCCTTGTAGCCCGGGTTGAGAAGATCATGCCAGCTTTTGGCCATGGGCAGGTTGTCTTTGGCAAGGACTTTGGTGTTGCCCACGAAGGCCGCCGCGTACAGATCGATGGCCACCCAGTAGCCATTGGGGTCTTTGAAATTGTCGGCGATCTTGTCCCAGTTTTTGGCTTTGTACGGCACTATCATGCCCCGGGGAACAAACCCCGCCATGTTGGTCACCGCCCAGCCCCAGATGCAATCGGCCTGGGGATTGTCCTTTTCAGCCAGCATGCGGGCTCCCAGCTCCCCGGTGGACAGTCGGATGGCCTGGATGTCCAAATCGGGCAATTCCTGTTTGGCCACTTTGAGGTATTCCACGATTTCCTCGTTTTCCAGCGAGGTGTAAATCACCACCCGCTGCTTGGCCGCCGCATATCCGGCCAGGAAGAATACGGACACCAATACACAGACGAAAAGAAACCCTAATTTCCTCATAATCCTTCCTCCTTATTTTGGTTGTTAATGGTTCCGATAGGGCTAAACGGTATTCAGTATGAAAACACAGAGGCCCTTGCCGATGTTGTGCTGCAGGTTTTGGCCATTATTCGGACGTCTTGCAATGAATTCAATTTATTTTCTTAAGGAAGAAATTGCGCTGCCACATGTATAGGGGAGATGGCCGGGTCATGTCAAGGGAAATATCAGCCAAAAGACATTACTCAATACCAGAGAATTACCGACGGGAGCGAATTTCCCCGGCCGGTGGGCCCAAGCCGTCACCGGGCTGATTGATAGGAACTCACTTTTTGCCGATTTTAACCGGCGTAGGTAGTAATTATAGAAGTTTGCGAAATTTTTCAACGGTGAGGCCGGCATCCTTTACGATTCCGCCCATGGTGAAGGCATTAATGGGGTTGTTGCGTGGAATGGTGAGGAATCTGGTACCATCGGACATGACAATGTGCTTTTTCCCTTGACGGGCGATTTCAAAACCGGCTTTTTCCAGCGCGCGAACTGCCTGGAGATGATTGACTCCCGGGATTTTCGGCATGTTTAAATCGCTACCTCAACTTCACGCACATCGTCATCTTTAATGGATTCGTTGATGGCGGCTAAATATTCCTGGATCGCATCTTGAATGTTTTCAATAGCTTCAATTTCAGTTTGGCCCTGAGACCAGCATCCGGGGAGCCCGGGACAATGAACACTGTACCCTTCATCTGTTTTTTCAAGGACGATTTTGTATTTCATACGAACGCTCCATATGATCGAGTATTTTTCTTCAGCTTCACGTATAAATAATAGTTAGGTTCAAGAAAACTTGCAAGCAATAATCCTGAAATCAGGGGGACCTCAATTTCAGCAGCACGAATTTTTTGCTGCCCACCGGCTCAACGGCCGCGATTTTATAATGGGTCAGCGGCATGACTTTTTCCAGCCGCGGCAGGTGCTTTTGGCGCAGAATGATCAGGTCATAGCGCAGCGGGTGCTGCTTGATCTGCTCATCGGTGACCACGGGGATTATTGCCCGCTGCAGGTAGAAATTCCACCCGTTGTCAAATCGCCGGCCGTAAAAAGCGATGGATCCCCCGGCCGGCAGGATGGACCGGATGGTCTGGCTGGCGTGCCGGGCGGATTTTACCCGGTCGATGTGGGGCATGTAGTACAGCTGCAGCATTGCGAAACCCAACAGCAGACTCACGGCGATCAGGTTGCAGGCCGCCCGGTGCTGCCCGGCGTTCAACTGCTGAAACGCCTGGCGGATGATGCCGGCGGCCAGCATCCCCAGGCCGTATACTCCCCACAGGCGCCCGTCCGAGATGGCCAATGGAAAGATGGCCAGCACCGGGAATTTGCCCGTCAGCAAAGGGGCCACCAGCGGGAAGGCCAGCAACAGGCCAAGGCTTGCCAGGGCCAGGACAGCACAGATGCGCAGCCACAGGGTGGTGTCCCCACGAGCGGTCCACAAGGTGACAACGTGGGCAATGATGATGCTGAATGCCGGGTAAAGCGGCAGCAGGTAGCGCTCGCGCTTGCCCGACGGGAGAGAAAAAAACACGAAGGTCGCACAGGCCCACAACGCGAAAAGCAGCAATTCCCGCTGTCGGTCCCGCCAGGCTTTTTTGATCACCGGCACTGCGCCGATCAGCACGATGAACCAGGGCATGGCGTTGGGCGGAAAATTCAGCAAATAATAGAAAAACGGTCGGCTGTGGGGCGCGGTTTTGACGGCGCGGCCGAATTGCTGCCGCAACAAGATGGTGCGGGCATATTCCTCACCGCCGGTGATGCAGGCCGGAATGACCCACAGCGCGGCGATGGCCAGGGCGATGGCCGGGCCCCAGGCCAGGTGGGCAAACGACGCTTTTTCATGTCGCCGATGTTTGAAGATCTCCCAGATGACGAAGGTCAGCCAGGGAACAATCAATGCCACCGGCCCCTTGGCCAGGATGCCGACCCCGCAGGCGCTGTAGGCCAGGACCAGAAATTTTTCTTTTTGCTGCACGTCCCATTTAAAAAAAAAGAACAGGCTGGCGGTGGTAAAAAATGTCAGGGTGGTGTCGATGTTGCCGGTGGTCATCAAAAGGGTGAAAAGGCTGGTGGTCATCAGGATCAGCGCTGCGGTCAGGCCGATTTTTTTGTCGCCGCCCATCGCCCCCAGAAGATAGGTCAGCAGCAGGATGCCCAGGCTGGCAAAAGCCGACACCCAGCGGCTGGCCGTTTCAAAGGCGAAGATTTTGGAAGCCAAAATCGTCAGCCAGAAAAAAAGCGGCGGTTTTTCGGCGTAGATCTCGCCGTTCATGAAAGGCACCAGGTAGGATCCGCTGCGGGACATCTCCCAGGCGACCTGCAGGTAGCGCGGCTCATCCGGCGCCCACAGGCCGCGGTTGCCGATGGGCAGCACCACGAAAAGCAGCCACAGCAAAACAATGAAAATAAAGGGATACCGGTTGACGATTTTTTCCATCGGATCCTTAATTTATTCAGGGCTCCTGTTCACGGAGTTTGTCCAGGGTTTCGTTGGGTCCCAGCAGGATCATGATGTCGCTGTCCTTCAGTTTGAAATGGGCGGTGGGAATCAGGTTGAGCTTATCGGGAATCACCTCCTTGACGGCCACCACCTGGATGCCGAAGCGGTTGATGAGATCCAGCTCGCGCAGGGATTTGCCCACAAAGTCCTTGGGCGGGGCCAGCTGGATGATGCTGTAGCCTTCCAGAAACGGCAGGTAATCGAGCATGTTCGGATTGTGCAGGCGCTCGGCCAGGGAGATGGCGTTGTCCCTCTCGGGAAAAAACACCTCGGTGGCGCCGATTTTGATCAGCACCCGCAAATGGGCCTCGCTGATGGCCTTGGCGTAAACATTGGCCACCCCGATGTCTTTCATGTTCAGCGTGACAAGGATCGATCGGCTCAGATCCGAAGCGGTGCACACCACCACGGCGTCCATCTTTTTTAACTCCAGCGACTCCATGGCCTTGCGATCCGTGGCGTCGGCGACCACCGCCTGGGTGACCTGGTCCTTGATTTCCTGGATGCGGGCCGCAATGCGATCGATGGCCAGCACATCGTGGCCTTTTTTGTAAAGGTGGGCGGCCAGGTAATGGCCGAAGTGTCCGATTCCGATAACCGCATATTGTTTCATTTTTCACCTCATCCGCTCATGATTGCCTCTTCGGCATAGTAATAACGGGGCGCTGTACGGCGGCTGATCGCCATGGCCACCACCAGCGGCCCCAGGCGTCCCACGAACATCACCGCCGCCATGATCAGCTTGCCGGCCGTGCTCAGCCCGGCGGTCACCCCCGTGGACAGTCCCACCGTACCGAAGGCACTGACGACTTCGAAGAACAGCTCCAGGAACTTTCCCCGGCTTGCGGGATGCGGCGTCTCTCCCAGCTCGGTCATCAGGATGACCATGGTGGCCAGTCCGATCACCATGAAGCTGATCAATACCACGCTCATGGCTCGCCCGATGCTGCCCTCGGAAATCGTGCGTTGAAAAACCTGGGGGCGCTGGCGTCCGCGCATCCGGGAAAGACCGAGCACAACCAGGCTGGCGAAGGTGGTGGTTTTGACGCCGCCGCCGCATGAACCTGGAGAAGCGCCGATAAACATGAACATGATAAATCCGAACAGGGTCGCATTGGCCATCTGGCCGATGGGCAGGGTGTTGAACCCGGCGGTGCGGGTGGTGACCGACTGGAAAAATGCCGCCAGCAGCCTTCCCGGCACCGAAAGCGGTGCCAGGGTGTTGTCCCATTCCAGCAGGATCACCAGCACGGTGCCGGAAAGCAGCAGTCCCAGGGTGACCGACAGCACCAGCCTGGCATGCAGGCTCAGGCGGCCCCAGGTGCGGCGGGTGAACGGAAAATGCTGTTTGAGCTCGGAGAGCACCAGAAAGCCGAGACCGCCGGTGATCACCAGCAGGCAGATCACCAGGTTGAACAGCCAATCTTCCCGGTAGGCACTGAAGCTTTGGGCGAAAAAAGAAAACCCGGCATTGCAAAAAGCGCTGACGGCATGAAAGAGCGCGAAAAAACACGCTTCGGCAATGTTTTTTTCCGCCATGAATCGGGGCAGCAGCAGCACGGTTCCGATGGCTTCAAGGACCAGGGCGAAGATCACCACGTGCCGGATTAAAAAGGCGACACTGCGCTCGCCGCCGATGGTAAACGTATCCCGGATGACCACCTGCTCGGTCAAGCTCAGCCGCCGGCCGCCGAGAAGCAAAAACAGGGTTGACATGGTCATGATGCCCAGCCCGCCCACCTGGATCAGAACCAGGATCACGATTTTGCCGAAGGTGCTGAAGGCACTGCCCGTATCGACCACCACCAGGCCGGTCACGCAGCTGGCCGATACGGCGGTAAACAGGGCATCCACCGGTTTGAACTGCTCCATGGTAGTGGCCGCCGGTATCATCAGCAAAAGCGTGCCGATGAAAATCAGGGCGGCAAATCCGAAAATCGGAATCCGCGTTGGTGACCGGAAAATCGGCCGCAAAAGGTTTGCCACGGCCGCCGGGTCTTTTTTCAGTTTGTCGGCCATGCCCGGTATTTCTTTCCTGTCGGCTTTTGCAATTGGCACCCGAACCTCACGTGCTGACCGCCTGCAACATGATGAAAAAGTCTTCTGGGCGTGGACATTTTCAACTGACCTTGCTTTTCAGATACTCAAAGACTTCGGCGCCTTCCACGGAGGCCGTTTCTTTTCCGGCTGCCACGCGCTGAAAAAATTCCAGTTTTGGCTTGTCGAGATTGCTGATGGGCTCGTCGATCAATTTCAAACTGTTGTCGATCAGGCTGTAGATGACCGCCGGACCATAGAGGATTTCACCGGCTTGTCCGGATGTCAGGGAACCGAAGATTTCATGGTGGCGGATGTCAAAAGCTTTGGGCGGCGGTTGGTAGTCCAGCAGATCGGCAAACAGCAACAGGCTTTCCTTGACGCCCTCGGCATACCCGTTTTCCAGGGCCGCGGCCCCTTCTTTGGCGATCTGTTCGATATCCTCCGGGGTGTAGGACAGGTCCAGCTGCTCGATGCACTCTTTTTGAATGGTTTTAACAGAGTCCTGTTTGATGCTGACCTTGACATCGGAGTCTTTCAGGATTTTGATGATGTTGCGAATTTTTACCATTTCACTGGTGAATGGGCTTTTGCGCATGGCCACATCGTCCACGGTGGTGAGGTAAATCGGCAATTCGTTGTCGAGCACCAGGATTTTTTCTTTTTGCCCCTCACCTTCACGAACATACAGATCCAGATCGCGCACTTTGCGGTATTCATAGGGGCTCATTTCCAGCAGTCTGCGCATGGCCTCCCTGTCGATTTTCAGTCCGCTGTCCGCTGTCCCGACGGACTGCAGCACGGTGCGGGTGAGCTGGTCAATTTGGATTTTTTTTAGCAGGTTTTCCTTGAATGACATGGCAGGTCTCCTTTTTCAGCCGCCATTATGATGAGGTTGACAGTGGCCAGCCGGCTTATTCCTACTCAAAATTCAATGATATTGCAACGCATTCTTGACCTTTGTCTGCTATTCGTATAAAAATTTGCTTTCAACCGGGCAACCGCCCGTGAATAATCGGATCGGAGAAAAAGCACGATGACGGAATTTGTAAAACTCATTTACGGCGACAAGGAGTACAAGCTTCCCGTGGTTACCGGCACCGAGGGCGAAAAAGCCATTGACATTTCAGCCCTGCGCCGGGAAAGTGGATTGATCACCCTGGATCCCGGCTATGCCAACACCGGGGCGTGCACCAGCGACATTACTTTCATGGATGGAGAAAAAGGAATTTTGCGCTACCGGGGCATTCCGGTGGAGCAGCTGGCCGAACATTCCACGTTTATCGAAGCCTCGTACCTGTTGATCAACCGCAGGCTTCCCACCCAATCAGAGTTGACGCGCTTTTCGGTGCTGCTCAATGACAACTCCCTGGTGCATGAAGACATGCGGGCGTTTTATGAGAATTTCCCCCGCTCTTCGCACCCCATGGGAATTTTGTCGGCCATGGTCAATGCCCTGCGAAGTTTTTATCCCGAAATCCAGAACCTGGAAGAGGAAATCAATCTGACCGTCACCCGCCTGCTGTCCAAAATCCGGACCATGGCCGCCATGTCTTATAAAATTTCACGGGGGCACAAGGTCGTTTATCCGCGGCCTGACCTATCCTACTGCGATAATTTTTTGAACATGATGTTCGATTCGCCGGTAAAACCTTACCGGATTGACAAGGTGGTGACCACCGCCTTGAATGTTTTCTGGATCTTGCATGCCGACCATGAGCAGAACTGCTCGACCACCGCTGTGCGCGTGGTCGGCAGCGCCCGGGTGAATCTTTACAGCGCCATATCCGCCGGCATTGCCGCTCTTTGGGGCCCGCTGCATGGCGGCGCCAACCAGGCGGTCATCGAAATGCTCAGTCACATTGCCGAGAACAAGAACATGGCCCAAGTGGTTGAAAGGGCCAAGGACAGAAATGACCCCTTCCGGCTGATGGGTTTCGGCCACCGGGTTTACAAGACCTTTGACCCGCGCATGAAAATCATGAAAAAGGTTTGCCACCGGCTGCTGGAAAAACTCAAAATTTCCGACCCCCTGCTCGATGTGGCCCAGGAACTGGAAGAAATCGCCCTGAAGGATGATTATTTTATCGAGCACAATCTTTATCCCAACGTTGATTTTTACAGCGGCATCGTGCTGCGGGCGATCGGTATTCCCACCAACATGTTCACGGTGATGTTTGCCATCGGCCGGCTTCCGGGCTGGATTGCCCAGTGGAAGGAAAGCATCGACGATCCCAACTGGAAGCTGTGCCGCCCGCGCCAGATTTACACGGGACCGCCACAAACCTCCTATGTTCCCATCGAACAGCGGTAGCTTGTAGAAATATCTACAATCAGATGAACTGCCAGCGCGATTTCATTGCAGCCTGGCCTACAATCAATGGCTGGCTTTGCGTTGGATCTGCGAAGTGAGAACGTCTGATTTTTGCGATATCAACACGTAACCCTTCACCGCTCTTTTTCCGAAAAGGGTTGATGGTGCTCAAAAATGGTTTTTTACGGGATCGTCACAGTTGACTTTCGCTGTTAAATCATCTATTGCAGGATGCTTGGCGGATAGGCCCCGCTTTTTTTGTGCTTGGCCCTGTGTGTTATGCACCCTGCACTATGCGCTAGGCGCCTGGCGGGGCAGCCGCATTCCGCAGCGATTTTTAACGTTGCACTAGAAAATCTAGTGCACAGACTAGAAAGGCACCTTCATGTGCGAAGAGATATTTTCCAACCTGTTTCGGATCAAAATCCCGCTGCCGGAAAGCCCGCTCAAGTACCTGAACTCCTATGTGATCCGCGATGCCCAGCGCAACCTGATCATCGACACCGGACTGAACCACACGCAATGTTTCGATGCCATGCAGGCCGGGATAAAAAAAATCGGCATTGACCTGGCCAGAACAGATTTTTTCATCACCCATCTGCACGCCGATCATTTTGGTCTTGTCGGCCGGCTGGCCACGCCGTCCAGCGATGTTTTTTTCAGCCGGCTGGAAAAAGAGCTTGTCGAATCCTGGGAGGGATTCGATGAAATGATCAATTATGCCGGTCAAAACGGATTTCCCAAAGATGAGTTGCGCGCTGCCCTGGGCAAACATCCCGGGGCGCGGTACGGTTCGGACTGGATCCCGGAGTTGAAGGTGCTGGAAGACGGAAATGTGATCGACATCGGCGATTACCATTTCAGGTGCGTGGCAACCCCCGGGCACACCATGGGACACACCTGCCTTTACGAAGCGGACAAAAAAATCCTGGTGGCCGGCGATCATATTCTGATCGATATCACCCCCAACATTCAATGCTGGGGGGATGATCAGAATCCGTTGAAATTCTACCTGGCCAGTCTCGACAAAGTGTACCGCCTGTCCGTGGCGCTCACCCTGCCCGGACACCGGCGGCTCATCGAGGATCACCGGGCGCGCATTGACGAATTAAAGCAGCACCACAGCAACCGGTTGAGCGAGGTGCTGGCCCTGTTGGAAGATGGCCCTCTGAGCGCCTTTCAGGTGGCCGCGCGCATGACCTGGGATATCGCCTATGATTCCTGGGAGCAGTTCCCGGTGGCCCAGCGATGGTTTGCCACCGGGGAGGCCCTTTCGCATTTGCGCTACCTGGAAGAAGAGGGGCGGTTGACGCGTTTTCACGACAACGAGATAACATTGTACGAGCGGCTAAAATAAAACTGCGTTTATTGTAGAAAATTATACAATATCGGCTTTATCCGGATGTGTAAAGGAACCCAAACATGATGGATCCCACCAAGCTTATCAAAGACGCTCTGGACAGGGGGCAGCGGGCCCTGTCCGAATATGGTTCAAAACAATTGCTGGGTGCCTACGGCATTCCGGTGACTGCCGAAAAACTGGTCGGCAGCCCGGATGACGCCGTTGCCGCGGCGGATGCCATGGGGTATCCGGTGGTGCTCAAGGCCTGTGCGCCGGAGTTGATGCACAAAACCGAAGCCGCCGGCATCGCCCTGGGCATTCGGGATGCCTCCGAACTGCGCGCGGCGTATCAGCGGGTGACGGCAGCCGTTGACCTCGATCTTGAAGGGGTTCTGGTTCAGGAAATGATTGCCGGGCAGCGGGAGGTGGTCCTGGGATTGAGCCGGGATCCTCAGTTTGGCCCCTGCGTCATGTTCGGCCTGGGCGGGATCATGACCGAGATCATCAACGACACCGTGTTCAGGGTGGCGCCCTTCGATCGCATCGAGGCCCTGGATATGCTCGCGGAGCTGCGCTCCCGTGCCATTCTGGATGAATTCCGGGGGCAGGCCCCGGCGGATCGTGAAACGATTTGCAGTGCTCTGCTGGCGCTGGGCAAAATCGGCCTTGACCATCCGGCGGTGGCTGAAATCGACATCAACCCCATGATCATCGATGCTGACGGGCGGGCGGTGGCCGTGGATGCCCTGGTGGTTTTCGGCGGGGAGCAAAATGATCAATAATATCGAACAAAGCCCGCTGTACCGCATCATCAATCCGCGCAGCATCGCTTTTTTCGGCGCCTCCAACCGCTATTCCGCCATGGGGACCAACCAGCTCAATTCGCTGAAAGATCTGGGCTTTGAGGGCCAAATCTATCCGATTCATCCCCGGGAAAAGCGGGTGCTGGACCTCGAGGCCTATCGCAGCGTGCAGGATCTGCCCGAAGTGCCCGACCTGGCGGTCATGGTGCTGCCCACCCAAGTCGTGCTCCGGACAATGGACGAATGCGGCCGCAAGGGCATCAAGCATGCCATCGTGGTTTCCGGTGGATTCAAAGAAGTCGGCGGGTCGGGGGTGGAACTGGAAAAACAGCTGCTGGCGGTGGCCGATCAATACGGCATCCGCTTTCTGGGGCCCAACTGCCTGGGGGTGGCCAATCCCCACCACCGGTTCAACATGACATTTCTGCCGTTTGAGGGCCAGCCGGGATTCATTGGCCTGGCGTCCCAGAGCGGCAGCCTGATCACCCAGATGTTCGGCTATCTGCGGCGCTTTGGCCTGGGGTTTTCCGCCGGCATCAGCGTCGGCAACGAGGCCCAGGTGGATATCGTCGAGTGCCTGCAATACCTGGCGGCCTGCCCCCATACGCGGGTGATCGGCCTGTACGTGGAAACCGTCCGGCGGGGCAGGGCCTTTATCGAAACGGCCCGGGCCATTGTCCCGCACAAGCCCATTGTCGCCTATTATGCTGGCGGCTCCGAGGCGGGCCGCCGCGCCGGTTTTTCACATACCGGGGCCCTGGCTGGCCCGGACGCCCTTTATGACGGCGTGTTCCGCCAAAGCGGAGTGATTCGCGCCCATTGCATCACCGAGTTGTTTGATTTCTGCTGGGCCCTGGGAAGCTGCCCTGAGCCTGAAGGCAACCGGGTGATTGTTCAGACCCATTCGGGGGGACCCGGTGCGGCGGCCGCCGATGCTTGCAGCCGTTGCGGTCTGGAGCTGCCTCCGATTTCTCCGGCGGCACTGGAAAAGCTGGCCCCCCTGGTGCCTAACACCGGCAGTGTGAACAATCCGGTGGATCTGACATTTTCCAAAAACCCGCTGGATTATTTTGCATCCATTCCCGACATTCTGCTCGGCGCCAGGGGGGCGGATGGCCTGTTGGTGTATTTTCTGGCACCCCGGCAAAGCATCCGGCGCACCATGCAGGCCATGGGAATTGCCGAGGAGCAGATCCCGCAGCTGACTGAAAAGCTTTTTACCGATCAATGCCGGGCCCTGGCCGATCTGGTCGCCAAGCATCACAAGCCGCTGGTGGGTTTCACGTTTCAGGATTATAATGATCTGTTTGTCCGGACATTGCTGGAACACGGCCATGTGGTGCTGCCGGCTCCCCAGCGGGCGGCCCGGGCCATGGCCGCCCTGGTGCGCTACCGGCAGCTGCGCGAAAAGATCCTTTCCGGGCGGTGAACCTGGCGCCCCAAATGGACACGGGGAGTAAGCAAGAATATCTAATCACGGCTCTTTTTCCGAAAAGGGTTGATGTCGCTCGAAAATGACCTTTTACGGGACCATCATTATTTTATGCTGACGCCATCTAGGGCAGCCGAACGACCAGCACCGGAATGGTGGAATGCCGCACCACCCATTTGGCGGTGCTGCCGATTAGCACTTCAGCAATGACGCCCTGGCCGTGGGTCCCCATGACGATAAGGTCACAATTTTGCTCTTTGGCGGTTTGCACGATCACTTCTGCCGGCGCTCCGGTTTTAATCAGGATTTCATCGGTGGCAAAGGCCTGGTCTTTTGCGGCGGCCTTTGTCTCCTCGGAAAATGCCTGGAGAACCTCCTTTAAGGCGTCCGGCGCCCTTTTTTTGCCGATCAGCTCCTGCCGGGCCTTGGAATAGTGCTGTTGTTTGATCGTCTCCCATGTTTCGGCGCTGATCATATTCGCAATATATTGCTCACCGGGAAATTCCGTCAGCACATGCAGAATCGTAATGCCGGCGCCATACCGATTGGCAAGACTGACGGCATAGGAAAAGGCATGCACGGCGGTTGGCGACAGGTCGGTGGCGTACAGGATTTTTCTGATCTGAACAGGGGGCAATTGCATTTTGACATCCTTACTGAGGATTTTATTTTATCTCCTGAAATATAGATCGGGCAGCCACAGGGCGATCTGGGGAAACAAAATCACAATGGCCAGCCCCACCATCATCACCAGTACAAAGGGGATGATCGAGCGATAAATATCGGCCAGGGTGATTTCCGGAGGCGCCATGGCCTTCATCAGAAACAGGTTGTAACCGAAGGGAGGGGTCATGTAGGCAATCTGGCAGGTGATGGTGTACAGAACCCCGTACCAGACCGGGTTGAACCCCAGCTTGATGACCAGCGGGACATAAAGAGGCGCCACGATGATGAGCATGGCCGTGTCATCGAGAAACATGCCCATCAGAATGTAGGTGATCTGCATCATGATGAGCACGCCCCACGGTCCGAATCCCCACTTTTCGAGAAACAGAAGCTCGATGGCATGGACAGCGCCGAGACCGTCGAAAACGGCACCAAAACACAGGGCCGCCAGGATGACCCACATGAACATGCAGCTCACACTCAGGGTGTTGCGCAGGGTATCTTCAATTACCTTCCAGCTCAAGCGGCGGTTGACCCAGGCGGCAAGGGTCGTTGCCGCTGCACCGGCTGCGGAACATTCAACCAGGCTGGTGATACCCATTAAAAACAGCCCGGTCATGGAAAAAATGATGACCAGCGGAATTATTCCAGCCCTGAGCAGCCGCAATTTTTCCGCCCAGCCCACCTGCCGCTCCTCCGGCGGTAATGCCGGTCCCAACTCCGGTCTGAGTTTGCATCGAATCGCGATGTAGGCGACGAACAGAAAAGCCAGCAGAAAGCCGGGGAAAACGCCGGCCAGCCAGAGCTGGCCCACCGGCTGCCGGGCAATCATCCCATAGAGCACGAGGACCACGCTGGGAGGGACCATGATGCCCAGGGAACTGCCGGCCTGGATGACGCCGGTCACCATCACCTTGTCATATTTGCGTTTCATCATTTCCGGCAAGGCCAGGCTGGCGCCAATGGCCATGCCGGCCACGCTCAGGCCGTTCATTGCCGCCACGGCGGTCATCAGACCGATGGTGCCGATGGCTAGGCCCCCATTGAGCGGCCCCATCCAGACATGGAACATGTTGTAAAGGTCGCTTGCAATTCCTGACTCGGAAAACATGTAGCCCATGTAAATGAACAACGGCAAGGTCAACAGCGGATACCAGTTGAGCAGCACGAAGCTTGCGTGAAACGGCATTTCCGAGGCGCCCTTGCCCCACAGAAGCAAGGCGAAAAGCGTGGCGACCCCGCCGATGGCACCGAAGACCCGCTGTCCGGTGAGAAGCATGAGCATCATCGAGGTGAAAATCAGCAGGGCAATCAGTTCATAGCTCATATTATATCTCCTCCCCTTTGGCCTTTGCCCAGTCCTGGAAAAACGTGGCGATGGTCTGCAGCAGCATCAGGGCGATGCCGACGACCATGATGAATTTGATGGGTGCCAGCGGCGGTGCCCACGGGGTGTAATTTTTCTGCCCGTATTCCAGCGCATATTGGAGGCCGGAAAGGCCGCCGTAAAGGAGAAGCACCAGGTAAAAGATCAGGAAAGGGGTGGTGATCAGATCAGCGATCGCCTGTCCTTTGGCCGACCATCGGCCGTAGAGCAGATCCATCCTCACATGCCCCTTGAGGATCATGGAGTAGCCGCCGCCCAGCAGGTAATAGGCGGCCATCAGAAACTGGGCGACTTCCACGACCCATATGTGGGGTGTGTTAAAAATGGTCCGCGATATGGATTCAAACAGCAGAACCCCCATCATGGCGAAAACCATGTACATCGAAAACTTGCCGACTCCCTTGTTCACGGCGTTAACATATCGTACGAAGGTTTTAATCGCTTTAGGCATGTCAACCCCTTTCCTCCAATACTTTCTACCTGAATTGACTTAAACGCTGAGAATGAAGATTCCCCGCGCATGGCCCGGGGAATCTTCCGCATCGGGTTAAATCGGAGCCCTGCAAAGGCAGGCCTTCCCTGTTCGGGTCCGCTCCCAAGACAGGGAAGGCTGCCTGGATGCCGATTTAAACGCTTATGGCCAGAGATTCATTAGTACCGGTAGGGAGGACCGGCGGCTTTCATGGTCTGGGCATATTCCTTGAGTATTTTGACCACCTTGGCGTTGCGGGGGCTCTTTTTTGCAATCTTGTCCCAGAATTTGAGGGCTGCGTCCTCCACCTGCTTCCATTCTTCTTTGGGAATGGAGGTAAGCTTCAGTTTGCCGCCCTTGGTGCGGTAATGGGCTTCGCCCCACCAGTACCAGTGTTGCCGGTAATAATGCGAACTGTCAATGCAAAGCCGGAACAGCGTCTTGAGGTGATCCGGCACGGCCTCCCATGAATCGGTGTGGACAAAATAGGAGCCCGCCCAGGCACCGGAAATGGGGTTTGTCAGGTAATATTTGGTGACATCGGCCCAGCCGACGGTGTAGTCCTCGGTGATGCCGGACCAGGCAACCCCATCCAGTTCGCCGGTCTGGATGGCCATCTGCACGTCCTCATAGGGCAGCGACATCGGAACCACGCCGAATTGCTGCATGAACCGCCCCCCCGTTGGGAACATATACATTCTCAGTCCCTTAAGGTCTTTAATGCTTCGAATTGGCTTGGTGGTCGCGAAATTGCACGGATCCCAGGCCCCGGCGCTCAGCCAGGTGACCCCCTTGACCTCGGCATAGGCTTCTTCCCAGATTTTATTGAGCCCGTACCAGTTCCACAGCACGGGAACGTCCAGGGAATAGCGTGACGCAAAGGGAAAGTAAGCCGCAAATATGGCCACATCCACGGGAGCCGCAATGGAGTCATCATCACTCTGGACCGCGTCGATGGTCCCTTTCTGGACGGCTCTGAACAGCTCGCCGTGGGGCACCAGTTGATCGGCATTGTACAGTTCGATGATCATTTCTCCATTGGCGGCCTTGTTAAAGGCATCGATTGACGGTTTAATGACATGGGCAGCCAGGGCCGGTCCGGCATAGGTCTGCATCCGCCACTTGATGGTCGTCTTTTTGGCTGCATGAACAAAAGGTGCATTTACCGCTGTGGCTGCCACAGCAGCGGCTGCTCCCACTCCTGCCTTTTTAATAAAATCGCGTCTTTTCATTTTACCTGGCTCCTTTCATGGGTTTGGGTTAATATCCAACCGGATTGACAAAGGCGAAACGGTAAATAATGTTGCGAAAAAGCTTCAAAGAGGTGGTGGATCGACACCAACAAAGCATGGCAGACTACCTGTCTATACAGTTTTTGATAAAAACTTTGTCTCCCTCCGCTGTTATAAAAACCTTTTTACAGTCTCGGCGGAAGGGCTCAGACAATTTTTCAACGAGTCGGGTCGGCTCTAAATCTGAAAAGGCAAGATTCCACAGGTTAGTGCGGTCAAACCGCAAGCCAAGTTTCCCAATTATCATGGTCATTGGGAATTGTACCTGTCATCTGTCTATATCCTGCTTTAAGGTGCTGTCAAGTTTTTTTTGTAAACTGCCGGCGGTTTAAGATTGAAGGTGACCCCCGGGATATGTATTCCTGCAAGTGTGGCGGCTGCAAAATTTCGGCAAATCGGCAAAGCGCAATTTTTGCAGCCAAAAAAGGGATTGACTTGCTGCGAGCACCCGTTATATTTTCTCGGGCCAAATAAACGCGATGGGATTGAATCCCCAAAATCGTTTTAATTGTAACGGGCGGCGACTTGCCGGCTGGTGGAATTTTTTGCCGGGACCTGAACTGTTTGCGACCAAATAAAGAGGGAGGCGCAATATGGGCACCGCAACACGCCTTTTGGAAGAGGAGTTTACCCCCCAAACCTGTTATGAGCTTTTGCCGGAATGGAAAGGCCTCGATGTCCGCATCAGCCAGTTAAGCGGTGGGATTACCAACAAACTGTACCGGGTTCAGTCCGAGAAGGGCGATTACACGGTTCGCATCTATGGGGATAAAACCGATCTTTTCATCAACCGCGATCATGAAGCTCACACCTTGAGGGAAATGTCAAAAATCGGGGTATGTTCCAATTTAGTGAAGTATCTGCCCGAAAAAGGCGTGACCATCGTTGAATTTATCGATGATTGCATTGTTTTGACCAATGATCATTTTCTGGATGCATCCCTTTACCCAAAAATTGTGGAGGCGATCCGCAAAATTCACGACAGCGGGGTGGATCTGGAAAGAGTCTTCAATCCGCTGGTGGAAGTGATGAGGATGGCAACCATACTCGCCCGGCTCGATGCAGACTACCCGGAATTTGACATTGCCGGCACCATTGAAAGACTCATCAAGCTGTCGAGTATTATCAACATTCCGGAATCGGAATACACTGCCTGTCATAATGACCTGCTGGCGGACAATTTCCTGCTCATAAACGACGATGCCCTGGACAGATATGATTCGCCCATGTATATCATCGATTGGGAGTATGCCGGGATGGCGCCGCTGTATTATGATATTGCGGACATGTTTCAGGAAATTCTCGTTCCGCGGGAATCGGAAAAGCAGATTGTTGAAGCCTATTGCGCGGGCCGAAGATTTGAGCATGTCCTCTATCGCATTGACCTGTTTAAACCCTTCCCTGATATTTACTGGTTCCTGTGGAGTCTGATTCAGCTCAATATTTCAAAAATAGAGTTTGACTATTACAGCTACGGCAAGACCAAATACGAAAATGCCATTGGGAACCTGAAATTTATTAAAGCAGAATATGGGGTTCCGGTTTAAGCCGATTCACCACTTTTTCCCCTAAAAAAGGACTTTTTGCGATTTTTTCAAAAATTTTGCTTGCATTTTTTGTTTTAGTAGATGTATATACATCTAACCCAATAGACAATTTGGATTTTCAAAGTTTTGCTTTATTAACAGTTTATGATCCATTCCCCCCGGCCCTTTGATGTTCGCACTGAATGTCTGCAATGGTTAGCAGCACAGGAGGCATTGCATTGAAAATCGTTGATACCACCAATCCGATTCCCAAATATCTCCAGATAACCGCCTGGCTCAGGGAACTGATCCAGACCGGCCGTTATAAGCCGGGCGAGAAGCTGCCGTCGGAGGTGGAGCTTGCCAAAATCTGCGGGGTGAACCGCAACACCCTGCGCCAGGCGATCTCCGAACTTGTCGCCCTGGGCCTGGTCAGAAAGGTGAAAGGAACCGGGACCTTTGTGGCCGCTGCAGCGCCTGTGGAGTTGAGGCACAAACTGGAGCATATCCTGAGCTTTGCCGATCTGATGCGTGACAGCGGAATCAAGGAGGAAACCCGCATCCTGGAAAAGGGGGTCGAACCGGCGGCGGCCGATGTGAGTGAAGCACTGTTTCTGGGTGCCGGCGCCCAGGTGATCGCCGTCCGGCGGGTCAGAGTCGGCGACGGAATTCCCTATATTTATGAAGAAAGCTATCTGCCCCATGACCGTTTTAACGCAATTCTGGACATGGATCTGACCGGCTCCATGTACCGCCTTTATGCCGAGGATTTCAATGTCGTCCTGGCACGCTGCAAACAGACCATCAGCGCGGTGAATCTGGACGAAAAAATTGCCGCAATCCTCGAACTGCCGGAAAACGCAGCGGGTATTTTTCTGGAAAGTGTCACCTTCGACGAAAACAGCCTGCCGGTGGAAGTGCTGCATACCTATCACCGGGGCGATAAATACAAACTTGAAATTGAACTGGGCGGCTATCATCACCGGCCGGATAAAATCGTGCATCTTACAGCCAAGTAATTCCCGGTCAAAATCAGGGCCTGGAATCAGACGGTTTTGGAAAAATAGTCGCGCATAACATTCAATCTGCAGGAGGAGTGAAAATGGAAGAACGTAATTTTTTTGAACGCCTGGCCGACATCAGTCCGGGCATGGAAATCTGGTGGGATTCGTCGCCGGTGATTTTTACCAACTGGTGCCGGAAAATGCTTGCAAAAGCCCAGCCCGGTGATCGCGAATTGCTGCAGCAGCAGTTTGACCGGATGTACAACCCGGACAATCCGGCCAGCCAGCTGTTTCGGGGGGTGACCACCAACCCGCCGCTGTCCTTGCAGGCCATCCGGGACGATGAAGCCCGCTGGCAGCAGGTGGCCGAAGAGCTCAAGGCCCAAAACCCGGGGATCGACACCGAAACCCTGTTCTGGCAGCTTTACAAAAGCGTGGTCAAGGCCGGCTCGGACATGTACCTGCCGCTGTTTGAAGCCAGTGGTTACAGGGAAGGCTATTTGTCCGGGCAGGTGGATCCGCGCAGCGTGTTCGACACCGATGCCATGATCAGACAGGCCGAAGAGCTGGCAGCGATCAATCCCAATGTGATGATCAAGGTTCCCGGCTCGAAGCAGGGCTACGAGGTCATCGAGCATCTGACAGCCAAAGGCATTTCCACCAACAACACCCTGACTTTCATTTTGCCCCAACTGGTGGACTGCGCCCGAACCGTGCAGCGAGGCCTGGAAAAAGCCAAGAGCAACGGGGTTGATTTGAGCAAGTGGCGCTCGGTGATCACCCACATGGAATCGCGCTACGGCGATCTGGGCGGTTTGAGGGATTTTGCGAAGGAAAAAGGCGTCGAGCTTTCCGACGGGGAGGTGCGGCTGGCGGAACTGGCAATCTTCAAGAAAGCCTACAAATTTTTAAAGGACAACAATATGCCCAGCAAGATGCTGTCCTGCTCACTGCGCGTCGGTCCCACCGTAGACGGGCACAACCGCATCTGGCACCTGGAGGAAAAAACCGGGGCGGATATCATTGTGACTTGTCCGCCGGGTTTTATCGAGCAGGTGCTGTTTTTGCCGGATGTTGAGCAGATCACCTTTGAGAAGGATCGCATCCTGGAAGACATTCCCAAAGATGTCATGGACAAGCTGATGCGCGTGCCCTATTTTGAGCGGGCTTATGCCGAAGACGGGTACAGCCGGGATGAATATAACAGCCATCCGGCCCTGGAGCGCACCGCGCAGCAGTTTTCAAAGGCGACCGAGGAAATGGTGCAGTTTGCCGCCGGATGCCTGGCCGGGTAAAACCTGTATCACCTTTAACCCAAGGGAGGTGGCTATGTTAGTCGGTGTATTAAAAGAGATCAAGACCAAGGAAAACCGGGTGGCCATGACGCCGGCCGGTGTGGAGCAGATGGTGGCCCGCGGCCACAAGGTTTTCGTGGAAACCAAAGCCGGCGAAGGCTCTGGGTTTTCGGACGCCAAATACGAAAAGGCCGGTGCGGCCATTGCAGGTACGCCGAAAGAGATTTACGACCAGTGCGAGATGGTCATGAAGGTCAAGGAACCGCTGCCGGTGGAATACCCGCTGATGCGCAGCGGGCAGGTGCTGTTTACCTATTTTCATTTTGCGGCCTCCCGGGAGCTGACCCAGGCCGTCATTGATTCGAAAATCATAGCGGTGGCCTATGAAACCGTGGAAAAGGCGGACCGCTCCCTGCCCTTGCTCACCCCCATGAGCGAGGTGGCCGGGCGCATGGCCATCCAGCAAGGCGCCAAGTACCTGGAAAAAACCTATGGCGGCAAGGGTGTTTTGCTGGGCGGGGTGCCGGGCGTGGAGCCTGGCGTGGTGCTGGTGATCGGCGCCGGCGTGGTGGGAACCAATGCGGCCATGGTGGCCTGCGGCCTGGGGGCTCAGGTGTACCTGCTGGATACGAATTTGCAGCGGCTGCGCTATTTAAACGAGGTGATGCCCAAAAATTGCTTTCCCATCGCCTCCAGCCCGGCCAATGTGCGCAAATTCTTGAAGGAATCCGACCTGGTGGTGGGCGCCGTGCTCATTCCGGGAGCTACCGCGCCCCGGCTGATTACCCGCGAGATGTTGAAACTTATGAAAAAAGGTTCGGTCATCGTGGACGTGGCCATTGATCAGGGCGGCTGTTTCGAGACTTCCAAACCCACCACCCATGACGATCCCATCTATGAGGTGGACGGCATCGTGCACTATTGCGTGGCCAACATGCCCGGGGCAGTATCCATGACCTCGACGGTGGCGCTGACCAACGCGACGCTGCCCTATGCCCTGGAGCTGGCGGACAAGGGGTATGCAAAGGCCGCCCAGGAGAGTCCGGAAATCGCCAAGGGCCTCAACATCATCGAGGGCAAGATCACTTACCAGGGGGTGGCCGAAGCGTTTTCAATGCCCTATACCCCGCTGGATTCGGTGCTGAGGTAAAGTCGGCGATGATGCTGACCGCCAGTCGGATACAGACGCCGCCGGGTGACAATTGCGGGCGGCGGACCACCCAATTTGCAACATTAATTTGAAAGGAAAAAAACAATGACAAAAGAATTAAAAGACTGGTTCGTTCCCTGGCTGTTTAAGGCCCGGGAGTACAATGTCGGTATTTTGGATCAGGCGATGGCCAACCCCGACAACGCCCGGTTGATGCTCAATGAAAACCCCGTGCCGCCGTCGGAAAAGGTCATCAAGGCCGTTGCCGATTCCCTGCGCCACGGCAACTGGTATCCGGACAGTTTTTTGAGGTTGCGAACCAAAATCGGTAAAATGTACGATCTGGGTCCTGAAAATGTGGCTCTGGCCAACGGCTCTTCGGATACCATCGATGCCATGATGCGGGTTTTTCTGCAACCGGGAGACGAGTTTATCCTGTCGACCCCGACCTTTGAGCTGTTTCCGCCCCGGGCCGAGCTTTGCAATGCCAAGGTGGTATCGGTTCCGGTCCGGGAAGGGGATCTGCAGTACGATGTGGACGGGATGCTCAATGCCATCAATGAGCGGACGAAACTGATCCTGATCATCAATCCCAACAATCCCACGGGGGTTTTTATCGATGATGATGACCTGCTCCGGTTTTGCGAAACAGGGGTTCCCCTGTGCATCGATGAAGCCTACCTGGACTACAATCCGGACCGGCCGTCGAAGGCCTTTCTAGTGAAAAAATATCCCCAGGTGTTTTTATCGGTGACCTTTTCCAAGGCCCATGGTTTTGCGGGTATCCGTTTCGGATTTGTGCTGGGCACCGAAGAGATGATAGCGGCCTTCAACCGGATGTTTCTGCCCTGGAACGTGAGCCGGATGGCCGCGGCCGCCGCCGAGGCGATCATCGACAACCCGGAGGAGATCAAGGCCAAGGTGGCGCACAACAATCGGTGGATGGGCATTTTTACCGAAGAGCTCAAAAAGGTGGGACTTAAACCCTTTCCGGCCCACGGCAATTACATGCTGGTGGATGGCACCATGACGGGCAAAACCACCGCTGAAATCCTGGATGCCGCCCTGGAAAAAAAGATCTTCCTCAAACGCATCGGCGAAATCCACGGCAAGACCGGCTATTTTCGGGTGACCCCCGGGACCGATGAGGAAAACGAACGCTTTGTTGAGTTTGTCCGGACCTATTTTGCCGGGTCCTGAACCGCATGCAAGCCTATCTGGCAATCAAGTCCGTGCTCATGAGCCTGGCCGTGCTGGCGGCCGGCAGCCTCTTTTTGCTGCGGCTCCGGCGGCGGATCAACCTGATGCTGGCGGTTAAGGGAACCGCTTCTTTCAGACTGCAGTCCGTGGCCGAAAGGATCAAGGTGGTGCTGACCGAAGTTATGGGCCAGAGCCGGGTGAGGCGCAAACAGCTGCCGGGCCTGGCCCACACCTTGATCTTTTTCGGCTTTCTGGCGATCCAGCCCCATTCCCTGGCGCTAATCATCCGGGGGATTTTCCCGTCGTTGCAGGCCGCCGGCCCAGCCGGCGGCTTCTATGGCGCTTATCTTCTGGTGGTCGACCTCCTGGCCTTCGGCGTGCTGCTGGCGCTGGGCTATGCCCTGTATCGGCGGCTGGTGATCCGGCCGGTATACCTGACAGACGGCCTCGATGCCCGCCTGATCCTCCTGTTTACGGCCCTGATCGTCATCACCTTTTTTTTCATCAACGCTTTTTTGCTGCTGCCCGGCGTCGGAAACCACAACGCCGTATCTTACCGGTACCTGCCGGTTTCCGCAGCTGTCGGCCGTATTTTCAACCTCGGCTCCCTCTCACCCGCTGCGGCCCGGAGCGGTTTTGAAATTGCCTACTGGCTGCATGTGCTCACGATTCTCGGTTTTCTGGTTTACATTCCGGGCTCCAAGCATTTGCACCTGCTGGCGGCAGCACCCAATGTTTTTTTAAAGTCCCTGTCGCGCGCCCGGCCGATGATCAAGGCCGATCTGGAAGATGAAACGGCTGCAAGTTTCGGCTTGGGGACGGTAAGTGAGCTGAACTGGAAAAATGTGCTCGACCTGTACGCCTGCACCGAGTGCGGGCGCTGTGAAGAGCAATGCCCGGCGGACATGACCGCCAAGCCGCTCTCACCCAAGCGGCTGATCTGCGATATCAAGGACGATCTTTTCGGCCAGGCTGAAGCCGTTCTGGCTGCCAACGCAGATGGGGTAAAGCCCCTTATCCGGCCGGATTCACCGGTGACTTCCGACGTGCTTTGGTCCTGCACCACCTGCCGGGCCTGCGAAGAAGCCTGCCCGGTGGACATTCAGCACCTGGACTTTGTCCTGGAGGCCCGCAAGCACCAGGTGCTGATGGAATCCGCCTTTCCCCCTGAAGTGCAGGCCGCCTTTACCAGTCTGCAGCACCAGTTCAATCCCTGGGGATTTGCCGCCGATACCCGCGCCGACTGGGCTGCCGGCCTGGATGTGGCCTTGATGGCGGATCGGCCGCAATCCGATATTCTGTATTTTGTGGGTTGCGCCGGCGCTTTTGACCCCCGGGGGAAAAAAATTGCCCGCGCCCTGGCCCGGGTGCTAAAAAAGGCCGGGGTGAAATTTGCCATTCTCGGCCCCGAAGAGCGCTGCAGCGGTGATGTCGCCCGGCGGGCCGGCAACGAGTACCTGGCTCAGTTGATGATCGCCCACAATGTCGAGGTTTTAAATCAGTACCGGCCGAAGAAAATTCTGACCGCCTGCCCGCACTGCTACAATGCCTTGAAAAACGAGTACCCCCAGTTTGGCGCCCGTTACGAGGTCGTTCATCACAGCGAGTTTTTGCTGGATCTGGTCCGCCAGGGGCGGCTGCAAACCGATGGCCGCCGGTTCAACGGGTTGGCGTTTCACGACTCCTGCTACCTGGGGCGCTGGAACGGCATTGTGGAGACTCCCCGGCAGCTGATGCAGGCGGTGACCGGCGGCGGAACCCTGATCGAAATGCAGCGCAGCCGGCTGCAGGGCCTGTGCTGCGGTGCCGGAGGAGCGCGTCTGTTCATGGAGGAGCGCATTGGTGAGCGGATCAACCAAATGCGCGCCCGGGAGGCGATCAAAACCGGCGCAGCCCGGGTGGCCACCGCCTGTCTGTTTTGCACCACCATGCTCAGCGACGGCATCGCCGATTTAAACGGCCGGGTGGAAGTCAAGGATATTGCCGAGATCGTCGATGAAGCCACCCAATGAGGCAAGCAATGCGGCCCTAAATGATGAAATCAGATGTCAACGTCATTGGACCGCAATCAAGACAACGGTTGCACAAATTGACAAATGTCGCTATGAGCATGGGTGCACCGGTTTTTAATGAAAGGAGAACAAAATCATGAGCAAGGCTTCAGCTGGCAACAAATCCACCCTTGACAATCTGTGCGTCAACACCATTCGCACCCTGGCCATGGATGCCGTGCAGGCGGCCAACTCGGGCCATCCGGGCGCACCCATGGGAATGGCGCCGGCCGCCTACGTCCTGTGGACCCGGGTTTTGAAACACAACCCCAAAAATCCCGACTGGCCCGATCGCGATCGTTTTGTACTTTCGGCCGGCCATGCTTCCGCATTGTTATACAGCCTGCTTTACCTGTGCGGCTACAAGATCAGCCTGAAAGACATCAAGAATTTTCGCCAGTGGGGCAGTAAAACCCCGGGGCATCCGGAATACGGCCTGACCCCCGGAGTGGAGACCACCACCGGTCCTTTGGGCCAGGGATTTTCCAATGCCGTTGGCATGGCCATGGCCGAGCGCCATCTGGCAGCCGTATTCAACCGCGGCAGCGGCAAAATCGTGGATCACTACACCTATGTCATGTGCGGTGACGGCGATCTGATGGAAGGCGTTGCCTCTGAGGCGGCTTCGCTGGCCGGGCACCTGGGCTTGGGCCGGCTGATCTGTCTTTACGATGACAACAAGATATCCATCGAGGGCAGCACCAGCATTGCTTTTACCGAAAATGTCGCCGCGCGCTTCCGGGCCTACAACTGGCAGGTGATCCGGGTAAAAGACGGCAACGACCTGGCCGCCATCCAACGGGCCCTTAAAGATGCCCGGGCTGAAACCGGCAAGCCGACCCTGATCGCCGTGCGCACCCATATCGCTTACGGCAGCCCCAACAAGCAGGATTCGGCCGCCGCTCACGGCGCGCCCCTGGGTGAAGATGAAGTGCGCCTGACAAAGGAAAGCCTGGGCTGGCCGGCGAACCGAAAATTCTACGTGCCGGACAAGGCGTTGAAGGTGTTTCGCCGCTGCCTGGATCGGGGCAAGAAAGCCGAGGCGGCCTGGAAGAAAAAAGTCGGCGTCCATGCCAAAAAATATCCGCAGCTGGCCGCCCAGTGGCAGGCGGTGCTCAGCGGAAAACTTGCACGGGGGTGGGATGCCGGGATTCCGACGTTCAAGGACGGAAAACCGATCGCTACCCGGGCCGCCTCCGGGCAGGTGCTCAATGCCCTGGCGGAAAACCTGCCGGCGCTGATGGGCGGCTCGGCTGACCTGGCGCCGTCCAACAACACCCTGATCAAATCATCCATTGATTTTCAAAAAGACGCTTACGGCGGCCGCAACATTCGCTTCGGGGTGCGCGAGCATGCCATGGGGGCCATTTTATCGGGCATGGCCCTGCACAAGGGCATCCGTCCCTATGGCGGAACCTTTCTGGTGTTTGCCGATTACTGCCGCCCCTCCATCCGCCTGGCCGCGTTGATGAAGCTGCCGGTCATCTATGTGTTTACCCATGACAGCGTCGCCGTGGGAGAAGACGGCCCCACCCACCAGCCGGTGGAACATGCCGCGGCTCTGCGCGCTATTCCCGGGCTGATCGTCATCCGGCCCGCGGATGCCACCGAAACGGCGGCTGCCTGGCGGCTGGCGGTCAAAACGACCCGTGCGCCGGTGGCCCTGCTGTTAAGCCGCCAGAGCCTGCCGGTGCTGGATCGCAACCAGTACCCGTCGGCGGCTGCCCTGGCCAAAGGCGCTTATATCCTTGCGGATGCAAACGGCACACCCGACGTGATCCTGATGGGCAGCGGTTCGGAAGTGCATCTTTGCCTGGAGGCCCGCCGGCTGCTGGCAAAAAAAGGCGTTGCGGTGCGGGTGGTGAGCATGCCCAGCTGGGAGCTTTTTGAAAGAACGTCCCCGAAATACAAAGAAGCGGTGCTGCCGCCCGAAGTCGGCGTGCGGGTGGCGGTTGAAGCCGGCATCAGCATGGGATGGGAACGTTACGTCGGCAGCCGGGGAGCAGTGGTTGCCATCGAGCGTTTTGGGGCTTCAGCCCCCGGGGCGACGGTGATGGACAAATACGGCATGAAAGCCTCGGCCATTGTTGCCAGGGTCAATGAGTTGTTGATGAAGTCGTAAAAAGTCGATTTTCGACAATTTTTTCCAGGGCATCGAAGTCGTCGATCAGGTAATCTGCACCGGCTCGCTGCAGCTGCCTTTGCAGGGCGGGCCGGTCCGGGGCCGACAGAACAACGCCGATGCTTTTATATCCAAAACGGGAACTGGCGGCAGCGCGCATATCATCAGGCATATCGCCGACATAATAGCAGTCCCCGAAGTTCTCCTTCAGGCCGGCGGCGATCGCATCGAGCATAAACGGGTGGGGTTTGCTCAGTGAAACCGTCTCCCCCCGGGCTTTGCGGATCCTTTCTTCTTCGCGCAGGCAATCCTCCAGGCAGGTGACACAAGTGAAGTGTTGCTTCAGACCGAAGCGCTGCAGCGCGTAATCCGCCTCGGCCCGGGGACGGCCGGTGGCAATGGCCAGGATATTTTTTTCAGCGAACCGTTTCAGCTGCTGCGGATCGATGAGCAGGGTTTCGCGCCCGATCAGGCCTGCGCCGCGATAAGCTTCCGGTGCCCGCTGATAGGTTGATTGAAACAGGTCCGTTCCCAGGTAAATTTCCTGGAAGATCTGCTTGATGACGTTGCCGCTGCCCACATCTCCCTTATATAATCCGGCGATGAACGGATCTATCATCCGCCCATTTGCTTCCAGCAGCCCTGCCAGGGGGGCGGGGGTGGATTGCAGGAATTCGGCCAGCCGGACGACGTCACAGCCGGCGATGGTTTTCCGGTAGCGCGTCCAGGCATCCGGATGGTCGTCAAACGCTGGTTTTTCCACCCGGCCAAACAGGAGGCTGACCACCAGGCAGGTGAGATCCCAGTCATTGTTCAGCCCGCCGCTGTGCTTGACGGCGGCCAGGTCGGACAGCGAAAAAAGGGGGTCCGGCAGCCGCTCGGATTGCCGGGCGGGCTGGAAAAACAGCCCGGCCGTCTGCCGGACCGCTTCCCGGTAAGATTCGCCGACGTCGATGAGCACGCCGTCCATGTCAAAGACAATCAGGGGTTGCAGTTTCATGGGGCTCCAAAAAAAGTCCGCCGTTTTGTGTTTGTCACCCTATAGCACGAAAAAGAAGCGGACGGCAAGCGGTTGCGAAGCGAGAAAATGCGACTTTTACGGGTTCATCAAAATTGGATTGACTTTAGGTATTGACATTTGAACGCAGAATTGATTTGAATAAGCTGCTTTTTTTCCCGCTGGCAAGCCGATGTTTTTTGGGATGATTTGCCGGCCAGCCGCTCTTTCCCACCATCAATCCTTTTCAACCAAAGGAGGTACGTCATGACGAAAAAAACATTGTTAATCGGAGCTCTACTTGTGGCGTTTGTGTTCGTCAGCATCCCCACCGCGTCCGCGGAGACGCTTTCCCTTTTGACCTGGAAAGGATACGCTTCACCGGAGCTGGTGGCGAAATTTCAAAAGGAAACCGGCATTACCGTCAAGGTGACCTACTCCAACAACGAGGAGATGATCGCCAAATTGCGCGCCACCCGCGGGGCCGGTTTTGACCTCGCGCAGCCCAGCCAGGACCGGATCTCCTCGGTGCAGGCCAAGTATCACATCTATCAGCCGATCGACCTGTCCAAGGTCAACACTGACCAGATCATTGCTCCGCTGCTGGAAGCCGTGAAACAAAACACCATGGTCGGCGGTAAGCCCCATGCGGTGCCATTTTGCTGGGGGACCTCCGGGCTGGTGGTCAACCGCAAGTATGCGCCGGCCGCCCGGGACTATTCCGACATTCTGAATGCCTTTTACGCCGGCCGGATCAGCTATCGCCTGAAAAGGCCGACGCTGATCGGACTGGCTTTTTCCTATGGGGACAACCCGTTTGCCAAGTACAGCAACCCGGTGGCCTACAAGGCCCTGATGGAAAAAATCGGCCGGGCCATGATTGCCGGCAAGCCCTTTGTCAAGAACTACTGGACCAACGGCGACGCCCTGCTGCAGTCGATGCGCTCCGGTGAGGTGCACGTGGCCATGGCCTGGGACAACGGCGGCTACAAGCTGCATGCGGAAAACCCCAATATCGACTTTGTGGCTCCGCGCAGCGGCGCTCTGGGCTGGATCGATACCTTTGCCCTGCCGGCCAAGGCCAAAAACGTGGAAGCCGCCTACAAATGGATCAACTTCGTGCTGCGCCCGGAAAATGCCGCCATCTTCACCAACGCCGAGAAATATCCCAGTGCTTCGGCAGGGGCGGGCAAATACCTGGACGTGGAAGTGCGCGCCAACTTCGAGCGCTGCTTTCCAATGGAGGCCATTGCCAACATCAAGTGGTATCCCCCGGTGCCGGCCAAGCTGGAGGAAATCGAAGGCAAGATCCTGGACAAGGTCAAGGCCGCCAAATAGTGTTTCCATGCGGGGGAGCCATGCAGATCGATCTGTCGGTCCAGCAGGTAACCAAAAAGTTCAAGGAATTTACCGCGGTCGACAACGTCTCCTTTGATGTAGCCGACGGCAGCTTTTTTTCCATCCTGGGACCTTCGGGCTGCGGCAAGACGACGCTGCTGCGCATGATCGCCGGGCTGGCCGAGCCCACCGCGGGCAGCATTGAAATCCGCGGCCAGAACATGCTTGGCATTCCCCCCAACAAGCGACCGATCAACCTGATTTTCCAGCACCTGGCCCTGTTTCCGATGATGAATGTCGCGGAGAACATCGCCTTCGGACTGCGCCGGCGCAGGGAAAAGAAGGAGGTAATCCGCAAAAAAGTGGAGGCCATCCTGGAGCGGGTAGACCTGGCAGGATTCGGGGACAAAAAAGTCGACCAGCTGTCCGGCGGCCAGAAACAGCGGGTGGCCATCGCCCGCAGCCTGGTGCTGGAACCCGCCGTGCTCCTGCTCGACGAACCCCTGGGGGCGCTGGACCTGAAGCTGCGCGAACAGATGAAGGTGGAGCTGAAAAAACTGCAGGCCAAAGTCGGCACCACCTTTGTCTACATCACCCATGACCAGTCCGAAGCCCTGGTGATGTCCGATCATGTGGCCGTGATGAATCACGGCCGCTTCGAGCAGCTCGATACCCCCCAGAACCTGTATAACTCTCCCCAGACGCCTTTTGTGGCCCGGTTTGTTGGGGAAAACAACGCCTGGTCGGGCCGCATCCGAAAGTGCCGCGAAATGACCGCTGAAATCGAAACTGTCGATGGCACGGTATTTCACAGCCGGGTGCGCGAAGCCTTGCCCGAGGGAACGCCGGTGGACCTTTTCCTGCGCCCGGAAGCCATGCTGATTCAGCCCGACCCCGGCCTTTCCGGAATCAACCGCTTTGAAGTCGTGGTCAGGGACATTCTCTTCGACGGCGCCAACAGCCGGCTGATGGCCCATCCATTGGATGCGGATACCGAATTGCTGATCGCCCTGCCCCAGACCCATCAGTACGATTATATCAAGAAAAATGATAAAATCGAGATTGGCTGGGACCCCCAATCGGGTATCTGTTTTTCCAAGAGTCGTGAGGGCTAAAATTGATAAGAAAAGGTTAAAAGATGTTTTGTAGTTGATCTCATTTTATACAGATACCCTCGAATTCGGAATGGGGAATGCGGAAGTCGGAATGACAGCGCATAGCGCAGAGGGCATAGCGCATAGCGTACAGCTTGAAAATTCGGAAATTTCAGAAAAGTCTGACGCTTTTCCCTATGCTCCATGCGCTATGCCTTGAGTAACCCGAAACGTTTAGCCTTTGAACCTCTGAACGTTGAATCTATAATCCTTTGTTGTTATGAAAATTCGCAAACGATGGGGCCTGTTTTTTTTCCTGACACCGGTGCTGCTGTGGCTGTTTTTGCTGATCGTGCTGCCCCAGATCGACATGCTGATCATGTCCTTGCGGGCTGAAGACGACAGCGGGCGGATGGTCTGGAGCCTGACCAACTACATCAGTTTTTTCGATGACCCCATTTACTGGCTGACCTTCGTGCGCACCGCCGTTTATTCCATCCTGGTGACCTTCCTGACATTCGTGATCGCCTTTCCGGTGGCGTTTTTTATCACCAAGGTGGTCTCACCCAAATTCCAGGGATTTTTCCTGGTGCTGCTGCTGGTTCCTTTCTGGGTCAGCGAGATGGTGCGGGTCTACGGCTGGATGATCCTGCTGCGGGAAAGCGGCGTGCTCAACCATTTTTTAATCCAGCTGGGGCTGCTGGAACAGCCCGTGGAGATGCTTTACCGGGATGCCACCATGGTGCTCGGGCTGGTTTACACCATGATGCTTTTCATGGTGGTGCCCCTCACGTCGGTGCTCGAAAGTCTGGACAACAGCCTGATCGAGGCGGCCTACGACCTGGGGGCCAACATGTGGACGATCCTGTTCAAGATTGTCATCCCCCACGCCACGCCTGGTATTGTTTCCGGATCGATTGTGGTCTTCATGCTGACGCTGGGTGACTACCTGACGCCGAACCTGATGGGGGGCAAGAATTCCCTGTGGTTTACCGAACAGATTTACAACCAGTTTATTGCCAGCTTCAACTGGAACCAGGGGTCGGCCTTCGGATTTTTGCTGCTGGCGCTGTCATCGCTGGTGGTCTGGCTGGGCTTGAAATTGAGCCGGCAGCAGCTGAGCAAGGTGGTCCAATGATTCGAACATTGCCGACATCGCGGACCTATTCTGTTAGTTTTAAACTGTATATTTTGCTGTATTTCGTGTTTTTGTTTGCGCCGCTGGTGGTGACCTGTGTGCTGGCCTTCAACGATTCCCAGTTTCCCTCCCTGCCCTGGAAGGGATTCACCCTGGACTGGTTTACCGCCAATCTGCCCGACCGGGTCGGCATCTTTCATGATCAGATCAACCTGGACAGCATCGCAGTCAGCTTCCGGGTGGCCTTTTTCGTGACCCTGCTGTCGGTTGCGGTGGGCACCTGCGGCGCATTTCTGTTCGAGCAGGAGGAGTTCCGATTCAAGCAGCTGCTGTATTTTCTGATGCTCGCCCCGCTGGTCATCCCCGGGGTGATCCTGGGCATTTCGGTTTTACTGTTCAGCAACACTCTGGGGACCTATTTCGAGCAGCACTGGAACCTGGATATCGCGCTTTTTCGCCCAAGTTTCTGGCTGGTGGTGCTGGGGCAGTTTTCCTTTATCGCCACTTTGGTGACCCTGGTGGTTTCCGCCAGGCTGAAAAAATTCGACCGTACTCTGGAGGAGGCGGCCATGAACCTGGGGGCCAACCGTTTCGAGGCCATCTGGCACATCACCCTGAAATACCTGCGCCCGGCGATTATCGGGGCCGGGGCGGTGGCGTTTTTGATGTCCTTTGAAAACTTCAACACCACGCTTTTTCTGGTGGGCTCCGAGGCCACCCTGCCCATCAATCTCTACCTGCAGGTCAGAGACGGCTCCACACCGGTGATCAACGCCATTTCCTTTCTGCTGATCGTGGGCACCTCCCTGATCGCCCTGGCCAACCTGTATTTCAGCCGCAAAGCCGAGTAGAGCCGGCTTTGCTTTGATTGCGCTTCTTGATCCGGCAAAAGGACGGGCTATGAAGATACTGGTGATCAATTCGGGAAGCTCTTCGATAAAATACGAACTGTTTGACATGGATCGACGGCAGGCCCTGTCCTCAGGGCTGGTCGAAAGGATCGGCGAGCAAAATTCCATCCTGACGCACAAATACACGACGGTCGAAGGAAATGAGAAAAAAATTGTCGCCAAGGAAAAAATCGCTGATCATTCCCAGGGCCTGCAGCGCAGTGTGGATCTGCTGCTGGATCCGCAGCGCGGGGTGATCGGCCACCGGTCGGAGGTTGCGGCCGTTGGCCACCGCGTGGTGCATGGCGGTGAGTTTTTCCAGGCCTCCACCCGGATCGATGAGCAGGTGCTGGCGGCCATCCGGCAGTGCATTGGACTTGCACCGCTGCACAACCCCGCTAACCTGATGGGCATCGAAGTGGCCCGCAAAATTTTTCCCGCCGCCGTCCAGGTCGCAGTCTTCGACACCGCCTTTCATCAAAGCCTGCCGCAGCACGCCTATCTTTATGCCATTCCGCTCGAGCTTTACGAGAAGCACAAAATACGCCGCTATGGATTTCACGGCACCTCCCACGCGTTCGTTGCCGAGGCGGCAGCCGCTTTTTTCAGGCGGCCGCTGGCACAGCTGAACCTGATCACCATCCACCTGGGAAACGGGGCGAGCATGTGCGCCATTGAGGCCGGCCGAAGCGTGGATACCAGCATGGGCCTGACCCCCCTGGCGGGATTGGCCATGGGGACTCGCTGCGGGGATATCGATCCTTCCATTCTTTTGTTGCTGGCTGATCGCGGGGGAATGTCCATCGGGGATCTGGATGAGGTGCTGAACAAAAAAAGCGGTTTGCTGGGGCTTTGCGGGGTTAACGACATGCGCGAGGTCATCGCCAGAAAGCAGGCCGGTGACCAGCGGGCAAAAATTGCCCTGGAAGTTTACACCTACCAAATCAAGAAATATATCGGGGCCTATTTTGCCTGCCTGGGCCGGGTGGATGCACTGGTGTTTACCGCCGGCATTGGTGAGAACTCACCGGCTGTGCGCGAACTTTGCTGTCGCAACCTGCAGGCCCTGGGAATTGCAATCGACGACGAAAAAAACCATGCCGCCGCCGCCGGAATCCGACAGATCAGCTCCCGGGACAGCAAGGTGAAAGTGCTCGTGGTGCCCACCAACGAAGAGCTGCGAATCGCCCAGGAAACACAGCGTTTGATCGGCGGATGAAAAACCCGGGTCTTTAAAAAACAACGCGTTGTTTTTATTTATATTGACAAAAACAACGCGTTGTTATATGTTGTTGCCAGCAAAAAATATCGTTTAATCCATGATTGACGGTCCCGTAAAAAGTCGTTTTCGAGCGCCATCAACCTTTCACCGCTCCCGAAAAGGCCTTTCCAAGCGAGAAAATGCGACTTTTTACGGTTCATCATAGTTAAAAGAGGCGGCGAATTATGAAAAGATTGGCGGCCCATGAACTTGAAAACTGGTTGAAAAGCAAAATTCGCAAACCTCTGGTATTGAAGGGCGCCAGGCAGGTTGGTAAAACCTGGCTTGTACGCGATTTTGCCAGACGCCAAAAACTCAAATTGGTGGAATTAAATTTTGAGCGGCTGCCGAGCCTGGCAGATCTGTTTTTAGAAAATAGCCCTGTCGAGATCCTGAGAAATATTGAAGCGGAATTGGCGATATCTATAACGCCTGACAAATCTTTGCTTTTTCTGGATGAAATTCAGGCTGCACCACAGTTATTTTCAAAACTTAGATGGTTTAAGGAAGAAATCCAAAACCTGCCTGTCATCGCTGCAGGGTCATTGCTGAGTTTTGCATTGCATCAATACCGATACAGTATGCCGGTTGGACGGATCACATATTTTTACCTTGAACCGATGTCCTTTTTTGAGTTTGTCATTGCAACCGGCAATCAGGCGCTTTATAAGAAACTGTCGTCCTTCAGCCTCGATTCCAGGATGCCGGAATCCCTGCATAAAAAATGCTTGAGCCTTTATTATGACTATTGTCTTGTTGGCGGAATGCCTGAAGTCGTCCAGGAGTGGGGAAACAGCAACAACCTGAAATCCTGCATAAAAATGCAGCAGGATTTGTTAGCTACTTTTCGCGACGATTTCCATAAATACGGTGGGCAAATCAATGCCGGAATGCTGGATAAAATCCTGCTTGCCGTATCCGAACAATTGGGCAATAAATTTGTGTACAGTCGGGTGGATCCAGCAAAAAAAGTGGTCCAGATTAAAAAAGCTTTGGCGATGCTTTCCCAGGCAAAAGTATGCACAAAAGTTCTGCATACAACCGGTAACGGGCTGCCTTTAGGGGCGCAATCAAACGAAAAGTTTTTTAAAACACTTATGCTGGATATCGGCCTGGTTTCCGTCCAGCTGGGGCTTTCATCAATCAAACACTCCGAGGCAAAAAATATTATCTTTTCAAATAAGGGAGGGCTGGCGGAGCAGTTCGTCGGCCAGCAACTGCGCGCCTGCCGGACGCCGTTGGAGTCTGTCCAGCTTTTTTACTGGCAAAGGACGGGTGGCAGATTGGGTGAAATTGATTATGTAACTCAACACGGAAACCGCGTAGTTCCTATCGAAGTCAAATCCGGGTCCGCCGGCAGCATGAAATCGCTGCACCAGTTCATGGCCGAAAAGGGGCTTGATTTTGCTGTTCGCTTCAATATCAAACAACCAACGGTGGAAAAAATCAGAGTCAAAACAACTTTGGGGAACCCGGTATCCTACTGGCTTCTTTCGCTGCCGGTATATCTGACCGAGCATCTGGATATACTGATCGAACAGGCGCTTGCATTGAATCGAGCTTAAAAATGACCTTTACGGGCTTTTGCCCATGACATGGCGATCATTGAATTTTTTGCCCCGTGGCGATCATGCGCCGGTTCATAAACCCGTAGTCGCCCGCTGATCGATGGGGGGCAAAATCGGTGTGCACTGTTACGTGGGCAAAACCGGACGCTTCGAGAAGGCCCGCCAGGCTTTCAGATTCGTAAAGGCGCACGGCATAGGTCCGGTCGCGGATCAAGCCCTGCTGTCTGCTGAGCACCATCTCCCGGGCGCATACAATGCTGCCCCGTATTTCCCGCTGGCGGCAGACCACGATGTCCTCCCCGATTTCATGCCAGGCATTGGGTTGAAACGATCTTTTCACCGCCCGCCCGTCGGTGACATCCACCAGCAGCCAGCCGCCGGGTCGCAGGACCCGATGGGCTTCGGCCAGGATCTGCCGGTCGGCATCGGGCTGCTGGATGTAGCCGATCGAGTTGCCCATGATCAGCACGTGATCGAAATTTTCCGCCGCCAGCTCGGTTTTTCTAGCGTCGCAGCAAACCACTTCGAGCGGTTGCCGGTTTTCTCTTGCCAAGTCTTTCGCTATAGCGGTCAATGCCGGCGAATAGTCCAGCAGGGTGCAGCTGCCAAAACCCCGGCGGCAAAGTTCGAAGCTGTGCCGTCCATGGCCGCCGCAAAGATCTAAAATGCGGTGGCCCGGCTGCAGGTCAAGCAGTTCACAGATGAGGTCCACTTCGCGCCGGGTGAGCTCATCGTCGCAGACCGAGCGCGCGTCGGTGAGCAAGTAGACCTCGTCAAACAGCGTTTTCCACCAGTCGGGGTCGACTTCAATCGGCATCATTTGTCCCCATAAAGATCCGCGCCGAAGCTGAACAGCCCGTCGGAGGCAATGATGGCCGCCGACCCCTGCCAGGGATGCAGGCGGGCAATGGCAAGCTCTTCTTCTTCGATATGGATCATTTCATCCAACTCTCCGCCCTGCCACATGGCCTCCAGCGTAAGGCAGTCGGCCCACAATTTCTGCCCGTATTTTCGCAGGGCTTCGATCTGGCCGGTCGTAATCAGCCTGGGCCGCAGGGCGATTTTAACCGGACCGAGCAGATAGGTGAAATCGCAGTCCACGGCCATTTTCTGCTGGGCTTCAATCACCTGCAGCAAATCGCCGGGGTCCATGCCGACAATCGTCTCATTGATGTGATCAACGGCTTGCCGGACACTCATTTCGGACTGCAAAACCGCCAGGGGTTGAAACCCGCCGCCGCTGCCGACATTGGTGGGCACCCCCCCGAAGCGGCCCACAAATCCGAGCAGGCCAGCGGGTCCCATCAAGCAGCGAAAGTCTGTCTGGTATTTTTTCAGATGAATTTTTTCATTTTCCAGGCAAGGAACTTCTTCGGCCCACAGGGAAAGCGGGATTTTTTCCTGGACGATATAATTTCCTTCTTCCAGGGCCAGATTGACGGCTTCATCGATGTCGTCGTTGACGCTGCCGACCCGGACCCCGTGGCCGGAATAGCCTCTTTCAGGTTTGAGCACCAGCGCGTCCCAGTGGCTGCGGGTCCAGCTCACCAGATCATCGATGACCTCGCCGTTGGGGCCCTCGGTGGATCGGGGCGAAAACTGCCGCGTCCAAGGGGTGCGCCTCACAATTTCCCGGTGGAAGCGATCCCGCTGCGGGCCGGTGATCACTTCGAACATGCTTTTGACATTGAATGGTTCGGTCCCCCGGGGATTAATCACCCGATGCTCTTTAATCGCCTGCAGGGCGGGGTCCAGGCCGTGCTTGCGATGCAGGGCCAGGAGTACATCGGTGTTGAAATCCATAAATATCACCGATACCGGCCGGTCCTGCCAGCAAACCTTTCCACTGCGCAATTCCAGTTGTTGGGGAGCCATCAAGGCACCGGTGATCCCATCAATGGCATCCAGGTGTTTGGCCAAGTTGATGTTTTCGGTGACATCTTCCAGGGTCTCCTCCTCGGCCACCACGGCGATGAGCCCGGCATTTTGACCTTCCCGCGCCCGATGAGCTTCAACCAGCATTTGCACAAGACCTGCGACCGGCGCAAAACAGGGATGATCGAAATCCAGCTTGACTCCCAGGGGCTTGATCGCATTGAGGCGTTGCCAGACCGCCTTGCCGATGATCTGGGTCAGCCGCTGGTAATCCCACCCTCCCGGGCTGCCAAGATTCCACTCCGAATGATAGCCTTTAAACTCTTCCACGTTGCCTTCCTTTGATTGATTACCGGTGTGAAGTCCTCACCCATCCTGACCTAGCTGGGCCAGCCTTTTTTCGATCAGATGAAACGGCAGTTGTCCGCCTTGCAGTATGAGGGTGTGAAAGCGGTTGCGGTCCATTCGGGCGCTGAAGCCGACCTGCAGTCTTTTAAATTCGTGATGCCCCAGACTGTAACATAACTGGTAGCCGGGGTTCAATCGAAAACGATCCACCTGTCGCCGGGCTTCCGTGGAGGAAAACCCGCAAACTTTCAGCAAATCGACGGCCGCCTGCACGCCAATCCTGCCGGTCGTCAAGCCGATGTCCACCTGACAGCGGGCGGAGCGCCACAGCTTCCTTTTGCAGTCGACCAGCAATTCCATTGGGTGGTCGACGTAGCCGTAGTCAATGAGCAGCGACTCGGCATAGGAAGCCCAGCCCTCATAGAAAAGAGGCGATTCGATCTGGCGGCGGACCGGGTTGGCCAGTTTGCGGCGAACCGAATCCAGCAGGTGGTGTCCCGGGATGGTTTCGTGGGCGGTCAGCATTTTGTACTCCCGGTGAAACCGTTTTTTCAACAGCCCATCTGACTGTGCGCCGCGGCGGCCGGCAAGACGGGTGGTGATGTAAAAATAGCTGGTCTCCTGCGCTTGGGGGGTGAAGGCGGCGGCAAAAGAAGCCGCGCCCCGCACGGATAGAAGATACTGCGGGGTTTGTGCAACTTCCAGGGGGGCATCCAGATTCATCCCATGGAATCCCTGGCGGCGGAAAAACGCGCGCAGCCGTTCGATCTCCCCGGCATAAAGCGAAAACGTATCGGTTTTGTCAATGTCGGTCGGAAAATAGCCGTGGTACAGCTCCTGCCAGGACGTGCCGGGATCGATGGCCGCCTGCAGTTTTTCGAGCCGGTTCAGGTTTTCGTGCCATTCATCGACCGCCAGCTGATAAATTTCCTCCACGGCCCGATGGGATAGAAAATGGTCGCGAACAGTGGGTTCAAGTGTTTCAGCGACAAAGTGCCGGTCCGGTTTCACCGTTACGGAAACCAAAAAACGCTCCAGCAATTTCAGCGCGGCAGCAGCTTTTTCCAGGAGTTCGGCCAGCGCTGCGGCCGATTGTTGCGGCCACGTTTCCAGCAGATCATTGCCCAGCTTTTTGAGGTACGGTTTACAATCGGCCAGCATGGCCCGGCTGGCCTGATGATAGGACTCGGGCACCGCCGCGATATTGTCGCCTGCCTGTTTGAGCAGCCGGGGAATGGCCGCCAAACGGTCCATCACCCGTTGCTCCCGCTGTCGCTGGTCGACGGCCGGCTTATTCAGTGCATGATCCAGGCCGATAAAGGCGATTTTCAAATAAAGCAGCGGATTGAATTGCCAGCTGCGTTTTTGTTCCAGTTCGATTAAAACGCCGGCAATATTTGCCTGCAGCAGTTGCAGATCGATCTCGTTTTCAAGGTGGTTTTCAGCCGCCGCCAGCCGGGAAAACTCCTTTTGCAGCGCTTTTAATCCAGCTGTGATTTGTTCCATGGCCGACGCATCAAGGTCGTCCAGGCGGTCATAGTACCGGGCGGCCGCCTGTGCCCGGGGCAGAAAGTCAAATTCATCGCTGGCGCACATGACGGGAAAGCGTTCGGCGAGATCGTCGAAATATTGCCGGGCCAGTTTGAGATAGGGGTTGTTCGCGGGCATGGTCACAGCCTGATTAGCGAAGACCGATTGGATTGTCAAGCCGGATTCCTGGTGTCGGGCTGCAATTTCAGATCCATATGTGTTTTTGGTTGATATAAATGTTGAATGCATATATTTGATGAAACCGTAAAAAGTCGATTTTCTCGCTCCGCAAGCCTTTTCGGGAGCTGTTCAGGGTTTCGCTAAACTTCAAGAACTCGTCGCAAGCTCCTCAAACAGCTTGAAGTTTTTAACGCTCAACCCTTCACAGCTCTTTTTCCGAAAAGGGTTGATGTCGCTCGAAAATGACCTTTTACGGGACCGTCATATTTGACAAAATCGAAAATCATTTTCGATTGTCATATTTATTTTGTACTGAGTGGATAAAAATGGAGCCTGAAATGGAAAATAAAACGGAATCACGGAAAACCATTGTCAATTCCTGGAATGAGTGGGACCCGCTCAAGCACGTCATTGTCGGCCGCGCCGACGGAACCATGGTGACCGCCCCCGAGCCGGCCATCGCCCGCGACTGGCCGGAGCACGGATTTCCCCTGGGCACTTACGGCCCGCTGCCAAAAGAAATGGAGGCCAGGGCCAATGAACAGCTGAACAATTTCGCCAGGCTATTGGAAAAACGGGGCATCCGGGTGGATCGCCCAGTGCCGCTGGATTTCAGCCAGAAAGTACAGACGCCGGACTGGGAGCAGGATTCCATGTTCGGCTGCATGCCGCCGCGGGATGTGCTGCTGACGGTGGGCAATGAGATTTTAGAGGCCACTATGTCCCAGCGCAGCCGCTGGTATGAGTACCTGTGCTACCGCCCGTTGCTGGAGCGATATTTCAAGGAAGATCCAAACTTCAGGTGGGAAGCGGCTCCCAAGCCGCGGCTGACCCCTGAAACCTACAAGCCGGATTACTGGAACCGGTGGAAGAAAAAAAGCCGCCAGGAAAAAGAGGTTGCCATCCGTGAGCGCGACTGGGTGCTGACGGAAAAAGAGCCCTGTTTTGATGCGGCTGATATCGCCCGGGCCGGAAAAGATCTCTTTGTTTATCATTCATCGGTCACCAACCGGACGGGCATTGACTGGTTGCGGCGCCATTTTTCCAATCACCGGCTGCACGCTATCTGGTTTTACGAAACCAACCCGATCCACATCGATGCCACCTTTGTGCTGCTGCGCCCCGGCCTGGCGCTTGCCAACCCCAAGCGCAAACCACTGGTGCCGGGAATGCTGGAATTTTTCAAAAAAAATGACTGGGAAATTGTGGAGGGTGCCGAGCCGGCCCTGGACGGCTACCCGCCGCTGTCATTTTGCAGCCAATGGCTGTCGATGAACACGTTGATGCTCGACGAGAAGACCATCTGCGTGGATGCCCAGGAGGTTCGGCAGATGGAGCAGTTCGACAAGCTGGGCCTCGAGGTCATCCCGGTGCCGTTTGCCGATGTCAGCGCCTTTGGCGGGGGGCTGCATTGCGCGACGGCCGATGTCCACCGCGAGGGAACCTGTCAGGATTATTTTCCCCGGCAGGTAGAAGGCTTCTAGCATCATGGCGGGCAAACCCATTGTTCTAATTGCGCTGGGCGGCAATGCCCTGATCAAAAAAGGCCAGGCGGGCACTGCTGAACAGCAGTTCAAGAACCTTGAACTGCCGATGAAGCAGATTGCCCGGCTATCCCGGGAGTATAAAATTGTCATTACCCACGGCAATGGCCCCCAGGTGGGAAACCTGCTGCTGCAGCAGGAAAGTTGTGACCAGGTGCCAAAGATGCCGCTGGAAATCATCGGGGCCATGACCCAGGGACAGATCGGCTACATGCTCGAGTCGTCCCTGGACACGGCACTGATGGAGATCGGAATCAGCGAGGAGCAGCAGTTTGTTACCATCATCACTTATGTGGTGGTCGATGAAAAGGATCCCGCGTTTGATAACCCCACCAAGCCCATCGGGCCGTTTTACAGTCAGGAAGAAGCCGCCGGGCTTTCCTATCGGCTGGCAAAAACCGACAAAGGGTACCGGCGGGTGGTGGCCTCCCCGAGGCCGCTGGCGATAGTCGAAAGGCGGGAGATAAAAAAACTGATCGAGATGGATTTTATCGTTATTTGCTGCGGCGGCGGAGGGATTCCTGTCATCCGCAAGGAGCGCAAGTTTCGGGGGGTCGAGGCGGTCATCGACAAGGATCTGGCCAGCTCGGTGCTGGCCAGGGAAATCGAGGCCGATATTTTCGTGATCGTCTCCGATGTCAAGGGGGCAGGGATCAACTGGGGACGGACCGATCAGAGGATATTGGGTAAAGTGGGGCTGGTGGAAATACAAAAATACATGGATCAGAGCGAGTTTCCAGCCGGTTCCATGGGCCCCAAGATCCAGGCGATCTGTGAGTTTTATAAAGCCACCGGCAAACGCGGGATCATCTGCCACCTGGAAGACATCCGGCGGGCGATTGCAGGCAAGGCTGGAACGGAAATTGTCAAGTAAGCGAGTTCTTGCAATGAATTCTTGTCCGCCTTCCTAAGGCAGGTAAACCTCAGGCGGATAGCGCAACCCGGAACAGCTCCCGAAAAGGCTTGCTTAAGCGAGAAAATTCGACTTTTTGCAGTTTCATCAACTTTGAAATAGCCTGTATTTTTTCGGAGGAAAACGTATGTCCAGAAAAAACGTTATCATCATCGGCGCCGCTGGAAGGGATTTTCACAACTTCAATACCTATTATCGTGACAATCAAGCTTACAATGTGGTCGCCTTTACGGCGGCCCAGATTCCGGATATCGAGGATCGGAAATATCCCGCGCAATTAGCAGGTAAACTTTATCCGGACGGAATCCCGATATACGCCCAGCAGGATCTGCCCCGGCTGATCACAGAGCTGGGTGTCGATGACTGTGTCTTTGCATACAGTGACGTCTCCTATCAGCACGTCATGTCCGTGGGCGCGATCGTCAATGCGGCCGGGGCCAATTTTGTCATGCTGGGACCGAAGCACACCCAGATCAAAAGCACAAAGCCGGTGATTTCGGTGGGTGCGGTGCGTACCGGCTGCGGCAAGAGCCAGACCTCGCGGCGGATTATTGAAATCCTGATGAAAAAAGGTCTGAAGGTTGTCGCCATCCGCCATCCCATGCCCTATGGTGATATCGCTGCTCAGAAGGTGCAGCGCTATGCGCAGCTCTCCGATCTTGAAAAATACGACTGCACCGTTGAAGAGATGGAGGAATACGAACCGCACGTGGTGCGCGGCAACGTGATTTATGCCGGCGTGGACTACGAGGCTATCGTACGGGCGGCGGAAAAAGATCCTGATGGCTGTGACGCAATTTTGTGGGACGGCGGCAACAATGACTTTCCGTTTTACCGGTCCGATATGCATGTAACGGTGGTCGATCCCCACCGGCCGGGTCATGAGCTGACCTACTACCCGGGCAATGTCACCTTGCGAATGTCCGATGTCGTCGTCATCAACAAAATGGACAGCGCCGATGCCGGCGGCATCGAGATCGTACGTCGCAATATTGCCACCGAAGCCCCGCAGGCGATTGTCATCGATGCGGCTTCGACCCTGGACGTGGATGACCCCTCGATGATCCGGGGCAAACAAGTGCTGGTTGTCGAAGACGGTCCGACGCTGACCCACGGAGAGATGAAAATCGGGGCCGGCGTGGTGGCCGCGGGCAAGTTTGGTGCGGCCGCCCTGGTGGACCCGCGACCTTACACGGTGGGCCGCCTGTCTGAAACCTTTGAGATATACCCGGAAATCGGAACCCTGCTGCCGGCCATGGGCTACGGCGAGCAGCAGTTAAAGGATATGGAATCGACCATCAACAACACCGCCTGTGATGCGGTGGTCATTGCAACGCCCATTGATTTGAACCGCATTATCAAAATCAACAAACCCAACACCCGGGTGTACTACAACCTGCAGGAGATCGGACGACCCAATTTCGACCTCATCCTGGATGACTTTGTCAAGCAACATCAGCTCGGGTAGGGGCAGTCCAGTCAAGGAGGATGCCATGAGCCAGCCAACCAACGAACAGCTCAACCAACTGCGGTCGCAGGTTATTTCCGCGGGTGTGGCCAGCGTGACGCCCAATTTCATCGAGTCGGCTCAAGGGGCGATTTTGCGCGATGTCGACGGCCGGGAGTATATTGACTTTGCCGGCGGCATTGCGGTGATGAACATCGGCCACAGCCACCCGAAGGTGGTGGCCGCCATCCAGCAGCAGGCCGCAAAGCTGACCCACACCTGCTTTATGGTCAACCCCTATGAGCCGGCGGTCAAACTGGCCCAGAAGCTGTGCGCTGTTACCCCGGGAAATTTTGCCAAGCGGGCGGTTTTTTTAAACTGCGGGGCCGAAGCGGTGGAAAACGCGGTCAAAATCGCCCGCTACTACACCAATCGGCCGGCGATCATCGTTTTCGAAAATGCTTACCATGGCCGCACCCTGCTGACCATGACCATGACCAGCAAGGTCAAGCCTTACAAGTTCGGCTTTGGACCCTTTGCGCCGGAAGTCTACCGCCTGCCCTTCGGCAACGAGGTCGGGGCGGACAAGCTGAATGATTTTTTTGTCAAGCAGGTCAACCCGGAGGCCGTGGCCGCGGTGGTGGCCGAACCGGTCCAGGGGGAGGGGGGCTTTATCGCCCCGCCGCCGGACTATTTCCAGGAACTGGCCGGAATCTGCCGCGACAACGGCATCCTGTTCGTGGCCGATGAGATCCAAAGCGGCATGGGCCGCACCGGGAAGATGTTTGCCATCGAGCACTGGGGGGTGGAGCCCGACCTGATCACGGTGGCCAAAAGCCTGGCGGCCGGCATGCCTCTGGCCGCGGTGGTGGGCCGTCAGGAAATCATGGATGCCGTGCATCCCTGGGGCCTGGGCGGCACTTACGGTGGCAACCCGGTGGCCTGTGCTGCGGCCCTGGCCGTACTGGAAGTATTTGAAGAGGAAGACATGCTGGCAAAATCAGTGGCCCTGGGTGAAAAGCTCATGGCACGCTTCAAGACCTGGCAGCAAGACTTTGCGATCATCGGTGAGGTCAGGGGCCTGGGGGCCATGCTGGGCCTGGAGTTCGTCCGCAACGACCAACCGGCAGCCGACGAGGCCAAGCAGCTGGCCGCCTACTGCCTGGAAAGGGGATTGCTGATCCTGGTCTGCGGCAGTTACGGCAACATTGTACGCATTCTGGCCCCGTTCGTGATCACCGATGAACAGCTGGCAAAGGGCCTGGCCATCATGGAAGCGGGGCTGGTTGAAATATCAAAATGATCGCATCCTGTGGGCCGGCAAATGGAAAGATGCTGCTGCTCAATGAACCGCTGTCTGCTGCTTACCGTCCGCCAATGGTGGCGCGGATTACCTTGTAGCCTTCCTTTTCGATTGCCGAGGCGACTTTTTCCTGCAGTTCTTTGCCGGGGGTCAGCGCGTTCATGTAGCCCCCGCGGCCGCCGCCGGTAACCTTGGCCCCCAGCGCACCCAGCTCCAGGGCCTTGCTGCACAAGTAGATCAGCGTTTCGTGGGAAAGATCCATGTCGATTAAAATTTGATGATTTTCGGTCATCAGCTTTCCCACCTTTGCCAGATCGCCGTCTTCCAGGGCTTTTTTCATCGCCAGGGCCTGCTCGGTGATGGTCTGCATGCGCTGCTTGAACAGGTCGGGGTCCTTTTCCCGCTGGGCCTGGACATGGGCGTCCAGCTTGGAGGTGTCCGCCGTAACACCGCTGTTGCCCAGCACCACCTCCACCGGTTCCTTGAGCTGGATGCGCTGCCAGGTTTTTTTCCCGTTTTGGATGTGATACAGGATCAGGCCGCCATAGGTCGAGGCGGTGTTGTCCACCCCGCTGGGAGTCCCGTGGTAGGCAAACTCGCCTTCCCAGCCCACGTGGTTGATCTCGTCAATGGAAAGCCCCAGGTCGAACTCGTCGTTCAGGGCCCGGGCCAGGGAAACGCAGCTGGCCGCTGACGCTCCCACACCGCTGCCGGCCAGCAGCGAGCCGCCGTAGGTGATCTTGATGGGATGCTTTTGAACATCAACTTTCATCACTTCCAGGATGTGGTTGATGGAGTCGATTTGCTGGTGTTTTTTCTTTTCCTTGTAGCCCGGCACTTCGGTGCGGTTGTCTTCCAGGACCCAGCCCTCACCTTTGGCCAGACGCTCGACGATGCACTCGGTTTCAAAGGGAATCGCCGACACGATGGCCGGAACTTCTTCCAGCACGAACTGATCGCCGATCAAGATGGTCTTTCCAAACGCGGTTCCTCTTCCCATGGTTCTGTCCTTTCGATTTGATAGTAGCGGGTGGCAATAAATCTCAATGTTGGCGCGACCAACATTTGTTTTCCCCCTTCCGCCTTCCGCCTTCCGCCTTCTATTTTCCCCCTTCCGCATTCCGAATTCCGCCTTCTATTTTCCCC
>CAZGNV010000001.1:0-240390 GCA_964527835.1 uncultured Desulfosarcinaceae bacterium | reverse complement strand
TGAACCACTTCCAGCGAATTGAGTTCGTTGGAAGTCATTTTCGAGCGACATCAACATTGAAGATCCAACAGCGAACGTCGAATGGGGAAAAATGATGATCAGCGAACATCCGGCGAAGCCGTGAGGATTAAAGATCGGCCGGGTGGATCTGAAATCACATCGGGGTTGCTGCAGCGGCTGTGTCGGATTGCGCAGGCAACGGTTTTTCCAGGGCGCTGCCTGGTGTGCAGCCGGTTTTTCAACCGGCCCAAGCAGGCCAGCGCAGACAGGGCGGGTGTCGCAAGTCCCCTGGCCGCTGAGTTGTGCGCGACCTGCCTGCACCAGATCGCGGAGGTTGAATCTCCCCTGTGCAGCATCTGTGGCCTGCCGTTTGCCGGCCGGCAGGGACCGGACCATGTTTGCGAAAAGTGCATCCGGGCCGCCGGATTTTTCACAAGGGCCCGCAGCGCGCTGGTGTATAACGAGCCCCTGATGCGGGTCATCCATTGCTTTAAATACGGCGGCCAAATCCAGCTGGCCAAACCCCTGGGGGAGATCCTGCGGGCGGCTTTTGAGCGTTACTGGGATCCGCAGGGCATCGATCTGATGGTGCCGGTTCCGCTGCATCCGAGGCGGATGCGTAAACGGGGATTTAACCAGGCTTACCTGATGATGCGTGGCTGGGGGCTGCCGGTGGCACCGCGTCCGCCGCAGGACTACGGTCCGCTGCTGCAGCGGGATCTGATTATCCGCATCCGCGACACACAACCCCAGACCACGCTGGACCGGAAGCAGCGGGTGAAAAACATAAAAAACGCTTTTGCGCTGACCGATTGTGATACAATACGGAACAGGACGATTCTGCTGGTCGATGATGTATACACTACCGGGGCGACGGCCGGTGAATGCGCCCGCCTGCTCATGGACGGCGGGGCGCGCCAGGTGGATATACTCACTGTGGCCCGGGCGGTGGTCTCTGCTTGAGGTGCAAAATGGAAGCGTTGGACAAGATAACAACGGTTGCAAGGCTGACCGGAGAGCTGGAGCGCAGGCGCAGCGCCGGCCACCAAATTGTATTTACCAACGGCTGCTTTGATCTGCTGCATGCCGGGCACGTGCGCTATTTATCCACCGCCCGTTCAAAGGGGGATCTGCTGGTCGTCGGTATGAACAGCGATGCATCGGTTCGTATCATCAAGGGGCCCAAACGGCCGATTGTCAAAGAACATCAACGGGCCGAAGTATTGGCCGGGTTGGGGTGTGTGGATTATGTCGTGATTTTCGACGAACCGGATCCGCTGCAACTTATCCAGGCGCTCAAACCCCATGTACTGGTCAAGGGCGGGGACTGGCCCGAGGATGAAATCATCGGGGCGGATTTTGTAAAATCAACCGGCGGCAGTGTGCAACGCATTGCGCTGGTGCCTGGGGCCTCAACCAGTGACATTATCCAGACCATTGTGGATCGATATGCAAAAGACTGACGGATTGGTGCCGGTGGTTCGAAACGGGATGACTTTTTTCCAGTTCAGCCGTCTGGCGGCCTTTGACGCCATCGAGCATGGAGTTTTTACCCGCCATGGCGGCTACAGCCGGTCGCCATTTGACAGCCTGAACGTCAGCTACGGCCTGGGCGATGAAGACCAGGCAGTGGAACGCAATCGGCAGCGGGTGGCCCGGGCCGTGGGTGGGCGACAGCTGGTTTTCGCCCGTCAGGTTCACGGCACCGGCGTGGTCAAAGTTGCCGGCCGCAAAACGCAGACAGCCACCGGGGCAACGGACGCCCCGCCGGCAGGCGATGCGCTGGTGACCGATCAGGCCGGGAAATTCCTGGTTATCCAGGTTGCCGACTGTCAGAGCGTACTGCTGTATGAGCCCGTGCGGCAGGTGGTCGCCAACGTTCACAGCGGCTGGCGGGGAAGTGTGGACAACATTATCGGCCGCACCGTCGAGGTGATGTCCGGCCGGTGCAATTGCGATCCGGGCCGGATTGTGGCTGCCGTCGGTCCCTCCCTGGGGCCCTGCTGTGCGGAATTTATTCACTACCGGCATGAGATCCCGCAGTCGCTGTGGGGCTACAAGGATGCAGGGGCGCATTTTGATTTCTGGTCGTTGAGCTGTGATCAGCTGGTGCAGGCCGGTGTTTTGCGGTCCAACATTGAAGTCAGCCGTCTGTGCACGCGCTGCCGCACGGATTTGTTTTTTTCCTATCGCGGCGAAGGCACCACCGGCAGATTTGCGGTGGTCATCGCGCTTAAAAATTCAGGATCATGATCCAACATTTATCGACCGTGCTGTGGAACAAGAAAGTCGGGCCGGGTTATTACCGCATCGGTTTGAGCTGTCCCGCGCATTTCGGTGCCGCCACCCCCGGCCAGTTCGTTATGCTGGGACTTGGCGGCCGGCTGGACCCGGTGCTGCGCCGGCCGTTTTCGATTCACAACCTGATCATCCATGACGGCAAAACAGACGGCATCGAACTGCTGTACCAGGTCGTGGGCAAGGCCACCGGCCTGCTGAGCCGGCAAAAGGCCGGCGACAGGGTTGATATCCTGGGTCCTCTGGGCCGCGGGTTTGAACTGCCTGCCGGGGCAAAAAGGGTTTATGTGGCCGCCGGCGGGGTGGGGGTGGCGCCGCTTGTTTTCCTGGTGACCTACTTTCGGCGGCAACCGATCGATTTTTCCGGCTGGCGGGTATTTCTGGGGGCCAGAAGCCGGTCCGATCTTTTGGGTCGGGATGATTTTGAGGCCCTGGGGGTTGCGGTGCACATCACCACCGATGATGGCAGCGCCGGGGATCGCTGCCAGGTCACCCAGCCCCTGGAAACCGCCGTTGAACACAGCCGTCCGGACCTCATTTGCGCTTGCGGACCGCCGGCCATGCTTGGCTGCGTGGCGGGGATCGCTGAAAAACACGGCCTGGCCTGTCAGGTTTCCATCGAAACCATGATGGCCTGCGGCATGGGAGCCTGCCTGGGCTGTGCGGTGGAGCGGCGCAGCCAGCCGCAAACCTACCTGCATGCATGTATGGACGGGCCGGTATTTGACGCCCGGCAGCTGAAATGGTGAAGCCGGCGATCAAAATCCGCGGGGTATGCCCGCGGTTGCCGCGGGGGCGCTGGCCAAAAATATGCCAATTTGGCATTGACTTGATCCGGATGATATGTTACGAGCACTTCTTCGGTGAAATGGTTTTCAAGGCCTTTTGCACCGCTGTCGCGGTACACGGCCGGCGGTTATGAAAAGAGAAACCAGACGTTACGTCAAGGAGCTTGCCTATTTCAGCAGCATCGGGCTGTCGGTGGCCCTGGCCATTTTCATCGGGCTTTTCGTGGGGGTGTACCTGGACCGGCGATTTGAGACATCGCCGTGGCTGACGCTGATTTTTCTGGCAATTGGAATTGTGGCCGGTTTTCGCAACATCGGGCTGGCCATCAAAAAAAGCCGGAAGCTGTGAAACGCGGGGATGGCCAGCCCCGCTTGCCGACAGGAAAACGACATTCAAGTGGAAATTCAGCAGCGCATACTGAAATTTGTCACCCGCAGCAACTGGGTACTGTTTTGTGTTACCAGCCTGGCGGGATTTGTTTTGTTTCCAGTTGATTTTGCCTTGGGAATCGTCTGCGGCGGGCTGCTGGTGACCGTCAACTTTCACATGCTTGCCAGGACCCTCAAAAAAGCTTTTACCCCGCCCCACCTGTCTTCGCACCACGTTGTGCTGGTCAAGTATTACCTGCGTTTCATTGCCAGCGGCATTATTTTGTTCATTCTGATATCCGGGCATTACGTAAACCCGTTGGGTCTGTTCATCGGTCTTTCGGTCGTTGTTTTCAGCATCGTGCTGGCAACCATCTGTGAAGTGAAGAAACTTTTATTAAAGGAGGCCCTCTAGGATGGAACATCCCTACCTTTTTTTCGTCAAGCTGTTTGAAGCCATCGGCCTGGGTCATTTTGCCCATGCCTATCCCCATGTGATCTATTCCTGGGTGGTCATGGCTTTGCTGATTTTTTTCGGGTATCTGGCATCCCGCAAAATCAGCATGGTGCCGCAGGGTGCTCAAAACTTTTTTGAAATGGTGGTTTCGGGCATTGAAGAATTCATGGTTGATGTTGTTGGCGAAGAGGGCCGCTGGCTTTTGCCCCTGGCGGCCACGGTGTTTATCTATATTTTTGTGTGCAACCTGATCGGGTTGGTGCCGGGGTTTTATCCCCCCACGGCCAGCATCAACACCACGCTTTCATGTGCCCTGGTGGTGGTGGTATTCACCCATGTCATCGGCCTCAAATACCATGGCGTAAAATATGTCAAACACTTCATGGGACCGGTCTGGTGGATGAGCCCGCTGATTTTCATTATTGAAATCATCGGCCATTTGGCCAGAATCCTGTCGCTTACCTTTCGGCTTTTTGGCAACATGGCCGGCCATGAACTGGTGCTGGCCATATTGTTTTTACTGGCCGGCGCCTTTCTGGCACCGCTGCCAATCATGGCCCTGGGCATTTTTGTGTCCTTCGTTCAGGCCTTTGTGTTCTTTTTACTTTCGATCATCTATTTTTCCGGAGCCATGGAACACGCTCATTAAGGTTAAACAGTAAGGATGCTGAACCCGCAGGCGGGTTCAAGGCGTGCGGCGTTTCGACAAAGCTTACAATGGGTAACTGGAAGAAGCCCATCAACACCAATGCAAAAGGAGGTAGAGACAAGTATGGAAGCTGAAGCATTGAAGTATTTTATCGCGTGTGTGACAGCAGCAGGTTTCGGTATCGCCATTGCGGCATTCGGGTGCGGCCTGGCCCAGGGCAACGGCCTCAAAGCGGCCGTGGAGGGCATTGCCCGCAATCCGGAATCGTCCGGTAAGGTCACGGTGACCATGCTCATCGGCCTGGCCATGATCGAGTCGCTTTGTATTTATGCGCTGGTCATTTCCCTGATCCTTATTTATGCGGCGCCGATGACCGGAACCGTCACCAAACTGCTGGGTCACTAACCCTTCGATCCAGACTTTAGGGTGTCAAACAGGCAGGGCCTGGGCCTTCCGTGGGGGAAGGCCCAGGCCCTGTTTTCTTTTCAAGCCGCACCGTCCAAAGATCACGATGGAGGGGCCGCATACAGCACGGCCATGGCCTGGCGCAGCCTTCCAATGGGCATCTGTCCCGGGGCGGAAGCTTTTAGGCCGCTGGCAAATGTGATGTCCGATCCGAACAAGCCGCCGACCAGCCGGGTCACGGCACCTTCGGCTCCCATGGACATGGTTGCCATGGGCACCCTGACGCTGCCGGTCCTGGCCTTCAGCGTTGCGTTGAGCAGCGTCAGCACGTCCGCATAGTCTCCCGGCATGACTGCGACTTTGGCGATATCGGCGCCCATCTGCTGGGCCCTGACGAGCATATCGTGGATAAAGGGTTCAGTGGGAGTGGCGTCGAAATTGTGGTAAGAAAAGATCAGCCTGGCTTTAAACGCAGCGGCAGTCTCCCTGACGGCTGCCAGAAAAGCCGGTTCATTGTCCATCTCGACATCGATGATATCCGGATGCCCGGATTGGATTGCGCGGCTTATCAGCTCGAGCCGTATGCCCGGGCTGATGTTTTTTTGGCCGCCCTGGGAATCGATCCGGCAGGTGAAAATCAGGGGGATATCGCCGATGCTCTGCCGCAGTTCGGCCAGCACCTCGAGGCTGGCGTCAACCTCTTTGACTTGATCGTAGGCGTCAATGCGCCATTCCAGCAAGTCGGGGTTGAGCGGCTTCAGTTTGCGGGCCTGGTCCAGCAGCTGTGATCTTTGCCCGGCCACCAGCGGCACACAGACCAGGGGGGCCGGCCCGCCGATCACTTTTCCCCTGATCGTTATCCTGGTCTGGCTTTGAATCCGCATGCCCCCTCCCCGAATTTTTGCGATATGCATGTTTGATGAACCCGTTGGAAGTCGATTTTCTCGCTTCACAAGCCTTTTACGGGATCGTCATGTGTGCCTGTTGTCCAGCACGCGTTTCATGCGCCCCGGCAAAACGCGGCCCAGGGTTTTTTCCAGAAAAGCCACCGCCTCACATACGGCTTGCAGATCGATGCCGGTTTCAATGCCCATGGATTCGAACATGTTGACGGCATCTTCGGTGGGGACGTTGCCGGCCGCCCCCTTTACAAAGGGGCATCCGCCCAGCCCGCCGGTGCAGACATCAAAGGAGCGCACCCCGGCTTCGTAGCCGCTGAACATGTTGGCCAACCCCAGTCCCCTGGTATCGTGCAGGTGGAGCGATACGGTGATGCCGGGAAATTCCAGGCCGAAGCGTTCAACCAGCTGCCGGATGGAATAGGGCGTTGCCATGCCGGTCGTATCGGCCAGGTTGATTTCGGCAGCGCCGGCTGCAATCAATTTTGCGGCCGCGTTGACAACTGCATCTTCGGTGATCTTGCCTTCATATACGCATCCGAAGACACATTGCAATCCGGCCCGCACGTCCAGCCCTGAGGCAAGGGCCTTGCGGACCAGCCGGGTCATGGAGTCAAGGGCGGCGGCGGCCGGGCGACGGGCGTTTTTGCGGCTGTGGGTGTCGCTGACCGACACGGACATGGTGACATGGGCAACGGCGCATTTCAGGGCCCGCTCCAGCCCCCGGTCATTTAAAATCAGGGCTGAAACCACAGGGCCCCCGGGCCGGCCGATGGCTCGAATCAGTTCATCGGTGTCGGCCAGCTGCGGCACGACCTTCGGATGGACGAAAGAGCCGACCTGAATTCTTTGCAGGCCGGCATCTTGCAGGATCCTGAAAAACTGCAGCTTCTGCTCCAGACTGAAAATGCGCGACTCCATCTGCAGTCCGTCCCGCAGGGCCTGATCTTCAAAAAACACCTGCCTGCCTGTTTGCTTGCTGTTCATCAGAAAAACCTCTAGGTTTTTGCAAGAATTCGCTGCAGAAATTCACCCGTGTAGGAACCGGGCACGGCGGCGATCTGCTCCGGCGTTCCGCAGGCGATGAGCTGGCCGCCAGCATCGCCCCCTTCGGGGCCCAGGTCAATAATATGATCGGCGGTTTTGATCACATCCATGTTGTGTTCGATGACGATCACCGTGTTGCCGGCCGCCACCAGCTGGTTGAGGACGTTGAGCAGTCTGCGGATGTCATCGGTATGCAGGCCAGTGGTGGGCTCATCCAGGATGTACACGGTCCGGCCGGTGGCTTTTTTGCTCAGTTCCCGTGATAACTTGACGCGCTGGGCTTCACCGCCGGACAGGGTCGTGGCCGGCTGACCCAGCTGAACGTATCCCAGGCCCACCTCCACCAGGGTCTCGAGCTTTGAGCGGATTTTTTCGAGGCGCGAAAAAAAGGCCACCGCCTGGTTGACGGTCATGGCCAGAACTTCGTGGATGTTTTTTCCCTTGTACCGGATTTCGAGGGTTTCGCGGTTATAGCGTTTTCCATGGCACACGTCGCAGGCCACATAGACATCGGGCAGAAAATGCATCTCGATCTTGACGATGCCGTCTCCCTGGCAGGCCTCGCAGCGCCCCCCCTTGACATTGAAACTGAAACGGCCCGGTTTGTATCCGCGCATGCGGGCTTCCGGGGTGCGCGAAAACAGCTCCCGGATAAAAGAAAACAGTCCCGTGTAAGTTCCGGGGTTGGAACGTGGCGTTTTGCCGATGGGTGACTGGTCAATATTGACGACCTTGTCAATGTATTCGAGGCCCAGCACGCGCTGATGGCGTCCGGCGGCAATGCGGGCGAGATGCAGTTTTTGAATCAGGGCGGGATAGAGGGTTTCCAGCACCAGGGAGGACTTTCCCGAACCCGATACGCCGGTGACACAGATCAGACAGCCCCTGGGAAAGGTGACGGTGATGTTCTTAAGGTTGTTGTGCGTGGCCCCTTCCACTACCAGCCCGGGAAGATGGCCCGGGCGGCGCTGGGCCGGGATTTCAATGGACCTGCGTCCTGACAGGTACTGGCCGGTCAAAGATGCCGGGTGGTGCAAAAGTTCGGCCGGCGGTCCGGCAAACACCACCTGTCCTCCGTTGATTCCGGCTCCCGGGCCCATATCGACCACAAAATCGGCGGCCCGAATGGTTTCTTCATCGTGTTCGACCACCAGCACCGTGTTGCCCAGATCGCGCATCTCCAGCAGGCTGGCCAGCAGTCGCTGGTTGTCCTTTTGATGCAGGCCGATGCTAGGTTCATCCAGAACATAGAGCACGCCGGTCAATTTGGATCCGATCTGGGTGGCCAGGCGGATTCGCTGGCTTTCGCCGCCGGACAGCGTCTGGGCCGGGCGATCCAGACTCAGATAGGACAACCCCACGCTTTGCAAAAATCCCAGGCGCTGGACAATTTCCTGCAGGATCCGGTGGGCGATGATTTGCCTTTTATCGTCGAAGCGCAGGTCCAGAAAGAAGTCCCGAGCGGCCGCCACCGACAGGGCACTGATTTCGGCAATCGTCAGCCCTCCCACCCGCACGGAGCGGCCGGCGCGGTTTAAGCGCGCACCGCTGCATTCCCGGCAGGCCTGGAAGTTCATATACTGTCGGATCTCTTCGCGCACATGGTAGGAATCCGTTTCGCGGTAGCGGCGCGCCAGGTTGGGGATCACGCCCTCAAAGGGCTTGTGATAAGTGTAACGACGGCCGTTGCGCTCGAAATAAAAGGCAATTTTCTCGGAGCCCGAGCCGTGGAGGATAACACTTTGAAACGTTTCGGACAGATCTTCAAAGGGGGTGTAAATATCCGCACCGTAATGGCGCGTGAGGGCGTCCAGAAACTCGATAAAGTGCATGCTGCTGCGCTTGGCCCAGACACTGACGGCCCCTTCACGCAGGGACAGTTTCGGGTTGGGGACGATCAACGAGGGGTCCAGCTCGGTGGTCGCGCCCAGGCCGTCACAGTGCGGGCAGGCCCCCTGGGGAGAATTAAAGGAAAAGCTGGCCGGGGTAAGCTCGCCCAGGCTGATGCCGCAGGTGGTGCAGGTGGCCTTTTCACTGAAAACCAGGGTGCGCTCACCGGGGATGTCAACGGCGACGGTACCGCCTGATTGGGCCAGCGCCAGCTCCATGGAATCGGCCAGCCGTTTGCGAACCGCATCCTTGATGACCACGCGGTCGATGACCACCTCAATCGCATGCTCTTTGGTTTTATCCAGCCGGCCCACCGCTTCAAGATCCAGCATCCGGCCGTCAATCCGAACCCGGGCAAATCCCTCCTTTTTCAGGCGCAACAGCAGTTTTTGGTGGCTTCCCTTCTGACCGCTGATCAAAGGTGATAGTACGATCGCCCGGGTGCCGGCAGGCAGTGACATGACATTGTCGACCATCTGGTCAATGGACTGGGAGCTGATGGGCTGACCGCACTGGTAGCAGTGGGGGGTTCCAACCCGGGCAAACATCAGGCGCAGGTAATCGTATATTTCGGTGACGGTTCCCACCGTGGAACGCGGGTTATGGCCGGCGGTTTTCTGCTCGATGGCGATGGCCGGCGAAAGCCCTTCGATCATGTCGACGTCCGGCTTTTCCATGCGTTCCAGGAACTGCCGCGCATAGGTGGACAGGGATTCCACGTATCGGCGCTGGCCTTCGGCATACAGGGTGTCAAATGCCAGGGTCGACTTGCCCGAACCGGAAAGCCCCGTGATGACCACCAGCTTGTTGCGCGGCAGGGTCACATCGATATTTTTCAGGTTATGCTGCCGGGCCCCGCGTATGGAAATGCTTTCAAACGTCATGGGTCGCCTTTTTGGGAATTGAAGAACTTCTTCTATTACAGGGTTTGAAAAAATATTTCAAATCAAATTCCTGTAACCATCTGATGCCATTGCCGTTTTTCCGTGGCCCAAATTATGAACATTTTTTTTGCCAATTTTATTAAAAATAAAAGATAATAGGAGAAAATAAGAGCTTTTGGGAGAAGACATTATTGTTCATAACTGGCCCGATTCCGTGGATCTGTTTAAAATTCTTACCAAAATCTTTTTTGCCAAAAAGCATGTAATTCAGGTCGGTTGTCTCCGGCAATAAAAGTTAAATCAATAAAAACAAAGACATAAAAATTGTTCAAAACAAGCGGCGCGCTGATCCCAAAATCGGATTTTTCAGGTTTGACACCTCTGGACCAATGCCTTAAACAGGCACATGCTTTCTTGAGGAGGAGAGCATCGTTTGCAAACCTTCCCCGGTCTTTTGATTCCTTTAACATAAGCCAACTGACAACATAACTTCAGCCTGAAAATTTCGTTTTCTGTATGCGAAAGGCAAGTGCAGCATTTGATTCCATGGACCCTGTCTGCAAAAAGATAAAATCTGCGCTCAAACAACGCATCCCGATTCACAGTTTCAGAATGTGGATCGAACCGCTGCAATTAAGTCGCAGCGATGACACGAACTGGGTGGTGCATTGTCCGAATTTTTTCTCTAAAAAGCGGGTGCAGGATCTTTTCGGTGCGATGCTGCAAAATGAGATTCAGCAGGCGGTGGGCCGCAAATGCCGGCTGTCGTTTGCCATATCCAGCAACGGCGAGGCCCCCGGCGGTGACCCTGTCGTGCATCCTCAGCTGGCGTTGCCGAACCAGAATATGCGACCGCACAATGGGCGTTTTCTGCGCAAGGATTTTACCTTTGATCATTTCGTCGTTGGCGGCAGCAATGATTTTGCCTACTCAGCCTCCCTGGCCCTGGCCTCCGGGCGGGGGGCCCAGCAAAATGCGCTGTTTCTGCTGGCTAAAACGGGCATGGGCAAAAGCCACCTGTCACAGGCCGTCGGGCATCATGTGCTGTCCATTTCCCCCCGGGAAAGAGTTTACTACATAACCGCTGAGGATTTCAGCAATGAAATGGTGCAGGCCTATCGCCATGACGCCATCGACAAGTTCAAGGCCAAATACCGCAGCAAATGCGATGTGATGCTGCTTGAAGACGTGCACTACCTCAGTGGCAAGGAGCGCACCCAGATCGAGTTGGCCCTGACGCTGGATACGCTTTTTGAAGCCGGCAAACGCATCATTTTTTCAAGCTGCTACCTGCCGTCGGATATTCCGAAGCTCAATGTCAAGCTGTGTTCGCGCTTGTCGAGCGGACTGATTTCGGTCATCGAGCCTCCCGATTTCAGGACCCGGGTGCGGATTCTGAAGAAAAAAGACCGGCTTTACGGCTACCGAATGCCGGAGGATGTCATTCAGTATCTGGCCGGGGAGTTGACCGATGATGTCCGGCAGCTTGAAAGCGGGCTCAACGGGGTGGCCGCCAAATCTTCCCTGCTGGGGGTTCCCACTGACATTAACCTGGCCGAGAGTGTCGTCAAGAATATCGTCCGCCAGCGCAAGCGCATCACCATCGAAGTCATCAAGAAAATGGTCTGCAAGTATTACAACGTATCCATGGCGGATATCATGTCGCGGTCGCGCAAGCAGAATTTCGTCCGGCCTCGTCAGATGGCAATTTACCTTTCCAGACGCTATACCGATTCTCCCCTGCAGACCATCGGCAAATCCTTCAACCGTTACCATGCCACCGCCCTGCATTCCATCAACAGCATCGAGCGCGGGCTGAAGCAAGACCGGGCCGTGAAAAAACAGGTTGAGTTTTTCCGCCAGAAGCTGGAGTCCGGAAAATTCTAAATAGTGTCCATCCACAAATGGTAGATTTTGGTTTGGAGCAAGGCTTGAGCGATTTTGAAGCCGCAGGCATAGCGGGCTATGTCGGGGATTTCAAAAGAGCGAAAACGCCGCTGCAGGCCGAAAGATGCCGTTTGTGGGTGGACACCAACTACAGTTCAAGCAGCCCCATCATCTCTTCATGAACCCGGCCGTTGGTCGCCAGAATTTCCTGGCATTCAACTGCAAAAGGCTGATTGGAAAAGGTGGTCACCTGCCCGCCGGCCTCGTTGACAATCAGGGCGCCGGCCGCCGTATCCCACGGCTTCAGGTTCTGTTCCCAGAAGGCTTCAAAACGCCCGCAGGCCACGTAGCAAAGATCAAGGGCCGCCGACCCCAGCCGGCGCATGCCCCGGGCATTTTTCAAACAACGGGCATAGCGGGCCATTACCGGCTCAAAGACCTCCTGCAGGTTATAGGGAAAGCCGGTGACTAGCAGGCTGTCAGCAACCGTGGCAATGGAAGAAACCCGGATGTTCCTGCCGTTGAGCCAGGCCCCCCGGCCTCGCAGGGCGGAAAACAGTTCGCCGTTGACCGGGTTCAAAACAACTCCCACCATGATTTGCGACCCGCGGGCCAGGGCGATGGAGATGCAGAAGATGGGCACCTGGTGGGCAAAATTTACCGTTCCGTCCAACGGATCGACAATCCAGCGGTATTCGGAGCATCCCGCCTGCAACCCTCCCTCTTCGCCCAGGACGGCATGCTCCGGGAATCGTTCGCGAATGGTGTCGACAATTGCTTTTTCCGATTCGGTATCGGCTTCGGTTACGATTTCCCGGGCCTGTTTTTCTTTCACATTGCGGATGTGGCCGAATTTCAAACGCAACACTTCAGCGCCCCGGTAGGCCGCCTTGGTCGCAATTTGTTGAAACGCTTCAAGCTGCATGGAAAATCCTTTCTGCAATATATGATGGACCAGTAAAAAGTCATTTTCAAGCGGATTCAAGCCTTTTCGGAAAAAGAGCGGTGAGGCCGTTGAGCGTTAAAATCGCAAGCTGTTTGAGGGCGTTAGCCCGAGTTCTTGCGATTTAGCGAAACGCTGAGCAGCTCCCGAAAAGGCTTGCCCAAGCGAGAAAATGAACTTTTTACGATTTCATATCAAATATGACTTTTTAACGGTGCTGTCATATTTTATTGCCACGTTGTTTAGGCAACGTTGAGATTGAGCTCGGCGATGATCGTCTCCATCTTTTCGATCAACGGGCGCAGGGTCGATCTTGAACGGGCCGATATCGGTGTGCCGTTGAGCCGTCGACACAGCCCGGTGACAAGCTGCGGTTGGACAAGATCGATTTTGTTGAGCACCCGGATGGTCGGTGTATCCCCAAGATCAAGCTCGGCCAGAATTTTTTCCACCGATTGGATCTGTTCTTCAAATTGCGGGTTGCTGACATCAATGATGTGCAGCAGCAGATTGGCCCGGTCCAACTCTTCCAGGGTGGCCCGGAAGGCGACCATGAGATCCCTGGGCAAATCACGAATAAACCCCACCGTATCGGTAATGATCACTTCCATATCCCGGGGAAAGCGCAGCCGGCGGCTGGAAGGGTCCAGGGTGGCAAACAGCCGCTTCTCCGCCAGGACGTTGCTGCGGGTCAAACTGTTGAGCAGGGTGGATTTGCCGGCGTTGGTGTACCCGATGATGGAAATGACGGGCAGTGCTTTTCTGGTCTGCCGGGCCTTTTGCTGACGCCGTTGCTTTCTGACGAGCTCCAGGGAATTTTCCAGCCGTGCGATGCGCTCCCGGGCCCGGCGCCGATTGATTTCCAGTTTGGTTTCTCCCGGGCCCCGGCCCCCGATGCCACCGGTCAGCCGCGACATGGCCGTGTTTTTGGCCACCAGCCGGGGAAGCATGTATTTGAGCTGGGCCAGCTCGACCTGGAGTTTGCCTTCACGGCTGCGGGCCCGCTGGGCAAAGATATCAAGAATCAGCTGGGTACGGTCGATCACCTTGAGTTCAATCTGGTCAGTGATCGTGCGAATCTGGGAAGCATTGAGCTCCTGATCGAAGATAATCACCGTCGCGGCATGCTGCAGGGCCTCGATGGCCAGATCCTGGAGTTTTCCGGGGCCGATCAGCAGGCGCGGATCAGCCCGGTCGCGGTGCTGCATTACCGTGCCCACGACCTGGATGCCGCCGGAGATGGCAAGCTGCTGCAGTTCGGTCAATGATTGTTCGGCCTTGTAGCGGGGAGCCGTGGATACGCTGACCAGCAAGGCGCTTTCTGCGGGCACATCTGCCGGGCGACCGCCGCCGGTGCGCGCAAGCTCGCTTTCAAGGGCTTGGATGAGCGCCAGGCAGTCGATATCGAGCTTGGAGGGACTGATGGGCGGCAGCAACTGGTAGGGTTTTTGCTGTCCAGGGACCGGCATGACGTGGGCGGCATGTACTTTTTGCGGCAGACCGTCGGCAGTACTGTTGATCACGGCCATCATGTCCAGCCGCAATAGCGCCAGGTCAGTCAGATCATCCTTGCTCAGGGGTTCATCGTTCAGGTGGGTGTGGATGCAGCGCAAGCCCTTCAAACGTCCAGGTGCAGCACGATATTCCCCGATGTGGGGGATGACGATCTTTTTGGGATCTCCCACCAGAACCAGGTGGATTTTCCCCTGGCGGTTTACCAGCACTGCGATCTGGCGGCGGATGTCCCGCGACAGGCGGCACATGTCCCGCGCCAGCTCCGGGGTCAGCAGAAATTGGGGGGGGATGCGACGGCGGTAAAAGTTGCCCAGCCGTTTTAGCTGGCTGGTTTTCAGGCCGGCGATATTTCCATAAATTCGTTTCAACTAACTTGAGCGTTTCAAATACCTTTCAGTTTCCTGCCTGGGCTTCTTCGGCGGCCAGGTTTTCAAAGCGGGTGTAAGCGCTTAAAAACGACAAGTAGACGTCGCCGGTGGGACCGTTGCGCTGTTTGGCCAGGATGATCTCGGCAACCCCCCGGTTGGGGTTGTCTTCTTCCTTGTTGTAGACCTCATCGCGGTATATGAAGGCGACCACGTCCGCATCCTGTTCCAGGGCACCGGATTCGCGCAGATCAGAAAGCCGTGGCCGCTTGTCGGTACGCTGTTCCAGCATTCGGTTGAGCTGGGACAGGGCAATGACGGGCAGGTTCAACTCTTTGGCCAGGGCTTTCAAGGCCCGGGAGATTTCGGACACTTCAAGATCCCTGCGCTCGGCAGTCACGCGGCCCTGCATGAGCTGCAGGTAATCGATGATCACCAGGCCGATATCTTTGTCCATCTTCAAACGGCGCGCCTTGGCCCGGATTTCCATGGCCGATATGCTCGGCGAGTCATCGATATAAATCGGGGCGGCTGTCAGGATATCGGCCGCATCGGTCAACCGCCGCCAGTCTTCCATGTTGAAAAATCCGCCGCGCAGGCGCGATGAGTCGATGCGCGCTTCCGAACAGAGCATGCGCAGGGAGAGCTGTTCCTTGGACATTTCCAGCGAAAATATGGCGACCGGCACACCGGCCTCCACGGCGGCATTGCGCGCAATGTTGAGCGCCAGGGCCGTCTTGCCCATGCTGGGACGCGCGGCCAGGATGATCAGATCAGAGTTTTGAAACCCCGAAGTCAGGGTGTCCAGGCGGGTGAATCCTGAAGCAATGCCGGTGACCAGGCTGCGGTTGCCCTGTTTTTCTTCGAGGGTGTCGATGTTGCCGAGAATGATTGTGCTCAGGGGGTAAAAGGATTGGCGCGATTTTTTTTCGGAAATTTCAAAGATAGCCGATTCGGCATAGTCAATGACTTCATCGGCCGCACCCTTTTCTTCAAAGCAGCGTTTTACAATGGCATTGGATTTTTCTATCAGACGCCGCAAGGTGGCCTTGTCGTGGATGATGCGGGCATAATGCTGGGCGTTGACGGCCAGCGGTACCGTGTCGACCAGCTTTGCCAGGTAGGCTGCCCCCCCGATCTCTTCGAGCTGTCCTTTTTCCTTCAGGCGGTTGGCCAGGGTGACAAGATCAGCCGGTTCGCTCTTGTCGAAAAGATCCATAATGGCGGCAAATATTTTCTGGTGAGCCGTGCGGTAAAAGTCCACCGGATCCAGGATCTCGATAACATCTATCAGGGTGTTGTTATCGATCAGAATCGCGCTGATCAAAGATTGCTCGGCCTCGATGTTCTGGGGCGGAAGATTGTAATGCGCGTTGTCTTTTTGGGATTGCACTAAACGTTCAGCCATGGCCTTCCCGATCGGGGATCATCCAGTCTCCCCGCTGCATGTGGGAACACTTTAAAAAAAACTGTCCAGCGGCCCCGCCGCAGCGAGGCCGGACCCCCTTAAATCATTTTTCAGGTACAATCTCGACGGTTATTTCGGGTTCGACTTCCTTGTAAACCCGGATGGGAATTTTAAAGGTGCCCAGCGTTTTGATCGGTTCTCGCAGCATGATCATTCGTTTTTCCACGGTGATGTCCTGGGCGGCCAGGGCGTCGATGATGTCCCGCAGGGCAACCGATCCGTAAAGCCGATCTTCCTCGCTGACTTTAGCGGGGATCGTGCAGGTCACTCCTTCGAGCTTTTGAGCCATCTCTTCGGCAACTTTGCGTTCCTTGGCGATCTGAACCTCAAATTTGGCCCGTTCCTGTTCCATTTGGCGCCGATTTTGAGGTGTTGCCTTAACGGCTTTATTTTGGGGCAGCAGGTAATTGCGGGCATAGCCATCTGCCACGGATACCTCGCTGCCGATGATGCCTAGAGAATCGATCGTTTCCTTTAGAATGACTTTCATATGAAAAAACCTCCATTTTCTTTCAAAAAGCCGGGCGTTGTTCCGGGTAAAGCGCGCGGTATTAAGCAGGCCCGGCCGGCCGGTCAAGTTTACGAAAATTGGCCCACAGGTCAAAAAAACCCAGTCCGATGACGGCCAGCAGAACCAGTTGCTGCAGACCGATCAGGGTGTAAAGAAAAATACGAATGATCCGGGGAAACCGTTTGGTTTCAAAATAAAACGCTACAATGGCGATACCCTGGAAAAAATACAGCGTCATTAAAATCAACAGGCCGTTTAAGGCAATCAGTTTGACCGCAGTCGCCGGAACAAACAGGGCGGCGGAACAGCCGATGGCGCCCCACACCAGCGGTTCGGGGGTTTTCCACCGGTTCAAGGGGCCGAAATCCGGATAAAACAGGGACTTTTTTTTCAGCAGCGGTTTGGCCAGCAAAAGGTTGAGCCAGATTACCACCAGGGTGGACATGGTCACCAGGGCGGGGATAATGCTGACCAGCACCGTCTGAATTTTATCCAGTGACTCGGAAATCAGTTGGATATTTTCCTGGGGCATCCCCATCTGGCGATACAGCGCCAGCGTTAGCTCCAGATTTTGCGCCACGTACTGGGTCACGATGGCAAAAACACCCTGACCGGAAAACAGGCTGAAAAGAACCAGGGCCATCAGCCCCGACGCCAGGGCACTGCCGGCGGTGACGGCCACCGTTTTTTCCACCGACAGATTGAGTCTGATCAACTCTCCCAGGATAAAGCCGATCAGCAAAAGCTCGGCGAAAAACATCAGATCAAGGGATACTTCCCCGATGACGACTGCCATGAGCAAACCGGCAATGGCCGGGATCAGCATCGCGTATTGCCGGCCCAGCTTCAGGCGGTAGAAGAGAATCGGCAGGGGAATAAACAGTGCACCGATAAATCCCAGGATCGGAATGAAAACCGAAATAAAAAAAACAAGGCCCGTGATCAGGACACCGTTGACAATATCCTTTGTCATTTCCCTTTTGCCGTGCCGAGAGACGGTTGATAAAAATCCCCATTTTTGCCGTAAAGCGTATGGTTTTGCATTATCGCAAATCAAAGGATCCAACATAGGGCAAAAGGGCAATTGTACGGGCCCGCTTGATCGCCCGGGTCAGGGCGCGCTGATGCTTGGCGCAGCAACCGGACAGTCGCCGGGGAATAATCTTGCCTCGCTCGGTAATAAAATATCTCAAGGATCTTGGGTCTTTATAATTGATCGCCAGGGTTGAATCCGCGCAGAAGCGGCAGACCTTGCGGCGGTGATAAACTCTTTTTTTTCTGCGGGGCCGTCGGTTGCGCCCCTGATTTTTAGAAGGTGCGGCCATTTTTTATCCCTCCTGTTGGCTTTTCGATGGGGTTGTTTCGACTGCAGGCTCCTGGGCGTCTGTTTGAATCTCTGTTGCCCCATCAGCCGCTGTTTTTTCCGCAGCCGGCGCGGTCTTTTCCGTATCTGCCTCTGCCGGCGTTTCTTCGGTCGGCTGCTCCGGTGCCGGTTCAGGCTCTACCCCGGCATCCTGCGGTTGCGCCGCTGTCTGTTCGGCAACGGTTGCTTCACTTTCAGCTTCGGTCGATTCGGGTTGCGGTTCGGGTTCCGGAGGTGGCGCGGCGGCCTGCTCCCGCTTGCGCTGCTCGGCCTCCATCTCTTCCTTGATTTGTTCCAGGTCGGCTTCTTTTTCCAGCAGCACGCTCATGTATTTGAGGGCCCGGTCATCGATGCGGCAAAAGCGCTCTATTTCATTGACCAAGGGGGACGCGGCGCAATAGTCAAAGCGGACGTAGTAGCCGCGCGCTTTTTTCTTGATTTCATAGGCGAGTTTGCGATCCCCCCACTCATCGACGAGAATCAGCATCCCGTTCATCTGGGAGATCAGCTCCTTGACCCGTTCAATCACCGCTGTGCGATCATCCTGGGAGATGTCCGGGTCGATGATCACAAAAGTTTCGTACCTTCGCATGTATCCTCCTTTCGGCTGTTAAAGCCCTGGTTTTTCCAGAGCAAGGATGGGATAGGGTTTATGTGACGGTTATTAAAATCTGTATCCATAGCATTTATTAAAATTAACTGTCAAGCTGATTTTAGGCTTAAAATCCAGCGCAGCAAATTGGCCGGCTCAACGGCCCACCACGGTGACGTGCCTTGATGCGTTGAAATCCGGGGCCGGGTTAAAATAAAAACGCTTTCAGGCACAACAGCCCGAAAGCGTGGGTTTTTGCTGGTGGGCCGTGAAGGAATCGAACCTTCAACCTACTGATTAAGAGTCAGGTGCTCTGCCTAGTTGAGCTAACGGCCCATGAAATGCAACTGCCCCTGTTGCCGGAAAAAGTTGGTATCAGCTTTGACCCTCGTTGTCAATCTTTTAATGCAGGCCCGGATCCCATTTTTCAGCGCCGCCACGGAGGGGGCTGGCGCCGGGGTTTGTTTTTGCGGTCTTTTTGTTTGGATTTGCCGCCGGGGGCAAACTTTTTTTCCAGGTCAATGAAAAAGCTTCCCGGCGTCGGCTGCTGTTCGGGATGAGCCGGACGTTCGGTTGCGGCAACGGCAGGCTTTTCCCTGGGAAGCGGCGGCCCGCTGAAGCACCCGGCCGGTATCCGGTCAGCCACAAAAAGGCTTTGGCCGGCCTGGAAAAAGTTCACTCCCTGCTGCCGGCAATGGGCCACCTGCACGGTCAGTTCAACCGCCGCCGCATCCATCCGTTTTCCCATGCGCCGGGCCAGCTGGCGGCTGGAGGATAGAACCACCCTGGAATGCCACGAGGGCACGATGCCTTTTTCGCTGACATGGGGGTAGGCTTTGCGGCGCACGCAGGTGTAAAGCAGCTTGGGAAGGTCGCTGGCTGGAGCAGGTTCGGGCAGATGCCTCCGGTCGACGGCCCGGATGCGGTTGTCGACAATTTCGAAGGAGCGATCGGCCAGGGAGAGTCGAATTTCATCGAGGTGGCCGCGGCGCACGTATTTAAAGCCGTCTTCTTCGCCAATGGCCTTGAGCAGATCCTTGATTCTGACAAAACCTTGCCCATCGGGGACCAGGCCGAATTCATCGGGTCGGCGGGCCAGGATGTAATCGATCAGTTTGGCAAGCTGTTTCAGTGATTTGAGTCGGTCCATTATATCAGGATGGGCAGCAATTTTATCGGCCTGTTGCCGGCCGGCAACTTGACTTGACCGGCTACCCACTATTTGATAGTTTTGCATTCATTTATAAATGTCAACCGGTTTTTGCGCTAAGAAAGGAAACTGGATATGATGGAAATTGCAAAATCCCAGTCATTGTACCAGCGCGCCCTCAAAAGCATTCCCGGGGGGGTGAACAGCCCGGTGCGGGCCTGCCAGTCGGTGGGAGCCGAGCCGCTTTTTATCGATCATGCCCAGGGGTGTTTCATCCGGGATGCGGACGGCAACCAGTTTATCGACTACGTCGGCTCCTGGGGCCCCATGATCCTCGGGCACCGACATCCGGCCGTGATGGAGGCCATAGCGGCCGCCATGCAAAGGGGCACTAGCTTCGGGGCCCCCACGGAGCTCGAGATCCAGTTGGCCGAAATGGTCATCGAGGCGGTGGCGGCCATCGATGTGGTGCGCATGGTCAATTCCGGCACCGAGGCCGCCATGAGCGCCATCCGCCTGGCCCGCGGGGTCACCGGCCGGGACCTGATCATAAAATTTGACGGCTGCTACCACGGCCATGCCGATACCCTGCTGGTGGCAGCCGGCTCCGGCGTGGCCACCCTGGGGATCCCTGGCAGCCCCGGCGTTCCTGAAGATGTGGCCCACAACACCCTTTCGCTGGCTTTCAACGACGCGGATGCGGTGCGCACAGTGATGGAGGAAAAGGGGGACCGCGTGGCCTGTATCATCGTGGAACCGGTGGCCGGCAACATGGGCGTGGTGCCGCCGGTGGCCGGGTTTCTGGAAACCCTGCGGGACGTGACCCAAAAACACGGTGCCCTGCTGATTTTCGATGAAGTCATGACCGGCTTCAGGGTGGCTTACGGCGGGGCCCAGGCCCTTTACGGCATCGCACCGGATTTGTCCTGTTTCGGCAAGATCATCGGCGGCGGATTGCCGGTGGGCGCCTACGGCGGGCGGGCAGACATCATGGATCAGATCGCTCCCCAGGGTCCGGTATACCAGGCCGGCACCCTTTCGGGCAACCCCCTGGCCATGGCCGCCGGCATCGCCACCCTCGAGCAGCTTCAAAAAGACGGTGTCTATGAGTCGCTGCAGGCAGCTACCGGACGGTTGGCGGCCGGACTGGCCGCAGCGGCCGAGGCAGCCGGCATTGCGGTGCGCATCGATCATGTCGGCTCCATGCTGGGGATGTTTTTTAGCGACCGGGAGGTGACCAATTTCGAGCAGGCCAAGGGCTGTGATCTGGATTTGTTTGCCGGCTTTTACCAGGGCATGCGCCAGCAGGGGATTTATATCGCCCCCTCCCAGTTTGAGGCCCTGTTTGTTTCCACTCAGCACGGTGCAGAGCAGATCGATGCCACTGTTGCTGCTGCCGGTCAGGTCCTGGACCAGCTGACTGCCGGCCGGGGGGGCTGATGATCGAGATGAAAAAAAATCGCATCCCTGGCGGTGTGCGCACGGTTCACCTGATCGCCGTGTGCGGCACCGCCATGGGGGCGCTGGCCTGCATGCTCAAGGATCTGGGCTTTGACGTCAGCGGATCTGACCACAAAGTCTACCCGCCGATGAGTGTTTTTCTGCAGCAAAAGGGCATCGAGGTGATGGACGGGTTTTGCGCCCGCAACCTTGAACGGGTCCCGGACCTGGTGGTCGTCGGCAATGCCGTAACCCGCGAAAACCCGGAAGTCAAGGAGATGCAGCGTCTGGGGCTGGCCTTTTGCTCCATGCCCCAGGCGTTGAACCGCTTTGTCGCCGAGAACAAAAAGACCCTGCTGGTGTCCGGAACGCACGGCAAGACCACCGCCTCGTCCATCCTGGCCTGGATGCTGTACCGGGCGGGGCTGGACCCGTCCTTTATGATCGGCGGCATCCTGAAAAACTTTGACAGCAATTACCGGCTCGGCAAAGGCCCCTTTTGCGTGGTGGAAGGCGATGAATACGACACGGCTTTTTTCGACAAGGGAGCCAAATTTATGCATTACAGCCCCCGGGCGGCGGTGGTCACCGGCGTTGAATTTGACCATGCTGACATTTTCAGGGACCTGGAGCATGTCAAACAGGTGTTTGGCCGTTTTTTATCCGGCCTGCAAGAAAACAGCCTGCTGATGGCCTATGATAGTGATGAAAATGTCAGTGAATTGCTGCCGGACTGTCATTGCCGGGTATTGCGCTACGGCACAAAGTCCGACTCCCCCTGGCGCCTGGGGTCTGTCACCTTCGATTCTGGATGGACACGCTTTGAAGTGCTCAAAGGCAGGCGGCGTTTCGGCGTTTTCAAAACCCGGCTTTTTGGCCGGCACAACCTGTTGAATGCCCTGGCCGATATTGCCATTGCCGACGACCTGCAGATTCCGGTAGGGGTCATGGCCGGGGCCCTGGAAAGCTTTGACGGTATCAAGCGCCGCCAGGAAATCCGGGGAACCAGGCGCGGCATCACGGTGATGGATGATTTTGCGCACCACCCCACCGCCGTGCGCGAAACCGTCCGGGCGGTGCGGGGGGTGCATGCCAACGGCCGGGTGATCGCCGTTTTCGAACCGCGCACCAACACCAGCATGCGCGCTGTGTTCCAAACCGAGTATGTCCGGAGCTTTGACGGGGCGGATCTTGTCTGCATCCGCAAGCCGCCGCTGCTGGAAAAAATTCCCCCCGGCCATCGGTTTTCTTCCTCCCGGCTGGTGGAAGATCTGGTCAAGCGGGGTTTGGATGCCCATTATTTCGAAGACACCGGGGAGATCATCGATTTTCTGGCCACCCATGCGCAGGCCGGCGACCTTATCATGATCATGTCCAACGGCGGTTTTGACAACATCCACGAGCAGCTGCTGGACCGGCTGTGATCCTGCCGTGCACCGGATGCCGGCTTGAGTCTCCAGGCACATCGATTTTCCAATCTTTTGAAATAATTTTCCACACCGCCAGTGCGCTGGGTCCGGTGCACGGCAACGGGAGCACTGAAAGCCACCGCAATCACTTAATATAAAATTAGTAATTAGTAAAATCAGCAGCTTTAATGCCAGACCTGCCGCCGCAGGGCGGGGGCAGACCGCATGACGGCGGACAAAGATCGGTGCTAAGAAAAAATAAAGTAAAAAAACAGCATGTTATAAGGATTATTGGCGGGTTCTGCCCAACCTGGGATAGGTCATACGGGGGCAGGGATATGAAAGATGGAAAAAAACTTGACAATCCTTTTGGAATCAATTACTTAAATTTAACTTGAAAAATGAGTATTAATGGCTATAATTAGAAAATTCACATAGTTATAAAATATATTTTACTTGTGTTGTTTGCTAGCGCCGGTTCGGCAACTGCGGGTCTGACAACAGGCGGCCCCTGACCGGTGGACGCTGCAGCACATTATCAGGAGGCTCCATTGAACAGACGAGTTGTGGTCACGGGTGTCGGACTTGTAACGCCGCTGGGCATTGGCGTTGAGGAGAGCTGGGAAGCACTGTGCGCGGGAAAATCCGGTATCGGTGAAATCACGCGCTTTGACACGGCGGAATTTCAAACCAAGATCGCCGCAGAAGTCAAGGATTTTGATGCCGAAGATTTCATGCCGAAAAAAGAGGCCAAACGCACCGAACGCTTCATCGCCTTCGCCATTGCGGCCACCCGCATGGCCCTGGAAGACTCCGGGCTGGTGATTAACAGCCGCAATGAGCAACGAGTCGGTGTGATCACCGGCTGCGGTCTGGGAGGGCTTTCAATGCTCGAAAGCACCTGCATCACTCTGGACCGCAAGGGACCGCGGCGGGTGAGCCCGTTTTTCATCCCCATGATGATCGGCAACATGGCTCCCGGGATGATCTCCATTCTGTTCGGGGCCAAAGGTCCCAATGCCTCCCTTGCCACAGCTTGCGCAGCCGGCGCCCATGCCGTGGGCGACTCTTACCGGGTCATCAGCGACGGGCTGGCCGATGCCATGATCACCGGGGGGGTGGAGTCGGTTGTCAATCCGACCTGCATCGCCGGGTTCAATGCCATGAAGGCCCTGTCGACGCGCAACGATGAACCCGAAAAAGCTTCCCGGCCCTTTGACCGGGACCGCGACGGCTTTGTAGTCGGCGAAGGCAGTGGCATCCTGATCATTGAGGCCCTGGAACACGCCCTGGAACGGGGGGCTTCCATTTACGCGGAAATTACCGGTTATGGCATGAGCGGCGACGGGTATCACATGACCTCCCCACCGCCGGATGGCAGCGGTGCGGTGCGCTGCATGCAGGCCGCCCTTGAAGACGCCGGGCTGCGCCCTGAAGAAATTGACTACATCAATGCCCACGGAACCTCCACCCCGCTCAACGACCTGTATGAAACCCGGGCCATCAAGGAACTGTTTAAAGACCATGCTTACAAACTGGCGGTCAGCTCCACCAAATCCATGACCGGCCACCTGCTGGGCGGAGCCGGCGGAATCGAAAGCGTGTTCACCACTTTGAGTGTGCGGCATGACTGCATCCCACCCACCGTCAACTACGAACATTCAGACAGCGAGTGCGACCTGGACTATGTGCCCGGCAGCCTGCGCAAAACCAGAATTGAGCACGCCATGTCGAATTCCTTCGGCTTCGGGGGCACCAATGCGGCGTTGGTTTTCTCAAAGTACCGCAATGGAACCGCATTCTGAAAAGGGCCGGCGACGCCTGCCGTTTGGAAAAATCTACTTGCAAAGCCATATCGTTTTGCCGTAATTAACTCTGCAAAAGCTTTTCGCATTGACGGATTTTGCAGTTGGGATATAATTGCGCGTTAATTGCAATTATTACCATCAGCATTGTTAGGCCATGTATTCACCGGAAAATAAAAACAAATTTCAGCACCAGCTGCGATCCGATTTTGGCTACCGGACGCCGCTCGGCCGGCATCTGGCGGCCCAGTATATTCCGGGTTTCAAAGCCCTGTCTTATTATGCCCGACTGGGGATGATCATTCTTGCCGGCAGCCTGGTGGCCCGCACAAAGGGAATTGACGATGACCGCTGGGCTGACCTTTCCCTGCTAAATATCCGCAATGCCGAATCGGTCGGCGGCCGGTTTGAGATTTCGGGCCTTGAAGGGGTGGCCCGGCATCGTGGGGCCCTGGTTTACATCGCCAATCACATGAGCCTGGTGGAAACCTTTGTTTTGCCGGTGATTACACTGGCATTTAACCGGGTCACATTCGTCATTAAAGAAGAGTTGCTGCATTTGCCCGTTGTCGGCCACATTATGAAAGCCGTCGATTTGATCGCCATCTCGCGCCGCAGCCCCCGCCACGACCTGAAAGTGGTTCTGACCGAGGGCCAAAAAGTGCTGGAGCAGGGCAAATCAATCATCATCTTTCCCCAGGCCACTCGCAACGAGGTGTTCGACGTTCAAAATTTCAATACCCTGGGCGTCAAACTGGCGGCCCGGGCAGGGGTGCCGGTGGTTCCCATTGCGATCAAGACAGATTTCCAGGGGAACGGAAAATGGGTTAAAGACGTGGGGCCCATCGATCCCCGCAAACGCCTGTATTTTAAATTCGGACCGCCGATGCATGTCGAAGGCAAGGGCCGGGATGTTCACCGGCAGGTGGTGGAGTTTATCGCCGGCAACCTGATTGCCTGGGGCGGGCAGGTGAAATACTAATGATCCCGGGAATTGACGGCCATCTGGCCGTACAATAACGGCGCAGCAACGGCTGACGGAGGAAAGCACATTGAAGGTGGTGATTGTCGGAGCGGGGGAGGTGGGATTTCATGTGGCCAGCCACCTGTCACATGAAAACAAGGAAGTTGTCGTTATTGACAAAAACCCGGCGTCCATCCGCAGGGTTTCCGACAATCTGGATGTCCAAGTGCTCCAGGGATCCGGCAGCAGTCCGGTGGTGCTGGAAGAGGCTGGAATCCAAAATGCCGAGATCATTCTGGCCGTCACCGACAGCGATGAAACCAACCTGGTGGCCTGCCTGGTCGCTGATCTGCTGGCACCGACAATTACGAAACTGGCCCGGGTGCGCGAGTCAGACTTCGACCGGTATACCCAGAATCTGCGTGAGCAGGCACCGCATATCGACACCGTCATCAACCCCGAAATCGAAGTGGTCAAGACCATCGAAAGCATGATGAGCGTGCCGGGGGCCGTGGATGTGGCCGAGTTTGCCGACGGGCGCATTAAGTTTGTCGGGGTTTACCTGGATAAAAATTCCCGCCTGGCCGGGGAAAAGCTTTCCAAGTTGTCCGGCAAAATCACCGGGCCCCGGTTGCTGATTGCCGCTGTGGTGCGCGAGGAGGAACTGATCATTCCCCGGGGCAACGACCGATTGATGCCCGGCGATCTGGTTTATTTTATCAGTGAGCAGGAAAACCTGCTCGACACCCTGGCGGTATTCGACAAACATGCCCAGCCGGTCAACCGGGTGCTGGTGGTCGGCGGCGGCGGCATCGGGTTTCGACTGGCCAGACGCTTGGAACACAAGGGGGTGCACTGCAAGATTATCGAAAAAGACCCGGAGCGCTGCAACTTTCTGGCCGAAGGGCTCAACCGCACCGTGGTGCTGTGCGGTGACGGCTCCGACCAGGGACTGCTGGCCGAAGAAAACGTCCAGGAAATCGACATCGTCGTCACCCTGACCGACGACGAGGAAACCAATATTCTCGCCTCCCTGCTGGCCACCCGCATGGGAGCGAAGAAGTCCATCACCAAAATCAGCAAATTCAGCTACTTTCCGTTGATGAAGGCCATTGGCATCGAGCAGGTGGTCAGCCCGCGGCTGTCGGCCATCAACACCATCCTGCAGCACATCCGGCGGGGAAAGGTGCTGTCCTCGATTTCCATCAAGGACGAACAGGCTGAGGTCATGGAGGCCGTGGCCCTGGAAACCTCAGATATCGTGGGCCGGCCGCTGAAAAAAATTGCCATGCCTAAAGGGGCGCTGGTGGTCGGAATTTTGCGGGCCGCGAAAATCATCATCCCCACCGGCGACAGCGTCATCGAGCCCGAGGACCGCATCATTATCTTTGCCCGCAGGCAGGCCATCGCGAAAGTGGAAAAGATCCTGGCCGTCAAACTGGAGTATTTCTAAATGCGCTGGCGGTATATCCTGAACATCACTGGGGTCTTGACCCTGTTTTTCGGGATGACCATGATTTTTCCACTGCTCGTCGGACTTTATTACCGGGACCAGAGTGTGCGTTCGCTGCTGGGGTCTATGGTCATAACGGTGGTTGCCGGCGCCGTCCTTTACCTGTTGTTCCGTCGGCACAAGGCGGAAGTCATCACCCAGCGCGAAGGCATGGCCATTGTGGCGGTGGGCTGGACCGCCGTCGGATTGTTCGGCGCACTGCCGTTTTACCTGACCGGCGGGGCCTTCAGTTTCGTCGATGCCATGTTCGAATCGGTTTCGGGCTTTACCACCACCGGCGCATCGATTCTGACCAATATCGAGGCCACTACCCGGGGACTTCTTTTCTGGCGCAGCTTTATCCAGTGGCTGGGGGGCATGGGCATTATCGTGCTGTCGGTGGCCATCCTCCCGTTTCTGGGGGTGGGCGGCATGCAGCTTTACAAAGCCGAGGTTCCCAGCCCGGTGCCGGACAAACTCAAACCGCGCATCCGCGATACGGCCATGATCCTGTGGAAGGTCTATGCGCTGATTTCGCTGCTCCAGGTCGTGTTGCTGATGCTCGGCGGCATGAGCCTTTATGATGCCCTGTGCCATGCCTTCACCACCATGCCGACCGGTGGTTTTTCCACCAAAAACGCATCCATTGCCCATTTCGGCAGTGTCTATCTTGACATGGTGTTTGTGGTTTTTATGCTGCTGGCCGGGATCAATTTTTCCCTGCACTATCAGCTGCTGCGGGGAAAAACCCTGATATTCTGGCAGGACTCCGAATGCCGCTTTTTCCTGGGAGCCGTGCTGCTGCTGACTTCGCTGGTCAGCTTCGATGTTTTCGGAACGGTATACAAAACCATCGGCGAAGCGCTGCGCTACGGATCCTTTCAGGTGGTCTCCATTGTGACCACCACCGGCTATGCCACCGCCGATTATGAGCAGTGGCCGGCCATGTCCCAGTTAATCCTGCTGTTTTGCATGTTTCTCGGGGCCTCTGCCGGCTCCACCGGCGGCGGCATGAAATGTCTGCGGGTGATGCTCTGTTTTAAATATTGCTACAAGGAGCTGTTCTCGCTGATTCACCCCCGGGCGGTTACCCACATTAAAATTGCCGGCAAGCCGGTGCCCGACGATGTCATGCGCAGCGTATTGGGGTTTATGGCCCTTTACGTGGGATTGACCGTCTTGTCCACCGTCCTGCTGGCCGGCATGGGGGTGGATATTGTCACCTCCATTGCCGCAATTGCCGCGACCATCGGCAATATCGGTCCCGGCCTGGGGATGGTCGGCCCGGTGGACAACTACGCCCAGATCCCGTACCTGGGGAAATGGCTGCTGATCTGGTGCATGTTGCTGGGCAGACTGGAAATATTCACGGTGATCATCCTGGTGGTGCCGGAATTCTGGCGAAAATAGATCCATGATCTTATTTTTATGGTTGACAAGAACCAAATATGTCATTAAATAAGTATGCTTTTAGGCGGGGGCCGTTAACTCAGTCGGTAGAGTATCTGCCTTTTAAGCAGAGAGTCGCTGGTTCGAGCCCAGCACGGCCCACCAGCATAAAAGAACAAACATACGTCCCCATCGTCTAGCCAGGTCCAGGACACCGGCCTTTCACGCCGGCAGCAGGGGTTCAAATCCCCTTGGGGACGCCATCTCAATTACGAAAAGCCCTAACACATTGAATTTAGGGCTTTTTATTTTGCCAAGTTAGATGTATTTCTTGGGTTCATGTCCCCTTCGGACGCCATCTTACGACTTATTTCGGTTCCTATAATACGGTTTATATGGATTCTGCAAATAATTCGGAATGCCTTTTTTACACCGGGATGGACTTCCATGTCTAGGTCTTTTTTTTAATCCGCCTGAGTCTGCTGCTCATGTCCCTGACCACATGCCTCACACTCATCGCAAGCTTTACTGCCTTCATACTCTTTTCTCCTTCTCTAAAAAAATATTGGTACCGTGATTGCTATACTACACTTTAAGGGCGAAAACTCCCATTGAGCCTCAACCCATCGCGAATATTTAAACCCATCATTACTAAATTGGTTGCTCCCGCAATAATTTCGATTGTTTGTAAAATATAAAATTTAGCGTCAAAAGAACCATCCGAGGCCCAGCTATCAAGTAAAATAGCCGCTGGCATCAGAATAAAAACGCCATTTGTTCCTATTATGGGCATTCGCTTTTTCTTTATCTCCACCAAAGTTCCTTTGCGCGACTTTGACAGGGCGATTCCCGTGCCCCCTGTCGTGGCAATAGCAGGTATAAGAATCAGCAGGGCGGGTATCACAATCAAACTTTTTACCTTTGCGATTGCCTCGATAGAACCAAAGATCTCAACAAATATCGTCGAAGTGAAAAAGCATGCGATGGGTTAATGTCGCGACAATACCAGCAAAAAAATGAATCTTAATCTTCAATTTATCCTCCTCTGCTGAGAGCAAGGCATTGATGAACTGATGCGGCAGGCAAAACGATGAATGAATGGCAAGACATGGAGCTGCCAGAACTCCATAATCGTGACCCGTAATGTATTGTCAGGTACGGATGACTTTATAAAGCCCTGGATAGTGGGGAAATAATTCCGTATAAGGTGCAGTTAGCGCTTTAAACGTCTCACTTTCTATGGCTGTTTAGCAGTGTTCAGCCGATTCCCATTCGGCCACATTGATGAAGTGAAATCGTGTTTTCGGAGATATGGCTTTGTGTAAACGTGTTGATATGAATCCCGGTTGTTGTTTCATAAACTCAGCAGCTTGTTTCCAGAAAGCCAGGCACTCATCTTCTCTGTCCTCGGGAATTTCAAAAAGATTGATCAAGATAACTTTTGATATAGCTTTTACCTCTATTCATTCAGCCTAAGAATATTCGCCCCAGGCTTTTTTGCTGCGAACGATCTTTTTCTGAATCATTTTCCAGGCCTTTGTGGTCAGAAAAGAGTCGCCATAACGCTGGAGCATCTCGGTAAACATCTGAAAAGGAGCCGTGAACGAGAGCTCATCTGTTTTGAAAAATTTCCTTGCCGAAGGATCCCAGCCGCCGACCACCGCCTTGTTCTCGCCCCGCTCCAAATAATGCAACGGCCAGATGGCGAGGCTGCCGCATGCGGCGCTCCACGGAGATGCCACCACTTCAGGATCATTGGTCACAAAGGTTGCCAGCTGATGAAGCCCGCAAAGGGATTCCGGCCTGGCGAAAAATAATACGAGTTCGGGATTTTCATCAACTTCAAAGCTGCTTAAGGGTTTGACCACGCAGTATTTCTTTGGGGCGGGCCTAGGATCGACATATTCAAAGATCCGCCTCAGGGCCTCCGGCGAATCACAATAGCGTTCGCCTTCCGTCCAGTTGGCAATTCCGGTGGAGACATAATTGATAATCGTTTCAGTCTGGGGTTTATTGAAGCCAAGCCAGAAGGCTGCACCGGGACAGCCGAACTGTTCGGCCGAAAAATAGGCAGCCATCTTCTTTTTGCGTGCGCGCCAGATATGCCCGATGGCACATGAAAACCTGCCGAAAACAGCCTGCCAGTCAATTTCGTTTCTGATTTCCTTATCCCGGGTGGGAAGATCAATCGGCTTGGGGGAAAATCCCTCGATCGGTTTTTCATCCGTATAAAAAAGACCCATGGGCTCCTCATCAAGCCCCAGCACTGCGATAAAATCCGGCAATGATTTTAGTATTTGGGCAATCATCGAATCCTCCTAAAGTCGTACAAGATTGTTATAGTCGCTCAGATAGCGTTTTTATAATTTGTAGCGCTGGATTTAATTTCGATGCCCTTAAATCTCAGGCTATGCGGTTGGACCAGTCAATTTGGCTTTTGGTTATGGCTCATAATGACAGGATACTTACAAAATGACAGATATCTGTCAAAAGTTTTATTAAGAACTTCAAATCCGATTGATATTGCCGTTGAAAAATACCCGCAAAAAGTGGCCAAAGACAACAATCAGCAGGGCGCTTTTCTGAACGCTACGAGGGCGAAAATGAAAAATCAAATTGTCGGTAAACTTTCCATCTTCTTTATTTTCTTGACAATTATTTTATTTGCTGGAAAGTAAGTAGAAAGCCTTTTGTTGCTAACTCCTCGGAATGAAGGATTCGCCCTTCAGTGACCATTAAGAAACCTCACACAATCGATCCCGTCGCAAATCCAAACGAATCCCGGCAAAGCAACCCGCTGGAAAAATTATACTGCGCGATACTTGCAAATCAGATAACTTTTAACGAATGGGTTAAAGGAGGTATCAGAAATGGTTGGGGACAAAACTTATCCAATTATTCTTGCCCATGGTATTGCCAGGTTCGATGTCGGGTGGAGTGAACTTTTTAAGCTCGACAACCAGGATGATCCCTTTCTTGATTTGTTCCATTATTTTAAAGGAATCCGAACCATGCTTAAAAAGCATGGGTTTGTTGTTTATCATTCCAGTGTCGGCTGGGCGCAAAGCGTCGATAAGCGCGCTGAGCAATTAAGACAGAACGTTCAGCATGTACTTGAGCTGACCGGTGTTGAAAAGGTCAATATCATTGCGCACAGTATGGGGGGACTGGACGCCCGGCACATGCTGTTCAACGACAGGAAAAAAGGCAGGATTCACCAAAGAATCGCCTCCATCACCACCATCGGAACACCGCATCTTGGCACCTCGTTTGCCGACCGGGGCATCAGTGAACACGGTGAGCTGGTCGAAATTTTAAAGAAACTGTCGCTGGACATAGCAGGATTCAAGGATCTGACACGCAGTGCGTGTTTGGAATTTAATGAAAACGCTGAAGTCAAGGCTTTCGAAGACGAGATTGAAAATACTATTGAGATCAGGGCCTACACGGGATCGGCAGGCATTGACAATGTGCTGGGAATTTTAAGGAAGCCTTACCGGATTATCAAAGAAGAAGAAGGAGCAAACGATGGACTGGTGGCGGTTGACTCGGCACTGTGGAGCCGGGCGCAGGAAAAAAGGGTCTGGGAGAACACGGATCATCTAAACGAGTTGGCCTGGTGGGATTTTGAGCAGGCTGGAACTGAAGGCTTGCTATCTTTGACCACGCGAATTCACGATCAATACCTTGAAATTGCAAAACAACTTCCCGGCCGCGCTGGTTGAAAAACAGGCAGGTGATTTTCGCTTGGCCGGATAGGCCCTAAAAAGGGGAAACAACCATGACCAAAAAAGCCATAAGATTTATCCAGGCCCAATTGAATGCCAGAGGTCTAAACGCCGGTGCGGAGGATGGGGTTCTGGGAGCAAAGACACTGAGTGCCTTGGCCAAAGTGGAAGCGATACCCAAGAAGTGGTCTAAACGCCGAAAAGCAGTGGCTTTCATCCAGTTGCTGGCAAAAGAAAGAGATGTAGAAGTTGGAGCGATAGACGGCTACTGGGGACCTCAAACGGATTTTGCCTTTGATTGCCTGCTGCAGATCATCGATGAAGGCAAAGAACCCGCCCTTTGGCGGCCCGAGGATCTGTCTGATGCAAATCCCAATGATTGGCCCAAACAGGCTCCGGAAGACAATATCTTTGATTTTTTCGGCGAGGTTGGAAAAAATCAGGTCAGAATCGAGCTGCCTTATCCACACAAAATTGCATGGAAAACGACCAGTATCATCAACAGCTTTTTTTGCCATGAGAAGGTTCATGACAGCTTGCAGCGGGTGCTTTCCAGGGTGCTGGACATTTACGGTTTGGAGGAAATTAAAAGATTGCGTTTGGATTATTGGGGCGGTTGCTTGAACGTGCGCCGGATGCGGGGCGGTAAAAAGTACTCCACCCACAGTTGGGGAGTTGCGATCGACTACGATCCCGCGAGGAATCGGCTGAAATGGGGACGTGACCGGGCCGCTTTTGCAAGGCCGGAATATGACAACTGGTGGCGGATTTGGGCAGATGAAGGCTGGGTCAGCCTGGGGCGAACCAGAAACTTCGATTGGATGCATGTTCAAGCCGTAAAGATTTAAGTTGTTGTTGTACCCTTATCCAGCACCCGCCGGATGGCTGCAGCAAATTCACGGACCCCGAACGGTTTCATGACAACCTCCCTGATTCCCAACTCTCCGGCTTTTTGCCTCTTTTCAGAATCCATGAAGCCGGAACACAGGATAATCGGTATTGACGGGCGCCGACGCAAGATTGCTGCAGCCAGTTCCAGCCCCGGCATGTCGGGCATGGCCAGGTCTGTAATGACCAGGTCAAATGCATCGGGCTGTTGACCGAACTGCTCCAGAGCCTGCTTGCTGCTCGTGTGAGCCACCACGTCATATCCGAGCTTCGTGAGCATTTGGCGTGCGAAACCGACCAGATACTGTTCATCATCAACGAACAGGATGCGACCTTCGCCGCCCCTGATTCGGGAGGCTTCTTGAGCTATCGGTTGATCTCGCTTTGCCTCCTGACAGGGTAAATACACGCGGAAAAGACTGCCCTGGCCCGGGTGGGTGTGGACACTGATCGCCCCGTGCATATTCTTTACGATTCCGTGAACCACTGACAAGCCCAGGCCGGTGCCTTCTCCGGGCCCTTTGGTGGTGTAAAAGGGATCAAAGATGCGATCCACCACATTGGGGGGCATTCCGCAGCCAGTGTCCTGCACGCAAAGCATGACGTAAGAACCGGGTTGCAGATCCGCCTTCAGGGAGGCATCCAGTGAATCATAGTCCACATCACTCAGACTCACTTCAAGCAGCCCCCCCTCTTTTTCCATGGCATGGGCCGCATTGGTGCACAGGTTCATCAACACCTGGTACAGCTGGGTTGCATCACCTAACACCGTACTGTTGGCGGCATCGCATCGCACGTCGATTTTAATTGTTGCCGGCAGGGAAGCTCGCAAAAATTTTATGACTTCTTTAATGATCAGGGTCAGGACAACCGGGGCGGTGTTTTGCTCGGTCCGGCGGCTGAATGTCAGAATCTGCTGCACCAGGTCTTTGGCGCGATAAGCACTGGCAAGTATGCGTTTCAATCGGTCTTGAATATTGCTGTTTTTGGGCACATCGAGCATTTCCATCAATTCTGCATACCCGATAATCGAACCGAGAATATTGTTGAAATCATGGGCGATGCCGCCCGCCAGAGTACCGATGGCTTCCATTTTCTGGGCCTGCTGCAGCTCAGACTCCAGTTGCTTGCGTTCGGTAATGTCCCGGGCAATCCCCTGGGTGCCGATAAACTCGCCTGATTGATGGTCTTCACCCTCATAGAGTCCCTCGGCTTCCAGCAGAAAGATACGATGTTCGGAGCCGGCTGTGGATTCCGGTCCTTTAGCTGATTTAGTTACCAGGCGGATTTCAAGGTCCCGCGTGTGGCGGGTTCCGGTTCTTTTATCATCAATGCGCGAGCTTACACTTTCGCGATCTTCCGGATGGACGATGTCGAGGATGCTTCTGCCAATCAGCTCCTCGGTGCTGTACCCATACTTGGTCACGGTTTGACTGATGAAAGTGATGCGTCCTTGCGGATCCAGTCGATAAACAATGTCCGGAATCGTGTTGACAATCGAGTCAAGCAGATGCCGCAGCCGGTGCACTTCTTCTTCGGTCTGCTTGCGCTCGGTGATATCCATATGGATCCCCACTGCCCGCAGCGGGGTGCCGTCCGAGTCCCGCGCGACGACCTTACCGATGGAATGAATCCATTTCCATTGGCCGGATTTGCTTAACAGGCGATGCTCAGCACTGTAAAAGGGGCGCCGCCCTTTAAAATGGGCTTCCAGTTCCATCACCACGCGCTGCCGGTCCTCCGGATGAATCAGGCCTTCCCAGGTATGGTGTTCGGATTGAATTTCATCCAGGCTGTAGCCCAGCATCTGCGCCCAGCGCTCGTTATAAACCGATTCGCCGGTTTGAATATTCCAGTCCCACAACCCCAGGTCGGCACTTTTCAAAGCCAGCTCCAGCCTTTGCTCGCTTTCGTGCAAGGCCTCCGTTTTTTGTTTCAGCTCCGATATGTCCGTATAGACCGCGACCACCCCTTTCAGTCCACCGTCGGCATAAATGGGGGCGCCGGCGGCAATGACATCGACTTGCGACCCGTCTTGGCGGTAGCGCACCGTTTCAACCGGGGGCAGGGTTTCACCGGCCAGGACCTTTTTCGTAAACCCGGAGGCTTCCGCATAGGCTGTGCCACGGGCGACCAGGTCATCGAGGTTCTTACCGACGACCTCAGCGGGCCGGTAGCCGAATAGCGCCTGCGCACCCGGATTCCACTCCAGGATCCGATGCCTGGCGTCCAGAACAACAATGGCGTCCGGCGCATTTGATAAAACCGACTCCAGGAATTTGCGGCGCTCAACAATTTCTTCTTCAGCTTCCTTGCGTTTGCGGGCCATTTGCGAAAAGGCCCGGACAAGATCCCCCATTTCATCCGGTGCGTCATAGCGCAGTTCAACGGCGTAATCCCCGTCGGCGAGGGTCCTGGAAGCTGAAACCATCGCATTGATGGGTTTGATCACCCGGGAACGCAGGAAATGTAAAAAGGGCAGCAGCACAATTAAAAACACGATCACCACCACGGCGATGCTCTGGCGGGATGTTTTCTTGAAAAACTGCTCGAAAGTCGCTGCTGCGGCAGCTTTTTCCTTTTGCACATCATCGATATAGACGGCCGTGATCAGGAACAGATCCGTGCCCGGAACTGGAGCCACGTAGCCTTGCTTGAGATAGGTGCCCTGGGTTCCGGGTTTTTCCCAGTACCATTGGGTGAAACCACCCCCCTTATTCGCTTTTTCGATGAAATCGGCAACCTGCTTCTGGGCGAGGGGCGATTCCGAAAATGAATTGATGCCGACCAGATGAGGGGCGGTGGGCAGGGCGATGCGGGTGCCGTCGCGGCGGTAGGCAAAGAAGTATCCGGTTTTGTTCGGAAAAAAGCGAATAGGGTCTATGATCTGGCGGACATAAGCTTCACGGTTTTCCCTTCCCTCGACATTCGACAGCGCTTTTCCCAGGGCCGTGGCCATGCTCGAGGCCAAGGCCTGAACCTTAACCATGTGTCCATTGAGCATGACCTGTTCGACCTGTGCCAGGGCGACCTGCTCAAGATCCTTGATGCGGGTGAGGGTAAAAAAAAGCAGCAAACCGGTCAAAAGCGGTATGACTGCCACCAGAAGGGACAGCTTCGTGGAGATGGACCGATGATTGAATAATTTCATGAAAGCCTCATTTTTTTACGGTGCTGTTTTAACGAGAAGTATATAAGGAACAGTCATGATAGTCAATTTTGACAAACCGCTGAGCTGGAAAATTTCAAGCAGACACGATGGTTCGCGTTCGATTTATCGCCGGAGATTATTATCCTGGCTTGGCATTTTACAGGGTTCATAATATCCCAAGCAGCGGGCGTAAACGAACTTTTTGCTGCACTGCGAGGCTTTGCGATGAATGAACATCTGATTTCACCTGAAAGAATCATTGACTGCTTAAACGACGGGGTTTATGTGTGCGACCGACAGCGACGGATTGTGTTCTGGAGCAAGGCTGCCGAACGCATCACGGGATGGAAATCCGACGATCTTGTTAAGAAATTTGGAAGTGTGGTTACCTTTGCGACGGTAAAGTTGGAAGCGGGGGATGCCACATCCACACACTGACGCGTTTCTTTCTTATTAGTTCATGCTATCGGGAGTCCAATTTTCAAGAAAGGCCCCCGCTTGCCTGAGTTCAAAGATGATGTGGCGGGCCACCAGACGGCCGAGAGCCACCGAACCGAACCAGCCGACATCAAACTGCAAAGACGTCACAGTGTCGGTGCGGTGCTCAATGACCAGATCAACACCTTCCGACCTGTTGTCCTGAAGACGCAGCAAAGCTTTATCGGCCCCGATTTTTTCTTCTTTTATTTCAAGTGAAAGGGCTTTGGCGGTGCGCAAAGCAGCGGCAAGGACATCATCGTATCTGGCCATCCAGTAGCTTTCAGCTTTGCCCCGGCCGGTGTGGTCAAAAGCAACCGGGGCGCTGCTGGTGACTGCGCTGCTGATTATGAGGGGGGGCACACATCCAGCAGTCAATGCTGCAAGGCTGCAGACAGCCATCAATGCCAGGAGATTGCGGTAAAAGCATTGCCGGGTTTTCATCAAACAGATCGAACTCCCTGTCAGGTGGTAGCGATCGCAGATTAGCAAACGCTTCGAGCAGCGTCAAGCTTTCAAAGATACAGCTGGTGATATACAGGCCATTACGGGCGGGTCAGGTCACCACGATCTTTTCTCCCGCGCCGGCAATGACTTCGCCGATGACCGCGGCCCGGGAAATGCCGTTTTCCTGCAGCCGTTCTGTGAGCTCAGCGGCATGTCCAGCCGGCACGGCAATCAGCAATCCGCCGGACGTCTGGGGATCAAACAGGATATCCGCCATGATCGCATCCGGTTCGGAGGCAAAATCGATCATTTCTTCACGGAATTTGCGGTTGTTGTGCGCTCCGGCCGGCACCAGGCCCATGGCGGCATATTCCCGGGCCTGATCGATGATGGGGATTTGACGGGAGTCAAGGGCAACGCCGTGGCCGGTGCCGGCAATCATTTCAGCCATGTGGCCCAGCAGGCCAAAACCGGTGATGTCGGTGCAGGCATGGACGGCAAAAGCTGTCATCACCTGTGCGGCCTTGCGGTTCAGGGTGGCCATCAGGCTGGTGACCGCTTCGATGACTTCCGCTGAGGCAACGCCGCCCTTGATAGCGGTATTGATGATGCCCACGCCCAGGGGCTTGGTGAGGATCAGGCGGTCGCCGGGGACAAGTCCCTGCTTGGTGAGCACCCGGTCCGGGTGGACGAAGCCGGTGACCGACAAGCCATACTTCAGTTCGTTGTCTTCAACGCTGTGCCCTCCCACCAGCACCACCCCGGCTTCTTTCATCTTGTCCAGCCCGCCTTCCAGGATGCGTTGCAAAATGACGATGTCCATGGTTTTCAGCGGAAAGGACACCAGGTTCATGGCCGTTTTGGGGATTCCGCCCATGGCGTAGATATCGCTCAAAGCGTTGGCCGCGGCGATCATGCCGAACCAGTAAGGATCGTCGACGATGGGGGTGAAAAAGTCAACGGTCTGAATCAGGGCCAGCTCCGGCGAGATGCGGTATACACCGGCATCATCGGGGGAGTCCAGCCCCACGATCAGGTCGGGATCGTCAGGAACTGAAAGTCCGCAAAGCGCTTGGTCCAGGGCCCCTGGAGGAAGCTTGGACGCTCAGCCCGAGCCGCTGACCATCGTGGTCAACCGTGGTGGTCCAATTGATTTCAGGGTTTGCATCAAGTATTCTCCTGAAAATAATAGCACGCATGATTATCTAGTTTAATAAATCGAAAAATTCCATTAGTCAAATCGATATTACCTATAAATAGGGCCCACCGGATTGAAAAAGAAAATAAGGCGCGTGGGCGGATCATGCCTGCAGGCAAACCCACCCTTCGCGGCCGGCAATTTGGCCCCTGCAGATTGTACCGGTGGGAATGTCGGCTGCTGGGGGCAGCAGGTTTCCCAGGGGGCTGAACGCAACACCGGCGGCGGCCGCGCGGTGCAGAAAGTCGCGAAACAGCCCGCAACAGGCCAGGCCTTCGACTTCGGCGTGGATGGTGAGCACGTTCAAGCGTTCGGCCCTGACTTGGGAGAGCAAAAAGGAGTTGTAGTTATCTTCTGTGATCCCGTTTGTACCGATGACCTCGTCATAGGTCGGCAGGGTCACGGGGATCTGGGGCGTGCACATGGTGGCATCAATGAGGGGACGAAAAATTGTGCGGCCGCGACAGTCACTGTTGTATCGGAATTCAAGGCGTTCTTTTTCCAGCAGCACCTGGCGGTTGCACTTCCAGCCAGCGACAGCCGAGCAGTCGGGCGGCCGGTCCAGGATGCGGGCCAGGGCCTCGAATCCCCGGCTCAGGCTCTGTCGAACGGCGGGTGCGTCCATGCGCTCCAGATGGACCTGCCAGTCGTGGTGGTCCCAGGCATGCAGGCCGATTTCATGGCCGGCGCGCTGGGTGGCACGAATGATGGGCGCGAGTTTTTCCCCGATCACGGGACCCGGCCACAGGGTGCCTTGCAGCAGAATTTGCGGACCGTAGAGTTTGGTTGCCCTCGAGCGCAGCATTTTTTTGAAAAACGCGGGCCGCAGCAGCCGCCACAGGTGCCGGCCCATGTTGTCGGGGCCCACGCAAAAAAAGAAAGAGGCCTTGATGCCATGAGCGGACAGAATGCGCAGCAATGCTGGAACACCATCGCGGGTGCCGCGAAAGGTGTCCACATCCACGCGCAGGCCGATCTTCATGATCGATCCGCTTTTGATGTTTGCCTGTCGCATGCGGCGGCATCCAGTCCCTGCAGGTTCACCGATTCGCGCAGGAAAAAATCAAGCGTGCGTTCAACGCTGCGGCGAAGATCGATTTTCGGGGACCAGTCCAGCAATTTGCGGGCCGTTTGCATGGCAGGTTTTCGGTAGGTGACGTCCTGGTACCCCTGTCCATAATAGTCCCGGCTGCCGATTTCAACCATGCCGGCGAAGGGAGGGAACTTGTCGCGCAGGGGATGTTGCTCGAACAATGTCACCAGCATTTGGGCCAGTTGCCGGATGCTGACCTCATTGTCCGGGTTGCCGATGTTGATGATCTTGCCGTCACAGAGCCTGCCGCGATTTTCAATGATGCGGTGCAGACATTCCACCCCGTCGGCGACATCGGTAAAACAGCGCTTTTGATGGCCCCCATCCACCAGCTGGATGGGGGTGCCCTCGGTGAGGTTGAGAATCAACTGGGTGATCGCCCGCGAGCTGCCGATGCGCGCCGAGAGCAGGCTGTCGAGTTTGGGACCGATCCAGTTAAAAGGCCGAAACAGGGTGAAACGCAGGCCAGCGGTCTGGCCATAGGCCCAGATCACCCGGTCCAGCAGCTGCTTGCAGCAGGCATAAATCCAGCGCTGTTTGTGAATGGGGCCCAGCACCAGATCGGATTTGTATTCGTCAAAAGCCTCGTCTGCACATCGCCCGTACACCTCGGAGGTGGACGGGAAAATCACCCGTTTTTTGTATTTTACGCAGTAGCGAACAACCCGCAGGTTTTCCTCGAAATCAAGCTCGAAGACCCGCAACGGGTTGCGCACGTATTCGATGGGGGTGGCAATGGCCACCAGGGGAATAATGATGTCGCATTTTTTGATGTGATATTCGATCCATTCGCGATGAATGGAAATGTCGCCTTCATGAAAATGAAACCGCGGGTTGTCAAGGTAGGGTTGAATGTAGTTGCAGTGCAAATCCATTCCGTGGACTTCGAATTTTTCGCTGGCCAGCAGCCGCTGGGTGAGGGCATTGCCGATAAAGCCATTGACGCCTAAAATCAGCACCGATTTTGTCCTTTGCAGCTTCTGTCGGCGGTCAGGATGCGGTCCGAAAGCCATGCCCGGCGCCAGGTTGAGCGCTTCCGCCAACTGGGCGCCGCTCATGTAGATGTCGCCGTGGCCCTGAGCGAAATCGATTTTAAGGGCCTGGCTTCCGCAGGCAATGACCAGGGGGCTGGTTGAAAGGATGGTTCCCGGTTTCGCAGATGATGCGGGCAAGGGATGTTCGGATACCTGCCAGAAATAGTATTTTTTAAGCCCATAAAAGCTGTAGGCACCGGGATAAGGGCGCGTGACGGCCCGCACCAGGTCGCGAATGCGCGACGCACTTTCGGACCAGTCGATTTGACCGTCTTCGGGCGTGCGTCCGCCGAAATAAGTCGCCTGGCCGTGATCCTGGGGGATGCGCGGCGCGGTGCCGGCCTTAATTTGGGGAAGCACTTCGTCCAGCAGGCGACCGGCGGCGGTTTCGGCCTTTTTGTAAAGGGTTTGGGCCGTATCCGCCGGGGAGATCTCGATTTCCTGCTGCCCTACGATATCGCCGTCATCGGGCCGCGGCGTCATGTAGTGCAAGGTGACACCGGTTTTTTTTTCACCATTGATCAGCACCCAGTTGATGGGGCAGCGGCCGCGGTATTTCGGCAGCAGTGAGCCGTGCAGGTTCAGGCAGCCTTTTGGAGGTATCTCCAGGATCTGCGCGGATACCATCCGGCGGTAATAGAAAGAGAAGATAATCTCCGGTGCCAGATCGTGGATTTTTTCGACCCACCTGGGATGGTTGATGTTTTCAGGGGCAAAAGTCGCGATGTTGCGAGCGGCGGCCAACTCGGCCACCGAGTCGAACCAGACGGCTTCGCCGGGGGTGTCGCCATGGGTAAAAACCGCAGCGATATCAAACCCATTGCGCTGCAGGGCGCGAATGCCAACACAGCCGAGATTGTGATAGGCCAGAACAACTGCTTTCATAATTTTCTCCCGTGCGGGCGGTTCCGGCAAAGGACAAAACGCATCCGGACCTCAATCGTTTTCCGGGCCTTGACCGGGGCCGGGCATGCAGTCCGCCCTGTTGTTTTCGGCTGCCGCGGGACGTCCTATAATCTTGTGGATGAAATAGCGCGGGCGGGCGCGCACATCATCATACACCCGGCCCAGGTATTCTCCCAGCAGGCCCATGCCGATAAACTGCGCTCCAATGAACACGAACAGAACGGCAAACAGGGTAAAGACCCCCTGTACGGCCCACTCGGACCCGTAAATGAGGCGCATCAGGAACAAAAAAGCCGCCAGGCCGATGCCGCAGGCGCAAACCAGGACCCCCAGAATGCTCAGCATGCGCAGCGGAAATGTTGTCATGCTGGTTAACAGGTCAAACTGGAGGTTGATCAATTTCCACAGGCTGTACTTGGAGGTGCCGCCGGAGCGTTTTTCATGCTGCACTACGATTTCAGCCGTGCGGCGTGCGAAACGGTTGGCCAGCACCGGAATGAAGGTGCTGCGTTCATGACACTGGAGCATGGCGTTGACAATCGGCCGGCGATACGCCCGCAGCATGCAGCCATAGTCGCGCATCACGACCCCGGTGGCCCTGCGCACCGTGCGGTTTACCATGGCCGAGGCCAGTCTGCGAAACAGGCTGTCATGGCGGCGGCTGCGAACGCTGCCGACCACGTCACACCCCTGTTCGATCTTTGCAATCAGTTTCGGGATTTCTTCCGGCGGGTTTTGAAGATCGGCGTCCAGGGTGACCACAATCTCACCGGCGGCCTGGGAAAATCCGGCCATCACGGCTGCATGCTGCCCGTAATTGCGATTGAAGATGACGCCCACAACCTGAGGGGCAAGTTCTTCGGCCGCCGCGGTGATGAATTCACGGGATCCATCGCTGCTGCCGTCATCGACCAGGATGATTTCAAACGGCTTGTTCAGGCCGGTGCCCACCTGCAGGCAGCGGCGCAAAAGCTCGGTCAGGTTTTCCTTTTCATTGAAGACCGGTATGACCACCGATATGTAGGGAGTTTGATTCATTTTGCAGGAACCCAAGTTAGCGGATTATTTTCCAGGCGACCAGTTTTTTCCCATTGCGATGCTCCCAGGGATATATCTTTTCAGCAATTGAAGGTTGGCCCCGCATATGGGGGGGCATGGCCTGCAAAAGCTCATCACTGTATTTGCGCTGGGTGACGACAACCTTGATATTTCGCCGGGAGGTCAAAAAGTTACTGATATCACCGGGTTCATGGAACAGTTTGACCGGCACCGGCAACCGGGCATAAAACAACAGCTTCGGCGGCAGCCGGCGATACAAGGCAATGTCTTCTTTGGCAACCGCATTGACAAGGCTTTTGAGCTCCAGGGCAAAGGCCTTTTTGGTCTCATAGGCATCCAGGCTGATCTGCATCCAGGTGAAAAACCCTCCCATCAGCAAAAGGGCGGCCACGATCAAAGGGGCCATTTTGCGGCGGCTGCCCAGCAGGGCTGCCAGCAGACCGGGCCGGAAACGCTGCACCATCCACAGGGCCAGTCCGGCGAGTCCCAGCAGCGGGGCGCCGAGCATAATGTCGGTGGGAATTTCAAAGCCCATTGTTTTCCGCAGTCCGATGCCCACGGCCGGTGTCAGCATCAGGATAAAAAGGCCGGCGGCCAGCAACGCCTTCTGGAGGGCCAGGCCCAGTTTTTTTAATTTTTCATTTTCCGGCATGTCCAGAAACACGGCGATCATCAGCACGCAGAACGGAAGGATCGGCAGGATGTAATAAATTCTTCGTTCACCGGAAACAGTGAAAAAGGCAAAGATGATCAGGATCGCTTCCAGCAGCCAGCGGGTTTCGTACCGCAGGCTTTTGATGGACTTTAAAATGGATGCCAGAGCGACAATCAACAGCGGCGCCCAGGGCAGCAACAGTTCCGGTACACTGATAAAGTACTCGTAGAAGGATTCCGTCTGGTCGAAATAGGCGAAAAAGCGGGCGATGTTTTCACGAAAGACCATGGCCAGCCCGCTGGAGTGGTAATTCTGACGGGTCATGGAGGCGTAAATGAAGGGCGCCACATAAACGGCCAAACCCAGCGCCAGAGCAGCGATATGCGCCGGGCACAGGTGCCGGCGCCAGCGGCGCGCGCGCACCAGATCGGGCAGCAGGACCAGAATCGGGATGACAACCGCGGTCAATCCCTTGGTGTGGGCCCCGATAAAGCAGATGAGGTAAAAAACCAGGTAGCCGCCGAAGCTCGGCCGCTCCCGCCGGGCCCAGTACCACGAAACGGCCAGGATGGTGGCCGCCAGGTTTTCCATGTCGGCTTCGCCGCGTCGGCCCCACATTAAAAAGCCATAGGTGGTCAGCATCATCCAACCCGCCGTGCGGCCGATCCGCTCCGACCACAGCTTGCGGCCCAGCCATACCGTTGCGCCCAGCGACAGCAGCGCGGCGATGACGCTCGGCAGTCGGATGGACCATTCGTTGAGTTTGCCGGTGATCGACGCTGTCAGAGCAATCAGCCAGTAGCTCAACAGCGGCTTGTCGAAATAGGGCTGGCCGTTGATGGTGGGATGAAAGAAATCCCGGCTGAGAAGCATCTCCCGGGTCACTTCAGCCCAGCGGTGGGTGGAGCCGATGATGACCTTGTCGCCGAGTCCCCAGAAAAGCACGAACAGGGCGGCGGCCCAGAAAATGAGGAATGAAAACCGGCTTAGCGGCTCGGCAGGCTGCGGTGCGCGGTTGTGATTCATCGCGAAAGCACCTCTTTGATGGCATTGACCACGTCATCAACATCGGCATGATCCATGGCCGGAAAAAGGGGCAGTGAGCACAGGCGCTGCGAATTCCATTCGGTTGCGGGCAGCATCCCATCGCCGGTGCCCATGTTTTCGCGGTAGTATTTGTGCAGGTGCACGGCCTTAAAATGCAGGCCGGTGCCGATGTTGCGGGCTTTCAAGGCGGCCATGAACTCGTCGCGGCTGACGGGGGACCGGTCGGTGTCCAGGCGGACAATGAACAGGTGCCAGCTGTGGGTCATGGGGTAGGGCGGATCCGCCAGGGGAATAATCTCTTCGATGTCGGCCAGCTTTTGGCGGTAGTAGGCTGCCAGCGCGGCCCTTTGGCGGTTAAACTCCTGCAGCCGGCTCAGCTGGGAGATTCCCAGCGCAGCGGCCATGTCCGGCAGATTGTACTTGAAGCCTGGTTCCAGCACCTCGGCCCCGGCAGGGCGCCCCCGGCTTTGTCGTTGGTAGGCATCCAGACCCAGCCCGTGAAATCTCAGGCGGCGGATGCGTTCCAGCAGGCGGGGGTTATCCGAGCACAGCATGCCGCCTTCAGCAGTGGTGATATTTTTGATGGGGTGAAAGGAAAAAATTGCCGTTCCCCGGCGGCCAACCGGCCCGTTTTTATAAACCGTTCCCAGGCCGTGGGCCGCATCTTCAACCAGGCTGACGCCGGCCTGCTGCGCCAGCTTGCGGATCGGATCGAGATCCAGTGCGGCGCCGGCAAAATGGACCGGTATGATCAGCCGGGTGCGCTCACTGAGCGCCGGTGCGATCAGTCCGGCGGTGGTCATCAAAGTATGCCGGTCGACATCCACAAAAACCGGGCGGGCGCCGCACAGGACGATCAGGTTGACGGTAGAAACCCAGGTCATCGAAGGGGTGATGACCTCATCGCCGGGGCCGATGTCCAGAGCTTTTAACAGCAGGTGCATGGCCCCCGTGGCCGAGGAGAACGCCACGGACTCCCGGCAGCCCACGCGTTGTGAAAATTGCTGCTCGAAGGCGGCACATTTTGAGCCGGTGGTGATCCATCCGGAGCGCAGGACTTCTGTGACCGCATCAATGTCACGGTTGTCGATGCTTGGACGGCTGAAAGGTAAAAAATCGTCTCGCATGATGGGTTGCAATTCTGGATATCGGCCCTGACGACAGGCCAGCCCAATGGTTGCGCAAAAATATGAAAAATCCAGCTGCCTGTCAACCGGTTAATCCAGGCCGTGTTCATAAACTGCAACGCTCAATGGCAAAAAAATGTTGCCATTCATGGGGCAGCGGGTTTTGATATGAATTTTTCCGCCTGGCGCACGTCTGCAACGTAGAAAAAGGAGGCCGTGAAAAACAGGACCGCCGCCAGCAATGAAAACGCGGGCAAAAACATCAGCGCCTGCGGCAGGCCGAAGGCATCGGACAGCGCGCCAATGGACGGCGGCCCCAGGGCACTTCCCAGGACGTGCTGCACGATGACGCACAGGCTAACGGAGATGGCGCGCACGCCGGGGTGAACCACGTCCTGGGTTACGGCGACTGCCGCCGGCACAAAGGCCACCGCGCTGATGCCGGTCATCAGCAAAATGGCATACTGCAGGCCATGTCCCTGGAAAAAGATGAATGCCGCCACAAGCAGCAGACCGGTGCAAAAAGAAGAGGCGGCCGGAAACAGGGCCCGGGCATTTTTTCTTTTCCGCAGCCATCTGTCGGTTAAAAAGCCCCCCAGCGGCGCGCCGATGATCGCCAGCAGCATGATGGCCCCCCCTTTGGTGCCGGCCTTGTCCATGGGCATGTTTTCCAGGCGGTGATAATAGGTCGGCAGCCAGGTCAGCAGGGAGGTGGTCACGAAGGTGTTGGCGGCAAAAGCCAGGTTGTTGAACAGCAGGGTTTTATTCTTTAAAAACTGCCAGGCGATGTCAGCCGGCCGGATTTTCACCCACTGCTGCTCGGCATCACTTTCAGCCGGCTGCTCCAGGGCAATGGTTTCGTAGTCGCGGACATAAAAAAACAGCAGCGCGATGATCATCCCGGGCAAAGCCACGATGCCGAAGGCGTGGCGCCATCCAAAGTGCTCGGCAATGTAGCCGCCGGCCGCAATTCCCAGGGCGCTGCCCAACGGGATCGACGCATTCCAGATGCCCAGCATCTTGGCGCGTTTTTCTTTGGGAAACAGGGCCGATATCATGGCCGTTCCGCCGGGAGCATACCCGGCTTCGCCAACCCCGATGGCCGTGCGGGCGACAAACAGCTGGGTGAAATTGCGGGTGAACGCGCAGGCCAGGGTGGCCGCACTCCATAACAGGGCCATTGCGCCGATGCTTTTTTTGCGGCTCCAGCGGTCGATGACAATCGAAACCGGCAGGGTGAGTGTCAAAATCGACCAGTAGACCGCCGACACCAGAAGGCCGCACTGGGTATCGCTCAGGCCCCAGGCTTGCTTGAGAAAAGGAAAAAGAGAGACCACCACCATGCGGTCCATGTAGTCAAACAGATAGAGCAGGAAAAGCAGCGTGAATACGTAGTAGGCAGAACCGGAGCTTGCAGCGGGTGTGGAGGTGGCAACGGCAGAATCATTCATCGGGGAAAACCATCCTGTTCTTGTCAGTTGTGATGAAGTTGCAAAAAGTCGAATTTTCTCGCTTGAGCAAGCCTTTTCGGGGCCATCAGTTATAGACGCCGTATTTCTTGGTGGCTTCAAACATCGCAATGCAGTTTTGCGGATTGACCGCCGGGTGCAGGGAATTGGATGAGCACAGGATGTATCCTCCGCCGCCGCCGGCATCTTCAATGGCCTTGATGACCGCCGTTTCCACCTGTTCGGGGGTGCCGTCGGGCAGCAGGTGGACACAGTCGATATTCCCCAGCAGGCAGATTTTGTCGCCGCAATATTGTTTGACTTTTTTCAGGTCCATGTCCGCATGGGGCTCGAGGGGGTTGAGCCCGTCATAGCCGGTTTCAAGCAGCGTGTCGAGCAGTGCCCACAGATTGCCGTCACTGTGGCGCACGACTTTCAGGCCCCGCTGATGGGCGCGGTCAACGATTTTCTGGTTGTAGGGGTTGACAAATTCCCTGAAATGCTGCGGAGAAATCAGCGGCGCATGGGTGGTGGCAATGTCATCTTCGACAACCAGTACATCCAGACCGGCGTCGGCCAGCATGTCGAGCTGTTGCAGGTTGTATTGCGTTACCATGGCAGCGATGCGATGGACAAATTCGGGGTCCAGAAAATAATTGACCATCAGGTTTTCCATGCCCACCAGTCGCCAGGAGCGCACAAAGGCCCCGCGCATCAGCCAGAAAAGCGCAATCTTGCCCTGAAACCGCTCCCGGGCCAGATCCAGCAGCAGCAGGTGCTCGCGTTTGGGCTCGGGGGGTTCAAACCGGTCAAGGGTTGCCGCGTCCGGCACCGGGTGCTCCTTTGCAACCGGCAACCCGTGGGGATTGCGGATGTAGACCACTCCCCAGTCATCTTTGACGCGCTGCCGGTCAAGTTCAACCTCGTGGCCGATTTCAAAAGATGTGAAGCCGTCGACGCCGAATTGTTCATGGATCAGCAGCAGGGTGTCCACGAGTTTTAATTTCTCAGCGTCGTTCATGGCATAGAAGTCCGTGGTTTCGGGCAGCCCTTCGGTGAGATTCCTGCCGATGCCGATGATCGGGGCCTCGTTGATGCCATGGATATAGAGCGGAACACGGTCCGGCTGTTCGAGGCCCAGGGCTTTTAGGATTCTTTCTTTGCCAGTCACTGTTTCGTCCCCCCCAAGGTGTATTCTTTCCGGTTTTGCCGTTTATTGCGGGCCCTTGTAATCGCGGTAAATTTTTAAAATCAGCAAAATCGTGGGGGCCAGGTGAAAGAACAGGTCAAAGATGTCAATGGGCCGCGTCAGGACCCCGTTTTTGAGCATCAGCAGTTTTTCGATGACATGGGGTATCGGGCGCAGGGGGGCCAGCAGCATCAACACGGCTGCAATCACCATCAACGGCATGGGAATTGAGTCAAGAAAGCGCCACATCATTCAATCTACTTTTTATCTGCATTCTTGCCGGCCATTTCGGTCAACAGGTCTTCCAGAAGCTTGAGCTCCCTGCCGTAGCCGCTCCAATCGCCCTGCCGCAGAAAATCTTTGGCCCGCCGATAATGCTCCAGGGCCTGTTGCGCGGTGCCGGAGCCTTCAGCGGACGGGGCGGGGGCAAACAACTCACTGGATGCAACGGCTGAGCGTTGCCTGTCCAGGACTCTGAACAGGGCGGCCTCGAGGTTTTTTTCCATGGCCAGGCGTTTGTTGAAAGAGACAATGACCCGTTTTAATTCCGGCAGGGCGGCGCTGTCAGAGCGGGCGGCCTTTGCACTGCGGGCGGCAGCCGACTGGCGGGCGCCGCGCCCTTTTTTTTGCTGCGAGGGCTGCAATTGGGTGGATTGGGTTTCCGACGGCTTGGCCTCCAGGTAGACGGGCTCGACGAAGATAAACGTATCACCGATGGGAATCGCCAGCAGATTGCCCCGGATAACCGTTGATCCCCGCTGGCCCCAAAGGGTCAGTTCCCTGGAAATGCTGGTCTGCTGGTCGATTCGCGCCTCGACCTGCATGGGACCGAAGGCCATTTTTTCCTTGGGCAGCTTGTAGACGATCAGGCTGCCGTAGTCGGGCATGTCGCTGCGGGCCGCCAGCCAGGAAATCATGTTGTCCTTTCCCGAAGGGGTAAAGGGCAGCATTAATAAAAACTCTTCCGTGCTCTCGCCGGGGATCCTGGCGATGATGTAATAGGGCTGCATCTGCTGGCGCTGGTCGCCGTAGATTTCATCCGGGACCTGCCACAGGTCTTCCTGGTTGTAAAACACCTTGACGTTTTTCATGTGAAACGTGCGGTAAGTGTTGGCCTGGATGCTGAACAAATCCCGGGGATAGCGGACGTGTTTTTGCAGATCGGCCGGCATTTCATTAAAGGGCTTGAACAGATCGGGAAATATTCGGGCATAGGTCCGAATGATGGGGTCCTGTTTGTCAATGATGTAAAAAGCAACCTCGCCGCTATAGGCGTCGACCGATATTTTGACGGCATTGCGGATGTAGTTGATGCCTTTGCGAAAATGGCTGTAGGTTCGCTGGGAGTAAGGATACATGGTCGAGGTCGTGTAGGCATCCAGCATCCAGAAAAGCCGGTTGCTGGAGATCACCAGGTAGGGGTCGCCGTCATAATCGAGAAAGGGGGCAATAGCGCGCACCCGCCGATCGATGCGGCGGTTGTACATGATCCGGCTGTTGTCCCCCAGGTAGTTGGTAAAAAGAATCTGGGGGTCCAAAAATTCCAGGGCATACAGAACCCGTCTGAAAAAAGCGTTGATCGGGATGCCCCCCTTGCCCCGGTAGTGGGTGTAGACATTGGCATCCCCCTTGGGGTAGTCGAATTCCTTGGCGCGGGTATTGACCAGGACATAATCGTCGGTCATCTCACCGTAGTAGATGGCCGGATGGCCTATTTGCAGATCGACATCCATCACCGGCGGCAAATCCCTGATTAAAAGGCGCGGCAGCCCTTCACCGGTGACATCGTTGACCGTGTTCAAGGCCAGCCCGTAGCCGTGGGTATAAATCAGGTGCCGGTTGACCCAGGTTCGGGCCTGGCGCGGCAGCTGCTTGGTCACCATCTCCCGGGCCGCCAGCATGACCTGCCGGTACTCATCGCCGAAGCGGTAACGGTCGACATCCACATCTTTGAATCCGTAATACAGCCGGATGGACTGAAGCTGTTTGTAAGTTTGCAGCAAGGGACGTTTGTCCCAGATGCGGATGTTTTGAATGGTGGTCTTGTGGGAGTTGATCTGCGCCAGGTCCAGCTTGTCGCCCGCAGGAAAGTTAACCTCCTGGATTTTATTCAGGTTGTAAGCCTGGCGGGTGTATTCAATGTTGTATTGAATGTAAGTCGCTTCCTTGGTCAGTTCGTTGGGTTTGACCACAACTTTTTGCACTACGATGGGCACCAGGCTTGAAAGCAGCAGGATGGCCGCCAGCCAGATTCCGCCGCCGACCCAGATCTGCCGCACCCGGGTGCGAAAGCTGTTGATAAAAAGCACCGCCGCAAAGACAACCGACACGGGGATCAGCACCAGGTATGCCAGGCGTTTGACGTGCACCGCCGTGTAGCCGGCGCCAAAGGCGGCCCCTGAAGTGGAATAGAGCAGCTGCAGCATTTTCAGATAAAAGCCCCAGGCCAGAATCAAAACCACGATGCCGCCAAGAAAGATGAGCAGTTTCATGATTCCCGGCTGCATGATGATCTTGGGCATGCCGGGCTGAGGGGTTTGGCTGCCGAAAGGCTGACCCACGGGGATGATCTGCAGCACTCCGCTTTTCAGATACCAGGCCACCGACAACAGGCCCGACAGGACAAAAAGCACCAGCAGGCCCTTTTCAACAAAAAGATAAAAGGGCAGTGAAAACACGTAAAAAGCGATATCCTTGTTGAAAATGGGGTCGGTCGCACCGAAGGGCTGCTGGTAAAAGTAGCTCAGCACCCGGTTCCATTCGGCCGAGCCGCCGGAAGCAACAAAATAGCTCAACACCAGCACCAGACCGATAAACAGCAGGTTGGCCTTGCCGCGGGTCAGACCGAACTGCAGCAGAAAATCCTGATCCACATCCCGGGGCCTGCCGGCGGTGGCTTTTTTGCTCAGGCGGCTGGCGGCGATAAGACACAGCCCAAGGATGATCATGAAAAGAACCCAGATGACCACCCCGAGCCCCACCTTGCCGATGACCATGGTCCAGAAAACGGTTGAAAAATTCAGGTTTTCAAACCACAGCCAGTCGGGATATATGGAAAGCACCGCCCAGATCAGTGCGGCCACCAACAGACCGATTGCGGCCAATATCGTTCTTTTCATCAATTTATCTCCCAATTAGAAAGTTGAGTGAACTTTTCAGTTTGTGCATTTTCAGCTGTGGTCTGCATGGCAGCGCAAACGGACCACCGGGGGAAACAGCGGATCAGACGGGCAATTTATGAGGACAACAGGATAACCGAAACCGCCTTGTGCTGGATTTAGGCCGGCAGAAAATCGGCCGGTGCATTTTTAACGACCCGGGACAATGATGCGCGAATCATCTTTTTGCTGCATCCGCTGCTGCTGCTGCAGCTGCTTGATCTTTTCAATCACCTCCACCAGGGCCTGCTCCATGGCCTGGGGGAACGCTTGCATGGCCTGTTCAAGGGTGTCGGCCTGCAGCCTGGACTGGATCGGCAGTGGCCCTTCCGGCGACATCACCTGGGTGTGGCCGATGAATATGCGCGTGCGGCCGGTGTCTTCCGCACCGTCGGCGGTGACCGGTATCAGCTGCCGGATAGTGGCCACCTTCAAGTCTGTGACCGACTCCTCGCGGTACAGATTGTCCTTGTCAATTGTAAAATCGATATCCTGTGACTGACCGCCGTTGCTCATTGTGATCTCCTTGAATTGAGGTAAATTTGAATCTGCCCAGTAAAACCCAAATCGTCCGGGATGTCAATCGCAATTCAAACAGGCCAGATTGCCCATGCATGTCTGCGTGCCTTCGCTAACGGCAGCTGCTGATTGGAGATGGACACTAGGAGCGCAGCCGCGGCGGCAGCACGGATACCCGGCGCAGTCCTTCCCGCAGGCTGATGGCCTCTTCGGGGCAGAAGCGGGCGCAGACGCCGCAGCCGAAACAGGCGTTTTCATCGCGTTCGGCTTTTTCAGCGGCATCCAGGCGGATCGCCTCGGTGGGGCAGCGCTCCACGCAGATGCCGCAGCCGCTGCAGGCCTCCTTGTCGATCACCGACAGGTAGTAGGTGGAGTTGATCAGGGGAAAGGCACCGTCGCGCCACAGGCGCAGCGTGTCGCAGCAGTCCTTGCAGCAGTTGCAGATGCTGGTTTCCGGACGCGTTTCTTTGGAGTTGGGATGAAACGCCTTGTGCACCAGCCCGGCAGCCTCGGCCTCCTGCATAATCTGGCGGGCCTGCTCTTTGGTGACCATCTCGGCAAATCCCTGGGCCACCGTGTGACGGGCGGACTTGCCGAAGGTAAAACAGGCCTTCATCGGGGCATCCAGCTGGCAGGGTTCCTCCAGCACCGATCGGCGCTGGCGGCAAAAACAGTTGCCTACCGCAATGTCATCGAATTTGTCGATAATCTCATCGACCGTCTGGCTGGGCAAAACGGCTTCATCGGGCAGCTCGATGCTTTTGTCCACGGGGATCACCTGGATGGCGTGGCCATCCTCGGTGCTGCGGATGGGCACAGTGCGGTCCACCGGGGGGGCCTTTGCAAACATCGGCACGAGCTGGTCATAATTTTGCTGGACCTGGTCTCTGAAATCATCCAGCAGTTTTTGAAATAAAAGGCCGAGTTGGCGTTCGTCTTCATCACCTTTGAGCTCGCCCATGAACTTGTATTCCATCAGGCCGACATTCATCAGGGGCAGCAGGCGATAGACCATGATGCCGGCCGAACTGGGCTGGTTGAAAATCATTCCCTTGCGGGCGAGGCGGGTGCCAAGCTTTTCGACTGTCTGCGCGGAGTAGCCGCCGGTTGCCATCAGTTCCTCGACGCTCTGCGACCCCTTGTCGCGAAAGGCGTAAATGAAATCCAGCTCCTCTTCGTCATCACCCACCACATGTTTGAGGATCGACAGGATCGTGTCGTTTACGGGAAACGGGATCATTCCCTGGCGGCAGACAACCTCTGCGGCGCGCCTGTATTTTTCCTGCAATGCATCGTCAGTCATAGTTTGTGCCTTTCTGTGAGTCGTTAGCGGTTGTTTTTTTAGGCAATAAAGCAGAAAAACAATATTATTTCAACAAAAGCCTTGCTTTCTGTTAAAAGAGGGATTATAGTACGATTAATCAATAAAGCCTCGCCGCTTGTTGTGGCGGGGCCGTTTCGTTCTGAAGGAGTTTCCCATTTGTCCAAGTGGTATCCTCCAGCAGTTTGTAGCGTTGAGAATAATTATGAAAGGAGGATGTTATTATGACGAATGGAACTGTTAAATGGTTTAATGACCGCAAAGGCTTCGGGTTTATTGAGCAGGAAGACGGCCCGGATGTGTTTGTGCATCATTCAGCGATCAACGCCAGCGGTTTTAAATCCCTCAATGAAGGCGATCGGGTTTCTTTTGATATCGAGCAAGGCCAAAAAGGTCCTGCCGCTGCCAATGTCACCGTGATCTAACCGGGCGTTAGCCAACAAAGCAAAGGGCACTTTTTCCCCATGGGGAAAGGGTGCCCTTTTTTATTGACATTGCCGGTTTTTGTGATCATTTTCAGATCAATGGACCACCGGTTACCATGGGGGGATAACGCCATGAGACATTATCGAATGTTGGGGGCCTTTTTGCTGCTTTTATTTTTCGGCACCCCTGCCGCCGGATACGATCTTCAACAGGGCATCCACGGGATGCAATGGGGCAGCTTGATTGCCCAGCACGGAAATTTGACCCGGGTATACCAGAAGGGTGCGGCCGCCTACTATGCCAACTCGAACATGATCTACCAGGCGGGCCGGCAGCCGGTCCCCGCCGTTTTTTACGGTTTTTACCGGGGCAAATTTTTCGCGGTTTTCATTAAACTGAGTTCACCGAACCAGTTTGTCCAGCTCAAGCGCGATCTGACAATGAAATACGGAAAACCCCGCACCACGCGTGATGCTGCGGCCGGACAGACCGTGTATCGCTGGAAAACAGGCGATGTGAAGGTGAAATTGAAAATAAAGGAATCCGCCGGAGAATACAAGCTGGCCTTTTACTACGCCCCCCTGGCCGCCGAATTAAACCTGGAGCAACTGGAAGACCTGCCGGCGGAGGTTTATGACCGCAACCCCCACAGGAAAGATGAATCCGTTCAAACCGCCCCCTTGCTGGACTAGGAAAACCCGGAGGAGACTTGCGCCCTTACACTTCTAAAGCCCGGGCCATTGAAGCCTTTGCCGATCATGTTTCATCCGCCAAAGCAGCTTTCTGGCAGCAGCTCAACATGGATTTTGTCATGGGAGCACGGGACGGCTGCTGGATGTGGGATGTGGACGGCGAAAAAAAACTTTTCAACCTTCATACCAATGGCGGTGTTTTCAACCTGGGGCACCGCAACCCGCAGATCAGCCGGGCGCTGATCGATGCGCTGGCCGAAGTCGACATGGGCAACGGGCACCTGATCAGTTGGGCCCGGGCGGCGCTGGCCGAAAAAATAGCGTACAGCATGCCGGCCGACCTGACCCATACCGTGTTCGGCGTGTCCGGGGGGGAGGCCGTCGACCTGGCCATAAAGGTGGCTCGCGCATTCACCGGCAAAACAAAGATCATTTCAGCCCGGGGCGGCTACCATGGGCATACGGGACTGGCCCTGGCCGCCGGTGATGAAAAATACCGCCTGCCCTTCGGGCCCCCGGCGCCGGGATTCGAACAGGTGCCCTTTGACAGCCTGCCGGCCCTGGAGGCTGCCGTGGACAATGATACCGCCGCCGTGATCCTGGAGACAATTCCGGCCACCCTGGGCATGCCCATTGCTTCTGAACAATATTATCCCGCAGTCCGCAAACTGTGCGACCGCAGCCAAACCCTGCTGATCCTCGATGAAGTCCAGACCGGGCTGGGCCGCACCGGCAGGCTGTGGGCCTTTGAGCATTTCAAGGTGGTGCCCGACATGGTGGTTCTGGGCAAGGGGTTGTCGGGCGGGATTTATCCCATCAGCGGCACGGTGCTGCGAAAACCGCTGGAATCCGTTTTTCATCCGGATCCCCATATCCACGTGTCCACTTTCGGGGGATCCGAGCTCGGCTGCCTGGTGGCCTTGAAGGTCCTGGAAATATCATCCGCTCCCGGGTTTCTGGCCCACGTCAATCACATGGCGGATTACATCTGCCGGCAGGTCGAAAACCTCATGCAGCGCCATGGGCTGCTCAAGGCACTGCGCCAGCTGGGGCTGTTCATGGGCCTGGAGCTGGCAGACGAGCTGAGCGGCCAGCTGCTGTGCGCGGCGGCCTACCAGCAGGACCTGTTCATGGTCTATGCCAACAACAACAAGGCGGTGTGCCAGTTTCTGCCGCCGCTGATCATTGATGAAACCCAGGCGGACTGGGTGGTGCAGCGGCTGGACCAGGCGCTGGCGGCCACCGACAAGATGCGAAGTGCTTTTTAACCGCCTCAATCGGAGATGGGACCTTAATGGAGTTGGATATCGACCTTTTAAAGCGCTTTGAAGCCGGACTGAATCCCCAGGACATCCAGGCATCGGCCATACCGGCCGAACTCGTCGGCTACGGAGAAATATCTGCGATCTTTCAGATCGGCGATGACCCCACAACAGTTTACAAACGCATGCCGCTTTTCAACGACCGGCTGGGGGCTGAAAAATATGAAGCCGGGTACCATGAATACTGTGACCTGCTGCGCCAGGCCGGGCTGCATCTGCCCGACAGCAAAACCGCCGTGGTGCAGGCGGCCGGCCGGCCGGTGTGCCTCTATATCGCCCAGGAAAAGCTGCCTTCCGAAGACTTCGGCCACCGGTTGATTCACAGCCTGCACAAGGCGGAGGTTGCCGGACTTTTCGAACGGGTCATCGGCGAGGTGGCCAAAACCTGGCGCTTTAATGCCGCCCACGGCCCACAGCTGGAGATCGCCGTCGACGGCCAGATATCCAACTGGGTACTGGACACCCAACGCGCCGACCCCATCCTTTACTATATCGACACCAGCACGCCTTTTATCCGCCGGCAGGGCATCCACGAACTGGACCCGCAACTGATCCTCAAGGCCGCCCCGGTCTGGATGCGCTGGCTGCTGGAAAAGCTTTTCGTCAACGAGGTGTTGAACCGTTACTACGATGCGCGCAAAAACATGACCGACCTGGCGGCCAACCTGATCAAGGAGCAATGTGCCGGGCTGGTGCCGCTGGCCGTGAAGGTGATCAACCGCCATCTTCCGGCAGGGGCGGCAGCGCTTGCAGTTAAAGACGTGGAAAGCTATTACCGGGAGGACCGATTTATCTGGAGCCTGTTTCTGGGGGTGCGCCGGCTGGATCGCTGGATGATCACCCGGCTGCTGCGCCGGCGCTACGAGTTCATCCTGCCGGGCAAAATTGAACGCTGACAATGATGATGAACTCGTAAAAAGCGACCCTGGCGGGGAGAATCTGAATGCCAACCACTTTGATTCAAAACGCGACGATTGTCGACGGCAGCGGGGGGGATGCTTTTTGCGGACACGTTTACGTGGCCGGGGACCGGATCGAGGCGGTCGCCGCCGCCGATTCGCCGGAAGGCAAAATGCTGGCCGCAAAAGCCGCCGAGCGGGTGGTGGATGCAACCGGCCGGGTGGTCGCCCCGGGATTTATCGACTGCCACAGCCATTTTGACTGGGTCCTGCCGCTGCCCGATCACGAGCAGGTGCTCTTTCCCCTGGTGGAGCAGGGCATTACCACCGTGGTCACCGGAAACTGCGGTTTTTCACCAGCACCACTCACGGATCGCAGCAGGGGGCGGGTGCATGAATCGTCTGAAATGCTGTTGGAAAAGCCCCTGGACCTGCAGTGGGGGCCGATGGGCGAATTTTTGGACCGTCTGGATGGCGGCGACGGACTTTTGTTCAACAATGTCCAACTGGTGGGCCATGGCACGGTGCGGCTGGCAGCGGTTGACAATGGAGATACGCCACCGGACCCGGACCAGACCGCCACCATGGCCGGCATGATCAACGATGCCTTTGACAGCGGAGCGGCAGGCCTTTCATTCGGGCTGATGTATCCGCCCGGGCTTTTTTCCACCCGCGAGGAACTGTTAGGCATGGCCCGGATCGCCGCCGGGCGGGGACGGATTTTGACCGTGCACATCAGGGCGCTGTCAAAATATTCCGGCGCCTATCCGATCATCCCGTTTTTCGGCAGGCCCCACAACCTGAGAGCCCTCGACGAGATCCTGTCTATCGGTCTTGAGACCGGGGTGCGCCTGCAGATATCGCATTTTATTTTTGTCGGCAAGAAAAGCTGGCCCACCGCCGAAAAGGCGGTCCAAATGGTGGAGGACGCCTGCAACAAAGGCCTTGAGGTCATGTGGGACATCTATCCCCATTTTTGCGGCAACAGCTATCTGGATGTTTTTCTGCCGACCTGGTTTGTGCAAAACCTGGTCGCCAACCTGCACAACCCCGTCTCCGTACGCCGGCTCAAATTCGAGTTGAAGCTGGCCAAAATCCTGCTTGGTTTCAAGATGCGCGATATTCAGATCATGGATGCCGGGTATGCGGCCGGCGATAAATACAACCGGCTCAACCTGGTGGAAATTGCGCGCCTTGAAAATATCGATCCGGTGGATGCCATGCTCAGGATTATCAGGGAAAGTCGCAGCAAGGCCCTGCAGTTGACCTATGGCTACAGCGGGGATGATGACCATGAAGAGTTGATTGAAAAATTGATGGCCCACCGGCTTTGCCTGTTTGAAACCGACACCATCGTCAAATCCCGCGGATTTGCCAATCCGGCGACTTACGGCGCTTTTGCCCGCATTCTCGGCCGGTTTGTGCGCGATAAAAAGGCATTGACTTTGAGCGAGGCGGTCAGCAAAATGACCGGCAAGACGGCAAGCTGGTTTGCCGTCGATCGGCGCGGTGAAATCAAGCCCGGCAATTTTGCCGATATGGTTGTGTTCGACCCCGACACCATCGCCGACAACACGTCGGTCCAGCAGACGGCCGTGCGTCCCACCGGAATCGAGAAGGTTTTTATCAACGGCGAGCTTGTGGTCGACGACGGTCGCTATTTGAAGGGGTGCAAGCCGGGGCGGGTGCTGCGGTTTTGAAGTTGGGAAAAACGGGAGGAGATATGATGATACGCAGCTGCAAGGCAATGGTGATGATTTTTATGGCAGCGGCAGTTTTCTGGGCGCCGGAGGTTTTCGGGGCCGATCTTGCAAACGGCCGCAAAGTGTTCGCGACTTACTGTGTCGGCTGCCACAAAAACGGCGGCAATACAATGGCGGCCGACAAAACCCTGAAAAAAGAGGCGCTGAAAAAAAACGGCCTCGGTTCATTTGAGGCCGTCAAAAAGCAGGTGACTGCCGGTCGGGGGGCCATGCCGGGATTCGGCAATTTTCTCAGCTCCGGGGATGCGGAGGATGTGGCCGCCTACGTGCTGGACCAGGCCGCCCGTGGCTGGTAAGCGCCCGGCCAGAAAAGTTCGGCAATCCAACCGTCTTGCGGGGGGATTTCCGCAAGACCCAAAACAGTTACAGGAGGTGCAGTATGCAAGCCAGAAGACAGTTTTTAAAAGGAGTCGTGATTGCGGCCGGTGCGGCGGCTTTGAGCGGCGGCCGACGGGCGTTTGCGGCGGCCGGCGGCTTTCCGTCCGGAATCATCTATACCCAGGACAACCCCGGCCGATGGGCCAAAAAGGTCGGCAGCCATGCACCCAAGGTTTCGGTTAAAGGCAAAACGGTGACGATTCTGACCGCACATCCCATGTCACAAAAACATTACATCGTGCGCCATACCCTGGTTTCCGCCGACGGCAGGATACTGGGGGAAAAAACTTTTTATCCCACGGACAAAACCGCCCTGTCCACCTACCAGTTGCCGGAAAATGCCGGCACGCGCTTTTATGCCACCAGTTTTTGCAACCTGCATGATTTCTGGATGACCGAATTCACGGCGTAAAAAAGGGCCCGGCCATTGCCGTCAGGGCAAGCGGCCGGGCCCGTAAGTCGGTTTACTATTAACCGGTTTTGATTTCAATTTTGCGCGGAGTTGCTTTTTCGACCTTCGGCAGCGTCAGACGCAAAACCCCGTCGGTCAGCTGGGCATCGATGCGGTCCTGATCAATGACCTCCGAGAGGGTGAACTGCCGGAAATAGCGGCCGATTTCATATTCAATGAGGATGTCCTCCTCTTCGGCACCCTCCAGCGGCGCGATGTCGCCGGTCAGGGTCAGCACATTATCACGCAGATCAATGTTCAGATTTTCCGATGTCACCCCCGGAATGTCGGCCAGCAGGGTGATTTCCTTTTCGGTCTCAAAAATATCGACAGCCGGTGTGAAAACCAGGCCCGGTTTGGTCTGTTCGGCCGGCGTGGCAAGTTCCTGCTTTTCTCTGGGCTGAAGCTCTCTGGTCTCGGCCATAACGTATCCCTCCTTTCAGTTTTATTAACGGATGGTGATCTGCTTCGGTTTGGCAGCTTCCGCTTTGGGGATGACCACCGTTAAAATTCCGTTTACATGATTGGCTTCGATTTTGTCCACATCCACTTCACCGGGCAGGGTCAGAACGCGGCTGAAAGTGCCGGCGTTGCGTTCCCGGCGGTGATAGCGCACATCTTCACCCTCGGACGGGATTTTGCGCTCGCCGGAAATCGAAAGGCTGTTGCCGGTTGCCGAAATGTTGATATCCTCGGCCTTAATCCCGGGAAGCTCCGCCCGAACATAATAATTATCCTTGTCTTCGGTTAAATTTAGCAGTGGAAACACCCCGGCTCCGAGCAGCCGCGGGGAACGTCTTTCCAGGTCTCCAAAAACCTCGTCCATCTGTTTGCGAATTCGATCCAGTTCCTCAAAAGCACTCCTGAAATCCAAGCTGGGAGTGTAAAAGGGTCGTCTTAAAAGCATCATGGCTCCCTCCTTTCACCTGAAATTGTTGCGGTCAGTTTGTTTTAATCTTGATCGTTCGGGTTTCAGCCTCGCGGGCCTTTTTGAGTTTGATTTTTAAAATTCCGTTTTTATATTTTGCATCCACTTTGGACGGGTCCACCTCGGCCGGCAGCTCGATGCTGCGGCGATAGTAGCCATATGAGCTTTCCAGGCGGTGGTAATGCACGTCGGATTCTTCTTTTTCCTGTTTTTTCTCGCCTTTGATGGTCAAGATGCGGCCGTCCAGTGAAACTTCGATATCCTTGAGGTCAACGCCGGGAATCTCGGCTTTGACCACGATGTTTTTCCTGTTTTCACTCACGTCGACACTTGGAAACCAGTCCTCGCCGGTCAGCACCGAAGGGGCTGGAAACAAAGGCTCATTGAAAAAACGGTCAAACAGATCATCAAAGTCACGCTGAAAATGGGTTATCTGGCGATTGCGCCTGCGCCAGGGGATCAGGTTTTTCATAATTTCACCTCCTTTTTCCCGTTTTTTTGGCCTTAAAATAATCCAAAAAATTGGTATGTCAAGATATATAATATTATTTTTTTAAGAAATGTTATAAAGTAATGTTATCGCTGTTTTTTAATCAGAATTTTGCAATTTTTCCATGGGGAAGTTTTCGATTTTCTTGCCTTTTTCAATAAATGCCGCCATGGCTTCGAGGGCATTCTGATAGGCTGCCACCGCGGTTTCCATTTTTTTGTACATCAAGTCATCTTTTCCCAGCAAGCGTGCGATATCATCCAGCAGCACCGGGGCCTGCCGGAAGTGTTCCTGAACCCTGGCAAACAACCCCTCCCTCAGATCCTGTTTGTTGCGCTCCCGGGCGATAATCGGCAAGAGCCGCTGGACGGAAAATTCCACCAGTTCGTCGCGGGACGTGTTGAAGCGCTTTGAAATTTCATCCAGGCAGCGCAGGGATTTGCGGCTGATGACAAAGGTTTTTTGAACCCGATTGCCGTTTAAGTGATTAATCTTATTAGCGGTATCACTGGCAATCATCCGCAGTGCTTCCGTGTCTTCCATCAGGTGGTCGAACAGGGACTTTTGCTTGATTCCCAGATGTGCGGACAGTATACTGAGGGCGTCGATACAGGCTTCGGACAGGCGAAAGGTTGCCCGCACCGACTGCCGTCCCCTGAGATCATCCAGGGAGGGTCTGGGCAGGGAATCCTGACTTGGCGTTGGTTTTCGGCTGGTGCTCATGTATCGCCCCTCCTTTCATCGAGACATTATGAAAATAGAAAATGATTTATAAGTAATATAAATAATAATGCTATAACATTCTTGACAGAATATAATTCGTATTTATGATATTTTCAAGACATATGGCAGGCATGTTTCTGTCCGTGACGTGACTGCCTCTAGGACCCGGATCGGACATCTGTATTTCAGGGAAAAGCAGGTGATGGACATGCCAAGGAACCATTACATCGTTCTGGGCATTGACCGGGGAGCGGATCAAAAGCAAATCAAAAAAGCCTACCGGCGCATTGCCAAAAAATACCATCCGGATGCGGGCTGTTCGGAGGCCAGCAGCAAGAAATTTATCGAACTGCGGGAGGCCTATGAGACCCTGAGCGACGAGCAGAAGCGAAAAGCCTACGACCGGGAATTGAATCGGAAAAGAGGGCCGGTTCGAATATCATCCCCGCCCGATGCAACCCGCAGGCCCACCGGGAGTTTTCATCGACCGGAGCGGTTTTTTGCGGCCGTCGATGAATTTTTCAATGGATTTTTCACGGATTTTGAACAGTGGCGCGGCTTGTCCCGGCCGGGTGCCGACATTTATTTGGAGGCGATTCTGACGCCGGCAGAAGCCCGGCAGGGAGGGGTTTTCCCCTTGACGATCCCGGTGCAGGTTGCGTGCCCGCGATGCAGTCCGGCCGGCGCTTGGGAGCGCCTTTTTTGCCCGCTTTGTGCCGGAACCGGACAGGTCCGGACTGAAAAGCAATTTTCGCTGCGCATCCCTCCCGGCGTGCAAAACGGGGCCTTAATCCAGTTGACCATCGATGACCGCGGTGCCGGGGCAGGGCAGGTGCAGATCGTTGTGCGCATTGAGTCCGGGCGCTGAAAACGCCGCACCCGAGCGGCGCCGGCGCCGCTTTTAAAGCGGCTGGCCCGACTCCATCGGCCGACAGACAGGCCGCTTACCCCTCCCACAGATCCTGGAGCAATTCCCGGCTGAGATCCAGGTAGCGGAAAAGCATATTGTCGTCCCCGCAGAACACTTCCAGGGTGATGGTGCCGTCGTAGCCGATGCGCTTTAATGCGGCCACGGCTTTTTTCCAATCAATGCTGCCCACCCCCAGGGGCATGTGGTGGTCGGCCGTGGAACGATTGTCCGAGAAATGAACGTGCCGGATTTTACTTGCCAGCTGCCGGCAGAAAACAGCGGAATCATCGCGGCCGAAATTGGCGTGGCCAAAATCCAGGTGCATCCCCAGGCCGGGGACCTCGTTGAGCAGCTGGGAAAAGATGGCCGCCCGGTCGAAGGGGGCCTTGTAGTTTTCAAACACCACTTCCAGACCATAGCCGGCGCCCATTTTCACAACGGGCCCCAGGGCCTCCCTGTTGAGCTTGACCAGTTCAGTTCGCATGGCCGGCGGGCAGTAGTAGCAGGGATGAATGTTCATGATCGCAGCTCCCAGGGCGCTGAAAATACCGGCACAGCGCTCCAGTTCATCCAGGCAGGCCTGCCGGACGTCGGCCACCGGATAGGCCCACGGCAGGCAGGGGTCGGTGTGCCCGGTGAGCGACAGGTCGAAGCGCTCCAGCAGCGATTGAACCCGGGCGGTGTCAATATCAAGGGCTGCCGGTGCCTCGATGGTCAAATCCACAAAGTCGAAACCGGCCCTGCCAATGGCGGTGATCTGATCGTAAACCGGCTGGGCCGGGTTGTTCATCACGCCGATTTTCATTTGTTTTCACCTCGCAGCTTGCGCAATTGAAATGGTCAGCCTCCCTGTATAGCGGGGTTTGCGTTGCGTGACAAGATCTGTTTAAATTAATGTCGCAAAAGACGAACCATTCGATATTGTTTGCCATGTTGTTTATGCAACGTTGAGGTTTACATCGAATATAAAATATATTAATCTGCGGCCGCTATCCCAAGGCCCCGTGTGGCGGTTGGTGCGCCAAAACCTTTTGGCACGGGACACAAAGAGGTTGTCAAAAAATTAACTATATTAAGGATCTTGCAATGATGCGGTCTGCAAAAACCTGGCTGGTTATGTTGACATGCCTGGCGGCACTTGTCGTTGCGGCCGGAACCATGGCGCGGGCGGCTGACATGCCGGCGGGCGCAACCGAAGAGTTTCCGCGCCGCCTGGACAGTTACAACGATGCCGACAGCCACAATATCATGACGATTCTGACCAACCGCGTGCGCCAGGAACCCTTCAACCTGGTGGCCACCCTTATTTTTCTGTGCGCCATCATCCACACCTTTCTGACCGCCAGATTTCTGGCCAAGGCCCATCAATGGGAACACGAACACGCCCAAAAGATCAAGGCCGGCCAGGTCAGCCGGCATTCCGTGCACCACGGTGCGGAGCTGTTTCATTTCCTGGGTGAAGTGGAGGTGGTCTTCGGCATCTGGGCCATTGCCCTGGTGGCGGCGATTTTATTTTTCTACGATTGGAAAACAGCGGTTGATTACATCAGCCACCGCGTCAATTTCACCGAGGCCATCTTCGTGGTGGTGATCATGACCCTGGCCTCCACCCGGCCGATTTTAAAGCTCGCCGAACAGATCATGTGGAAGGTCGCCAATCTTCTGGGCGGCAGCCTGACGGCCTGGTGGTTCACCATTTTGACTCTCGGGCCGGTGCTGGGCTCTTTGATCACCGAACCGGCTGCCATGACCATCGCCGCTTTGCTGCTGGCCTCCAAACTCTACGATTTAAAGCCCAGCGAAAAATTCAAATACGCCACCATCGGGCTGCTTTTCGTCAACATCTCGGTGGGAGGCACCCTGACCCATTTTGCCGCCCCGCCGGTGTTGATGGTGGCCGGTCCCTGGAACTGGGGCATCGGGCACATGGTGGTCAACTTCGGCTGGAAGGCGCTGGTGGGCATTTTGCTTTCCAACGCAGTCTATTTTTTCATTTTTCGCAGTGAACTCAAGCAGCTGCAGCAGCAGTTCGCCCTGCGCAGCCTCAAAGACGAGATTCAGCAACAATATTTGAGCTACCGGGAGATGGACGCCGAAATTGAAAAACTGGTTGAAACCGTGAACGCGGAGTCGGGATTCAGGCAGCGTTTCGAGGATCAGCTCGACGAGGTCAAAGCCCAGATCAAGCGCCGGCTGGCGGACCGGCTGCGGGAGCGCTATGAGGAGGGCATGCTCAAGGCCGGCATCGATATGCAACTGGTCAAAGAGGCCTTTGACCAGCGCTTTGAAGAGGTCATCCAGCTGAGAATACGCAAGACCCTTCCCGGCCTGCTGCCCGAGCAGCAGCGCCCCGATTTTCGCGATCCCCAGTGGGATGAGCGCGATGATCCGGTGCCCGTGTGGATTGTGCTGGTCCATGTTTTTTTCATGGCCTGGACCATTGTCAATGCCCATCATCCCCAGTTGTTTGTTCCCGGCCTGCTGTTTTTCCTCGGTTTTGCCCAGGTAACCTCCCAGTTTCAAAACCGCGTTGACTTGAAGCCGCCGCTGCTGGTGGGTTTTTTTCTGGCCGGGCTGGTCATCCACGGGGGAGTTCAGGGCTGGTGGATTGCACCGGTGCTTGGAAGCCTGCAAGCCATTCCCCTGATGCTGGTGTCCACCGTGTTGACCGCCTTCAACGACAATGCCGCCATCACTTTTCTCAGTACCCTGGTGCCGGGATTTACCGACAGTCTCAAATACGCCGTGGTGGCCGGCGCGGTGGCCGGCGGGGGGCTGACCGTGATCGCGAACGCCCCCAACCCGGCCGGCCAGGCGATATTGAAAAAATACTTCAAAGACGGGGTTTCCCCGGCCGGGATTTTAAAGGCGGCCCTGATACCCACGGTGATCGTATGGGTTTGTTTTTTAATTTTTCGCTAAAAATGCTGCTGCCCGATGACCATCATGCCGGATGAAACCACCGTCCCTGCTGCCAACCAACCCCCCGCCGTTGCCGGGCACCGGTACTTGGCGTTTCTGGTGCTCTTCGGCCTGTTTGCCCTGCTGTTCACCCTGGGAGGGCGCTCCCTTGAAAACAAGGATTCGGTGCGTTTTGCCGAGATCTCCCGGGAGATCCTGGAGTTCAACGACTGGACCCTGCTGCGGCTGGGCGGCAGCATTTACCCGGACAAACCCCCGCTGCACTTCTGGATCACCGCCGGCCTGTACAAGCTGCTCGGCATCAATGTCCTGGCCGCGCGCCTGGCCGAAGCCCTGGCCGCCTTTGGCGGCCTGCTGATCGCTTATTTTTTCGGCCGCAAAATATTTCGCAACCCGCAAACCGCTTTTCTGGCCGCCATGATGCTGCTTTCGGCCTATGGTTATTTTTTCTGGGGGCGGCGGACCCGCATCGACATCGAGCTGGCCGTTTTTTTTTCCCTGTCCCTGGTGTGTTTTTACTGCGGTCTGGATGCGGTGCCCAAAAGGGACAAACTGCTGTGGTATGCCGGCTTCTGGCTGGCCACGGGGGCGGCGGTGATGTCCAAGGGACCCGTGGCCCTGCTCAACCTGGCCATTGTCATCGGCTACGGTCTTGGCATCGTGCTGGGAGCCGATCAAAGAAAAATCGCCCCGGCCCTGCTGGCGGTCACCAGCCCGCTGCTGCTGCTGCCGGTCTTGCCGTGGGTCTGGTCACTGTGGCAGCATCCACATTTTGACGACTATTTGCAGGTTTACCGCCAGACGGTCATCATGCACCGCAACAAGCCTTTTTTCACCTATTTTTATGATTTTCCGGTCAAGCTGTTCCCGGTCTCCCCCTTTTTTTTCCTGTCCCTGTGGGGTGCGGTGAAGTTTCGCCGGCACCTGACGTCCTGCCCGGGATTGTTTTTCGCCTTTGCCTGGGTCGGCATCTACCTGCTGATCCTGCACTTGACCTCCGGCAAGACCGCCCGTTACCTGCTGCCCCTTTACCTGCCCGTTGCGCTGGCCGCCGCCTGGGCCGTGATGTTTTACCTTGAAAAATATCCCCGGGCCTTCGGTCGCCTCATGGACCGGGCCGATCGATTGTTTCTATGGGTCGCCGCGGCCAGTGTGGCCGTTCCCTTCGGCTTTGCCTATCATAACAAAATCTCTTTGCTGACCGCGCTGCCCTATGCGGCGGTGCTGGCCCTGGCGCTGGTGCTGGTCAGAAAGTGCCTGCCGCTTAAAGCCGCGGGCATTTTTGTCAGTTTCGTCATGCTGCTGCTGGCCATCGAAGTCGGTGACAGCATCGGCAACGATCAAACATCGGATTATCTGCGGTTGAGCCGGACCCTTAAAGCCCGGCAGCTGGCCCCGGAGCAAATCCGGTTTTTCACCTGCCGTTCGGAAAGCCGGGGAGCCTGGGCGGTCAGCTTTTATTATGACCGCGTCATCGGCTGTGCAGACAGTTTCGACCGCCTGGCAGCCGATCCAGCGGTGCGCGGCATCGTAACCACCCGGGCGGCCATTGAAGCCCAAAAAGGGATCTCCTGGCAGCAGGTCCAGCAAAAATTTCACATCGTCACCGCCGCCAGCCGGTTTATCATCCTGCTCAAGCCCGATTGAGCAAAAAAACTCAAGTTTTTCCTCAAGATTGCCGATCTAGCATGTGAAAGCCCAGGACCCGCAAATGGTCAACCATGGATTCAGGGAGGTGACTGTCATGGACATTGTCATCGGACATACGACTTCCATCAACAAGGATTCCGCCCGGGAAAATGCGCCCCAGTATTATGGGTCGGGAAAGAAAAAAAAGATCGACCGGCGCAAAAACAGAAGGGACCGGCGCAAAAGTGTGCGCGACGGGGTGATTGTCACTCTTTCGTGCAAGAACGACCGCCGGGTTCGCCGGGACAGACGAAAAAAGCAATCCAGCTAAAGGGCGGCAAGCAACGTCTTTTACTGTCTTTTCTCTATAAAGGTGCGAATGAGCGCCTCTTGACCCGGTGTCAGGTCAACAAAATTCACTCCCACCCCCCGGGTCCCGCTCCTGCCGATCCGCCCCTTGACCACCAGCGCTTCAGCGTAGCCGGGCAGCTTGAACGCCATCTGCACTTCTTGTCCCAGAGCAAAACGGTCATTGGTTTCGATGAACAGTCCCATGGTGCTGATATCGATAATGTAGCTCTTGAAAGAGCGGTCCTCGATGGTGCATTTGACTGGAATCAGGCAGATTTTGCGCGGATGTTTGCGCATCAACGATTCGTTTTCATCCAGATTCACCGAGGTGACCGGCTGCTGGTCGTAAGGGGCTTCACTTAAAAGTTCCAGCAGCTGGGCTTTTTCTTCGTCTTTCAGGTCGAGAATCAGTTTGAACAATTCGTTTTGCAGGTTGTCTTTGATGAGCTGCTTGTAGAGGATGAACTGTTTGTCGGGCAACAGCTCGGAGATCAGGTTGAAAAGGCGGGCAACAACGTTGTACCTGTCAGATGGGGTGTCAAAAACGCTCATACTCGGGTTCCTCCACGGCCCGCCGGGCCATGCGTCTAGCGCCGGGCTTGCTGAAACAGTTGAACGACATCCAACCGGTTTGCCATGTCACTGAGCAGTTCCCCGGTGATCTTTTCAACCTCGCTTTTGCCCATGATTTTCAGCCGCCGGGCCTCCCCGCTGATTGTCTGTCCGGAGAGCATGCGGCCGTCTTGGATCAGGTCGGCGCGATAAGCCATATCGACCACCCAATTGCCTTCGACCAGATCCAGTTTGAAGTGTTTGAGGGTAATTTTAAGCGCCAGACCATTGTCTGCGGCCGGCGGCAGAACGCGGACGCCAAGCTGTTGCAGTCGGCGGGTGAAAATTTCGGACAGCAGGGGCAAGAGACGATAAATGCCCACCAGGTCTCCGGTGCCGTTTTCACGCCTGACGACCAGGGTAAAGGTGTTGTTGAAGTCTTTTAAGGATTTTTCAGCGCCCGGGCTGACCGAAATCTCGTTGTTACCCTCAGCGGCGACGTCCAGTGACAGTCTTTTGCCCTCCAGGGCATCTGACGCCGGCGGCAGTTGGTAGAAAACTTTCAGATACGGCTGGGGGGAGCAGGCCCCCAGCATGAACGCCAGCACCAGCAAAACGCCGGTGGCGGTGGTTGTTTTGCACACACGCAATGGTTGCCTCCTGGCCGGCAGCGCCGGTGAAAGGGTTTTAAGTCGTCTATCCGCCGCCGACCGGCGGAAAAATTCCCACCCGCTCCCCGCCGTTGAGGGTGGCGTCCAGTTCGGCCCGGACACCATCGATGAAGATCAGTCGGGCTTTTTTTTCCGGTATGTCCAGCTGTTTGAGCAGCTGGCGGATGCTGGTGCCGACATCGATCTGATAGCTGTCGGCTTCTTGCGGGGTGAAACGGTTCAAGGTTGCAAAAAGTTTTATCTGAATGTAGGATTTCATTTTTTTGGATTTTAATTGCCGGAGATGATAGTATCTGAGCAGTACCGGACACCGCAAGGTAGTTGCAACCATCTCCCATGCGTTGACAATTAAATCTTAGAACCGATAGGCTGGAAAGTCAAGGGGACAGGCCGGGCAACAGATAGGGAACAGTTCAGACATGAATTGGGAAAAAATAGAAAGAGGGAGACGATGGATTTTGAATACAAAAACGTTCTGGTAACCGGGGCGGCCGGTTTCATCGGCTATCATCTTTGCCGGCGTCTGCTGCAGGACGGCGTGCAGGTGACAGGCCTGGACAATTTGAACCCTTACTACGACGTGCGCCTCAAGCAGGCGCGTCTGGACCGGCTGCGGGCGGCCGACGCTTTTAGCTTTCACCAGCTGGACCTTGCCGACCAAAAACCGCTGGAGGCGGTTTTTGCCGCCGAACCTTTTGATGTCGTGGTCAACCTGGCCGCCCAGGCCGGGGTGCGCTATTCGCTTGAAAACCCCCGCGCTTACGTGGATTCCAACCTGGTGGGGTTTGTCAATATCCTGGAATGCTGCCGGCATGCGCACACCGGGCACCTGGTGTTTGCCTCTTCCAGTTCGGTATACGGTGCCAACACCAAAATGCCTTTTTCGGTGCATCACAATGTCGATCACCCGGTCTCCCTGTACGCAGCCACCAAGAAAGCCAATGAACTGATGGCCCATACGTACAGCCACCTCTATGGCATGAAGTGCACCGGCCTGCGTTTTTTCACCGTTTACGGACCATGGGGACGCCCGGACATGGCGCTGTTTTTGTTTACCCGGGCGATCCTGGAAGAAAAGCCCATCCGGGTCTTCAACCATGGCAAAATGCAGCGCGATTTTACCTATATCGACGACATCGTCGAAGGGGTGGTGCGGGTGATGGCGCACCTGCCCCAGCCCGATGCCGCCTGGAGCGGATCCGTGCCGGATCCCGCCACTTCTTATGTGCCGTATAAAATTTACAATATCGGCAACAACCAGCCGGTCGAACTGATGGAATTCATCGCCGCCATCGAACAGGCTCTGGGGCGCGAAGCAAAAAAGACATTCGAGGATCTGCAGCCCGGGGATGTGCCGGCCACCTATGCCGATGTGGATGACCTGATCAATGATGTGGGCTTCAAGCCGCGGACCCCGATCGCCACAGGCATTGAACGCTTTGTCGACTGGTACCGGGAATATTATGGTGATTAATTAAAGAAAGAAATAAAGAATAATTTAATTATATATATTATTAAATAAAAATTTATATAAATAAAATAAAATTGAAATAGACAAATAATTAAAAAAAGAATGGGGGGGCTGATGGCGGAACAAACCAGATTGAGAACCGTGATCGTACTTTTCTTTGTTTTTGTCGCGCTTGGCGCCTGTACGATGGCAAATTACGGCAAACTGAAGTCAGATCCGGAAGTGGCCCGCCAGTTTCAAGCCTACCGGGTGCTGCCGCACCACAACTATTATTATCGCGGCACCTTTGGCCAGCCGGTTGCCATCGTCGGAATCGATGACAAATACCGGCTGCAATCAAAGCTGTGGCTAAAGATCGATCCGGCATCGAAAGATTTTCGCACCTTGATCGAAAAGGTTTCGCTCCAGGGCGGCGGCGGGGTGATTCAACCGTGGGGATTTGCCATCCTGGACGCTGCCGGCAATCGGGTCGGCGTGTGGTATTCGGCAATCCGCGCGGCGACCATCGAAGTCCATGAAGACGGCACCATCACCCGGTTGCTGCCCATACCAACGGCCGCCAGGGGCGACCAAGGTCGCTAGCCGCTTCAAGGGCATCATTCGAAGCTAAAAGCCTCCAAGGATTTGCATTCCCCTTGACATACCACAATGTGGTATTTAAGTTCAATATGGGCCTGGGGGTCATGTTCATTAAGGCCATTGCCAGCCTGAAGCGGATAGAGCAGGATCTGCGTTTCCAATCCTGGTCCATGAACTGGTTGATCCAGGCAAAGATGTGCCGAAATGAGGAGGTGAAAGTATGAGCAAAAAAGATAAAAAGAAAAGAAGCGATAAGTCTGCAGCAAAATCTTGTTGTTACCATGTCGTCGACGCTTGCGGTTGTATTGTCGGAACATACTGCTGTGACGGCCCGGACATGTCGAATTGCCGCTATGAAAGTTGCTGCTGATATAAAATGCTTTTAACGATGGATATGACAAAAGACCGGCTGCAATCGCCGGTCTTTTTATTTATGGTACGCCCGGCCCGATTCGAACGGGCGACTTTCAGCTCCGGAGGCTGACGCTCTATCCACTGAGCTACGGGCGCATTTGCAGGTTTTCGAAAAGTTAAATGATTATTGCCGCCAAGTCAAGTCGATTCAGCTGTTTTCCAACCATGATGAAGTCGTAAAAAGTCGAATTTTCTCGCTCCGCAAGCCTTTTCGGGAGCTGTTCAGGGTTGCGCTAAATTTCAAGAATTCGTCACAAGCTCCTAAAACAGCTTGAAATTTTTAACGCGCAACCCTTCACAGCTCTTTTTCCGAAAAGGGTTGATGTCGCTCGAAAACGACTTTTTAGGGCGGCGTCAACCATCGCCAGTTTTTTTTTCCGTTATTTATCGGCAAACTCGCCTTCAAGAGCCGTTTTGGCCTCGCCGACCACGTACAGCGATCCGGCGACACAGATCGCGTGGGCGGCGGGGGTGGTGTCCCGGGCATATTTTACGGCCTGGGCCACATCGTCGATGACCTGCACGGATTTGACCAGGCTTCTGGCCAGGGGGAGCATTTTTTCGGGCGCCAGGGCGCGGTCGATTTTGGCCCGGGTTAAAATGACCCGGTCGGCCACCGGCAGCAGGCTTTTGAGCATGGCCGCATGGGGCTTGTCATCCAGGATGCCGATGACCAGCGTGATGGGCCGGCCGTCAAGATTTGTCTCCAGAAACCGGGCCAGGTTGCGGGCGGCCATGAGGTTATGGGCGCCGTCGAGGATGAGCGTCGGATTGTCGGCGACCACTTCCAGCCGGCCGGGCCAGCGGTTGGTCTGCAGCCCCTGCTGAATGCAGGACAGGGAAATGGCTGCCTGGCGCCGGTTGAGAAGTTCACAGGCGGCCAGCACCAGCGCGGCATTGTCCACCTGATGGTTTCCCAGCAGGCCGGTGTGCAGGTTGGGCCAGGTGTTTTCGATGCCGTGATAGGTAAAGCCGCCCGAAGAACTGCGGCGCACCCGGAAATCTTTTCCCAGACAGTAAAGGGGAGCGTTTCTGTCAGCGGCAATTTTGCGGGCCACGGCCAGCGCCGGTTTTTGCCGGATGCCGGTAATTGCCGGTGTGCGGGGTTTGATGATGCCGGCTTTTTCCGCGGCGATCTGGGCCAGACAGTCGCCCAGGTACTCGCGGTGTTCCAGGGAGATGTTGGTGATGATCGACAGCGCCGGGGCGATGATGTTGGTGGCGTCCAGCCGCCCCCCCATGCCGGTTTCAATCACCGCCCAGTCCACCTTACGGCGTCCAAACACGTACAGGGCCATGGCAGTGGCGAACTCGAAAAAAGTCGGTTCCCGCAGGCCGTGATGGACCCGGCGCACAGCCTGGTAGGCCTGCACCACCTGCTCGTCGGATATGGGCTGATTGTCAATTTGAATGCGCTCGTTGAAGCGGACCAGGTGCGGGGAGGTGTACAGGCCAGTTTTGTAGCCGCAGGCGCAAAGAATCGTCGCCAGTGACGAGGCCACCGAGCCCTTGCCGTTGGTGCCGGCCACGTGGATGCAGGTCAGTGTCTGCTGGGGATCGCCCAGGCCGTGTAAAATACCGGCGATGGTGTCCAGGCCCAGCTTGATGCCGAACCGGCGCAGGCCGAACATTTCTCTCAAGCACTGGTCATAGGAACTTTCGGATACCATGGGCATAAAAAACCCGGCAACAATGGCAAGCTTGCCGGGTTTGTCATCGGAAAACCGGTTGTTTTTATCTTCGGCGCCGGGCTTTTGCGGCTGCCAGCCTCTCTCTTCTGAAAGCTTCGCGCTGTTTGCGACGGCGGAACTCACTGGGTTTTTCATAGCTTTTTTTCAATTTCAAGCGTTTGAACAGGCCGTCGTTTTGAATTTTTTTCTTCAAAATGCGCATTGCTTTTTCAATATCGTTGTCAATGACCTTGACTTCAATTTCCTTCAACTGTCTCGCCCCTTTCTTGCCGCTGCCAAATAATGCAATGCTGGTTATTCGACCTCGGTTATTTATAACCTGCAATACATATAGGAAATTAAGGGCAATGGCAAGCAAAAATTTTAAAGACTGCATATTTTTGGCAGCAAGCCCTGCCGAACGAGAAATTCATGCGGTGTCCGGCAAGCCATGAGATAAAAAAGAACAGCCGCTGATCAACTGGGGCGTTGGGCCGGGCTGCAAATATTGACTTGACAGCCACCGGCCATTCAGCCATATTCAACGATTAAAATAAAAACCGTTAACAGTTGACGCAATCGTAGAAAGTCAATGCCAAACACATAAAAAAGGAGGTATGCCAATGCGTTTGATTCTACTGGGAGGACCCGGAGCGGGCAAAGGAACCCAGGCCAATTACATCAAGGAAAGATACGACATTCCCCAGATTTCCACCGGCGACATGCTGCGCGCGGCGGTCAAGGCGGGCAGCGAATTGGGCAAGCAGGCCAAGCAGTACATGGATTCCGGCGGACTGGTGCCCGACGATGTCATCATCGGACTGGTCAAAGAGCGCATCCAGCAGGACGACTGCCAGCAGGGTTTTCTGTTTGACGGTTTTCCGCGGACCATTCCCCAGGCGGATGCCATGAAGGCTGCCGGGGTGCCCATCGATGCGGTGGTGGACATCGATGTGCCCGATGAGGAAATTATCAAACGCATGAGCGGACGGCGGGTGCATCTTGCCAGCGGACGGACCTATCACGTTGTTTTTAACCCGCCCAAGGAAGAGGGCAAGGATGACGTCACCGGCGAGCCGCTGATTCAACGCGACGACGACAAGGAAGAAACCGTTCGCAAACGGCTGGAGGTATACCATTCCCAGACCGAACCGTTGATTGATTATTACAAAAACTGGGAAAAATCCGGTGAGCCAGGAGCGCCGAAATATATCCGGATTGAGGGCGTGGGCAAGGTTGACGAGATCCGCGATCAGATTTTTGCCGCCCTTGACCAGATTGGCTGATTTCAGCTTTTTTCCCGCTGCAGCCATTCGGCGACCCGATCGAGGGCCTGCTGCCGGCTCAATGAGTCATGCAGCAGGCTTTCCTGTTTCAGCCGGCGCAGTATCCGGGCGAACAGGGCCGACGGCTTCAGCCCGAACTCGGTGATCAGGTCTTCACCGGTGAGAAGCGGCGGCCGCAAAGCCCGGGTCAGCACAACGGTCTGGTAGTGCTGCAGCAGCTCCCGGAAAAATTCCGTCAACTCCTGTCGGTCGTTGAACACCGCCATGGCGCACAGCAGCACATCGTCGGTGGCCTCGTCGCATTTTATAAAAAGATGGATCAGCGCTTTTTGGACAGCGGTTTTGTGGCGCCTTGCCCGGAACATGTAATAGGGCCGGGCGTGGTTGCGGATCAGCAGCCCGACGGTCTCAGCCTGGCGCCGGGAAAATCGCAGCCGACGGCAGACCGCCCCGGCGCTGGCGGCACTTTGCCCGGCCAGACGGCTGAAAGAGGTGCGGCCCTGGGCGCTCGTTTGGCCGATGTTGTGCAGCAGGAGCGCCATTTTTAAAAGGGCGCGGCTTTGCGGTCCTTTGTCCGGGTAAATCCCGCAGACAGTGGCCGACGAGCGGGGATCCAGCAGTTTTTCAAGAGATCGGCAGGCCTCGAGGCTGCGTGCGAACAGATCGCGGCCGCCCTCCGCTGACCGCCGGCAGTTTTGCAGGGCTTCGAGCTCCGGAAAGATTGCAAACAGCAGGCCGGTTTCAGCCATGCGGCCCAACCAGCGCGAGAAGCGATCCTGCTGCAGGATTTTGAACAGTTCGTCGCGGATGCGCTCGGCAGCCGAGTGACGGATCAGGGGGGCATCATGGATGATGGCCGCGGTGGTCTGCTCCTCGATTTGCAGGCCAAAGACGGCCGCCAGCCGGAAAGCCCGGATCAGGCGCACCGGATCGCTGCGAAAGGCTTTGGCCGAAACCATCCGGATTTTGCCGGCGGCCAGGTCCCGTTGGCCGCCCAGCGGATCGATCAGCCTGCGGGAGGCCAGCTCCAGGGCCATGGCATTGATGGTAAAATCCCGCCGGCCAAGGTCCTCTTCAATTCGGCCGCCAGCCACCGGCAGAATGTCGAAAAAACACTCTTTGGCGATCACCCGCTGGACCGTTTGCCCGGGTTTTCCCAGCTCGACGACACGGGCCGACAATCGGTCAGCCAGGCGAAGGGCAAAAGCTTGAGAGTTGCCCTCGACGGCCAGATCGTAATCCACTGGCGTGCGTCCCGCCAGCAGATCGCGCACCGAACCGCCGACGATGTAAACGCCTTTGGTGTCCGGGAAAAAGTGGGTGTCAAAGGGCAGTCGCATGTTTTTTATCCGGGCTGCCAGTCTGGCATAAAAAAGTCAAAATTACGAGCGGGAATCTCAAAAATTCGAATAAAATCACTTGACAGGAGTTGAATAATGATATAATTTTTATTTTTACATGGTTAAGGCATGTGGAACCCGCCAGAGCGAGAGGATGCCTATTTTCTCCTAAGATTATTCACTTGACACACAATTCCTCCTTAATAACCGGCATGGATCCATTCAATACATCATCTGTGTAAAGAGATTTTACCGGTATACGGGCAAATTGACAATACCTTTCGATTGAATCCGTCCTGGGCCGAAGGTGCAGGCGCTTGAATCGAACTAAAACCGGGGGCTTGAAAAAGCAACTTCGGCAGTCGCCAAGTGATCGATTCCGGACGATGAGGACACTGACTATTTTTATAGTTATTTTATATAGTTAACAATCTATCTTTAAACCAAAACTGGAACTTGGAAAATTGAAAAATCAACCAAAGGGGAACAACTTGATGAACATTGCTGAACTCAAAGAGAAAAAAATCAGCGAGCTGACCCAGATGGCGCGGCAGCTGAAAATAGAGGGTGCCGCCGGCATGCGCAAACAGGAATTGATGTTTGCCCTGCTCCAGACCCAGATCGAGAAAAACGGCCTGATCTTCGGTGAGGGGACGCTGGAGATTTTGCCGGACGGATTCGGGTTTTTACGGTCCCCGGATTCCAACTATCTGCCCGGTCCCGATGACATCTATGTGTCGCCGTCCCAGATCCGCCGCTTCAACCTGCGCACCGGCGATACCATTTCGGGGCAGATTCGCCAACCCAAGGAATCCGAGCGCTATTTCGCCCTGCTCAAGGTCGAAGCGGTCAACTACGAGGACCCGGAAGTGGCCCGGGACAAGATCCTCTTTGACAATTTGACCCCGCTGTATCCTGACCGCAAAATCAATCTTGAAACCGATCCCGAAAATTATTCCACCCGCATTATGGATTTGATGATTCCCATGGGCTTCGGTCAGCGCGGGCTGATCGTGTCCCCGCCGCGGTCGGGAAAAACAATGCTTCTGCAGCACCTTGCCAATGCGATCATTGCCAGCCACAAGGACGTGGTTCCCTTCGTCCTGCTGATAGACGAACGTCCCGAAGAAGTCACCGATATGCAGCGCACCGTGGCGGCCGAGGTGATCAGCTCCACTTTTGACGAGCCGGCCGAGCGGCATGTCCAGGTGGCCGAGATGGTCATCGAAAAGGCCAAGCGGCTGGTGGAGCATAAAAAGGACGTCGTGATTCTGCTTGACAGCATTACCCGGCTGGCCCGGGCCTATAACTCGGTGGTGCCGCCCAGCGGCAAAATCCTGTCCGGCGGCGTGGATTCCAATGCGCTGCAGCGGCCCAAACGATTTTTTGGGGCGGCCCGCAATATAGAAGAGGGCGGCAGCCTGACGATTATTGCCACGGCCCTGGTGGATACCGGCAGCCGCATGGACGAGGTCATTTTTGAGGAATTCAAGGGCACCGGCAATGCCGAGATCCAGCTGGATCGCAAGCTGGCTGACAAGCGCGTATTTCCGTCTTTTGACATCAAACGTTCGGGCACCCGCAAGGAGGAGCTGCTGCTGACACCGGAGGTCCTGAACCGGGTCTGGATTCTGCGCAAACTGCTGACGACGCTCAACTCGGTGGACTGCATGGAATTTTTGCTTGAAAAAATGAGCGGAACAAAGAATAATGAAGAGTTTTTGAACTCCATGCATACCTGAGGCGGTTAAAACGGGAAAAACAAATCACAAATAACAAACAATATCCAATGACCAAAAATCGAAATTTCAAACTTTTGGTTTCGGTAATTGAAATTTTTAATTTGAAATTTACTTGAAATTTGGTGCTTGTATTTTGATCTTTTGATTTACAATGCAAGAAACAATAGTTTCCTAATGCCTGACCGAGACTGTCTGATGGCAGGATAACCAGCTAAACAAGGGGGATTGAAGGCAAAATGAAAGAAGGAATTCATCCAGCTTATGCCGAGACCACCATCCGGTGCGCCTGCGGCAATGAAATCGAAGTCGGTTCGACCCGGGAAAACATCCGGGTTGAAATCTGTTCAAAATGCCACCCGTTTTTTACGGGCAAACAGAAACTTGTGGACACGGCGGGCCGTATCGAACGTTTCCGCAAAAAATATGAAAAATTCCAGAATCAAGCCAAACCCACCTAGCGTCTGTATCCCGCCGCTGAACACCCGAGACTGAAAAAATGATCTGAACCCGTGCATCCCGGCGGCGACTGCCAGCGGGATGCACCGCACATCACGATCCGATAAAAATCCAAAATTATGTTTGAAAAATTAAAAGGTGTTGAGCAGCGTTTCGAGCAAGTCGAAAAGCTGCTCAGTGATCCGCAGATTGTCCAGGACCAGGCGGTTTACCGCAAGTATTTACGGGAGCATGCCGACTTGAACAAGATCGTAGCGGTCTACCGCCAGTACAAGCAGACGCTGCAGGATCTGGAAGAAAGCCGGGAGCTGTTGAAGGACAGCGATCCTGAAATAAAAGACCTGGCCGGCGATGAAATCACCTCTTTGACGCACAAAAAAGAAGCGCTGGAAGCCGAGCTGAAGACCCTGCTGTTGCCCAAAGATCCCAATGATGAAAAAAACGTGATCGTCGAGATCAGGGCCGGCACCGGCGGGGAAGAGGCGGCCCTGTTTGCCGGTGATCTGTTCCGGATGTTCAGCCGCTATGCCGAAAACCGCAAATGGAAAGTGGAGGTGATGTCCCAGCATCCCACCGGTGCGGGCGGATTTAAAGAAATTATTTTGATGATCCAGGGCAAGGGGGCCTACAGCGCGTTTAAATATGAAAGCGGCACCCACCGCGTGCAGCGGGTGCCGACCACTGAAACCCAGGGGCGCATCCACACCTCGGCGGTGACAGTGGCGGTTTTGCCCGAAGCCGAGGAAGTCGATGTTCAAATCGATCCGGCCGAGCTTAAAATCGATGTCTACCGGTCCACGGGACCCGGGGGCCAGAGTGTCAACACCACCGATTCGGCTGTGCGCATCACCCATCTGCCCACCGGGCTGGTGGTGACCTGCCAGGATGAAAAATCACAGCTGAAAAACAAGAACAAGGCCATGCGGGTGCTGCGGGCGCGGCTGATGGATCAGATGCTCCAGGAGCAGATGGAAAAAAGATCCGAACAGCGCAAAAGCCAGGTGGGCACCGGGGATCGCAGCGGCAGGATCCGCACTTATAATTTTCCCCAGGGACGGGTCACCGACCATCGCATCGGGTTGACGCTGTACAAGCTGGACAACATCCTGCAGGGGGAGCTCGATGAACTGATCGAAGGGCTGACAACCTATTATCAGAGCCAGGCATTGCAAAATGCAGAGACTTCCGGACAGTGATCACAGCGCGTGGACCATCATCCGGCTTGTGCGCTGGGCCACGTCTTATTTTAACGATCGTGCGATTGACAGCCCGCGGTCAACGGCCGAGATTCTGCTGGCTTACGCCCTGGGCTGCAAACGGATCGATCTGTATTTAAAATATGATCAACCCCTGGCGGCCGATGAACTGCAGCGGTTTAAAGCCCTGATCCGCCGGCGTATCAACCGGGAGCCCGTGGCCTATATCGTGGGCAGCCGGGAGTTCTGGTCCCTGGAACTGGAGGTGACCCCTGATGTCCTGATCCCCCGGCCGGAGACCGAATGCCTGGTGGAAGCCGCGCTGAAGGTGCTGGCCAAAGATGCCCATGGTCCGGCCAAACGCGTGCTGGAGCTTGGCACCGGATCGGGGGCCATCGTTCTGGCCCTGGCATCCCAACAGCCGCGCCACGTTTATTTCGCCTCGGATCGGTTCTGGCGGGCCACAGCGCTGGCGCGCAAAAATGCCAGGCGCCACAAGGCGGACGACAGGGTCCATTTTTTCGTCGGCGACTGGATGCACTGCCTGAACCCCGCAGGGCGTGCACTGGACATGGTGATCTGCAATCCGCCCTATATTCCCAGCGGCGCAATCCGCGGACTGCAACCCGAGATCAATCGTTATGAACCGCTGGCGGCCCTGGATGCCGGCATCGACGGGCTGGACTGTCTGAGGGAAATTATTCTCAACGCCGGCGACTATCTGAAAGCGGACGGTGTGCTGCTGCTGGAGATCGGATACGACCAGAAAGAGGCGGTCGCGCGCATCGCCGCCGGTTGCGGCCGCTACGAAACGATTTGTTTTGGGCGCGATTATAGCGGCCATGACCGGGTGGCGGAATTGAAAATAAAGGCAGAAAAGGGTTGCGACAGCTGACATTATTTGCTAAAAAGAAAAGATTTTTAACTGGTGTCCGTCCACAAATGGCCACCAACCAACACACACGCCATTAGACCCGTTTCCCGGTGCTTGGTCTGAAAGTCGGAAACGGGGATGACAATGGCGGTGGAAAAAAACCGAAACGAAGGGAGTATGATCAATGGCTTATGTAACGATGAAGGAGCTGCTGGAGGCCGGGGTGCATTTCGGTCACCAGACCAAACGCTGGAACCCGAAAATGAAGCCGTATATTTTCGGCGCCCGCAACGGTATTTACATTATCGACCTGCAGCGGACCGTGCGCATGTTCAAAACCGCCTACGATTTTGTGGTGGACACGGTTGCCAAGGGCAAACCGCTGCTGTTTGTGGGCACCAAGAAACAGGCCCGCGATTCTATCTATGAAGAGGCCAACCGCTGCGAGATGTTTTATGTCCACAATCGCTGGCTGGGGGGGATGCTGACCAATTTCCAGACCATCCGCAAAAGCATCGACCGGTTGAACTATCTAAACAAGATCCAAAATGACGGTTCCATCGAGCTTTTTCCGAAAAAGGAGCGTCTGAAGCTGGCCAAGGAGCGCGTCAAACTTGACAACAACCTGGGAGGGATTCGCACCATGAACGGGCTTCCCGGGGCAATGTTTGTCGTCGATCCCAAGAATGAAGCCATTGCCGTGCGCGAAGGCCGACGGCTGAATATCCCGATCATTGCCATCGTCGACACCAACTGCGATCCGGACGATATTGACTATATCATTCCCGGCAATGATGATGCCATCCGGGCCATCCGACTGTTGACGTCCAGGGTTGCCGATGCCTGTATCGAGGGACGGCAGCGCTATGAAGAAAAACAACAGGCCGAAGTTGACAAGGAAACCGAAGAAGAAGTGGAAATGGCGGTCGTCGGGGCGGAATTGAAACCGGGGGAACGCAAGGTTATCTCGGATGGCACCGAAGGACCGGTGGTCGAAATCATCAAACGATCCCCTGCCGAAGGCGTTCAGGTCGATGATGCGCCTGGGCAGGCGGACAATGCTCAAACCGATGAAACCGCACCGGTTTCAGAAGCTGAAATAACAGGAGAAGAAGATGCCAGCAATTAGTGCAGCACAGGTAAAACAACTGCGTGAAAAGACCGGATCCGGAATGATGGACTGCAAGCAGGCGCTGACGCAGTGTGATGGTGATATCGAGAAGGCCATCGATTTTTTGAGGAAAAAAGGCCTGGCCACCGCCCAGAAAAGGGCGGGGCGCGCCATGTCCCAGGGCGTCATCCAGTCTTACATCCACATGGGTGGCAAGCTCGGCGTGCTGGTGGAAGTAAACTGTGAAACCGATTTTGTGGCTAAAAACGAGGATTTTATCAACTTCACCAAAAATATCGCCATGCACATCGCCGCCAGCAATCCTTTGGGGGTGCACCCCGAAGACATCGCCGCCGACGTTGTCGAACGCGAAAAGGACATCTACCGGGAGCAGGCCCGGGAGATGGGCAAGCCGGAAAATGTGATCGAAAAAATCGTCGAGGGCAAACTGAACAAGTTCTACAAGGAAAACTGCCTGATGAACCAGGCTTACGTGCGGGACCCGGATTTGACCATTGCAGATCTGCTCAATGAGATGATTGCCAAAATCGGTGAAAACATTACCGTCAAGCGCTTCGTACGCTTTCAGATAGGTGAATCTTAAGATGAAAGGATAAGCCCGTGGCAGACCCCCAATACCATCGCGTCGCCGTAAAATTGAGCGGAGAAGCGTTGATGGGCGACCAGGGCTTCGGTATCAGCCCGCAGATGATTCAATACGTGGCCGGCGAGGTCCGCGAGGTCGTCAAGCTGGGCGTCCAGGTGGGGCTGATCGTGGGTGGGGGCAACATTTTCCGGGGCATTGCGGCCAGTTCCTATGGCATGGACCGGACATCGGCCGACCACATGGGCATGCTGGCCACGGTGATCAACAGCCTGGCGCTGCAGGATGCCCTGGAAAAACAGGGGGTGCAGACCCGGGTGCAGACGGCCATTCCCATGCGTTCGGTGGCCGAACCTTATATTCTGCGGCGTGCCCTGCGACACCTTGAAAAGGGACGGGTGGTCATTTTTGCTGCCGGCACCGGCAACCCTTATTTTACCACTGACACGGCCGCCGTGCTGCGGGCCCAGGAAATTCACGCCGAGATTTTGCTCAAGGCCACCAAGGTCGATGGGCTCTACGATTCAGACCCCGAAAAAAACCAGGACGCCCGCATGCTCAAGCGCACCAGCTATATGGAAGTGCTGGAAAAACAGCTGCGGGTGATGGACATGACGGCCATTTCCCTGGCCATGGACAATCAACTGCCGCTGGCGGTCTTCAATCTAAGAGACAAGGGCAATATCGCCCGGGTGGTTTGCGGGCAGGACATCGGCACCCTGATTGATCATTAGGAGCGGGCAGCGACAGCAGACGCTGTTTTGTGCAAATTGTCCACTCCGGACACGCAAAACAGTGGGTGCCAAACCAGCTTAAGAGGTAAGTTGCTATGATCGAATCGATTTACGAAGAGACAAAAGAGGGTATGGCCAAATCCGTTGCGGCCTTGAAAAAGGAGCTGAATCGGGTTCGCACCGGACGGGCATCGCTTTCGATACTGGATGGAATCAAGGTCGATTATTACGGCACGCTGACCCCTTTAAACCAGATGGCCACCCTGGCGGTGCCGGAAAGCCGCCTGATTACGATTCAGCCCTGGGATGTTTCCGTAATCAAGGATATTGAGAAGGCCATTTTGAAATCAGACCTGGGGTTGACCCCTTCCAGTGACGGCAAAATCATCCGTATTGCGATCCCCCAGCTGACCGAAGAACGCCGCAAGGAGCTTGTCAAGGTTGTCCATAGGATGGGTGAGGAGCACAAGGTTTCACTGCGCAATCTGCGCCGCGACGCCAATGAACTGATCAAGAGCATGAAAAAAGACGGTGAGATCGCCGAAGACGACGCTTTCAAAGCCCAGCAGCAGGTTCAGAAAATAACCGATGAACACATCAAGCTCATCGACGAATGCTGTGAAGAAAAAGAGAAAGAGATCCTTGAATTCTAACTCTTCCACCCAAACTCCTGCTGCCTCCAACGGTGCCGGCCTGCCCACCCATATCGCCATCATTATGGACGGCAACGGGCGCTGGGCAAAAAAACGCCTGTTAAACCGCATCAGCGGCCACGAAAAAGGATCGCGCACGGTTCAAACCGTTGTGCGGGCCTGCCGTGAGATCGGCATTTCCTACCTGACCCTGTACGCCTTTTCCACCGAGAACTGGCAGCGCCCCCAAAAGGAAGTCAACGCCCTGATGAACCTGCTGGATCAGTTCCTTCAGTCAGAGCAAAAAGAGATGGTGGAGCACAACATCCGGCTGCGGGTAATCGGCCAGGTGGAGCGGCTGCCTTCCGGTGTGCGCAGGTCCCTGCACCGGACCATGGAGGCGACCCGCAACAATACGGCCATGAACCTGATTCTGGCCCTGAGCTATGGCGGGCGTTCTGAAATCGTTCACATGGTGCGCACGGTGGCTGATAAAGTCAAACAGGGTCTGCTGGAACCCGCCAGCATTGCCGAGGAGGTGGTGACGAGGCATCTTTATACCGCCGATATTCCCGATCCGGACCTGCTGATTCGGACCAGCGGGGAAATGCGCATCAGCAATTTTTTGCTCTGGCAGATCGCCTACACCGAAATTTTTGTGACGCCCACCCTGTGGCCTGATTTTACGCGGGAGGAACTCGAGCAGATCCTCAAAGAGTATCAGGCCCGCGAACGTCGGTTCGGAGCCGTGTGACGGCCTCAAGGCCCTAAAATAGTTTTTCTACGGCCCCGGGGAGTTGAACAAACCGTGCACCTGAAACGCTGGATCACAGCGGTGGCAATCCTGCCGCTTGTCATTTTTTTGATTTACCACGGTGGCATCGGCTTTCTTTTTCTGGTCAGCTTTGCCGGCATCTGCTCGCTGTGGGAATATTATCGTATCGTGTTCAAAGCCGATTCCAGGCTGCTGGCCGGCCCAATTGTCTGGTTGGGTTATCTCGCCGGCCTGGGGCTTTTCTGCGGCGGATACTATCTGGGCATTAAGGCGGTGATGGTGGCACTGGCTGTCAACCTGGTGGTTGCCGGGCTGATTTCAGTATTTGTCTTCAAGCATAATCAAGGCGTGATCGAAATCATCCAGAAGCAGGTCCAGGGAGTCATCTATATTCCATTTCTGCTTAGCTTTCTGGTTTTAATCCGGCGGGAGCCCAGGGGGGTGGTCTGGATTTTTTTAATCCTGGGCATTATTTTTGCTGGAGATATCTTTGCATACTATTTCGGATCCTACCTAGGGCGGCATAAATTGAATCCAGCTGTCAGTCCCGGCAAAACTGTCGAAGGGGCCCTGGGGGGACTGGTCGGCAACCTGGTGGCCGGCGCCGTGGGGATATATTTTTTTCTGCCGCAGCTTTCATGGGCGCCCGCAGTTTTATTTTTTCTGTCCGCCGGCATTGCCGGACAGGTGGGCGATTTGTTTGAATCCGAATTCAAGCGCGCGTCCGGGGTCAAGGATTCCGGGGGCATTCTGCCCGGCCACGGCGGGTTTCTGGACCGCATCGATGCGCTGCTGTTTGCAGCGCCGGTGGCATATTTGTTCAAGACTTTTATACTGTGATGAAACCGTAAACGGGAAAAGGCATGAAACATTTGGCAGTGCTCGGATCGACGGGATCCATCGGCTGCAATGTTCTGAATATTGTGGCAATGTTTCCTGGCCAGTTTGCGGTCAAAGCTCTGGCGGCCGGATCCAACGTCACGCTGCTGGCGCAGCAGATCGAACGATTTGCTCCCGAACTGGCAGTGGTGTTTGATGAGCAGCGGGTCCGGCAGCTCAAAAAGCTTCTGCCGGCGGCAAGCGGCGTGCGGATTTTGCATGGCCCAAGCGGCTATCAGGCGGCCGCCGCCTTGAAAGGCGTTGACATGACGGTGGCGGCCATGGTCGGGGCGGCTGGACTGAAGCCCGCCCTGGCGGCCATTGAGGCCGGCAAAACCATGGCCCTGGCCAACAAGGAAACCCTGGTCATGGCCGGTGACTATGTGATGGCGCGGGCCGCCGACAAAAAGGTGGATATTCTGCCGATCGACAGCGAGCACAGCGCGATTTTTCAATGCCTGCAAGGTCAGCGCATACAGGATGTGGACCGCATTTTACTGACCGCTTCGGGGGGACCGTTTCTCGATCGTCCGCTAAAGGCGCTGGCAACTATTACTCCTGAAGAGGCCCTGCGGCATCCCAACTGGAAGATGGGCCCCAAGATCACCATTGATTCGGCCACCTTGATGAACAAGGGGCTGGAGGTGCTGGAGGCCAAATGTCTGTTTGGCGTTTCCCATGAAAAAATCCAGGTGGTGGTTCATCCCCAGAGCGTGGTGCATTCCATGGTGGCTTACCGGGACGGCTCCGTGATGGCCCAGCTGGGAATTCCGGACATGAAGACTGCCATTGCCTATGCGCTGTCCTATCCCCAACGGCTGCCGTTGGCACAGCCGTTGCCGCGGTTTGGTGACGACCTGGCGCTGACGTTCAGGGAGCCCGATTTTGAGAAGTTCCCCTGTCTGAAACTGGCTTTTGAGGCCTGTGAGACCGGGGGCACCCTGCCGGCGGTTTTAAACGCCGCCAATGAAGTGGCCGTGCATGCTTTTCTGGAGCAGGCCATCGGTTTTCTGGAAATTGCACGGATTATCGAGGCTGCCATGGAGCAGCACGCGGTGGTCGGCCGGCCCGGTCTGGAAGAGATTCTCGCTGCCGATCAGTGGGCCCGCCGCCAGGCACAAAAGGAAATCGAAAAATTAGGGCCGTAGAACGGCCACGTGTTTTTGCACCGCAAAGGGTTGATGGCGCTCAAAATCAAATTTTTACGATTGCGTCAACTTTAAACGATGAACTGACAGTATCATATGACCACAAGTATCTTTGCATTTATTATTGTTCTGGGTGTGCTGATTTTTTTTCACGAATTCGGCCATTTTCTTATGGCCCGTTTGTTCGGGGTCGGAGTGGAAAAATTTTCCCTGGGTTTCGGGCCGCGGATTTTGGGTAAAAAAGTCGGCATTACGGATTACCGTCTTTCCGCCATCCCCCTGGGGGGTTACGTCAAAATGGTCGGCGAAGAGCCGGATGCCGAAGTAGCACCCGAAGACATCCCGCTTTCCTTTACCCACAAGCATGTCGCCAAACGCATCCTGATTGTGGCCGCCGGCCCGGTGTTCAATATATTGCTGGCCGTGGTTATTTTTTTCGGGATTTTCGCATTTTCCGGCACCTACATCATCAAACCGTCCATCGGTGAAGTCAGGCCGGGATCACCGGCCCTGGCGGCGGGATTGCAGCCGGGAGATCTGATTACCGCCATTGATGGGGTGGCCATTGCCAGCTGGGATGAAATGGCGCAGTTGATCAATGCCAGCAAGGGACGGCCCATCCGGGTGTCCGTGCGCCGCAATGATGCCAGCCTGGAGGTCCGTATTGAACCCGAACCGGTGACGACCCAGAATATTTTCGGCGAAACCATCCAGCGCCACGTCATTGGCATTACCGCCTCGGGGGACGCCCAGGTTAAAAAATTGAACCCCATCCAGGCTTTCTCAGAAAGTCTGGCCCAAACCTACCGGGTTTCAAAGTTGATGGTCGTCATAATTGTCAAACTGGTCAAGGGTGATATTTCCGCCAAAACCCTGGGCGGGCCGATCATGATTGCCCAGATGGCCGGCGACTCCGCCAAGGCCGGTGCCGTCAGCCTGATTTTTTTCATCGCTCTGATCAGCATCAACCTGGCCATCATCAACCTGCTGCCCATACCGATTCTGGACGGCGGACACCTGCTGTTCTTTCTGATCGAAGCGGTCAAGGGAAGTCCGGTGAGCATCAAAATTCGGGAAGTTTCCCAGCAGGTGGGGTTGTTTATTCTGATTTTGCTGATGATATTGGTGTTTTACAATGACATAACCCGTTTGTTTTTCAGCTAATTCGTCTTGCAAGATACAGAACCTTGACGATTTCATCAACCTTAAGAGGTAAATTCTACGTGAAATCATGCCCCATCGACTTGAGATAGCGTTAAAGGAAGATTTGTTTGATGCGGAAGGGGAGGGGATTCGGCGGAAGGCAAGAAATTATTTCGGTCTGCAGCTGGACAGTGTGCGCACCATTTCGGTGGTAACCCTGGACTGCGAGCTGAACGCCGAACAATTGCGGGCCGTGCAGACGGAAATTTTCACCAACCCGGTCACCCAGATCTCCTCCTATGAGCCGCTGCCCATCGAATTTGACTGGACCGTGTGGGTCGGCTACCGGCCTGGGGTGCGGGACAATCCCGGCAGCACCGCCGTTGAAGCCATCGAGGATCTGCTGCAGATTCGGCTGCCGGAAGGCCAGGCGGTTTACACTTCCCGGCGCTACTGCATCCGGGGTTCCGGGATTGTCGCCGAAGAGATGGATAAAATCGCCGCCGAACTGCTGGCCAATGACATCATCCAGCAGTGGAAAATTTTTTCAGCCCGGCAGTGGGATCCGACCCAGGGCACCGGCATCATCATTCCACGGGTGATCCTCGATCACGTTCCCACGGTGAGCACCATCGCCGTGGACAGCGATCACAGTCTGCAAAAGATCAGTGATGAACGCAGCCTGGCGCTCAATCCCAATGACATTCCCTTCATTCGCGCCTACTTCCTGGATCCGGAGGTGCGCGCCGCACGCCGGCAGGTGGGGCTTGACGATCCCACCGATGTGGAGCTGGAATATATTTCCCAGGCCCGCAGCGATCACTGCAATCACAACACCTTTCGCGGCCTTTTTCGCTATCGCGATACCGCCGGCGGGCAAAGCGAAGTCGTGGACAACCTGTTTAAAACCTTTATCGAGGCGCCTACCCTGGAGTTGAAGGCCAAAAAGCCATGGGTGGTATCGGTGCTGTGGGACAATGCCGGCGTTGGACACTTCGACCGTGATCATTACTACACGATCACCGGAGAAACCCACAACTCGCCTTCCAACATGGAAGCTTACGGAGGTGCGATCACGGGCATTGTGGGGGTCTACCGGGATCCGCTGGGAACCGGCAAGGGATCCAGGCTGGTCATGGGCGGCTATGGCTACTGTGTGGGCCCGCGGGAATATAACGGGGATCTCAAACCGCACCTTCATCCCCGGCGCCTTCTCGACGGTGTGGTGGAAGGAGTGCGCGACGGCGGCAACAAAAGCGGCATTCCCACCACCTTCGGCCAGGTCATTTTCAATTCGGGCTATCTGGGAAAATGCCTGGTTTTTGTCACTGCCGTGGGGATCATGCCGGCGCTGATCAAAGGCGAGCCGGCCGAACTCAAGCGCACCCGCCCCGGGCAGCTGGTGATCATGTGCGGCGGCCGGGTGGGCAAAGACGGCATCCACGGGGTGACGGCGTCTTCCGAAACATTTTCAGAACATACGCCGGCCGGGCATGTTCAGATCGGTGATCCCTACACCCAGAAGAAGATGCATGATTTTTTGCTGGAAGCCCGGGATGAAGGCCTGATCCGATTTATCACCGACAACGGCGGTGGCGGGCTGTCTTCATCTGTGGGCGAGTCAGCGCGCTTTTCAGACGGCTGCCAGATCGAGCTTGAAAAGGTCCCGCTCAAGTACGAGGGCCTGGACCAGTGGGAAATCTGGGTATCCGAATCCCAGGAGCGCATGACCGTGGCCATTGATCCTGCCGATCGGGACCGTTTCTTTGAGCTGTCCCGCAAGCATGCGGTGGAGAGCACCGTTATCGGGCGTTACACCGATTCGGGCAAACTGCACATTACCTACGATGGACAAACCTGCGCTTACGTGGATCTGGATTTTCTCGAATCCGGCTTTCCCCAGTGGGAATTTGAGGCTGAATGGACTGCCCCCTGTCAGCGCGGCCTGTATGAACCGGTTCTATCCCCCCCGACTGATTACGCCACCCTGCTGCAGGACCTGCTGAGCCGGCCCAACATCGCTTCCACCGAATGGATTACCCGTCAGTATGACCATGAAGTTCAGGGCACCAGCGTGATCAAGCCCCTTGTGGGCGCCCGGCGCGACGTCAACAGTGATGCCGCTGTCATCCGTCCGGTGCTTTTTTCCAGCCAAGGCCTGGCTTTTTCCCAGGCGCTGCTGCCGGCCTATTCCGCCATTGATGCCCATCACATGACCGCCTGCAGCATCGATGAAGCCGTACGGCGGGTGGTTGCAGTGGGTGGAGACCTGGAGCATATCGGCGGGGTGGACAATTTCTGCTGGCCCAGCATCCAGTATGACCCCGTGAAAAACCCGGACGGCAAATTCAAGGCCGCTCAGTTGGTGCGGGCCTGCCGGGCGCTGCGCGACATTTGCCTGGCCTACCAAATTCCGCTGCTTTCCGGCAAAGACAGCATGTACGTGGATGGCAACCTGCCGGGACGCTACGGCGTGATCCATAAAGTGTCGGCCCTTGAAACTTTGCAGTTTTCGGCCATCAGTGTTATCCGGGATGTTTCGCGCTGTGTGACCATGGACAGCAAAATGAACGGGGACCTGCTGTACGTGCTGGGAGTCACACGCGATGAACTGGGGGGTTCTGAATATTATGAACACCTGGGATACGTGGGCTGCAACGTTCCCGAGGTGCGGCCCGATGAGTTTTTCCCCTTGTATCAAGGGCTGCAAATGGCGATTGAACAGGGGTTGGTGGCCTCGGCCCACGGCGTTTACCGCGGCGGGCTGGCCGTTCACTTGGCCATGGTGGCCATGGCAGGAGAGCTTGGTCTGGACGTTGACCTGGGACGGCTGGCACTCGACGGTGTGCAGCGCGATGATGCCGTGCTGTTTTCCGAATCTGCCGGCCGCTTTATCGTGACCGTTGCCCCCGATGACCGCCTGGACTTTGAAGCGCTTTTCAGTTCAGTCGCCTGTCGCTGTGTCGGCAGGGTGACCGCGGCCAAAAAGGTTGTCATCCAGGGGTTGGAAAAGAATATCCTGTTGTCGGTGCCGGTGGCAGATCTGAAAACTGCCTGGAAAATTCGCCTGGAGGATCAATATGGCTGAAGTCAAAGTGATGGTTCTGACCGGATATGGATTGAACTGCGATCATGAAACAGCCTATGCCTTTGAGCTGGCCGGTGCCGACCCCAGGCGGGTGCATATCAATTCTCTGATCGATGGGTCTGTGAGGCTGAACGATTTTCAGGTCCTGGTGTTTATCGGCGGCTTTAGCTGGGGGGATGACCATGGGGCCGGGGTCATCCAGGCCCTGCGGCTGAAAACCCGCATCGGAGACCAGCTGCTTGAATTTATCGCCAAAGGCAACCCGGTGCTTGGCATCTGCAACGGCTTTCAATGCCTGGTCAACCTGGGGCTGTTGCCGGGCCTGGAAGGCAACTATCGTCAACGCAGTGTCGCGCTGACGGTCAATGACTGCGGCAATTTCAGGGACCAGTGGGTCACTCTCAAGATGAACTCCGCCTCGCCATGTATTTTCACCCGGGGCATGAAAACAGCCGAACTTCCGGTACGCCATGGGGAAGGCAAGTTTGTCACCGATGATGCCGTGCTTGAAAAACTGACCGCCAACAACCAGATCGCCCTGCAGTACGCCACGGCTGATGGTGAAATCGCCGCCGGCCGGTTTCCATACAACCCCAATGGATCTCTTGCCGATGTCGCCGGCATCTGTGATCCCAGCGGCCGGGTGTTCGGCCTGATGCCCCATCCGGAAGCCTTCAATCACTGGACCAATCATCCGGACTGGACGCGCTGCAAGGAGACGGCCAGGCGCCGCGGCAGCACTGGCTTCGATGAAGTCACTATTGGGGTGAAAATTTTTAAAAACGCGGTGGATTTCATGCGTTGAGCCTGAGCGGCGCCATCGCAGATTTTGCAGTCCCGGACGGGAAGTTTAACTACCATTTCGAAGTTCCAGTTTCAAAATTGAAATAATCCATGCTATAAAGATATTTTAGGCCCTTCTTAAAAATATTAATGCTTTCCGCCTTGCTTCCCTTGTAGACCCCATCCGTCGCAACCTCCGATAGAACATATAACATCTTGAAAATTATCCATTATTTTGAATTTTAGTTGGCTAAAGAATCGTTGTCATGCTTTTTGCATTCCTGCCAACAGCAGTGCGGGTTGCTTCGTTGCCGTCACCAGGCCGGGCCACCAACTGACTACCATCTTTTCTCGTATTATCAATTAGATATTGAGATAGGGTTGATGCGCTCGAAAACGACTTTTTACGAGACCATCAAGTCTGGTGGCACAACTTTTGTATATAAATTCCTGTGATGAATTGCGAGGGTAAAAATATGCGCCGAAACTCAGGATTTACAGCCTTTGAACTGGCGGTTTCCATGGCCATCATGGTGATTGTCGCCTCGCTGGTATTGCCGCCGTATTTGAAATGGCTGCGCAACCAGCGTCTCAGTGGTGCGACGACCAACCTCATGGCGGACCTGGAAATGGCCAAAATTCGCGCCATCCGGGAAAACGCCTTTGTGGTGGTTTTGTTCAACCAGGACAGCTACACAATTTTCGTGGATAACGGCCAACCAGCAGGGACTGCCAATGACTGGGACCCCAGCGGGGAGGACACAATCCGGAACCGAACCCTGCCCAGCGGTGTTCAGATTGATCTTGGCGCATTGACGCTTGCCAACAACAGAACGCGCTTTAACAGTCGTGGGTTGCCTGATGGCACCACCACGGCTGAAACCATCCCCCTGGTGACTGCTGAAAACAGCAAAATGATAAATCTCAACCGGCTGGGCCGACTCAGTGTGCAGTGATGACAAAAAATGACAGATATCCGATGCTTCGACAATCTCCTGTGACCAGACAAGGGGGCTTTTCAATTATCGAGGTTTTGATTGCCATGTCGATCCTGGCCCTGGCAATGCTGGCGGCAGCCACCATGCAATTCAGGTCGATCAGCAACAATACCACCGGCAACATGGTCACCCAGGCCAACATGCTGGCCAAGGCCAAAATGGAGGAGCTGAAAAACACCCCGGATGTCGGTTCGCTGACCGATGGTTCAGAGACCGGGGTCGATGCCAACGGACAGCCCGGTGGCATTTATAACCGCTCCTGGAGTGTTACTGCCCTGGGAACCTCCGCTCGGCGGATTACCGTAACCGTTCAATGGTCGCGCAGGGGGAAAACCCGCAGGATCGTGCTATCATCCAACACAAGGGGAAACGGCGTATGAGGAACATTGTTAGATCAGCAAAGCGCGGGGGAGATGCTGGCCATGCCGGTGGATCATCGGCTGGTTTTACGCTCATTGAAATCTTAATGGCCCTGGCCATCATGTCCATTGCCTTTGGAACCATATACAATAGTTTTGCCCAGTTCAACCGCTCCTGTACCACCGAAAACGTCAAGGCCGGGATTCAGCAAAGCGCCCGGGTGGCCGTGGAGTTTATGGTTCAGGACATTCGGCTGGCGGGGCTCGATCCGCTGGGGACCGGATTGGCGGGGATTACCCCGGGCAGTCCCCCGGACACCAGCCTCCAGTTTACGGCGGACCTTAATTTTGACGGTGATGTGGATGATTCCTTTGAAAGTATCACCTATTTCCTGGACAACGACAAGCTCAAGCAAACAAATCACCTGGGCACCGAGATCCTGCTGGATGATGTGACCGGTTTGAATTTTACCTACCTGGATAGCAATGATCAAACCACGACGACGGCAACTGAAATTCGCTCGGTGGTCATTTCCCTGACCATGGGCAGACCTGCCGGTCGTGACCAACCGGTGGCCAGGACCTACACCACCCAGGTACGGTGCCGGAATTTGTAGCCCGGCGGATTGAGAGGCTGATCATGAAAAAACAGGCGCTTGACATCATCAACAATGAAGACGGTTTCATTCTGGGGGCTGCCATCCTGGTGTCGGCCATATTGATCCTGGCAGGGGTGCTGGCCATGTGGACGTCCACCACCGAGGTCCAGGTGGTGCGCAACGATGGCCAGATGATCCGCGAATTTTACCATGCCGAAGGCGGGATTATTGATGCCCTGGAAAATTACAACACGGGCACCACCCAGTGGCTGACCGATGCTTTTCTGCTGGCGGGTCCGACGGCTGCCAGCAGCACGGTGATTTCCAATGACGCCGGCGGGCAGACGGTGGCCACCATCGAGGTGCGCTGCATTGAAAGCTCGGGCACGGCGATTTCCGGTTTGAGTGAGGCGGCCAATACGTTTCCACACCAACCCCACACCGGTCCGCCGCCGGTGGGCTCCGGTTTCAGCCTGAAGTATTTCGAAGTGCGTCGCTACGGCATTACGGCCACCTCGAGTGAAGGCAACAGCCGTATCCAGGTGGGGGCCTGGAAGGTGTTTAACAAGTATTAAACCTGCCAAAGGGCCCGTACTTGAAGCAGTCTGCAACGGTGGTGATTTGGCGGAAGAAAAGGAGGGCGGACATGAAAAAATACATGGTGATCATCCTGATGCTGATTCTGGGGGTACAGGGGGTTGCGCAGGCCGATGATACGGACATTTACGGTACGATAACCAGCACCTCGCTGCAGCCCAACGTGCTGATCATCTTCGACTCCTCGGGCAGCATGAATACCGAGGATGTTCCGGGGGACCCCTATGACCCCACGACGACCTACAGCGGTTCTTCCACCCGCGATGCGGTTTACATACTGAAAAACGGCAGCTGGCGGTTGTTCGCCTCCGATATCAATGACCTGAACTGCACCGCTATCAAAGACGAACTGGAATTGCAGGGATATGTGCGCGGGCGCATCCGGGGCGCCGGGCGCAATTATGTCTGCGGTGGGAGAAGAAGGCGTCTGCGCCTGGGAAATTACATGAACTACGTTGAATCCGGTGTCGGACAGACCCGCCGCCGGATCGACGTGGCCAAGGAAGTGATCACGGATCTGATCAACATGACCGAGGATGTGCGTTTTGGCGCCATGCGGTTCAATACGGACCAGGGCGGCCGGCTGATCGCCGAATGCGGAACGGACAAGACCACCATCATCAATGATATCAACGCCATCAACGCCGACGGCTGGACTCCCCTGGCCGAGACCCTGGCCGAAGCCGGGCTGTATTTTGCCGGTATGGACAGCTGGTACAACAGTGGGGTGAGCTACACCTCGCCCATGGAGGAACGCTGCCAGAAAAACTACATCATCATCATGACCGACGGCGAGCCGACCCAGGACCTGGACTGGCGTCTGACCTCGGGCGCATACATCAACGGCGATACCATCGGCGATTACGACAATGACGGCAATGATCCGGGCAACTATGACAATAACGGCTCCGACTATCTGGATGATGTGGCAGCCTACCTTTATGAGAATGACACCAACCCCGGGCTGGGTGACGGGACCTCCTTTGACAAGCAGAACATCATCACCTTTACCATCGGCTTTCAGAGCAACCAGACTCTGCTGGAGAATACCGCCGCCAACGGGGGCGGGGCCTATTACACGGCCACCAATTACTCGGAACTCAGCGAGGCTTTTTACCAGATCATGTCGAGCATTTCCGAACAAAACGCGGTCTTCGTGGCCCCGGTGGTGCCCATCAGCCGCATGAACCGGACCTATGCCGGCGACAAAATCTACCTGGGCTTTTTCAAGCCCCAGGCAAACGGGCGCTGGATCGGCAACATCAAACGCTACGGCCTGGGAGACGACGGAACCCTTTACGATGCCAACGGCATGGTGGCCACCACCGAAGACGGACTCATCAAGGACAATGCCATGTCGTATTGGACACAGCTGGGAACCGATGGACCGGATGTTGAAGCCGGTGGAGCGGCCGAGGTGCTGGGACTGCTCATCGACAGCACCGCTTCCCGCAACCTGTATACCTACACGGGGTCCCAGGCGCTGCTCACCGATGCGTCCAATGCCTTTGTAATGGACAATACCAGTCTGACCAACGCAGCCCTGGATGTTGCCGATGATACCGAACGGCAGAACCTGATCGACTCAATCCATGAAGGGGAGTTCGGCGACATCATCCACTCCGAGCCGGTGGTGGTGTATTATGAGGATCCGGACGGAGATCCGGCCACCGACGATGCCAAGAGCATGATTTTTGCCGGCAGCAATGACGGCCTGCTGCACTGTGTCGATGATGACGACGGCAGCGAGGTCTGGGGGTTCATCGCTCCGGATCAGCTCAACCGGCTGAAGCTGCTGGACAACAACGATCATGATTATTTTATGGACGGCTCCCCGGTGGTCTATTACGGGCAGAGCCAGAAAATCCTGATTATGGGGGAACGACGCGGCGGATTCAGTTACAACGCGCTGGATATCACCACCTACAACGCTCCCCAGTGGTTATATAGCGTTTCGGATCGTATTCTGGATCCGGATCCCGGCAACAATCCGGATACGGATTCCTACGAACTGCTGGGCCAGTCATGGGGCAAGCCGGAACGGGCCACCATCGCCACCGCTTCAACGGTTACCATCGACAACGGGACCTGCAGCCTGAACATCGACACCACCGCCCAGGATGTGTTTATCATTCCCGGTGGTTATGACAACAACCAGGATCTGGAGACCCCCAACGCCCAGGATTCCTTCGGCCGGGCCCTGCTGGCTGTCAATGTCAGCAGCGGACAGCTGATGAGCAGCTTTCATTTCAGCGCCGTCAGCCATACCAGTCTGGGCATGACCCACAGTATCGTGGACACCTCGGCTTTTGACCATGATGGTGACGGCATTGTCAGCCGGGTATACGTGGGCGACCTGGGCGGAAATGTGCTGGCCTTCAAGGATGATGAGCTGCAGGATTTTACCGTCTGCGGCGATACGGTCTCCCAGGTCGTTGTGGACGGCAACTGGACGGCCACCAAACTGTTTTCCGCCTCCGCGGTGGACGGAGTGCAGCGCAAAATAGTCTATGCGCCGGATGCGGTTGCCGAATCTTTTGGCGAATACATCTTTTTCGGCACCGGCGACCGGGCCGATCCGGGGGAGACCGACGTGGTCAATCGCATCTATGCCGTCAAAAACGACTGGAACACAACGGGCACACTGGATGAGACGGATTTGGTGGATGTCACCGATGACCTCATCCAGTTGGGCACCGAAACCCAGAAACAGACCGCCCGGACGGATCTTGAAAACAGCAAGGGGTGGTACATCCGGCTGGAAAATCTCGGTGAAAAAGTGGTCGCCTCTCCCCGGGTTTATGGCGGTGTCGTGTACGTCACCACCTACACCCCTTCCCCGGATACGGGCGACGACCCAGGCGACGATCCCTGTGAGGCTTCCACGGTGCGCGGGGTTGCCCGCCTGTATGCCCTGGACTACAAGACCGGAGCTTCAATGCACGAATTCAGCAGCGAAGTCGAAACCGATGGCGGCGGCAATGTCGTGGCGCTTGGCAAAAAGGACCGCTCCGTGATTATCGGCACGGCCATTCCATCGGCACCGGTGATCGCGGTTCTCAGCGGCGGAGCGCGTATTTTCATTGGGGTTGAAGGCGGGATTGTCAGTCTGCCGACATTGGCCAATGAAGACATGTACCGTTATTACTGGACCCAAATTTTTTAAGGTAAATATTTCTTGTAAGCACAGGAGGTGCAGATGACCAGACAGTACTTGTTCGCGAATAAAATCGGCATCGGGATCCTTGCCATGCTTGTAATCCTGGTTTGCAGCCTGCCGCTGCCGGTGTTTTCTCAGCCGGCCGCCGGGATTGATATCGACGACAGCGATCCTGTCAGGCTGACCTCAAAAATCATGGAAATCCACCTTGAAGAAGGGCGCCTGGTGGTGGCTGAACAGTCGGTCTGGATTGTTGATTTCATGCTGGCCAACGGGCAGCAGTTTACAACCGCCCTTGAAAACTCCAAAGGCCATCCCATTGCCCTGGAGGCGTTCGCCAGGCGGCAACTGGTCTTGGTACAGGGCTTTAAACTGCCGGATGGACGCATTATCGCCGCGCGGGTACAGCAAATCGAGCGGCGGCAAAAGGAGAAAAAACACCCGGTCTGGGAAAAGAAACGTCGTATCAGAACGGTTCGACCCGTACGGTGATCTGCGGGTTGTGAAGCGCGGATGATATCTGTACAGGGATCTAGTTAAGGATTATTTACAGCAAAAAAGCGCCGTGCCCGTTGATGGGCACAGCGCTTTTCTTTTTTCGCAGGCTATTCCAGCTTAAAAGGCGTGATGATCTGCGATCCCGCGTGAAAGGCTTTACGCGAATCAGTGACGGTCACCGTGGCAGTGGTCTCTTCGGTGCGCAATACCAGCAGTTCTCCCAGCAAAACCGGGGTGAGGGTGGTTTCATACTTCTTCTCAGGGTTGAGGCGGTATTTTTCCTGCTTAAAGACCCAGTAAAGCTGACCGGGCTGGACCCCGTCCTTTTCACCCTTGTCTATGAAGGCAATGGCGCTTTCGCCGAAAATCATCTGATGCTCCTCTGACAGGATAATTCTGCCTCGCAGACCCTCGGGGCTGTCTTGCAGATGGATGCGCGGCAGCCTGTGCACATATGGCATCAGCTTGTCACCGATGCGGATGGGTCGGTAGGCTGCCACGATTCTGCCCAGCACGAACTCGGGCCGGACGAGGGTGATCTCTACCACCCCGGCAAGATAGTGCTGGATGCCGATAAATTGCCCGGATTTGCTGTCCTTGATGGGCTTTAAGGTGCGGTAGATGGTATATTTTTCACCCTTGGCGAGGGTGCCGGCTTTTTCAGGCCGGATGTATACCAGGTCTCCGGTGCTGATCATCTCCTTTTGGCCCTCGACCTTGAAGATGATCGCGCGGGGAGGCACGGGCTGCCGGCGGATGAATCCCACCCGTTCGACGGCGGCATAGTGGTAAAATATCAGTTTGTTCAGTTCGGGCTTTTCAACGGTTTTTTCCGCCTTGACACCCTGGGCACCGCGGCGGCGGTAAAGGCGAATGCGCTGTCCCGGGTAAATGAGGTGGGGGTTGGCGATCTGGCTGTTCTCCTTCCACAATTCCGGCCACACCCAGGGCGTGTCGGAAAACTTTTCGGAAAGATCCCAGAGAGTATCCCCTTTCTGGACCGTGTAATAAAAGCCGGTTTCGTATTGAACGGTCTGCTGGCCCTGGGCGGTCGCCGGGATGAGGGCGGCGGCCAGCAGCAGAAGGAAAAAAGATGTGCACCGCAGAAGGTTGAAGCGTAATTTACTGGTCATCAGACACTCCGATTCTTTTTAGCAGTTTGAGTTCCGGTTTTGTTAAGTAATCTGTAATAAGATTATAAGATTATCGTCGAATTGTCAAATTTTTCACCTTTGCGAAAACCCCGCTTTGTCGATGGAATGCTGATAAAAAAAGCCCCTGCGCAGATGCAGACATTGCGCAGGGGCTTGTGGTTGTTAGACAGGTCGACGGACGGTATTTACATCATGCCGCCCATGCCGCCCATTCCTCCCATGCCGCCCATGCCGGGGGCGCCGCCGGGCATGGCTTCCGGTTTTTCTTCCGGTTTTTCCGTCACCATGGCCTGGGTGGTGAGCATCAGTGAAGCCACGCTGGCCGCGTTTTGCAGCGCGAGGCGAACGACCTTGGTCGGATCGATGACACCGGCTTTGATCAGATCCTCATAGGTGTCGGTTTCCGCATTGTAGCCGAAAGCACCCTGTTGACTTTTCACCTTGTCGATGACCACCGAACCTTCAACGCCGGCGTTGTTGGCGATCTGGCGCAGCGGCTCTTCAATGGCGCGCATCACGACTTTTACGCCGATCTTCTGATCAGCCTTGATCCTGATCTTGCCCAGGGCTTCCAGGCACCGGACCAGGGCCACGCCGCCGCCGGCAACAATGCCTTCTTCAACCGCCGCACGGGTGGCATTCAGGGCATCTTCCACCCGGGCCTTTTTCTCCTTCATCTCAGTTTCGGTGGCAGCCCCGACATTGATGACCGCCACACCGCCGATCAGCTTGGCCAGGCGTTCCTGCAGCTTTTCGCGGTCGTAATCGGAGGTGGTTTCATCGATCTGGGCGCGAATCTGTTTGACCCGTCCCTCGAGGGCCGAACGGGAGCCGGCACCGTCGACGATGGTGGTGTTGTCCTTGTCGATGGTGATGCGTTTGGCCTGTCCCAGGTCCTGGAGCGTCAAGTTTTCCAGCTTGATCCCCAGGTCTTCGGATACCACCTGTCCGCCGGTCAGAATGGCGATGTCTTCCAGCATGGCCTTGCGGCGATCGCCGAAACCGGGCGCCTTGACGGCGGCCACCTGCAGGGTGCCCCGCAGCTTGTTGACCACCAGGGTCGCCAGGGCTTCACCGTCGACATCTTCGGCGATGATCACCAGCGGTTTGCCCATCTTGGCAACCTGCTCCAGAACCGGCAGCAGGTCCTTCATGTTGCTGATTTTTTTCTCGTTGATCAGGATGTAGGGGTCTTCCAGGGAGACCACCATTTTTTCCGGATCGGTGACAAAATAGGGGGAAAGGTAACCGCGGTCAAACTGCATGCCTTCGACCACCTCGAGGGTGGTGTCCATGCTCTTGGCCTCTTCCACGGTGATCACGCCTTCCTTGCCCACCTTGTTCATGGCCTCAGCGATGATGTTGCCGATGGTCTCGTCATTGTTGGCGGAAATGGTGCCCACCTGGGCGATTTCACGCTGGTCCTTGGTGGACTTGCTCAGGCCATGCAGTTCTTTGACGGCCACCTCAACGGCCGCATCGATTCCGCGTTTGATCGCCATTGGGTTGTTGCCGGCGGCGACCAGTTTTTGTCCTTCCTCATAGATGCACCTCGCCAGCACGGTGGCCGTGGTGGTGCCGTCACCGGCCATATCGCTGGTTTTGCTGGCCACTTCCTTGACCATCTGGGCGCCCATGTTCTCGAATTTGTCTTCCAGTTCAATTTCCTTGGCAACCGTCACCCCGTCTTTGGTGACCGTGGGTGATCCCCAGGATTTGTCGAGCACGACATTTCTGCCCTTCGGGCCCAGGGTGACGACTACCGCATCGGCCAGGGTTCGTACTCCGTTAAGCATTGCCTCGCGGGCTTTCAGATCGTATTTTATCAGTTTTGCCATCTTAATTAATCCTCCATAGAGTCGTTTTATTTATTAGCCAATTATCCCAAGTACGTCATCTTCGCGCATGATCAGGTATTCTTCGCCATCGATTTTCACTTCGGTGCCGGAGTATTTGCCGAAGAGGATGCGATCGCCTTTCTTGATTTCAAGGGCGATCCGTTTGCCGTCTTCACCCACTTTGCCGTTTCCAACCGCCACGACTTTGCCCTCGGCGGGTTTTTCCTTGGCGGTATCCGGGATGATAATGCCTCCCTTGGTGGTGGTTTCTTCCTCGAGGCGTTGGACTAAAATTCGATCCTGCAATGGTCTCAGTTTCATGGTTCGTTTTCTCCTTTTACGTTGACAAAAATTTTCCTTTTAAAATTTTGTGAAAGTCTGCAAGGGTTGCAAGCGTCATGTGACACGCAGTGCGGCGATTTAAACGACGGTTAAACAATTCACCCCCCTTCAAAATAGAATTTTAAAATTTTTTATGATATTAAAATGTTAGGTAAGATTTTTTCAGTGGAATTCATTTTGTCTGAAATTATAATCACCCTTTTTTGTTTGTAAAGAGATCGTGTTCGAATTTTTTTGCATTTTTTGCCGGAGGCAGTGGAGCCCGGGGGCACAGCGGAGGGTTAACCGGTTTTTGCAGCGGTTTTCTTGGAACTGCCGGCATCGCTGCCGGAGCCGGTGTCACCTGATGGCGACTGTGCGGATTTGCCGGCGCTGGATTTTGGCGAGGGCCTTGCAGGACTGCCGGACTTGCCAGCATAATCGGTTGCATACCAGCCGCTGCCCTTAAGGTGAAAGGTGCTCTGGGAGATCAGCCGGTGAAGCTTTCCCGAGCAATGGGGGCAGCGTTTAAGGGGTTTGTCGGAAAATTTTTGAATGACCTCTTCAATTCGGCCGCACTGGGTGCATTCGTATTCATAGATCGGCATTTTCTAAAAAAACCTCCCTGTTCAGACATCATCGACTGTGTGCAGGATTCCGCCCGTCGCTGCGCGGGCAGCCCTAATATAGTTCACGACCGTTGCTTGTCAAGCACCAATTGCACTCATTCGGGCATTGGCGAACTCGTAAAAGGCTGATTTTCTCGCTTGAAGTCGCTCGAAAATGACTTTTACGGGGTCGTCAGGGTTGGATCCCTGGATCCCGCATATCTTCATAGGGCAGGTGCCAGTGACGGTAAAAGGCCAGGACGTCTTTCAGGCCGGGGATCTGAACGGGCTGCAAAATTTCGTGGGTTCTTTGATGAACGCGTTTTTCCTCTTTCATGCGTTCGGCCTCGGAGGCTTCGAAATGCTGTAAAAATTTGCTGAAACGCACAATGTGAATCAGCTCGTGGGTGATGATGTAAAGAGTGAACGGTAACAGCTCAAAGCCCGGCGCTTTTTCAATGGTTGCCAGGATGGTGTGATCCTGCAGGCATATTTTATAAAAATCATAGGTGGCCGAACCCAGTGAAGTATCCCGGCGGCGTCCCCGGTAGCGGATAATTTGGGCAAAAGGTCCATCGATGATTTCTTCCGGGCTCAGTTCCGCCAGGGTCTTGACGTCATAGCGGGGGCCGAGCCACTGGCTGGCTGACATCTTATAATAGTTGCTGACAAGTTCCTCGGCCATGGCCACGGCGTCGTTGACGATTTTGATTTGCTGCGCGTTAAAGGGCTTGCGGTTTCCCATGGCGATTCAGGCGTCGTGTTCGCTGTCGTTGTTTTTAAAAGAGGCGCTGATGGCATCGCTCAGACGGTTGCGGTCTGGAGCCGCATTGTCGACAAAACGAATTCCCATGCCGCGGTTGACAACTTCTTGCAGCGGCATGTTGGCATTCGACCAGACCACCTCGGCATTCAGGCTGAAAGGCTCTCCATGGGGTGTGAGCAGGGTGATTTTCAGTTTTGCATTGATCGGTAGAGGGTCCGGACAGACGACGAAGGCGCCTCCCCGGCTGATGTCCTTCAACTGGACCGGAATGCCTTCCGGTCCGTTTTCGATCAGGGCATTCCAGGAAACCGCCACCCGCGGATAGCGGCGTTTTTCTTCCCAGGCAATTTTTTCCAGTGCCGCTGCCTGCTGGAGTGACTGATCCGGAGCCAGTCGTTTTTTCAGAAATACGTGGACAAACCAGAACAGGATCAGGCCGGCAAAAATGGCCCCCCCGATGGCAATCGTGTTGACAATCAACTGATTTGACATGCATTCCTTCCCAGTGTATCTGGAACCGGAAAAGATATCCCGGATTGTTATTTGGGGTCTGTTGCTTAACCTTATCATTTACTTATACCACATTTCGGCATGTTTTTCCACGCCCGGCAATTGAAAAAACTGTGGACATGGACTGCGCGCCTGTGTTAGACAGACAGAACATGATGAAGTCGCAAAAAGTCGAATTTTCTCGCTTGGACAAGCCTTTTCGGGAGCTGTTCAGGGTTTCGCTGAATCGAAAAACCTTCATGAATAAGAATTTTCATTGAAAGGAGGTGATGAATTGGGCAGTGTCGTGAAAAAACGCAGAAAAAAGATGAGAAAGCACAAGCACCGAAAACTTCTGGCCAAAACGCGTCATCAAAGAAGAAAGGGCCGCTAAACATAACAGGGGTTTTCTGTTCGGCTGATCATAGATAAAAGCACCGGGCCTGCGCGGCGCACCGGTGCTTTTTTATTCATTCTTGAAAACCTGGTCCTCTGGGCCGGGATTCTTTACTCCGAGTACCCTTGGATTCTTTACTCCGAGTACCCTTTAAGATATTTGAAAAACTCCGAATCGGTGGAAAGGATCAACGTGTTTTTCTTGCCCAGGGTTTTGCTGTAAATGTCCATGGTCTGGATAAAAGAATAAAACTCCGGATCCAGGCCGTAAGCCTTGGCATAGATCATGGTGGCCTCGGCATCGGCCTTGCCCTTGATTTCCTGGGCCTTGCGGTATGCCTGGGAGGTGATCTGCTGCAGGTCTCTTTCTTTTTCACCCAGGATTTTGCGGGCCTCCCCCTGGCCCTCGGAGCGGAACTTTTCGGCGATCTGCTTGCGCTCGGCAATCATCCGGCCGTAGACCGACTTTCGAACCGCCTCCACGTAATTGATGCGCTTGATCATCACATCCACCAGCTCGATGCCGAAAGGCGCCAGTTTGGGACGGGCCTGTTCCTTGATGCCCCCGGTGATCTTCTGCCGGCCGAACTGGATTTCATAGGTCTGCCGGACTTCCTTTTCAACATCTTCCAGGCCGATTTCGGCAGTGTCCAGTTCGCGGTTTGATTTGCGCACGGCTTCGATCAACCGGTTGGAGGTGATGTAGTTGCGCACCGCCGGATCGATGATGTCGTTGAGCTTTGTCAGGGCGTTGAAGCGGTTGTTGACCGTTTGAAAGAATTTGATCGGATCCGTGATTTTCCAGAGGGCAAAGGTGTCCACCCAGATGAAGGTCTTGTCCCGGGTGGGGACCTGGCCCGGATCTCCGTCCCAGGTCAGCAGGTTTTTGGGAAAAACGTTGGCATTCTGGATAAACGGGATTTTGAACTTCAGCCCGGGCTCCTTGATGGCGTCGCCGATGATGCGGCCGAACTGGGTGATGACCACCTGCTCGGTTTCACTGACGGTATAGGCGGCGTTGTAGACCAGAGCCGCCGCGGCGATCACGATGATGATATAAAGGCCTTTGAATTTCATTTTTCTGCTCCGCTTTGTTTGCCGAGGTTGAGCAAGGGTAGAAGGTTTTTCATCTCCGCGTCGACGATGTAGGTGGCTCCCGTATTGGGAAGCAGTTTCCGCAAGGCCTCCAGGTACATGCGCCGCTTGGTCACATCCCTGGCCTTGTTATATGCATTGTAAACGTCCACAAACCGGGCGGCATCGCCCTTGGCGCGGTTGACCCGCTTCAGGGCGTATCCCTCGGCGGCCTTGATGGTCCGTTCCGCCTCGCCGCGGGCCTGGGGAATGGCCTTGTTGTAGTCCTCCTTGGCCTGGTAGATCACCTGTTCTTTTTCCTGGACGGCCTGGTTGACTTCATTGAAAGACGGTTGAACCGGTCCCGGCACGTTGGTTTTTTTCATTTCCACGGTCACGACGTGGATGCCGGTTTCGGCCTGATCGAGTTCCTGCTGCAGCAGGTCTTTGGCTTCCACCGCAATTTCGTCCCGCTTGCTGATCACCTCGTTAATGCTGCGGTCGCCCACCACCAGGCGCATGGTGGCCTCGGAGATATCAACCAGCACGTTCTGCACTTCGCGCACCTTGAACAGGTACTGGTACGGATCTTTTACCCGGTACTGCACAATCCAGGGAACCAGGGCGACATTCAGATCCCCGGTCAGCATCAGGGAAACGTTCATGCTCTCCCTGCCGGGACTATACCGGGAGCGCCGCTCTATCCGGGAAGTGGTAAAGCCGAACTCTTCGGTGCGGATCTGTTTGACATTGACCTTGGTGACCTTCTCGATGCCCACCGGCAGTTTGAAGTTGAGCCCCGGCTGTGCAGCCCGAACGTAGCGTCCGAAACGCTGGACGATGCCCACCTCGTCTTGCTTGACTGTAAAGAAGGTCGTGCTGGCGATCAACAGGGCGATGATGGCCAGGATGACCACCGGACCGCCGGGCAGCTTGAATTTTTTTAATTTATTCAGAATTTCATCCATCTGGGGGGGAGGAACACCGCCCTGTCCCCCCTGCTGTTGCTGTTTTAGCTTGTCCCAGTCCCAGCTCATAATGTAATTTCCCGTTTATGGTTGCAGTTTGCGGTTTTTGACAGACCAGAAAGAGATGAAAAATTGACGGTTCGAAAAAAACGCTCACAAAAAGACCTTTGAAGAACTCATCGAATGCAGACCTGAAAATAAAATGCCGCCTAGACCCGTAAAATAAGGTACCGAACTGCTCAAGTCAAGCAAAAAGCATCCAGACGGGTTTTGCTTGACATGCCGCCGGACGGCTGGCAAAAAGTTTTGGAAGATGAAACGCAAAAGATACAAAGCGCAATTCGAACCCATCGGTCCCATCATTGACACGCTCATTAAAACCTACCGGCGTGATTCCGATTCCCAGCTGGTTCAGATATGGGATCTGTGGGACCGTGTGCTGGGTGCTCCCATTGCCGACAATGCGCGGCCGGCCGCGTTCAAGGGAAAAATTCTGCTGGTGCACGTGATCAGTCCGGCCTGGATTCATCAGCTCCAGTTCCTCAAAAAAGAGATGATCGCCAAACTGAACGCCGCCCTGGGCAAAGCGCTGATCGAGGACCTGAAGTTCAAGATCGGACCACTGGCGTAAGGGGCTGCAGATGGACGAGGTGACGGTCGACACATTTTTTGACGGTCGGATCCTGGTAAAACAGGAACGCAGCGGTTACCGGTTTTCCATTGATGCGGTGCTGCTGGCCCACCATGCCGCAAGCCAGCCGGGCGACAAAGTGCTCGAGCTGGGCACCGGCTGCGGCATCGTGGCATTGATCATGGCCTACCGGCGACCCGCAATCGTCGTTTACGCCGTGGAAGTGCAAAGCAGACTTGCTCGACTGGCGCGTCTCAATGTTGCCGACAACCGGATGCAGGGGCGCATTACCGTGTTGGCGACCGACATGAAGCAGCTGCGGCCAGCAATCACGGGGGGAGCTGTGGACCTGGTGGTTTGCAATCCACCCTATCGCAGGCAAGGCTCCGGAAGAATAAATCCCAACCGCCAGCGCGCGGTGGCCCGCCATGAAATAAAAATTCACCTGCATGAGATCATCCAGGTCGCCGGCCGGATGCTCAACCCCGGGGGACGATTTGTCACCATCTATGCAGCCGAGCGGCTCACCGACATCTTGACGTGCATGCGGCACGAAGGGCTGGAGCCGAAATTGATCCGCAGCGTGCATTCCCACTGTTCGGCGGAGGCCAAGCGGGTGATTATCGCCGGGATCCGGCAGGGACACCCTGGCCTCAAGATCGCGGCACCATTACTGGTGTACGATAGAAACGGAAGTTACACCGCCGAGGTGCAGCAGATGTTCCAGCCCTGAATACGCATTTATGATTGCAATTCGGCTCCGAAGGACTTAAAATTAATCATCCGGATCAAAAGGGCGGCTTTGCATATGACCATTGACAGTGCACTGTAAAAAGTATATGGAAACCTACCCGTCGTCGGGTTGCAGGAAGGGTGGCCGAGTGGCTGAAGGCGGTAGTCTCGAAAACTACTGAGGGTCCTGCCCTCCGCGAGTTCGAATCTCGCCCCTTCCGCCATACCCAGGGTGTAAACTGCCTTATTAGCGGGATCCCGTAAAAAGTCATTTTCGAGCGACAGCAACCTTCTGCAGAATAGAGTGCAGCCATTAACGCAAACGGAGAGATGTCCGAGCTGGCTGAAGGAGCACGACTGGAAATCGTGTGTGCTGCCAAAAGCGGCACCGAGGGTTCGAATCCCTCTCTCTCCGCCATTAATAAAGTGCCTAAAGTGCACTTAAGTGCACTAAAATGCCTAAAGTTTTAGTGTCGCTGCGCTTCGTCTTTTTATTAAAACCGATAGAATGCCTTGGCTTAGGCACTTCGAACTTTAGGCACTTCGAACTTTAGACACTTTAAATTTCAGGCACTTCTCCATGTCCTATCTCGTTCTGGCACGCAAGTACCGGCCGCAATCCTTCGACGAGGTTGTCGAACAGGACCACATTACCCGGACGCTGGCCAATGCCATTGCATCCGGCCGGGTGGCCCATGCAATCCTGTTTTCAGGCCCCCGGGGTACCGGCAAGACGACCGTCGCCCGCATCCTGGCCAAAGCGATGAACTGCAAAAAGGGACCGACCCCGACCCCCTGCAATGAATGCCGATCCTGCCGCGAGATCACTTCGGGTTTTGCCGCCGATGTCTTTGAAATTGACGGGGCATCCAACAACAGTGTCGATCAGGTCCGGGAGTTGAGGGAAAACGTTAAATACATGCCGGCGCGTAGCGCTTACAAGATTTATATTATCGATGAAGTGCACATGCTCAGCACGCCGGCCTTCAATGCCCTGCTCAAGACCCTGGAAGAACCCCCCGCCCACGTCATGTTTCTGTTTGCGACCACCGAACCGCAAAAAATCCCCATCACCATTTTATCCCGCTGTCAGCGGCACGATTTTCGGCGTGTCAGTCTGGAGGCCATCGTCCGGCACATGGCCTCGATCTGCCAACGTCAGGGGGTTGAAATTGCAGATGAAAGCCTGGGCCTCATCGCCCGGGAAGCCGGCGGCAGCATGCGCGATGCTTTGAGCCTGCTGGATCAGGTGATGAGCTGCACCCAGGGCAAAATAGAAACCGGACAGGTGCTGGACATCCTGGGGATTGTCGATCGCAAAGTGATTTACGATCTGGGAAGCGCCATCCTGGAGGGTGATATAGCAACGGTGCTCGATGTGCTCGATGACGTTTATGACCACGGGCACGACATGAAGAAACTGTATGCCGATCTGCTGGAACATTTTCGGAACCTGGTGGTGGCCGCCATGGGCAAGAAAGTGGACAAACTGGTGGAGCTTCCAGCCGGCGAAATCGAACAGCTGGTCGCCCAGGCGGGCAAAGTGTCAGCGTCGGTCCTGGGTCAATTTTTCGACATGCTCTTCAACCAGGCGACGACCATCAGGATGTCCCTTCAGCCGCGGCTGGCTATGGAGATTGCCCTGATCCGGATGCTCCAGGCAAAGCCCGCCCTGCCCATCGACGTGCTCATCGACAAACTCGATGCCCTGCGCAATGAAGCTGCCGGTGGTGAAACATTGCAGCAGCCCGCCGGCGGTGAAGGATCGACCGGGAGTCGACCACGGGAACTTGCTTCCGACAGCAACGCGGCGTTGCTGCATGATGCGCAGATGGCATCCAGCGAACAGGACCGGATCAGCAGCCGACAGCCCGGGCCGGAAGGGGAATCTTCCGGCGGGGACAAGGACGTCTGGCAGGAAATCAAAGCGGTTATTGCTCAAAAAAATCCATCTTTCGCAGCCAGCCTGGAGCGCTGCCGGGTCAAGGAGGTGACGGCGGATGTTTTGACCATCGAAGTGCCCGCCAACGGGTTTTGTGCCGCCATGCTCCAGCGCGGGAAGAACATGGAGCTGCTGAGCAACGTCAGCCGCCGGGTCTGCGGCAGCGATTGCAAGGTCCGGCTGGCCACCGGCGATGACGCCGGCGGCGACAGTCTGGAAAAAAAAAAGCAGGCCAACCAGTTGAAACAAAAGGCCCTTGACCACCCGCTGGTGGCCGATGCAATTGAAATTTTCGACGGTAAAATTGTAGATGTAAAGATGCTTTAGAAGCGGCCGGTGGCGCTTCGAGTGCTTTCTAAGGAGGTTTGTATGAAAGGTATGGCCAACATGATGAAGCAGGCTCAGAAGCTTCAAGCCAAAATGATGAAAATGCAGGAAGAACTGGCTGCAAAGACCGTGGAATCCAGTGCCGGCGGCGGGATGGTCAAAGTAGTCGCCAACGGCCGACAGCAAATCCTGTCCATTCAGATAGAACAGGAAGTCGTTGATCCCGAAGATGTCGAAATGCTCCAGGACCTGGTGCTGGCGGCGGTTAATGATGCCCTGGCGAAAGCCCAGGAGATGGTCAGCAGCGAAATGAGCAAATTAACCGGAGGCATGAACATACCGGGACTGGTATAAAAAGGGTGAAGCTACCATGGGCGACTACCCCCCATCGATTCAGTCATTGATAAAAAATATTTCCCGGCTGCCGGGCATTGGTGAAAAAACGGCCGAGCGCCTGGCCATGCACATTTTGCGTGCTCCGCGGCGGGAAGCCGAGCAGTTGGCGCAAAGTATTCTGGCCGTCAAGGAAAAGGTCAGATTCTGCGGCCGCTGTTTTGCTCTCAGCGATGATGAATTATGTCATATATGCCGGGACCCGGCCAGGGATTCGACGCTGCTGTGCGTGGTGGAACAGCCGGCGGACATGATCGCCGTGGAAAAAGCAGGGGCCTTTCGCGGGCAGTATCATGTTCTGGGCGGTGCGCTCTCGCCCATGCACGGCATCGGAGCGGAGGACATTCGTATCCGGGAACTGCTGCAGCGGGTCAAGAGCGGCGGGGTCAGGGAAGTCGTCCTGGCCACCGGCACCAACGTGGAAGGGGAGACGACGGCCTCCTACATTGCCAAAATGCTTGAACCCTATACGGCCAAGGTGTCGCGGATAGCCTCCGGGGTTCCCATGGGGGGCGATCTCAAATACGTGGACCAGGTCACCCTCAAAAGAGCCATGGAGACCCGCCATGCCATGTGACAACCGTGAAAGCACACCGCTTTTTGCCTGCCGCCAGTGTGGTGAATGCTGCAGGGGATACGGGGGAACCTACCTGAGCGACGAGGATATTGAAGCCATCTGCCGCCATATCGGCATGCAGACGCAGCATTTTGTCGACCGTTATTGCAGTCTTTCCGGCAAAAGACCGCTGCTGGCCCAGAAAGAAGATGGATATTGTGTTTTCTGGGACCAGCTGTGTACGATTCATCCGGTCAAACCGCGCATGTGCCGGGCATGGCCGTTTATCGGAAGCATTCTGGTGGATCCCCAAAACTGGTGGATAATGGCTGGCAGCTGTCCGGGCATGCGCACCGATGTTACGGTGCAGCAGGTTGAACAATGCGCACGGAGAATACTTGCACAGCAGCGTGGTTGACCCGTCCGGTCAGGGCTGTACCCACCGGTCGGCATCCGTGATCCGGTAGACGGTTTTGGCTTCACGGTCCGAGATAACCTGCAGCAGGATGTTGTGCCGGATCAGGGTATTTAACCCGGCGGTTAACATTTGCTCGCTGCCGTTCCAGATTTCCAGCAATGTTTGATTTGAAATCTCCTGGCCTGAATCCGCCAGGCCGCAGCACAGCAGGTAAATGGAAACCTGTTCCACCGTCAGGCCCATGCTGAAAATTTTTTGACTCATGACCGGCGGTTGATGAGATGATGGCATCTGCCGCTCCCAATTGGTGGCAAAAATTAAAGATTGATAAAATCGTAAAAAGTAATTTTAAGGCTTGAAGTCGCTCGAAAATGACTTTTTACGGCGCCGTCAAAGTTTCAGATCCCCACAAAGCAGATGCAAATATATAGCCGTCTTGCCGGAGAAAATCAACATGGATTACGAACAAAAAACCCGGCCGCAGCTGGTCGCCGAACTGGAGCGCATCCGGCAGCAGCTGGCACGGCTCGATGCCCGGCATCGGCGTTGTGAGAAGACCCTGCACGATACCCAACACCAGCTGCACCAGGCCCAGAAGATGGAAACCCTGGGGACCCTGGTGGCCGGGGTGGCCCATGAGATCAACAATCCGCTGAATCTGATCATCTACAACCTGCCGTTGTTGAAAAAAATCTGGGTGGATTTTCTTCCCTTGCTCATGGAGCACAGGCAAATAGAACCCGGGCGCAAATTCGGCGGCTTTTCCTATGATTTTCTGCAGGACAATCTTGCCCGGCTGGTGACTGATATGGACCTGGCGGCCGGGCGCATGGCCAAGACGGTGGCGGATCTGAAAAATTTTTCGCGCCAGTCCAATGTTGCGGAAAAATCTGCGCTTCCGCTCAACACGGCGGTAAAAAATGCCGTCCGGCTTTCCCGTGCCACCCTTGAAAAGTCCGCTGTCCACATCGAGCTGTCCCTGGCCGATGATCTGCCCGCCATTGAGGGCAACCTGCAAAGCCTCGAGCAGGTGATCATCAACATTGTCATCAATGCCGTTGAGGCCATTGATCACTCCCATGGAAAAATACGGATCACCACCGGACTGCAGGCCAAAGACGGCCGGGTTTATATTCGCATTGCCGACAACGGTCGGGGGGTGGATCCGCAGATTGCAGACCGGATTTTTTTGCCGTTTGTCACCGATAAACAGACTCAAGGCGGTACCGGTCTGGGCCTTTCGGTGACCTACAGCCTGGTCCAGGCCCACGGCGGGGAAATCGCTTTTGAAAGCCAGCCGGGACAGGGAACTGAATTTACGGTTTATCTGCCCACCGTGCTGGAGCGTCAGGCCGCAAGAATTCTGGTGGTCGACGATGATCTGACCATCCGCCGGATGCTCATCGAAGCGCTTACCATGGACCGGAGCTACCTGGTGGATGAGGCTGCCAACGGTTTCGAAGCCTCCATCAAGCTCGGGACCTACCGCCCGGATCTTCTCATTCTCGATATTTTCATGCCGGAAATGGATGGTCTGGAGTTGTGTCGCATTATTCGCAAGGAACCCGAGTTGTCTGCTATGAAAGTGATCATCACCACCGGCTACCCCGAGCACTCCAAGCTCAATGAAATCGGCGACCTGGGCTTTACCAACATCTTGGTTAAACCCTTTGAACTCAGGGATCTGGTGATGACCGTGGGGAGAATCCTCGACGGTGCATAATGTCATGTCCCAAAATAAAATCACAAATCACAAATATCAAACAAATTCAAATGACCAAAATTCAAAATCACCTGTGTTTGGGTTATTTGAAAATTGAGATTTGAGATTTAATTGGAATTTGGTGCTTGAGATTTGGGATTTCAACCCGTTTATTTTGAAAAATAAAACCAGCAGATCCATTTTTTTACATTTGAACAATTATTGCGGTTTTTTGGCGGGGGTCGCTGGGATTTCACGGCGGATGTAGATGTCGCGCTTGGGGTAGGGGATTTCGATGCCCTGCTCGTCAAAGGCCGCTTTCACCCTGTCGGTGATATCCGAAATCGTGTCCATGCGCCGGCGCGCGTCGGCAATCCACACCCGCAGCTGCAAATCCACCGAAGATTCGCCGAAATTTCTCACCACCACCTTGGGGGGCGGATCCGCAGACACCCATTTTACCCCAGCGGCTATCTGCAGGATAATGTCCTTGGCCTGCCGCACATCGGCGTCATAGGAAATGCCGATGTTGATGCGCACCCTTATTTGTTCGGAGATGGCAGTATAGTTGATGATGTCGCGCAGCATGATTTCATTGTTGGGAATGATGATGACGATATGGTCGGTGGTTTTGATCTTGGTGGCCCGCAGACCGATATCGATGACGTCTCCCCAGGTGGCGCTGCCGGCCGGGGCGCTCCACACTTCAATGCGATCACCGACTTCAAAGGGTCGGTCGATGATCAGCAGGATGCCGGCTATCAGGTTGGACAGGGTGTCTTTGGCCGCAAAGCCGATGGCGATGCCGGCCACCCCGGCCCCGGCAATAAACGGCATGACGTTGAACCCCAGCGTGTCCAGAGCCAGGACAAGGGCAGCGGCATAGATGATGATGCCGGCAAAGCGCGACAGCAGTTCGAAGATGATGTCGTCGATTTTGCTCGTCGTTTGACGGGCCACTTTTTTTTGCAGGTAGCCGACGGCAACCACGAGAAAATCCTTGACCGGCTTGGCCAGCCACAGGATGATGAAGGCATGAAATATTTTTTCCAGCAGCGGAAGGCGGACCTGCTGGATGAGGTAGGAGCCGGCGGCCAGCAGGAGCACCAGAAACAGCGCCCGGCGGATCAGCTTGAAAACCACGGCGTTGACCTGGATAAATTCGTATTTTTTGATTCTTCTTTCCACCAGGTGCACGCATTGCACCAGGACAAACCAGGTCACCAGAAAAACCGCCACGACGAGCACAATTTTTTCGATTACGACCAGATAGGGTGGTTCGGTTGGCAGCAGGGCCTGCAGTCGGGCGATGAAGGCAGATAGGGTTTGCATGGATCAGGTCTGGTCCGAGAGAAACGCGGCCTTGAAAAACTCCCTGTTCAAGCGGGCGATATTGACAATCGATATTTCCTTGGGGCACTCAGCTTCACACTCCCGCTCGTTGGTGCAGTTGCCGAAGCCGAGATGATCCGTGGTTTGAAGCATGTTGAGCGCGCGCCGGGCGGCTTCCGGACGGCCCTGGGGCAGCAGTGCCAGATGCGAAATTTTGGCCCCCAGAAACAGCATCGCCGCCGCATTGGGACAGGCCGCCACGCAGGCGCCGCAGCCGATGCAGGCGGCCGCATCCATGGCTTTTTCAGCGGCCTGCTGGGCGATGGGAATCGTGTTGGCGTCCGGCGCACCGCCGGTGTTGACCGAAATATAGCCACCGGCCTGGATAATGGTATCCAGCGCGCCGCGATCCACCACCAGGTCCTTGATGACTGGAAAAGCCCGGGCCCTCCAGGGCTCGATGACAATGGTGTCCCCGTCTTTGAAATGGCGCATGTGCAGCTGGCACAGGGTGGTGCCTTTTTCCGGGCCATGGGGCCGGCCGTTGACCACTGCCCCGCACATGCCGCAAATGCCTTCCCGGCAGTCATGATCGAAAGCGATGGGTTCCCGGCCTGCAAGGGTTAATTTTTCATTGACCACGTCGATCATCTCCAGAAACGACATGTCGGTCGATATATCGTTGGCCGGATAGATTTCAAGACTGCCCCTGGCATTGGGGCCGTTTTGACGCCATATTTTCAGCGTCAGGCTGATGGTCTTGGTCACTTGTAACTCCTTTGGGTCAGTTCGACGTTTTCAAAAACAAGGGGTTCCTTGTGCAGTCGGGGATCCGTGTCCTCTCCGGCATATTCCCAGGCCGCAACGTGACAGAAATTGTCATCATCGCGCCGGGCTTCGTGGGCCTCGGTCTGAAAGGCTTCATTGAAATGGCCCCCGCAGGACTCCTGGCGTGTCAGGGCATCGATGATCATCAATTCGGCGAACTCCAGAAAATCCGCCACGCGGCCGGCTTTTTCAAGGCTCTGGTTGAAATCCTTCTCAGGGCCCGGTACCCTGACATTTTGCCAGAATTCTTCCCGCAGCTGCTGGACTTGACCGCGGGCTTTGGCAAGTCCCTCATTGGTGCGTGACATGCCGCAGTATTCCCACATGATCAGTCCCAGGTGTCGATGGATATCATCGACCGTGCGGCTGCCGTTGATCGCAAGCAGCCGGTGGACAAAGGACTGCACCGCGTGCTGCGCTTCTTCAAAGGCCGGATGGCCGGTGGAGATTTGCGGCAGCTCAGTGCCGGCCAGGTACCCGCCGATGGTGTATGGCAGAATGAAATAGCCGTCGGCCAGTCCCTGCATCAGGGCACTGGCGCCGAGTCGGTTGGCGCCGTGGTCCGAGAAATTGGCCTCACCCAGTACAAACAGGCCGTCAACCGTGCTCATCAGGTTGTAGTCCACCCACAGCCCGCCCATGGTGTAATGAACGGCCGGGTAGATCATCATCGGCGTTTCATAGGGACTTTGGGCGGTGATTTTTTCGTACATCTGAAAAAGGTTGCCGTATTTTTTTTCAATGACCTCCTTGCCATCCCGTTTAATCGCATCGGCAAAGTCCAGGTAGACGGCCAGCCCCGTTTCCCCGACGCCCTTGCCCTGGTCACACTGCTCCTTGGCGTTGCGGGAGGCCACATCCCGGGGCACCAGGTTGCCGAAGCTGGGATATTTTGCTTCCAGAAAATAATCCCTTTCCGATTCCGGAATCTGCCCGGGGGGACGCTTGTCACCGGCTTTTTTGGGCACCCACACCCGGCCGTCATTGCGCAGGCTTTCACTCATCAAGGTCAGCTTGGACTGGTAGGTGCCGTGCACGGGAATGCAGGTGGGATGGATCTGGGTAAAACACGGATTGGCAAAAAAGGCACCCTTTTTATAGGCGCGGTAGGTGGCGGTGACATTGGATGCCATGGCGTTGGTGGAGAGAAAAAACACGTTGCCATAGCCGCCGGTGCACAGGACCACCGCGTGGGCGTCATAGCGTTCGAGATCGCCCGAGACCAGGTTGCGCACCACGATTCCCCTGGCCTGGCCGTCGATGATCACCACATCGAGCAATTCCCGGCGCACGAACAGCTGCACCATGCCGGTGGCCACCTGGCGCGACAGCGCGCTGTAAGCGCCCAGCAGCAGCTGCTGCCCGGTCTGTCCCCGGGCATAGAAGGTCCGCGATACCTGGGCGCCGCCGAACGACCGGTTGGCCAGCAGCCCACCGTATTCCCGGGCAAAGGGGATGCCCTGGGCCACGCAGTGATCGATGATATGGTTGCTGATCTGGGCGAGCCGATAGACGTTGGCTTCCCGGGACCTGAAATCACCCCCCTTGATGGTGTCGTAAAACAGGCGCCAGATGCTGTCGCCGTCATTGGGATAATTCTTGGCGGCGTTGATGCCTCCCTGGGCGGCGATGCTGTGGGCCCTGCGGGGGCTGTCCTGGATGCAGAACACCTTGACGTTGTAGCCCAGTTCTGCCAGTGCAGCGGCGGCCGAGCCGCCGGCCAGACCGGTTCCGATCACGATGATTTCGTATTTGCGCTTATTGGCCGGATTGACCAGTTTCAACTCAAAACGATGCCGGTCCCATTTATCCGCCAGGGGGCCTGCAGGGATTTTTGCATCAAGCGCCATTGGGGTTCCTTTCAAAATTTCTGGTCAGCCGACGCTGGCCAGGTAAAGCGGCAGCAGGCCGAAACCGAATCCCACCGCCAGGCTGAACACAATGCTGATCCTCATGATCAAAGCCATGTATTTCGGATGGTTGGCGCCGAGGCTCTGAAAAGCGCTCCAGAAGCCATGGCTGACGTGGATCGCCACCACGATCATCGCCGCAACATAAAAGGCGACATAAAGGGGATTGTCAAAGGTTGCGGTGACGATCTGATAAATGGTGGTCTGACTTTTGTCGACAAAATGAAAGTTGATCAGGTGCACGACAACAAAGGCCAGCACCAGGATGCCGGTGTAAGGCATGGTGGCCGAACCGATGGTACGCCCACCCGCGCGCTTGTTGATCACGTAGCGGCCGGGGCGGGAGCGAAAATTCAGAAAAAACAGGGTCAGTCCGGTGCCGATATGAACGACGGCAAAGAATACAAGCCCCCATTCCATCACGGTGATCAGCGGCCCCAGGGAATGCAGGTGGGCGGCATAGGAGTTGAACGCATTTTTGCCGCCGTAAATCGTCAGGTTCCCGGCCAGATGCCCCGCCAGAAATCCGCAAAAGGCCAGGCCGGTAACGGCCATCATCAATTTTTTTCCGATGGAAGACCAGAAGGTTTGCTTCAGCCAGTTCATGTGTATTTCTCCCGGGGATCTTTGCAAAAGCAGATGTTCTGCAGGACCTGCCGATTCAAGGGGTAGCTGCCGGGTCGATGCTGAAAAAATAAAAGATTTTACTATTAGTTATTTTCATCCGGACTGTCAACATAATTTTTCAGCCACCATTCATCCCGGCGCGTGGCCATCACGCAGCGGGCGATCTGCCGACCGGTTTCAGTTTTCAGCCGCTGCAGGACATGCTCGATCCAGGTGTGCGGCGGCCGGTAGCCGATATCCATCAGGTCCTTGAGCTCCAGCACCAGGGCCAGCTGGTCCGCATCGTGGGCCAGCCGGGCTTCGGCTGATTGGTTGGCGTTGAATTCGCTCACAAGGCCCGTAAAATCCCGGGCGAAGTCGAGACCGTCCATGGCATCGGCCAGGGCGCGCTTCTCATCGGCACGCACATAGTTTTTGTGGACGTAGTTCAAATCTCCGGTTCGGGTCTCGGCCAGATCGTGGACCAGGCACATGCTGATCAGTTTCAGGGCATCGATGTCGGGTTCCAGTTTGGACATCACGAAGGCAATAAAGGTGGTGCTGAAGCAATGTTCGGCCACCGATTCTCTGCCTGCGCCGAGAAAGGGGTAGCCGGAGCGGGGAATCTGCTTTAAAATTTTGGCTTCAAAGAGCAGGTTGGCGATTTTTTTCATAGCCGCATTTTTCATCTGACACCTGATGATGACCGGTTTAAGTTTGGTGAAATCTTAAAAGGCGATTTTCTCGCTTGAAGGCGCTCAAAAATGACTTCTTACGAGGCCGTCAAGTTTAAATCGTTTGAGATCTTATCCTATTTAGTTGCCGCCGCCGCCGAAGGCAAGCGAAAAGTTGGCGGGCAGGTCAAAAATCCAAATAGGTTGACACATCTGCGGTTTTCATATAACTAAACAGGCCGAAATCAGATGCTTTGCCGCAGGTTTTGCGGTTAAATTTTATAATTCCATACCAAGACTAGGAAAATCTATGCCAGCCGCTCATATCGACCTGATCTATATCCTCAGCAATGCCGGACTTGTTGTCCAGCTGATCCTGTTGCTGCTGCTGTTTTTTTCGGTAGCTTCCTGGGCCATTATCCTGATTAAATATCGTTACATCAAGCGGGCTATCAGACAGTCAGCGGAATTTACCGAATTTTTCTGGAAAAGCCGTGATCTGTCCAATGCCTTTTCCAAAGCCAAGCAGCTCAGAGGCAGCCCCCTGGCCCGGGTTTTTCGCATTGCGTACGTGGAGTTGAAAAAAACAAGCCAGTCGGGAAGCAGCCCGGAGTCCAGGCCTGCCGGCAGCGGGGGTGAAAGCCTGACGTTCGCCACCCGCTTTGCCGGCCTGGACAATGTCAAGCGGGCCCTGCGGCGGGCCATCAATACCGAAATGACGCGCATGACCCAGATGGTTCCTTTTCTGGCCACCACCGGCAACACGACCCCGTTTATCGGCCTGTTCGGCACGGTGTGGGGAATTATGAATTCTTTCGCCGGCATCGGACAGAGCGGGTCGGCCAGCCTGGCGGTGGTCGCCCCCGGCATTTCCGAAGCCCTGGTGGCCACAGCGGCAGGGTTGGCCGCCGCAATTCCGGCGGTGATCGCCTTTAACTTTTTTATGAACAAGATCAGAACCATCGAAACGGAACTGCAAAGCTTTTCAGCCGATTTTCTCAATATTATCGAACGGGATATTTTGAGAATCGAAAGGAGGCGGGGATGACGCCGGGCGGCAACAGCAAAGACTTCATGTCCGAAATCAACGTAACGCCTTTTGTGGATGTCATGCTGGTGCTGTTGATTATTTTCATGGTTACCGCCCCCATGATGGTCCAGGGCCTGAATGTCGATCTGCCCCAGGCAACCGCCAAACCTTTAAACACTGAAAAAGAGCACCTGATTATCACCATTGACAAGCACCAGCAGATTTTTATCAATGACTATCAGGTGACCATCGATTTTCTTGGCGCCAAACTGGTTAAAATCCTGCAGGGGCGCTCCGACCGCAGCGTTTACCTGAAAGCCGATAAAACAATTCCCTACGGCATGGTGGTGCAGGTGATGGCGGAGATTAAAAGTGCCGGGGTTGATCAACTGGGCATGGTCACCGAGCCCGCCGTGCTGAAAAAGATAAGCGACGCACGCAAAACAAAAAGTTGATGCCAAAAAAGACCTACCTGCAAACCCAGCGCCCAAGGGGACCGGGCAATGATTCCCGCGCCATGGTGCTTTATTTCGGCATTTCTCTGCTGGCCCACCTGATCTTCTTCGGCGCCGTGATATTGCTGCCCGACATGGCCCCCAGGCGCAGATTGGCTCCCGGGGCCATTAATGTCAACCTGGTTTCAATGCCCGGGCCCCCGGCCGCCAGGCGGACAGCCGGACCGAAGACCAAAACGCCACCGGTTGCCAAACCGGCGGAAATAAAAGAACCCGCCGCACCGGAGATAACCCCACCGCCGCCAAAACCGCCTCCGGTGGCGGTTCAGCCGCAAAAGCAGGTTTCACTGGCTCCGGCGAAAAAACCTCCCAGGGTCAAAAAGTCGCTCAAGAAAAAGACCCTCGACCGGCAGAAAATGATTCGCACGGCAGTCAGCGGGGTCAAAAAAAAGGTTGAAGAATCCCGGACCGACTTGGTGAAGCAGGCCCTGGAGAAATTGAAAAAAAAGGTGGAGCAGACCGAAACTGCAGCGCCGGCTGCCGGCGGCAAGGCGGCGGCGGGGTCGGGTGCGACCGCAGGGGGCGGCGGCGGGGGCGGTGACAGACGCACCCTGGAGTTGATCAAAATTTACCAAGTTGAAGTGGCTTTCCAGGTGGAACAGCACTGGGCGCTTGCCCAGCAGCTGGTCGGAGACGACGAACAGCTGGAAACCCGCGTGGTGTTCAAGGTGTTGCCCAACGGCGAAATCACCGATATCCGGTTTACCAAGCGCTCCGGCAACCGGTACCTGGATGAATCGTTGTACAAGGCGATCGTCAAGGCCAATCCGGTCTCACCGCACCCGGCCGGGATCCGAAGACCCTACATCATGGTGGGCGTAAGGTTTACACCGCAAGGACTTAAAAAATAGACACTTCGCCGGTTAATTTCAGGGGCGGCTGCACCTGAATTGACAAAAGCCATTAAAATATTTAGAATAAATAATTTATAACAGGAATAATTGCATGCACCCAAGGCATCTGAAGTGGATGGCCGCCGTTTTTGCGGCCTGTATTTTGATCGGTTCCGGTTCTAGTTTCGCCCAGAGCTCCAACGATGGATATGATTACATCGATTTGAGCAATCCATTTTTGCGCAAAATTCCCCTGGCAGTTCCCCTGTTCAAGACCGGGGTCGAACCATCCCCCTCGGCCGTGGCGGCAGCCGATCTGCTGGCCGCCAGCCTGGAGTTTACCGGGTATTTCAAGCTGCTCGACCGGGGCGCATTTCTTTTCGATCCCGCCAAAGACGGGGTTTTGACTCCCCAGATCAAATTTAAAAACTGGACCGTGGTGGGAGCCGAACTGCTGATCACCGGTCTGTATAAAGCCCAGGACGGCCGGATCACCCTGGAACTGCGTCTTTTCGACACTTTCAAGGGGCGCCGGATTCTGGGCAAAAAGTATTCAGGCCCCAAGGCGGATCAACGCCGGATGATCCTGCGCTTCTGCGGTGAGGTCATCAAGTACCTGACCGGCAAAAGCGGCATGTTTACAAGCAAGATTGCCTTTGTTTCCACCGGCAGCGGCAACAAAGAGATTTACAGCTGCGAGTTTGATGGTTATAATCGACAACAGGTTACCCGCAATCATTCGATTACCTTATCGCCGGCCTGGTCTTCCGACGGGCAGTACCTGGCTTATACCTCGTATAAGGGAGGCAAACCCGATCTTTACATTAAGAACCTGGCGGAAATGCAGGAGAGCGTGGTTGCCCGGCCGGGAATCAACATCACTCCGGCCTGGGTGCCGGGGAAATTCGAACTGGCCGCCACCATGTCTTTTTCCGGTGATCAGGAAATTTATCTGTTGACTGGATCGGGAAAAATTATTAAAAGATTAACAGGGATGCGTGGAAGTGACGTTTCTCCCACATGGTCTCCGGACGGCAAGAAGCTGGCTTTTGTTTCCAACCGGGCAGGGACACCCCAGGTATATATCAAAGATCTGGTATCCGGCCGGACGAGGCGGCTGACCTTTGAAGGCAATTACAACACCCAGCCGAGCTGGTCGCCCGCGGGCGACAAGATTGCCTACACCGGAATGGTGGACGGTTTGCACAATATTTTCGTGATTGATGTCAACGGAGGGCTGCCGGTGCAATTGACCCATGAGTCCGGTGACAATGAATCTCCCACATGGTCGCCCGACGCAAGTCTGATTGCTTTCAGCTCAACCCGTGAAGGGCCCTCAAGAATTTATGTGATGACTGCTTACGGTACCGACCAACGGCGTTTGCTGGCGATGCGCGGTGAGCAGATGAACCCCAGATGGTCTATGAATGATATTAATCCCTAAGGTATGTTGGACTGTGAAAGGAGGAAAAAATGCACAAGAAGATCTGGATTGTTTTAGCACTGATGTTGGTCATCCCTGGATTGATGTTTACCGTCTCGTGTCAGAAAAAAGTGGTGGCGGAAGCTCCGGAGCCCGCTCCGCAACCGGAACCCGCCCCCGAGGTTGCCAAGGAAGAACCTGCGCCCGCCCCGGTATACAAGGCGCCGGATGTGGTCATGCAGGAAGACATCTATTTTGAATTCGATAAATCCTCGTTGACGCCGGCTGCCCAGGACAATTTGCTGCGCAAGGCGGAATGGCTGCGCAACAATCCGGATGTAACGGCGACCATCGAAGGCCATTGCGATGAACGGGGCACCAATGAATACAACCTTGCCCTGGGAGACCGGCGTGCGGAAAGCGCCAAGGCGTTTCTGGTGGATCTGGGAATTGAGGCTTCGAGATTGACCACCATCAGCTACGGTGAAGAGCGGCCAGTGTGTACGGAGCAAAGCGAAGAGTGCTGGGCGAAAAACAGGCGTGACCATTTCGTGATCAACTAGTTTGAATCCGGATGATGATCAAGCCGCGGTTGGTTTTTCATCACCGGTATGGCGACGGTTCTATAGGTGACCGCCGGCAGCAGTTGCTGCCGGCGGTTGCACCATCCATGGCCCGCTTTAACCGGCGGGCTGTTTTTTGATATCCGAATCCATCCACGAGAGACTTGCAGTGATGAAAGTATCCTTCGTGAAAACGGCTGTACTTGTCAGTAGTGCCTGGTTGTTGCTGGTTGCCGGGTGTGTGACCAAACAGGAAATCACCAGCCTGGATAACCGGATCAGTCAGCTGGAGCTGCACAACGCCGAAGTGCGCAAAAGCAGTCAGGCCTTAAAATCCGGTCTGCAAAGCCGAACCCAGCAAGAGGAAAAGTTGCGGCAGCAGGCAGCCTCTTTAAGGGCCCGCATGGAGGCTTTCGATGAAGAGCTGAGGATTTTGACCGGCAGACTCGAAGAGCTTGAGTACAAGCTCAAACAGCGCCTGGAAGAGGGTTCGGCGGCCACCAGGAGCCGGCAGGAGCAGTTGAGCAAATTGTCTGAATCCACCCGGGCCAATGAACAACGGATTCTCAAACTCGAGCAGTATTTAAATTTAGAACCGTCCGGCAAGGCGGCACCTCCCTCCAAGTCCGCGGCGAAGATCAAAGCAGGCACGGAGACCCCGCCGCCGCTGTCCGAGGATGAGATTTACCGGATGGCGAAACAGGCTTTTGACCAGGGGGATGCCAAGACCGCCAAAAAGAAATTCAGCGAACTCATCGAAAGATACCCCAAATCCGAGCGGGCCGACAATGCCCAGTTCTGGCTCGGTGAAATCTACTACCGTGAAAAATGGTATGAAAAGGCCATTCTCGAATATCAAAAAGTTATCGAGAACTATCCCAAGGGCAACAAGGTGCCGGCATCGCTTTTAAAACAGGGGCTGGCTTTTTTCAATTTAGGCGATAAAGCCAATGCCCGCCTGATTTTAGAAGAACTGATCAGAAAATATCCCAAGACCAACGAAGCCAAAATTGCCCGGGATAAGCTGAAGGGTTTGAAATAGCCTTCAACTTGCAATGTTAACGCTCACCCCTTCACAGCTCTTTTTCCGAAAAGGTTTGATGTCGCTCGAAAATGACTTCCAACGAAGTCAACCCAAGTTCGTTGTTCATAGGTTGCCGCTCGCGGTATAAATAAGCTTTTTACGGAACCGTCATTAGATATTGTTTGCCATGTTGCTATGCAACGTTGAGGAAAAACAGAGGGCCCGATGATTACAGTCGTCGGCATAGATCCGGGTCTGGCGGCAACCGGTGTCGGAATAGTGCGCGGAGACGGCAGACGGGTCACCGGGTATTCCTTTGGCAGCATCCAGACCTCCAAAAACACCACGTTGCCGGCGCGCCTCGATAAAATCTTTTCAAAACTGCTCAAGTTATTAAAAGAGGAGCGTCCGGATGTGATGGTGGTGGAAGATATATTTTCCCTGGGAAGATATCCTCAATCCGGCATTACCCTGGGCAAGGTCGTCGGCATCGTTTTGCTGGCGGCATGCCACAGCGGGGTGCGTTGCATGGAGATTCCCGTGCGTGAGGCCAAACAGGTTCTGACCGGCAATGGAAATGCCGGCAAAGAGCAGCTTGAAGAGGCCGTGCGGCACCGGTTGAAGCACAATACGCCGATCCGGCCCTATCATGCCTCGGATGCCATTGGTCTGGCGCTGATCGGTTTTTACCGTTGCGCGGGTGCGCAGCGGAACAATCGGGTATAATTGTGATTGGATATCTCGAAGGCAGAATCTTAAAAAAGGAGGAAGACCGGATACTGGTGCTTGCCAACCAGATCGGCTATGAAGTCATGCTTCCCGATATCGTGATGCAGTCGCTGAAATCCAAGCAGGTCGGGGACGAAATCGCACTTTACATTTTTTTCCAGCAAACCGAGCGCCAGCCCAAACCAATTTTAATCGGCTTCAACCTTGAAGTCGAAAAAGAGTTTTTTCAGCATTTTATCTCGGTGGAAGATATCGGACCGCTGAAGGCCGTCAAAGCGCTGAATATTCCGGTGCGCGAAATTGCGACGGCCATTGAATCCGGCCAGATAGAAAAACTGACGCAGTTAAAAGGCATCGGCCGCAGGACCGCTCAGAAGATTGTCGCCAGCCTGGAAGGCAGAATGGGAAAGTTTGCCCTGATTCGACCCGAACAGCCGGCCGAGGAGCCGCCGGGTGATGATTTCAGCCAGCAGGTGCTGGAAGTGATGGTCAAGCAGCTCGGGCATCGGTTGGCCGATGCCAAACAGATGATCGCCCGGGCATTTAAGCGCAACAGCGCCATTGCCAGCGCTGAAGAACTTTTTGAAGAAGTCTACCGGGGCCAAAGCCTGGATTGAATTTTCCGGGCGTTGCGCCCAAAACCATTGTCCATTAATTTCATTATTGATGAAGCCGTAAAAAGTAAATTTTCTCGCTACTACTATCGCCATGGCAGATAACACCATCTCCTATTCATCTGAAAAACAAAACCTGCTTTCCGCCGAGCCCCTGGACGAAGACCAGGAGTTTGAAATATTATCCCTGCGACCGGAAAAGCTTTATGATTACGTGGGTCAGGCCGAGGTGGTGGAAACCCTTAAAATTGCGATTGAAGCCGCCAGCCAGCGCGCAGAACCCATTGACCACGTGCTTTTGCACGGCCCCCCCGGTCTGGGAAAAACCACCCTGGCCCATATCATCGCCAACGAAATGGGGGGCAACCTGACGGTGACTTCCGGACCGGCCCTGGAAAAGGGCGGGGATTTGATCGGGTTGCTGACCAACCTGGAAGACGGAGATATCCTTTTTATCGATGAAATCCACCGGACTCCCAAAACCGTGGAGGAACTTCTCTATCCTGCCATGGAGGATTTTGCCATCGACTTCGTTTTTGACAAGGGGGTTCATGCCCGCAGTCACCGGTTTCAACTCAAGCGCTTTACCCTGGTGGGGGCCACGACCAGGGTCGGTCTGCTGTCGTCTCCCCTGCGGGACCGTTTCGGTATTTTCCGCAACCTGGATTTTTACAGTCAACCCGACCTGGTCAAAATCACCCTGCGTTCAGCATCCCTGTTGAAAATCGCCATTGATGACGACGGGGCGGCCGAACTTGCCAGGCGTTCACGGGGAACTCCCCGCATTGCGAACCGACTGCTAAAACGCGTGCGGGATTTCAGCCAGGTCCGCGCTGACGGCGTTATTACGCGACCCACGGTCAATGCCGCGTTGAAGCTGGAAGGGGTTGATGAAATGGGATTGACCGATCTGGATCGGCGCTACCTCAAGACAATCATTGAGTACTATCGCGGAGGACCGGTGGGCATCGAGGCCATTGCCGCCACGCTGCAGGAAGAGTCTGACACCCTGGTTGATATTGTCGAGCCGTACCTGTTGAAAATCGGATATTTAACCCGCACATCCTCCGGTAGAAAAGTCTCGGAAGCGGCCTTCAGACATCTGGGGTTTAAGGTCCAGCGCCGTTTGTTTTAGTTGATGTCGCTTAAAAATGACTTTTTACAAGGCCGTCACTGATTCACAATGCCAGTCATAACACTGCTAACGGATTTTGGCCTTCAGGACGAGTATGTGGGGGTGATGAAAGGCGTCATCCTGTCCATCAACCCGGCGGCGGTTCTGGTCGATATCAGCCATCAGATCGACAGTCAGGATATTGGCCAGGCCGCGTTTGCCATTTACAGCGCCTATCGTTTTTTCCCCGATGGCAGCGTGCACTTGGTGGTAGTGGATCCGGGAGTGGGCACCGAACGGGACATTCTGGCCCTGGAGTTTGCAAACCACGTTTTTATTGCCCCCGACAACGGGGTGCTCACGTTGCTGTTGGAGAAAGACCAACCCGAATGCCTTTGGCGGCTGAGCGCCGAGAGCTTTTATCGGCAGCCTGTCAGCAGCACCTTTCACGGGCGGGATATCATGGCTCCGGTTGCCGCCCACATCGCAAAGGGAGTTGCGCTGCAGCAACTCGGGGTCCCAATGACCCCGACCGAAGCCATACACCTCGAAGGCCTGGCGCCGACGGTTCACGCCGATGGACGGGTGGAAGGCACGGTGGTGGCTGCCGACAGGTTCGGCAACCTGATCACCAATATTGATTCCGCCTGCCTGATGAGCGTCTGCAGCCATGATGCGGCGCGCAGGGTTCAGGTGAAAATCGCTCAACAGACCATCAAGGGGCTGTCACAAACCTATGCCGATGTTGCGGCCCACGGTCTGCTGGCACTGATCGGAAGCCGCGGCTATCTGGAAATCGCCGTCAACCAGGGCAGCGCCGCCCGGCGTTTGAAGGCCAAAAAGGGGGATGTCGTCAAGCTGACGGCCCCGTAAAAGTCATTTTTAAGCTGTTGGAAGCCAACCGGAACCTTGTCCATGGATAATTCACAGGACCGCTCAGAGAACAGGACGCGCAAAAGCAAGACCGGCCGGCGTCTGATACCGGACCGTCACTGGACTCTTATGTTTATCGGCGATCATGGAAAAGTGATCACCCTCAAGTATTTTAAAGGGCTGGTGATTGCCGGGATTTTGGTTGTGATCCTTGCGGTTGCGGCGGTTGTCGGGTTTTATCTTTTCAACCGCACCCTGGCCCAGAAAAACAGGCAGCTTGAAGCCAGCGTGCAAAATCTGAGACAGCAATTGGGTGCACTGCGCCACGACAATGAAATTCTAATGGCGCGCCTGGTCCTCGAACAAACCCGAAAAGCGCAACAGCGTGTTCCGGGGCCGGACGAACCCGCTGATGAGAATGCATCCAAACAAACTGAAATAAAACAAAAGGTGGCAGTGCCGCGTCGGGCGTCCGAGCAGGTGAAGGAAAAACCACGGACCGCGGTGCCGCCTCCGGCTGATAAGACATCGGCGGTGGCGGCCACCCGACCGAAACTAGGGGTGGCCATTGAAAACTTCAAAATTTTTCCGGTGGCCGGCAGCCGTAATCTGCGCGTCCAGTTCAAACTGAAGAACACCAGCGCAAATTCCCGGCGCGTTTCCGGCCACGCCATCGTGGTTCTGAAAGGGGCGCAGCTGGAGCCAGGCCGGTGGCTGAGCATACCGCGGCAACCGCTGGTGGACGGCAAGCCCACCGGCAGCCATCGGGGATATGCTTTTGGAATCAACTATTTCAGAACCATGAAGTTTACCGCCCGCATACCGCGGTCTGCCGAAAAATATGATACGGCTTCGGTATATGTCTACACGCGGGCGGGGCGGCTGCTGCTCGAGCAGGATTTTGCCGTCAAGCTGCCGGCGGCGGCCCCCGGCAAAGCCGCCGGACCTCCGTCACCGGACGCCCTGTTGAAGGTGCTGAAAAATACGGGAGAGTAAGAAAGGACGAACGTCGAACATCGAACACTGACGGTCCCATAAAAAGTCATTTTCGAGCGCCATCAACCCTTTTCGGAAAAAGAGCTGTGAAGGGTTGAGCGTTAAAAACTTCAAGCTGTTTGAGGAGCTTGCGACGGGTCTCTTGGCCAGGTTGCGAGCGCAATCCCCGCAGCTTGCTGCGGGGTCAGCGAGCGAAATTAAAAAAGACAGTATTCCCTACTGGGAAGATTCCCTAACAGGGAATCTTCAACTTTAGCGAAACCCTGAACAGCTCCCGAAAAGGCTTGCTTAAGCGGGAAAATTCGACTTTTTACGACTTCATCAACACTCAACGTCGAACGCCGAATGATAAGAGATGAATGTCGATTTTTAGTTTTTCTTATTCGACGTTGGACGTTCGTCTTTCTCCCCAGCCTGAACAAGATCCAAAAGAACACTGAAGTCTTCTGACACATCCTTGAAATTTTCAAAGGTGACATCCGTGAATTCAAGCCCCCATTTTTTTTTGAGCACTTCGAAAATCTCCAGGTAATTGAGGACAATGCGGCTGTTCCAGTCCAGCCCGAGGCAGGACGCATAATGGCGGATTTTAGCGGCAGGGCCCTCGATTTCGAGAAAATCGGCAAAGGGCATGGAATCCATGCAAAAGTGGGTGGCATCCAGCACCAGGGTTTCGCGCCATTTCTCATAAACCTGTTCGGCATGCAATCCGAGGGATTCCAGGATGCGGTTCATGGTAGCGAAATCATCGACAGCGACTTCCAGTTCGTTTAAGACTTTGAACTGGCTGTCTTTGTCCGCCGGCGGGTATTTGTAGGTCAGGGTGGTTTGTATGGACCGGCGCAGGCGCAAAAGCGATCTTTTCTTTATCAGGCTGCAGCTGCGGTCTTCATAACGGATGTTGTGCTCAAAATGCCGTCCCCGGGACCGGGCGCCGAACTCGATGATGCGCCGGCGCATGGCGGGGGCGTCGGGGAGATAGAATTTAACTTCAATTTCCAGCGGCGGCATACCAGGTTCTCCTCAAATGCCTTGCAACCTGCATGGGCGTGCTTATATTGCTGCAACTGGCTTTGATTTTAGACCAGCCAGCGAATTCTGTAAAGGTTCAAATTTGTCACTGCTTAATTGAGCCATCTCTTTCAGCGACGAGTAAGGCTTTAAAAAAAATCTGATGGGCGCCGCACAATATGCATTTTGGCCTCGCTTTCTGTGTCCATTTGGGGCGCCAGCGCATCGGTGGGCTAAATTGCAAGAACTCGGCGCAAGCGCCTCAGACAGCTTGCAATTTTCAACGCCCACCGACCCGCTGGCTTTGCTCCCCAAATGGACAATGACGCTCAACCAAAATACATATTGCGCTCAGTATGGATTTTAATACCAGAGCTTTTGAAAAGTTACAGAGTTCTTAAAAACCGATGTGAATTGGCCGGGGGATGGTGTTTTCTGGAAACCGGTATGATACTCGACAGCACCTTGTTTTCGCAGTGCCCCTTGTTTGGGATGAATGGCACTGTACCCATTCAAGTGAGCAGATAATATGGCTCTAGTCCCAAACATGGGGCACGCTGCAACGGTATGGTTTCATACCGGTTGGAAGAAAATATCATGCGCCGGCCGATTCACACCTTCAATCAATTTTATTCAATTTTAATTGTGAATTTTCAATGTTTTTCCTTGACAGGCAGGGATTAATTGAATAGATATGCTGGATTCATTATCAACAGGAGATCGTGAACGTGAAAAAATACACCTACAGTGCAAAAAATACGGACAACCCGGAAAAATGGTTCCTGGTTGACGCTGACGGAGCTGTGCTGGGACGGCTGGCCACGACCCTGGCCTCCCGCTTGCAGGGCAAACACAACCCGCTGTATACGCCGCATGTCGACACCGGCGATTGGCTGGTGGTGATCAATGCGGACAAGATCCGGCTGACCGGCAATAAACTCGATCAAAAACGCTATTACCGTCACAGCGGCTATGTCGGCGGATTGACAACGACGACCGCCAGAGAACTCAAGCAAAAGCGCCCGGAGGATTTGATCCGCTTTGCGGTCAAGGGCATGCTGCCGAAAAACAGGCTGGGCAGAAAATTGTATAAAAAATTGAAAGTCTACCCCGGCGATCAGCATCCGCACGGGGCGCAGAATCCGGAGCCTTTGAAAATCTAAGCAAACCAATTCAGTACAATTCGGGAGAATTAAATGGAGCAGGAAAACGTTTATTACGCAACCGGCAGACGAAAAACGGCCATCGCCAGGACGTGGCTGAAGCCCGGCAAGGGTGAAATTATCATCAACAATCGCCCGGTTGCCGAGTACTTTCCAATTGAAACCACTCGTGAGGATATGATCCAACCGTTCAAGATTACCAACACGCTGGGGTCATACGATGTCAAGGCCACCGTTATCGGCGGTGGGATTTCCGGGCAGGCCGGTGCCGTGAGACATGGAATCACCCGGGCCCTGGTCGCGCTCAACCCGGATTTCAGACTGGCCCTGAAAAAGGCCGGCTTCATCAAACGTGATCCGCGGGTGAAGGAAAGAAAAAAATACGGCCAGAAAGGCGCCCGGGCCCGGTTCCAGTTCTCAAAACGGTAAGGTGCCTGTATCAAATGCAAAGAGGGGGTGCAGACGATTGTCGGCACCCCCTCTTTTTTTAGAAGCAGGAAGGCAACAACAGCGGGATGGATTTTCAGGGCATCCGGTATATCATGGAGTTGATATTCATGCCGGCCCCCACCGAGGCGAAGACGGCGATATCCCCTGAATGCAGCGCATGATTGTCCAGCTTGCCTTTCAAGATCAGGTCGAGCAGGGTGGGCAGGGTAGCCACCGAGCTGTTGCCGCACCAGGAGATCGTCATGGGCATCAAGTCCGCGGGGATTTCCTTGATATCATACAGTTCGAACAGTCTTTTCAGGATCGCCTCGTCCATTTTTTCATTGGCCTGGTGGATCAGAACTTTTTTGACCTCCTGCAGACCGATGCCCGTCTTGTCCAGGTTTTTCTTCACCACTTCGGGAACTTTCCTGACCGCGTATTTGTAAATTTCATGCCCCTCCATCTTGATGAACAGGTCGCTGCCGTTGCGTTCGGGGTTGTACGATTTTCCATAGTACAGGAGATAGGCTTCGTCGTAGGTGTCTGACCGGGTCAGGTGCGACAGGATGCCCGCGTCCTGGTCGGTTGCCTCGATCAGCGAGGCCCCGGCCCCGTCAGCATAAATCATACAGTCGACATCATGGGGATCGGACACCCGGGACAGTATCTCGGCGCCGATGATCAGCACGCGCCGGGCATCGCCGGACTTGATGTAATAGTCGGCCATGATGGCGGCCTGCAGCCAGCCGGGGCAGCCGAAGGGAATGTCAAAGGCCACGGTGTAAGGGTTTTTGATTCGCAGCTTGTGCTTGACCCGGGCGGCGATGGTGGGGACCATGTCCGGTTTGAGGTGTGCCGGGGCAATGTCCCCAAAATTTTGAGCCACGATGATGTAGTCGAGGCTTTCCCGGTCAATGCCCTCCAGTGCCTGTTCGGCCGCCAGCCAGGCCATCTCTGAGGTGGTCATGGCGTCGGGCGCGTAACGTCGTTCGCGGATGCCCGTAATCTCATAAAGTTTTTTTATAATTTCGAGGTTGGGACGTTCAAGCCGCCGGCCGTCGGGTCCATAAAATTCATTATCGAGAAAATGGGTGTTCGGGATTCGGGCTGGTGGAATGTAACTGCCCGTTGCCGTGATGATCGAATTGGCCATGATTAAAAGACGAGGCTCCTTGGACTCTAATTTCAGATGTTTTATAAAAAATTTCGGGTCGCTACTCCAGTGATCCCTACACCAGTCCCTGATCCAGCATGGCATCGACCACGCGCACAAACCCTGCGATGTTCGCACCTGCTAGGTAGTTGCCGGGCTCACCGTATTCTGCAGCGACATCCAGACAGTTCTGGTGGATGTTTTTCACAATGGTCCGCAAGCGCTGATCGACTTCTTCGGCGGACCAGTTTAAAAGCATTCTGTTTTGGGCGATCTCCAGACCGGACACCGCCACTCCGCCGGCGTTGGCTGCCTTTCCCGGAGCATACAGCAGGTTGCTGTCCAGAAAAATCCTGACAGCTTCAGGTGTCGCTGGCATGTCGGCACCTTCACAGATCATTTTAATGCCATTGTTGACCAGGTTATGGGCATCTTTTGGTTGAATTTCATTTTCCACCGCACACGGGAAAGCGCAGTCGGCCCGGTGGCTCCACAGTGGATTGTAATCCAGGGAGCTGTCAGCTTCGGTGTAAATGGTTTCGGAATACTTGTCGACATATTCCTGAATCCTGCCGCGTTTAAGGTTCTTTAAGCGTTTGACAAATGCAAGTTTTTTGCTGTCGATGCCTTCCGCGTCATAGATGTAGCCGGATGAATCGGAAAGCGTCAGTACTTTGCCGCCCAGTTCAATGATTTTTTCAGCTGCATGCTGGGCGACATTACCGGAACCGGATACCAGGCAGGTTTTGCCTTCCAGGGTTTCATTGCGCGCCGCCAGCATCTCGGCCGCGAAGTAGACAACACCGTATCCGGTAGCTTCCATGCGAATATGGCTTCCGCCCCATTGCAAACCTTTGCCGGTCAAAACCCCGGTAAATTCGTTGCGCTGCTTTTTATACATGCCAAAGAGGTATCCGATTTCCCTGGTCCCAACGCCGAGCCCTCTTCCTGGAATGTCGGTATCCTGTCCGATGTGACGGGATAATTCGGTCATAAAATTCTGGCAGAAGCGCATTACCTCGTTGTCCGACTTTCCCTTGGGTTCAAAATCAGATCCGCCCTGGGCACCTCCGAGGGGAAGCGTGGTCAGGGCATTTTTAAAGACCTGCTCGAAGGCCAGAAATTTCAGGATGCTGTGATTTACAGATGGGTGAAATCTCAGGCCACCTTTATAGGGCCCAATGGCGCTGTTCATTTCGATGCGATAGGCGCGATTGACACGCACCCATCCCCCGTCATCCATCCAAGGAACCCGAAACGTGATTACGCGTTCAGGCTCCAGAATTCTTTCCAGGACTCCCAGTTGTCGATATTCGGGGTGGTGCTCTAATACCGGCGCTATGGTTTCGACAAACTCCAGGACGGATTGATGAAATTCTTTTTCTCCCGGATCTTTTGCCAGCACCTGCTTTATAATTCTATCTGACATGTCAAACCTCCTTCAAACTTGGCCAGGGGGTTAAAAAAACGTCCAATTTCAAGGGTCCCAACTACGCATCGATGATTTCCAGGGCCTCCTCCCGAAAGGCATCCATTACGTATTTGATACCGGTGATTCTGGCACATTCCTCTGTCAGGGAGAACAGGTCGTTGCGGCTGATATATTCCACCTTCCAGTTGCGTGATCCGGCCATCATCTGCTGGAGTCCGACTTTAATTTTATCGGTAACGTTATATAGTCCGATGGCGCCCAGCGGCAATGTGTCTGCTTCGGATCCGTATTTTTCCTTTAAGACTTCATAATTCATGAAGATTTCTTCTTTAGTGTAGCCGAATTTGGATATGCTCGGCGGCAGGCCGCCATCTTCGTCGCGCAACCATTTTTCCGTATTTTTGCCAACCATGCCCGGAATCATCAAGGCGCGGCCCATGCAGACAGCCTTGCAGTACGGTGCGCCCAGAGCCAGAGCTTTGAAGACATGATCTTCAGATGAAAAACCGCCTGCAAAGGCCAGGTCCGGGACGCGTTTGCCGCTTTTAGCCAATCGATCGCTCAATTCATAGGCCATGGAATGCAGGTAGATTGAAGGAATCCCCCACTCGGTCATCATGCGCCAGGGGCTCATGCCGGTTCCCCCCGGTGCCCCATCGATGGTCAGCAGATCTATACCGGCGTCGCTGGACCAGCGGATGGCCATGGCCAGTTCCCGCATTGGATAAGCACCTGTTTTCAGGGTGACGCGTTTGGCGCCGAGTTTGCGCAATCGTTGCACCTCGTTCATAAATCCTTCCTGATCCACAAAGCCGAGGCGCGAGTGCCGTTCAAACTGTTTCAGGGGACCTGCTTTAAAAGCTGCCTGATGGGCGGGGTCGCCCGGGTCCGGGGTGACGATATATCCGCGTTTTTTCAACTCGAGGGCCCGCTCCAGGGAGTTTACCTTGATTTCTCCGCCAATGCACTTGGCACCCTGGCCCCATTTCAATTCGATGGTTTCCACACCGAGCTTCTCGATGACATATTCAGCCACGCCATTGCGGGTGTCTTCGACATTCATCTGCACCAGGATATCGCCGTAGCCTTCATGGTAGCGGCGATATTCTTCCACCCGGCGATCCATTTCGGGTGATTTTTTGATTTTGCCATTGCTGTCAAGTTCCAACTCAGGATCAATGCCACACACATTTTCGCCGCATACCAGACTGATGCCGCTGATCGCAGCTCCAATGGCAAAATGCCTCCAGTTCTTGCGCGCAATATCCGTGCTGCCGAGGGCTCCGGTGAATATCGGCACTTTCATCTTGACTTTCTCGTTAACCCCGTAGGAGGTTTCGGTATCGACACTTGGAAATGTGGCTTTATCCGGGTCGGCCTCGACCCCCTTGGCCCCCAGGGCATACCCCATAATATTCAAATGGGAATAATCCACCGGGTAGTCCTTGTCGGCACCGGCGGTGATGCTGCCAAAGGGCTGCGGGTAAAGAAGCTCCCGCCCACGAAAAGTCGCTTTGAACAGGTCGCAGTTTCCCTTGCAGCCATCAATGCACCGGCTGCAGATGCCGGATTGCGGCGCGATTTCGCGCGAACGGTTTCTGGTCTGAAGAGCGTCATTGGCGTTCGGTCGGCTCAGGTTCATCATTTCCCTCCTCTGTCCTCCATTGATAGATTAAAATGCAACTGTATTTCAGCTGTGCTTCCGCCTTGGTAAACATCCGTTCACAGTTCTTTTTCCAAAAAGGGTTGATGTCGCTCGAAAATGACTTTTTTCGGGACCGTCAAATTTAATGCAAATTCATTGGGATGGAACAAAAATAATATGCTTTGCATCAAGAAAGCAATGGTTTTTTTGAAGTCTTGATAACGATGATCTTTTCCGGGAATTTTCCCAGCTGCTCCAATCCATTTTCGGTTACCACGTGGGTGTTTTCGATGCCCACCACCCCTTGGTCCGGAAAGATCAGTTTAGGCTCCAGGGCAATGGTCATGCCCGGCTGCAGTTTGAGCTGCTGGCCGGCGGCCAGAAAGGGGTATTCGTCCACCTCCAGCCCGATGCCGTGCCCCACGAAACGGATGCGCTCCGGGCCGACCCCCATGAAATGGTCTCCATAGCCGAGAGCCATGGTTTTTTCCAGGGCTTGCTCGTACAGCTCGCCGGATGTCACTCCCGGCCGGGCCCGATCTTTGATCATCTGCTGGATTTCCAGCATGGCCTCGTGGGCTGCGACCAGCTTGTCCGGCAGGGGGCCGATGGAAAAAATACGGGCGTGGTCGGAAAGATACCCGTTATGGGCAAACATGTAGTCCACCAGCACCGGTTCATGGCGCCGGATGGTTCGAAACCCGGGCCCCTGGGCCACCGCCGGACTGGCGCCGCTGCCGCCGGTGGGAGAAGACAGGTAGCTCGGCACCGCCCCGGAGGGTCCGGCCAGCAGGTGGCCGTAAAACATTTCACTGCCCCACAGGCGCATCCGGATGACGCCCTGGTGGCCCAGGCGCCTGGCTTCGGCTTCAATCTTGCCGGCCAGCTCCAGTTCGTTCATCCCTTCATGCAGCAGCTCCGGTACGCAGCCGGCGAGGCGGTCTGACAGCCGGGCCGCCCGGCGCATGCGGGCCAGCTCCCAGGGGGATTTGACCGCCCGGATCAGGCGGACAACCGGGGAGATGTCCATGATCCGGGTGTCCGGAAAAAAACCCTGGCAGGCAAACAGCAGATTGGCCGGCAAAACATCCAGTTCCATGCCCAGGACCCCGGGAACGGGGTGTCCATGCTCCCGGAGGATGTCCGGGATGTTTTTCGGGCTGTCGAGATGCACGATCTGTTCGATGGCCGATTCCGCCCTGGCCCGGGGGGTGCTTTTATTGACCATCAGCAGCGGTCGGCCGTCAGCCGGAAGGTAAAGATAGGCCTGCTGGATGGTGCCGCTGAAATAGTACAGATCGGTGCGCTGCAGTATCAAGGCGGCATCCACGTTGTTTTTTGCCAGCGCCGTTTGCAGGCGCTCAAAGCGGCGGTCCAGTTCGGTTTTGGGAACGTTCAGGTCCGTGGGGTCGTTTTTCAAGATCAGGCGGCTCCTTACGGCGCTGCTTTCCAGCAGCGTACCAGGTGATTTTCGGCAACGGTTTCAAGGGGTGGCCGGGTTGCGTTGCAGCGCTCCTCTGCCAGGGGGCAGCGCGGCAAAAAGTTGCATCCGCTGCCAGGCTCCGGGGCGCCAGCCACCGCCTCGACGGCCAGACCCTGCGGCGGTCCGCTTTCGGACCCTACATCCGGCACCGCTGAGAGCAGCAGGTGGGTATAGGGATGACCCGGATTGTCAAAGAGCGCGTCGGCAGGTGCATATTCCATGATTTGCCCTTTGAACATCACCGCCACCTCGGTGCACAGGTAGCCCACCACGTTCAGATCGTGGGAGATAAACAGGTAGCTCAATGCCAGCTGCTCCTGCAGATCCTGCAGCAGGTTGATGATCTGGGCCTGGATGGAGACATCCAGCGCCGAAACCGGCTCGTCGCATATTATCAAAGCGGGATTGACACTCAATGCCCGGGCGATGCCGATGCGCTGCCGTTGCCCACCGGAAAATTCGTGGGGATAGCGGTCAATGCTGCGCGGCGACAGGCCCACCATGCGCAGCAGTTTTTCAAGCTGTTCGTCGCGCTGCCGGCCGGCCGGCACGCCGCCCACTTCAAGGCCTTCGGCCAGGGTTTGCCCGACGGTCATCCTCGGATTCAGGGAACCGTAGGGGTCCTGAAAAATGATTTGTATCTGCCGGCGCAGGGGCTTCATCTCCTTTTCGCTCAAGGGGGTGATGTCGGCGCCCTGAAAAAGGATTTGGCCGCTGTCGGCTTTGAGCAGTTTGAGGATCAGGCGGGCCACCGTGGTTTTGCCGCAGCCGCTTTCACCCACCAGGCCCAGGGTTTTTCCCTTGGCAATCTGAAAGGTGACATCTTCAACGGCGGTCACACGGCCGGTCACACGCTGGAAAAACCCCCGGCGCACAGGGAAATGCTTTTGCAGCGCGCGGACTTCCAGGATGGGATTATGATGCGAATTTTTTGAAGTCATAAGGGTTCAATCGTAATTCATTGATCTTAGAAAACCGGGTCCTCTGGGCCAGGATTCTTTACTCTTGTTTAGCCCGGCTTTTGCCGGACTCCTGGTCAAAAACCACCGGGCAGCGCGCCAGGTGGCCGCCGCCGTAATCGCACAGCAGCGGAAAATATTCGCGGCATTGCCCTGTGGCCAGGTGGCAGCGGGGATGAAAAGGGCATCCTGCCGGTTTGTAAGCCGGATTGGGGACACTGCCCGGAATACTGTGCAGCCGTTGTCCGCGTTTGCTGCGATGGGGCAGGGAGGCCAGCAGGGCCCGGGTATAGGGATGCCGGGGCCGGCGAAAAATATGCTGCTTTTCTCCCTGCTCGGCCATGACCCCCGCATACATGACATACACCCGGTCAGCCACCTGGGATACCACTGCCAGATCATGGGTGATGTAAAGCACCGACATGGCGTGTTTTTGCTGCAGATCGGCCAGCAGTGCCAGTATCTGGGCCTGCACCGTGACATCCAGCGCGGTGGTGGGCTCATCGGCGATGATCAGGTCCGGGGTGCAGGCCAGGGCCATGGCGATCATGACGCGCTGGCGCTGGCCCCCGCTGAGCTGGTGGGGGTAGTCATTGATCCGCTGCTCCGGGGACGGAAGCCCCACATTTTTGAGCAGTTGCAGGCAACGGGCCCCGATCTCCCGGTGGGGGACGGCTCCATGGATTTCCATGGCCTCGGCAATCTGGTCTCCAATGGGGAACACCGGGTTGAGCGAGGTCAGCGGTTCCTGGAATACCATGGCAATCCGGTTGCCGCGAATTTTCTGCAGGGCCTCTTCGTCAAGATCGAGAATCTGGCGCCCGTCAAAAGCGATCTGGCCGGCAACAATCTCTCCCGGCGGTCTTGGGACCAGACCCATGACACTCAAAGCCGAAACGGTCTTGCCGCAGCCCGACTCGCCCACCAGGCAGACGGTTTCCTCCCGCCGCACTTCGAAGTTGACCCCATCCACGGCCCGCGCCAGCTCCTCGTCACTGCGGAAGTAAACCTTGAGATCTTTGACGGACAGCAGGGGGTCGTTGTTTGTTGTCATGGGCACTTTTTCTTATTGCCTTTCGCGCAGCTTGGGATTCATGACATCGCGCAGCCCCTCGCCGAACAGGTTAAAGGACAGCACCACCACCAGGATGGCAAATCCCGGGATGAAGGTCAGCCAGGGGGCGTCGAAAATAAAACGCTTGCCGTCTGAGAGAATGTTGCCCCAGGTGGCATGGGGCGGGGGCACGCCGAAGCCGAGAAAGCTCAATCCCGCCTCGGTTAAAATAGCGGTTGCAATCCCGATGGTGGCCGATACCAGCACGGGGGCGATGGCGTTGGGCATCATGTGGCGAAAGATAATGCGAAAATTGCTCAATCCGAGGGCCCGGGCGGCGGCGACAAAGTCCAGCTCCCGCAAAGACAAAAATTCGGCCCGCACGAACCGGGTGGCGCCCATCCAGCTGGTCAGCCCGATGACGATCATGATGTTGTAAATACTGGCCGGCAGAAGGGCGACCACCGTCAGGATCAGGAAAAAACTCGGAAAACACAGCATGATATCCACAAAGCGCATCACCAGGGTATCCACCGACAGCACCGGGTGGTGTAAGATTGAAGATCGGGCAGGCTTTGTTTTTTGCAAAACAGGATATAGCGCTGATGCCAGGCAGACAACCGCCAGCAGGCCTCCCGCAAGGACATGGCCGGCGATCATCAGCAAAACGGCAACGATCCAGGCACCCCCCAACAGCAGGTGTTTTATCTGCAGGTGATGCTGGCCGAAATAGCCGGCAATGCCCCCCATGAAGATGCCGATCAGAACGGAAATTCCCACGGCCACAAAGCCTACCGTCAGCGAAACCCAGGCGCCCTGCATCATCCGGGCGAGCACGTCGCGGCCCAGATCATCGGTGCCGAAAAGATAGATGCCCAGGGCCGGAACTTCATGGGGCTGCAGGCTGTCAAGGTCAGGCCTGGACAGCGGCGGCAGCAGTTTTTCCTGCAACCGCACCAGGGACGGGTCCAGAATCGGCCGGGTGCCGGAAGTCAGCATCAAGCCGGTCAGGGCCGTCAGGAAAAAAACGACAAAAAAGACCAGCCCCATGACGGCCAATCGATTTTTCCGGAAAAGCCGCCAGAATTCCTGCAGCCGGCTGCGCTTCGGCGCCAGGGGCTCTTCCAGCATCCGTTCCGCGGTATTTGTGGGCGGAGTCATCATTTTACAGTCGAATCCTCGGATCGACCACCATGTACAGCAGGTCGGATATAAACGTTCCGGCCAGCACCAGCACTGCCGAAACGAAGTTAACCGTCAGAATCACCGGGTAGTCCCGCGCCAAAATGGCCTCGTAGGCCATGCGGCCCATTCCCGGCCAGGAAAAAATGGATTCGATGATCACGGACCCTCCGATCAGTCCGGGCAGGATCAGGCCGAACATGGTGACAAACGGCAGCAGGGCGTTGCGCAGGGCATGCTTGTAGTGGACCTGTTCGGCCGGCAGCCCCTTGGCCCGGGCGGTGCGCACATAATCCTGTCCCTCGACTTCCAGCATCTGGTTGCGGACATAGCGCGAAAGCACGGCGACGCCGCCGGTGGCTCCGAGAACTGACGGCAGCACCAGATGCCAGATCCGGTCCATGAAACGGTTGATCCCGCTGGCCGTGGTCAGGCCGAAGGTTTCCATGCCGATGACCGGCACCTCGAAGGTGCTGACCACGAAAATGATCAGGATGTAGGCAAAAAAGAAACCGGGAATGGAAATCAGCAGGTAGGAGAAAAAAGTGGCGCTGCGGTCATAAAACCCGCCCCGGGAAATGGCCGAGCGAATGCCCACCGGAAAGGAAATGGTCCAGGTCAGGATCGTGCCGACGATAAACAGCGGCAGAGAGTTGATGAAACGCTCCCAGATTTTTTTCAGCACCGGCTGGTTGTCTTTCCAGGAAATGGTTTTGCCGGCAAAAAGGTCGCGGTAAAAATAAAGATACTGTACGTAAAGGGGCTTGTCCAGGTGAAAGGCGCGGCGAAAACGTTCCACCATTTCGGGGGTGAACTTGGGATTCAAGGGGTCCACCTGGCTGGGTTCCCCGGGGGCCAGGTGGATGATCAGAAAAGAGATGATGGACACGAAAAACAGGGTGATGGTTTTTTGAACCATGCTGCGGCCGATAAATGAAAACATAGTAAACACCTTAAATGTATCGTTTGCGCCGCGCGATATGCATTTTGGCATCGCTTTCTGTGTCCATTTGGGGCGCGAGCGACTGTGAATGAAAAGGTGTGAATTGACCGGTGCATGATATTTTCTTCCAACCGGTATGAAACCATGCCGGTGCAGCGTGCCCCTTGTTTGGGATGAGGCCCTGGCAAGTGCTGACTTGAATGGGTCCCGTGCCATTAATCCCAAACAAGGGACACTGCGAAAATAAGGAGCCGCTGAGAATCATACCGGTTTCCAGAAAACACCATCCTCCGGCCAATTCACGTCGATTTTTATGGGCCGGAAAGATCTCAAAGTTCTGGCGAAATATCCCGCCGGCGCATCGCATAACGTAACTTACGATATATTCAATGATATGGTTGCCCCTCATCAGGGGGCCAAAGCCGGCATTTTGGCCAGCTTGGTCCATTTGTTGAAATAGTATTGATAATTGCCGGTCTTCGTGGGCGTGATTTTTTGGTAAACCACGTTGCCCGCGGCATCCACGTCCTGGATGACGATGCGCCGGTCCAGCACGGCGGTCCATTTGCCCACGTACAGGAACGTATAAGGCTGTTCGCGGGCGATCAGGGCATGCAGCTCATGGCTGTACTTTACCTGCCGCTGGTGATTGTACTCTTGGCGGATCTTGACAATCAGTTCATCCGCCCGGGGGTTTTTAAAGCCGATAAAATTCAGCTGGTGCGGGCCTGTCTGGCTGGAATGCCAGATCTGGTAAAGGTCCGGATCGATGCCCATTGACCAGCCCAGCACCAGGGCGTCAAAATCCAATTTGTTGACCCGTTCCTGGATAAAGACGGACCATTCCAGCAGGTCCGTGCGGACATCGATGCCGATCTGCTTCCAGGAATCCTGGGCAATGGCTAAAACGGCCCTGCGGATGTCATTGCCGCTGTTGGTAATCAGGGTGAACTGGAATTTTTTTCCGTTTTTTTCAAGCCATCCCTGGGCGTTGCGTTTCCAGCCGGCGGCGGCCAGCAGCTGCAGCGCCTTTTCGGGATCATGGGGCAGCGGTTTGATTTGATGGTTGTAATAGTCGGTTTGCTTGACAAAAGGGCCGGTGATGCGCTCGGCCTGGTTGTTGAGAACATAGCGGATGATCTTGTCCGCATCGATGGCCATCCCCAGGGCTCGCCGCACCCGGCGGTCATTGAACGGCGCCCGGCGCATGTTGTAGCCGATGTAAGTGTAGCCGAAAGACAGGCCGGAAAAACTTTGAAAACGGGGGTCGGCTTTCAGGCGTTTTACCTGGAAGGGTTGAACCCCGTAGCTGTCCAGGGTGCCGGCGTAAAATTCCATTTCCTGGGTCAGCGGGTCGGGAATAATCCTCAAAACGTATTTTTTATAGTTGGGGGGACCTTCCCAGTAGTCATCAAAGCGGGTCAGGAGGATGTACTGATCCGACTTCCACTGGTGAAATTTAAACGGTCCGCAGCCGACGGGATGCCGATTAAATGAACTTTGGCGCATGGAAAATGCCGCGGGATCCATGTCCCGGGACAGAGCCTCTTTTTCAAGGGCTTCGGCATTGAGCAGGTGCTCTGGCAGGATGCCCATGGCCCAGGTGCCAATGGCCGGCGAATAAAGCCTTTTGTAAACCACGCGCACGGTCAGCGGATCGACCACCTCAACGCTTTTGACTGGTTCATAATCCGAAACCCGGGGCGACAGGTTTTTGGGGTCCATGATGGCTTCGTAGGTAAACTGGACATCCCGGGCGGTGAGCGGATGGCCGTCCTGAAACCGGATGCCGGGCCGCAGGTAAAATTCGATGACCGGATTGTGCTCCACTGCCGGCAGCAGCCGGCTCGCGATTGCGACCCGCTGGGAGGGGGTGATCGCAGTGGTGGCTTGCAGGTATTTTGCCGCCTCAAAGCTTTTGAAATAGTCCTTGCCCAGCAGGCCTGCGAGGTTGTTGAAAAAAGAGGGGTCCACGTGCTTGAGGATAAATTTCATGCGCGGCGGCGCCAGGACCTCGAATTCGACAAATTGTTTCGCATCCGTGCCGTCCGGGTTCTTGACTCGCTGTTTGGTCTTATAATTGTGTGCCGGCAACAGGGAGATGGCGGTGATGTTTTGCAGCGTTTGTTTGAGCGGTGGCGCGAAGCGCCCTGCGTTTTGCTGCGCCTGCCGGATGAACGCCACGGTCTGCGCGGCATCCAGGATGCCCTGGTGCGGGATTGCGGCCGTTTGGTTGATGTAGGCATAGGCCTGCTCAAAGATTTTCCAGGAACGTGCCACCCGTCCCCTGAAGCGCAGATTTTCATCGCGGTCCAGCAAGCCTTCATACACCTTGGATTCAATTTCGCTGCTGGTGGTTTCGGCCGATAAGATGGGGTTTAAGAGCGTCGCGTCCCCGATGGAACCATTGATGTATTCATTGAGGCGTTCGGGATTTCCCCGGGCCTGCTGTTCGTAGGTCGGCACCCAGAAATAGGACTGGAGCAGAATCAATGTCAGCACCAGGGGTGCAAGGATGAGAACCCGCCGTGTGGTCATTGATTACCTTGTCGTTGGCATTGGCCGCGAGCAGGCAGACCCCGCGGGCAGCCGGCTGCAGGTCCAGAGCATAAAACTGCTTTGAATATGAAACCGTTTCGCATATAATGGAACCGGCAGGCGTCATCTGCTGCCGGCAGGCCGCTTCATCTATAAAGAATCGCGTCATTTTTGTAAACCCCAAAGTTGCTGCGCCCATAAGCAACACGGCAAGAGGTAAATGGGCAATGACGCTACATGTTGGGCTTGTTCAGTACAGGCCATCCTGGGTTTTAGTGAACTAATTATTTGTTATTATAAACAATATCATTGTAAAAACGGAATGTTATGGATATCACCGATGGCAAATTCAAAGCGCTGGTCGGGGCGTTGAAACGCTTCGACTCCCTGGTGGTGGCGTTTTCGGGAGGAGTCGACAGCTCGTTTCTGCTGGCTGTCGCCTGCCAGGCGGTTGCCGGTCGGGTGGTGGCGATTACCGCCGAATCACCGGTGCATCCGGTGCGCGAAAAAAAGGCGGCCGCCGAGTTTGCGCGCCGGCTAGGCGTTGAACACCTGATCGTGCCCTCCGGCGAAATGCAGTTGCCCGCCTTTGTGGCCAATCCCCAAGATCGCTGCTACATCTGCAAAAAGCACGTCATGGCCCAGATATTAGACATTGCCTCCCAAATGGGCATTTCCCGGGTGGCCCACGGCGCCAACCTGGATGATCTCGGTGATTACCGGCCCGGCCTGAAGGCTGCCGAAGAGATGGCAGTGGCCGCTCCCCTGGTGGATGCGGGGCTGGGCAAAGATGATATCCGACGGTTTTCCCGGGCAATGAATTTAAACACCTGGAACAAGCCCTCCATGGCCTGCCTGGCCTCGCGCATTCCCTACGGAACGCCGATCACGCGCAGCGCCCTGGATATGGTGGAGCGGGCCGAAGATGTCATTCTGGGTCTCGGATTCCGTACCTGCCGGGTCCGGCATCACGGCCTGACGGCCAGAATCGAGGTCGATTCCCGTGACATGCAATTGCTGTTTGAACAGGACCTGCGGGAAAAAATCGTGGTTGAACTCAAACGCATTGGATTCAGTCATGTGGCTGCAGACCTCGAAGGGTATGTGCAGGGCAGCATGAACCGGGATCTGGATGCGGATATGAAGGGGCAGGGCCATGCCGGGCGCTGAAATCACCATATCTATCTGGCTGTTTTTGATTTTGCTGGCCGCGGCCCTGTGGGCGATACTGGATCGCGTGCTGATTCCCAGCACGCGCTGGTTTTTGCGGCGGCGCATTAACCGGGTGATCGATGAAATCAGCACCCGCCTGGACGTCAAGATAAAGCCCTTCCAGATTACCAAACGGCAGGTGCTCATCGATCGGCTGGCCTATGATCCCAAGGTCCTCGAGGCTGTCGAGCAAAAGGCCGAAGAGCAAAAATACCCCCGGGAAGTGGTTCAGGCTGAAGCGATGTCCTATGCCAGGGAGATTGTCCCCTCGTTTAATGCCTATCTTTATTTTCGCCTCGGATACTGGCTGGCGAAGAAAATTGCCAAACTGCTTTACCGGGTGCGCATCGGCCTGGTTGACAACGAGCAGCTCAATCAGGTGGATCCCGAGGCGGCCGTGGTTCTGGTAATGAATCACCGCAGCAACATGGACTATATCCTGGTGGCCTTTCTGGCGGCGGAAAAAACAGCCCTGTCGTATGCGGTTGGCGAGTGGGCCAGAATCTGGCCGCTGCAAACCCTGATCCGGGCCATGGGGGCCTATTTTGTGCGCCGCAAATCGGGCAATCCCCTGTATCGGCGGGTGCTGGAGCGCTATATTTACATGGCCACCCGCGAAGGCGTCTGCCAGGCGGTTTTCCCCGAAGGCGGTCTCAGTCGCGACGGTTTGCTGCAGGATCCAAAACTGGGAATTCTGGATTACATGCTGCGCAATTACGCACCTCAACAGGACCGGGATATTGTATTCATCACGGTGGGCATCAATTATGACCGAACCCTGGAAGACCGCAGTCTGCTGCGCGCCCTGGATCCCACGGCCCCGAAACGCAGCCGATGGTTCGCTGCCAGAACCACTGTTCGGTTTATCCTGCGCAGTCTTGTCATGATGGCCATCAGCCGCTGGCAGCGATTCGGCTATGCCTGCGTCAATTTTGGCCCCCAGCTTTCCATGCGCGAATACTGCCGGCAGCGCAGTATCGATTTCAGCCGCATGCCGCGCGATGCCCGGTTTGAGGAAATAGAAAAAATTGCCCGCCATCTCATGGCGGATATTCAAAAAGTGATTCCGGTGCTGCCGGTGCCGCTGGTCAGCGCCGTGATGAAGGAAGCCGGACCCGCCGGGATCAGCGCATCCGAGGTTGAAATACGGGCGGACCGGCTGATTGAGCAACTTCAGGCCCGGGGGGCGCCCATTTATCTGACCACACGCAGCAGCCGCGTGGAAACCATTTTAAACGCCTTGAACATGCTGACGCTCAGAAGGCTGGTAACTGAAACCGACGGGGTTTACAGGGCTGTTCCCGAGGAGCATGACATCCTGTCATACTATGCCAATTCAATTGCGCACTGGCTGGATAAGTCGTAGATTGCGATTGGCGCCGCACAATAAGCATTTTGGCAGCGCTGGCGATGCCTGTCTGCACTGTTTTAACAGTCTGACGGGCCTGCGCAGACAGTTTGGTGTGATATGCAACAGATAATTAACGCTCTTTGTCTGGGTTTGATCCTGGCAATGGGCTGGGTGTGTTTCCCGGCCGAGTTGCAGGCCGAATTTTATCGGTATGTCGATGACCAGGGAAGGATCTTTTACGTGGATGACCTTTCCAAGATTCCGGAAAAATACCGGCCGAAGGTGAACGTCTACAGGGAGAAATATGACGATCTGCCGGCGGCGCAACGGGCCCGGGCCCTGGAAAAAGAACAGCGGCTGCAGCAGGAAAAAGAGGCGGAGCACCAGCGGCAGTTGGTCGAACAGCTGCAGGAAGCCCAGCGGATGGAGGAAGAACAACGGCAAAAAGAGGCCGAAAGAGCCCGGCAAGCCCTGTTGAAAAAAAGCGAAACCCGGATCATGCTCGACGGCAATCGCGTCATTGTGCCGGTAACCATCGGCAATCACGGAATAGAGGTGCAAGCCCGTTTGCTGCTGGATACCGGCGCCTCCCAGATTGTGTTGCATCGCGCCCTTGCGGATCAACTCCATATTGTGGCGATCCAAAAAGGGCTGGCCCGGCTGGCAGGCGGTCAGAATATTTACGCTGAGTTTGGCAGGGTCAGCTTCTTTAAAGTGGGACCCCACAACCAGGAAAATGCGCTGGTGCTCATTATCGCCCACGAAGGTGACAACATCGGCTATGATGGCTTGCTGGGCATGAATTTCCTGAAAAATGTCCAGTATACAATTGATTTCAAGAAGCAGGTGATTCGCTGGAACCCTTCCCGGCAAAAACCGCCGGGCAAGCAATAGGTGTTGAACATAAGGAGGAGCACATGCTTTGAGAACAACCCCCGACACTCACAGAAAGTCCATTGGCTATGTTTTGTGGCTTTTCGGATTTACCGGCTCCCACCGATTTTATTTCGGTTATCCGGTTTCCGGGACCATTTATTTTTTTACCCTGGGCCTGTTTTTCATCGGCTGGTTTGTCGATCTGTTTCTGATTCCTTCCATGGACCGGCGGGCGGACCTGCGTTTTGCCGCGGGTCAGATCGACTATAATCTGGCCTGGATCCTGTTGACATTTTTCGGTCTGTTCGGGATTCACCGGATGTACCTGGGAAAGTGGATCAGCGCGATTATCTATCTGCTGACAGGCGGACTTTTCGGAATCGGAATTATCTATGATTTCTGGACATTAAACGATCAGATCTCGGAAATCAACCTGCAGCGATCTTGATGTTTGCTTGGTTTTCAGCGGCGGCTTATTATTTGAGCTGGCGCAATAGCGCGCGCAGCACCGCTTCAGTTTCGGGGCTGATATCCGTAAATTCCACTCCAACCCCTTCGCGGGTTGCCTGGGTGATTTCACCTTTGAGAGCGAGCGGTTTTTTGAGACCTTCCAGCCGAAACGTCATCGTGACCACGTCTCCGACGAGCAAGGGACGCCGGGTCTGGATAAACAATCCGCTGGGGCTGATGTTTTTGACATGATCGGTGTACACGCGGTCATAAACGGCATAGTTGACCGGGATATGGCACGACATCCTGACATCCGCCCGCTTTTCATTGACCAGCAGTTCTTCGGCAAAACGCAGCAGGGCCTGCTGCTGCTCTTCACCAAGATTGATAACCACCTGAAACAACTTGGCGATGATGACATTATATTTTTTTGCGGTTTTCGTCTGTGTGCTCATATTGCCCTTTGCCGCGGCGGGAAAAATCGCAATTGCATCCCTGTATTGAATATCGGCTTTTAATTAAAATTCTTTATTTTTTTAACGCTAAATCCCTTGACAATGGGTCCGTTAATATCTAATTTATTTTTTTGAGTATATTCTCATAAAGGAGTACCGATGGTTCGCCCGCGAAAAGACCGCATGGTGGCCTTCAACCCCGAAATCAGCTACTTCAAACCGCGGGGAATCCCCATGATCGATCTGGAGGAAGTCGCCCTTACCGTTGACGAACGGGAGGCCATCCGGCTGTCTGACCTGCTGGGAATGTCCCACGAAGAGGCCGGGCGCCGGATGGGAGTGTCCCGGGCGACTTTCGGCCGCATCATCCAGCGGGCCCGCAGGGCGGTGGCCGATGCCCTGATTAACGGCAAGGCCATCAACGTGGAAGGCGGTAATTACAAGCTCATTGAACAAGCCCGCATTTTTTGCTGCAATAGCTGCGACCACCAGTGGGAAGAAGCCTCCGGCACCGGAAGGCCAACGGGGTGCCCGATGTGCGGAAAAAAAGATTTCTATCGGCTGGGAAGAAAAAGAGCGCAATAAAAGATTGATTATCATAAAGCAACACTTAATATTTTAATATATAACATTTTGAAATATATAAAATAAAAGTTATTTATAAAAGAAAATCCGCCGGGCGTAACAATTTCTGGCTTCATCAATTTAAACCCTTGAAAAGCAAGGAGATCGTCACCATTATGAGAGTAGCAGTCACATCGACGGGCAAAGAGCTTGAATCCGACATTGACCCGCGGTTTGGGCGTGCGGCCTACTTTGTCATCGTCAACCCGGACACCATGGAATTCGAGGCGGTTGAAAACACCCAGAATTTCAATTTGCCCCAGGGAGCCGGGATTCAAGCCGGCAAAACCATCATCGACAACCATGTCGACGTGCTGATCTCAGGTCACTGCGGTCCCAAGGCCCACAAGGTGCTGCAGGCCGGCGGCGTCAAGATTATGACCGGCGCCAGGGGACGGGTGGCCGATGCCATCTTGCAGTATAAAAACGGTGAATTGGAGCTTGCCGAGCAAGCGGATGTGGAAGGGCACTGGGTATAAACGAATCCAATAACGACAGGAGTGAAAAACAAATGGTGGACATACAGGGAAACATGCCGAAAAGCCCGCAGCAGATGCAGGCCGAACAGGACGCCGCAGTCACCGCGTCCCTTGGAAAAATCAAACATAAAATCCTGGTGATGAGCGGAAAGGGCGGGGTGGGCAAAACCAGCACCTCGGTCAACCTTTCCATCGCCCTGGCCAACCGGGGCCATCGCGTGGGCATCATGGACGTGGACCTGCACGGACCGGATGTGCCGCGCATGCTGGGGCTGCAGGGGATGCCGGAAGTCAATCAGAACAAAAAACTGGCCCCCATCCAATATGGATCAAACCTGGCAGCCATATCCATCGAATCGCTGACCCCCAACAAGGATGACGCCATTATCTGGCGCGGACCGTTGAAATTTTCCGCCATTAAGCAGTTTATCGGCGAGGTGGATTGGGGCGATCTGGATTTTCTGATTATCGACTCTCCTCCGGGCACCGGTGACGAACCGTTGACCGTGGCGCAGACCATCTCCGATGCCAAGGCCATCATCGTGACCACCCCCCAGGAGGTGGCCCTGGCGGATGTTCGCAAATCCATCAATTTCTGCAAGACCGTCAACATGAAGATCTTTGGATTGATTGAAAACATGAGCGGTTTTGCCTGTCCCCATTGCGGGGAGATGATTCAGCTGTTCGGCAACGGCGGCGGTGAGCGCACGGCCCTTCAGATGGGGGTCCAGTTTCTGGGAAAAATCCCCTTTGACCCGCAAATGGTGGCCTGTGGGGATTCCGGAACCTGTTATTCGGAGGCGTACAAGGATTCCCCGGTGACCCGGGCCTTTGACGAGGTGGCTGAAAAGATGTCCGCCCTGGTGTGAAAACGGCTGTCAAAGAGGTCAACCGGAAGCCTGTTTGGCCTCTTTAACACCGGGTTCCGCATCCAGGCTGCCCTTGCGCTTGGTGATGAAAAAAATGGGACATGCTGAGCGGAATTTGCAATAGATGTCCGGATCCCGGCACTCCAGGCACTCTTCACACATATAGAGGTCGTGTTTCATGCATTGATAGCTGGTTTCTCTGTCCGGGTGATTCACACAGTATCCCATCTTGCGTTCCTTTCCGAATCCCAAGTGCCTAAAATTTTTGATGAAGTCGTAAGAAACCGATTTTCTCGCCTGAAAGGGCTCGAAAATGACTTTTACCGGGGTTATCAATTACTGTCCGGTGAGCCTTATTTTTTTGCGGCCTGCTTCAATTGCGCAATTTCACTTAAAATGTTTTCGTGCTCATCTTCAAGGGCTATGAGTTCCATCATAATCGGTGGCTTTACCGAATGCGCCGGCAGCCGCTTTTGAACCTCTTTGATCTGTTCCTCGAGTTCCCTCAGTCGCGTTTCCAGGGTTTGAATGCGATTTTCCATGGTGATTTCCAGCTAAAGATTTTGAATTAATTGCCGATCTGATTAAATGACACCACTATAAGCACCGCACCGGAATTCAGCAAGGTTTTTTCTCGCAGATCGCTTTAGTGAACCGCAAACGGCAGAAAGGTTACAACAGAACATCGGGCAGCCGGAACATTGCGGTGCTCTCCATTGATGGCAGGTTTGCCTGATTTTGTCAGAACCTGCGCCGCAGGAGAACATGAAAGATGAGAAGAGCAGTTTTTTGCCCCCTGATTTTTTTGCTCTGCCTGGCGCATTATACCGCCCTTGCCGGCAATGTCCCCCGGGAGATTGTTCTGGTCAGCGAAGAATGGACCAATGCCACCAATCGCGACGGAACCGGTTTGTACTGGGATATTTTCCGGGCGGTATACGAACCGGCGGGCATCAAGACCCGGTTTATTATCCGGCCTTACAGCCGGTCGGTTCGCCTTGTGAGGCAAAACCGGGCGGACGCCCTGGTGGGGGCTTACCCGGCCCTTATCAAGGGTGCGCTTTTCCCCCGCTATCCCTTTGACAAGGATCTGATATTCGCGCTTTTTGATAAAAGGTGGCGCGCCCGGTGGCAGGGGCAGGCATCGCTGGAAGGCAAAAAAGTCGCCTGGATCAAGAGCTTGGCCTTTGATGAATACCTGCAGGTGCCGGTGATCAAAAAGGAGTTCAAAAGCCGCAAAACGATTTTGCAGTTGCTGGACAAAAAAGAAATTGATTTTTTCCTGGATTCCCACAACGACCTGGAAGCTGTTTTAAACCGACAAATCGTGGATGTGACCCGCTATACCGTTGAAGAGGTCCTGCAGCTGGACCGCTACCTGGCCTTTGCCAACAATAAAAAAGGCGCCCGGCTCCGGCGGATTTTCGACCAGCGCTACCCCCTGCTGGTGAAGTCCGGCAGGATCGAAGCGCTGTTTGCCAAGTGGAACTGGTAGATTGGGCAACAATTCCGGACAAATTTCATCCCTCCCTAATAAGCGCAGGCCTGTAAACCTCAACGTTGCATAAACAACATGGCAAACACTATCTCATGATGAAGTCGTAAAAAGTCGAATTTTTTCGCTTAAGCAAGCCTTTTTTGGCACCGTCATCTCATAAAAACTGAAGTGAATTGGCCGGTGGATGGTGTTTTCTGCAAACCGGAATGATACTCAGCAACTCCTTATTTTCGCAGTGTCCCTTGTTTGGGATGAATGGCACGGGCCTGATTCAAGTTAGCCGATGATTGGGCTTCGTCCCTAACAAGGAACACGCTGCAAGGGCTTAATTTCATACCGGTTGGAAGAAAATATCATGCGCCGGCCAATTCACACCTTTTTATTCACCGTCGCTGGCGCCCCAAATGGATACCGGAAGCGATGCCACAATGCATGTTGCGCGCGCAAACTGCAACTTTCTAAGTACTTACAAATAATATTGCTATTATGCTGAAATTGATCTATTTTAGCTTAAAGATTCGTGACTGTAAGTTGTTGCCTTGATGGTCTTTTTCGCAGGGAATTTCAAAGGCATCTAGAGGACAAAATGGATCGCAAAAAAATTGGCTTTTGGCTGCTGCTTTTTCTGGCGTTGGCGGTGGGATTGTCGCCAACCCGGATAGCGGCCGCCGCCGCTGAAAACAGTTTCACCGCATCGGTGCCCATCGACCTGACCCCCGCTGAAAAGGCCTGGCTGGCGGAGCACCAAACCATCCGGCTCGGTGTCGACCCGGGCTATGCGCCCTATTGTTTTGTTGATGAGGCCGGCAAGTTTGCCGGGGTGTCGGCGGATTTTGTGGACATCATCAGCCAGCGGCTGGGGATCAAAATGCAGATGGTGCCGGGGCTCAGCTGGCCACAAATCATTGAGGGGGCCCGCAACAAGACCGTCGACGTGATTACCACCGCCCGCAAAACGCCTGACAGAAAAAGTTTTCTCAATTTCACCCAGACCTATATCCCCACACCGCTGGTGATCATCACCCGCAGGGATTTTGAGGCCATTCAGGGACCTGATGACGTCAAAGGCCGCAAAATCGCCATGGTCAATGGGTATGCCAGCCATGTGAAAATCGCACGTGAGCACCCTGACATTCAACCGGTCTGGTTTCCTAATTTATTGCAGGCCCTCAGGTCCGTCTCCCTGGGCAAAACGGATTGTTACATCGGCTCCGAGGGGACTTCCTCGTATTTGATGAGCAGACACGCCATCACCAACCTCAAGGTCGCTGCGGTTTTCGACGACAGTCTGGATGGGCAGCGTTTTGCCGTGCGCAAGGACTGGCCGCAGCTGGTGTCGATTCTCGACAAGGTCCTGGACACGATTTCGGAAAGTGAGCGTCTTAAAATTATCGGCAAATGGATTCAAACCTCCCCTGTCCAGCTCCAGGAAATGAAACTGGTCCTGTCTGAAGAAGAAAAAGCCTGGCTGGCGGACCACCAGAATATCCGGCTCGGGGTGGACCCGGCCTGGCCGCCCTTCGAATATATCGATGCGGCCAAAGTATATGCTGGAATTTCGTCCGGTTATGTGGACTGGCTCAACAAGCGCTTGAAGATCAAGATGGTCCCGGTCCAGGACCTGAGCTGGACCGAGGTGATGAAAAAAGCCAGATTCGGCGGCGTTGACGTGCTGCCCTGCGTCACCCGGACTCCCGAGCGGGAAAGTTTTCTGCTTTTTACCCGCCCCTACCTGGATTTTCCCATGGTCATCGTCACCCGCGGCGATGAAAAGTTTGTCACCGGGGTGCTGGATTTCGGCAAAGGCCGGGTGGCGGTTGTCAAGGGCTATGCGACCCAGGAACTGATGGAACGGGCCTATCCGGGGCGCGGTTTTTTTCTCGCCGACAATGTCGACAAGGCGCTCAAGGCGCTTTCCAGGGGCAAGGTGGATGCCTTTGTGGGCAATCTGCCTTCCATCACTTACAGCATTCAAAAGCTCGGACTGACCAACCTCAAGGTCGCCACCACCACCCGCTACCGCTTCAAGCTGGCCTTTGCGGTGCGCAAGGACTGGCCGCAGCTGGTCAGCATCCTGGACAAGGCCCTGGCGGCGATGCCGGCGGCTGAAAAAAGCAAAATCCACAACCGCTGGATCAACCTGCGCGTGGAGCGCCGCACCAACTGGACGCTGTTGCTGGAAGTGGTGGGGGCGATTGTTCTGGTGGGCACCATTATCCTGGTGGTGATTCTGCGCTCAAACCAAAAGCTCAACCGGGAAATCCGTGAGCGCCGGCGCACCGAAGAGGCCCTGCGGGAAAGCCGGGAAGCCGCCCGCGGACTGCTGGATGCCACCCAGGAATCTTTGCTGCTGCTCGACGGCAAGGGAAACATCCTGGCGGTCAATACCACCGCCGCCCGGCGGTTCGGCAAGCACCCCGATGAGATTACGGGAACCGACTATTTCAGCCTGCTGTCCGGTGAGGTCCGCACCGCCCGCCGGGCCCATTTTGACCGTGTCATGCAAACCGGCACCCTGGTGGATTTTGAAGATACCCTTGACGGGGTTGTCTATCAAAGCCGTTTTTACCCGGTCAACGATAAAAACGGACAGCTGGCGGGCGCCGCCCTGTTCAGCGTGGACATCACCGAGCGCAAAAAGGCCGAACTCGAACTTAGAAAGCTTTCGCGCGCGGTTGAACAAAGCCCGACATCGGTGGTTATCACCGATATCCGCGGCACCATTGAATACGTCAATCCCAAGTTTACCGATTTAACCGGCTACAGCGCCCGGGAAGTCCGGGGGAAAAATCCGCGGGTTTTAAACTCCGGCAGACTGCCGCGCGAGCATTTCAAAAACCTGTGGCAGACCCTGCTGGCGGGCCGCGAATGGCACGGGGAATTTCACAATAAAAAGAAAAACGGCGAAGTGTTCTGGGAGCTGGCGCACATATCGCCGATTCGCGATGATGAAGGCAAAATCACCCATTTCGTGGCCGTCAAGGAAGACATCACCGAGCGCAAGCGTCTGCAGGCCGAATTGATGCGGGCCAAGCAGGCCGCCGAGGATGCCACCCAGGCCAAAAGCGATTTTCTGGCCAACATGAGCCACGAGATCCGCACCCCCATGAATGCCATTATCGGTCTGGCCCATCTGGCACTCAAAACAGAGCTTACGCGCCAGCAGCGCGACTACCTGACCAAGATCCAGGCCGCGGGAAATTCACTGCTGGGAATCATCAATGACATCCTGGATTTTTCCAAAATCGAGGCCGGCAAGCTGGACATGGAGGCGGTTGACTTTGACCTGGACAAGGTGCTCGACAACCTGGCCGATCTGATTGCGGTCAAAGCCGGTGAAAAACAGGACCTCGAGGTGCTTTTTGCCTCCGACCCCGGCGTGCCGCGGCAGCTGGTGGGCGATCCGCTGCGCCTCGGTCAGGTGCTCATCAACCTGAGCAACAATGCCGTCAAGTTTACCGATGCCGGTGAGATCGTGGTGTCTACGAAGGTGGCTGCCGAAGATGACGAGCAGGTGACATTGAAGTTTGCGGTAAGCGATACCGGCATCGGCATGACCGCAGAGCAGATGGACAGACTGTTCGAGTCGTTTACCCAGGCCGATACGTCCACCACCCGTAAATACGGCGGGACCGGGCTGGGCCTGACCATCAGCAAGCGCCTGGTGGAAATGATGGGCGGAACCATCGAGGTGCAAAGCACGCCCGGCCGGGGCACCACTTTCAGCTTTACGGCCGTATTCGGCCGGGGAAAGCAAAAAGAAATTTCGCCGCTGGTGCCGCCGCCGGACATGCATGGTTTGAAGGTGCTGGTGGTCGATGACAACGCCACCTCACGGGAAATTTTTCGCGGGATGCTGGAATCGTTTCACTTTGAAGTCTGCCTGGCGGCCTCCGGCGAAGAAGCCCTGGCCGAGGTGCAAAGTGCGGCCAAAGGCCGCCCCTTTGACCTGGTGGTCATGGACTGGAAGCTGCCCGGCATGGACGGGCTGGAAGCCTCCCGGCAAATCCGGGCCCAGGCGCAGCCCGGGAAAACACCGGCCATTGTGCTGGTGACCGCCTACGGCCGTGAGGAGGTGATCCAGGAAGTCGAAAGGGTGGGGCTGGATGGGTTTCTGCTCAAGCCGGTGACCCCTTCGATGCTTTTCGACACCTTCATGCAGGCTTTCGGCAAGGAAAGGGCGCAGAAAATGCGGCCGATCAGCGGCCAGGAAAAAGCTGACGAAGGGCTGCAGAAAATTGCCGGGGCCCACGTGCTGCTGGTGGAAGACAACGAGATCAACCGGCAGGTGGCCAGGGAAATTTTAGCCGGCGCCGGCCTGAAGGTTTCCATTGCCGGCAACGGTCAGGAGGCCGTCAGCGCAGTCATGCAAAATGATTATGACGCGGTGCTCATGGATATCCAGATGCCGGTGATGGATGGCTATACGGCCACCCGCGAGATCCGTGAATGGGAAGCTGGAAGGCGGAAGACGGAAGGAAAAATGGGAAAACCGGGCCGGATTCCAATTATTGCCATGACGGCCCACGCCATGAGCGGTGACGAACAAAAAAGCATTGAGGCCGGAATGGACGATCACGTCACCAAGCCCATTGAACCGGACCGTCTCTTTGCCACCCTGGTAAAATGGATCCGGCCGCGGCCGCGGCCGGTGGCAACAAATGTTTCAGCTCCATCGGCCGCAGGAAATGCAAGCGCCCCGGCTGACGCGACTGCCGGCGAAACGGAAGACTCTGGGCTGCCGGAAAGCCTGCCGGGCTTTGACTTGGCCGAGGGGCTTGGGCGGCTGCAGGGCAACCGCAAACTGTACCATAAACTGCTGCTCAATTTTGCAGACAGTTATGCTGCCAGCGCCGCTGAGATCCGGCAGGCCCTGGAGGCTGCGGACTTTGAAAAGGCCCACAGCCTCGTCCACAGCCTCAAGGGGGTGGCGGGCAATCTGGCGGCCAATGCCCTGCAGGCAGCCACCGTGGCGCTGGAAAAACTCGTCAAGCACGCCGACGCAAGCAAACCGCCTGCGCCGAAGGCTCTCAATTCAGCCCTTGACGCTCTGGAACAGGCGCTGGGCGAGGCCCTGGAGGCGGCAAGGACCCTGAAGCCGTCCCAGCCCGAAGCAAAGCAACCGGCGGCTGGCAAAACTCCGGCCTTATCCCCCGAAGTGGCCCGCAAAACCGCCCGGCGGCTGCGTGAAGCAGCCGGGATGGGTGATGTGTCGGAAATTATTGCCATTGCCGGGGATGTGTTTTCCCGTTCGGGTGAATTTTTCGCCTTCCAGGAGCAGATCCGGCGACTGGCCGAAGATTTCGATCTCGATGGAATTGTCCGGATCGCCGATGAGCTGGAAGGCCAGACCGGGGTCTAGGACCGGTTGAGACGGTCGGACTGGCGAGGGTGACTGCGAGGTAAAAGGGATGGATAAAATCAACAATGCTGCGGATTCTCAGCAAACCGGAGCCGAGCCCAGCGCCCGGATCCTGCTGGTGGACGATAACACCACCAACCTGCAGCTGCTGCATGAAACCCTGAACGGGCTGGGCCACAAGCTGTTGATTGCCAAAAGCGGCCGGGCGGCGCTGGACATCGCCCGCAAGGCTGTGCCATCTCTCGTTTTGCTGGACATCATGATGCCGGAAATGGATGGCTACGAGGTGTGCCGGCGGTTGAAAGCCGATGCTGCCACCCGCGAGATTCCCGTGATTTTTATCACCGCCATGGCCGATGCGGACGATGAGGCGCGCGGTCTCGGGATGGGGGCGGTGGATTACATCACCAAACCGTTTAATCCCGAACTGGTCCGGGCCCGGGTGCGGATCCACCTGGAATTGAAGCAGCACCGGGATCACCTCGAAGAGCTGGTCAAGGAACGCACCCGGCGTCTGGCCCTGACCCAGGCCGTGACCATCGAAAGTCTGGCAACCCTGGCCGAATACCGGGACCCGGAAACCGGCGGGCATATCAAACGCACCCAGAATTACGTCAAGGCTCTGGCCGTGGCGCTCAAGGACCATCCGCGCTTTCGTCATGAACTCAATGACGAGACCATCGAACTGCTGTATCTGTCCGCGCCCCTGCACGATATCGGCAAGGTGGGCGTGCCGGATCAGATCCTGCTCAAGGCCGGCAAGCTGACCGACGCCGAATTCGAAGAAATGAAAAAACATACCCGGTACGGGCATGATGCGCTGTACATTACCGAACAGAAGCTGGGCGGAGATTCTTTTTTGCGGCTTGCCCGGCAGATCGCCCACAGCCATCAGGAAAAATGGGACGGGTCGGGATACCCTTCCGGGCTCAAGGGCGATGAGATTCCCATCGCCGGGCGGCTGATGGCCCTGGCGGACGTCTACGATGCGCTGATCAGCAAGCGGGTGTACAAGCCGCCGTTTCCCCATGAAAAAGCCGTGCAGATCATTATCGAAGGCCGGGGCACCCATTTCGATCCTGACATGGTGGACGCCTTTGTCAGGCTGGAAAGCACCTTTCGCAACATCGCGCTGACGTTTGCCGATTACGAAGAAGAACGGCGCATGCTCGCCGGCCCGCAGCAAGGCGCAGGTGCCCAGCAGCGAACAATTGAAACCATCCTGCTGGCCGAAGACAATGAGATCAACCAGCAGATCATGCTCAGCCAGCTCACAGCCATGGGATACCGGGTGGACACCGCCGCCAACGGCAGGCAAGCCCTGGACCGCTACCGTGAAAAAAAATACGACGCGGTTCTCACTGACATTGAAATGCCGGAAATGAACGGCTACGAGTTGACGGCCGCAATCCGCCGGCTGGAAGCAGGGGCGGATCAGCCGGCGGTGATTTTTGCCATCACGGCCAGCGAATTTGATCTCAATGAGCAGCGCGCCCGCAGCCTGGGGTTTGACGGCTACATGCTAAAACCGCTGGATCCGGAGGTGCTGAAGAAAAAATTGAAAGGAGTATTGTAATGTTTTGCAAAACCAGAGAGGGAATTTCTGTGAATCGGTGGTCTTTTGCAGCCCTGCTGGCCATTGGCCTGGCCCTGGCCCTGCTTTTTGCAGCCAATTGCCGGGCCGCCGTTCCAATGAGCATGATGATGAAATCCGGCAGCCCTCAGCAGGCGCAGATCCCCGAAGGGCTCACCCCCGCCGAGGTCGATGCCTACCTGGCCGGCCTGAGCGATGAGCAGGCGCGCCAGCTGCTGGCCATCAAGCTCAAGCAGGAAGCGGTCGCCGGCAGCGCCGAGGCAACAGAAAAGGGATCCGGCAAGAAAACCCCGACCAGCACTTTTTATGAACTGGCCCAGGGTGCTTCCGCGGTCATGGACCAGGCGGCGGCTTTTTTTGCCGGCGGCAAAAAGGGTTCGCTCAATTGGGATACCGTTGTCCAGCGGCTGTCGGGGGGCAAGGGCGGCGGGCACCTGCTGCTGATCGTGCTGATCGGGCTTGCGCTGATTGCCTGCGGGGCTGTCGTGGAACGGCTGGTGCTGCGCTCAATCGACGGCTTGCGCCAGCAGATTATAACCACCGTGGTGGCGGGCAAGTTCCAGCGGCTGGGCCGTTTCGTTTCGCGCCTGCTGCTGGAAGCCGTCGGAGTCGGTGCCTACATGCTCACCAGCTTTGTCCTGTTTATCATTATCTTCAGCCAGGAGCAGGCCGGCTACTGGGTGGTTTCGACCATGCTGATCGCCAGTTATTATTTCTGGTTTTTCTGGTTTGCCGCCCGCATCATCATGGCCCCGGCTTCACCGATCCTGCGGCTGCTGCCCCTGGAGGACCGGGATGCGAAATTCATCTATCGCTGGATCGTGGCCATTACCCTGGTCGCCGTCGTGCTGGCGACCCCGGGCTTTATCATCCGGGACACCGGCCGCAATGAAACGCTGTACAACCTGTTTTACATCGCCTCGGGGCTCAGCGTGATCGTTCTGATGATGGCCATGGTCTGGCGCAGCCGTCACCGGGTGGCCGAGGCCATCTGCGCCGATTCCGCCGAAGGGGTCTGCGTGGAATCTTCCCTGCGGATGCGGCTGGGCCGCCGCTGGCATTTTTTTGCCATGCTGTACGTCGCATCTGCCGGGGGGTTCTGGTTGATCAACGCGTTGAAGGGCAGCCGGGGCGGGATTGTCAGCCTGTTGGTGAGCCTGTTTCTGATTCCGATTTTTATCGGCATCGATCAGTGGGCCCGCAAACTGATGAAAATGGCCACCGGGGAAGATCGGGAAATCATTGACCTGAGCGGTGAGGAAAAACCTGAACCGGAACCCGAGCCCGGAAAACCGCAGGATGATAAAAAGGACATCAAGTACTTCGCCCCGGTGATCATGCGCATCTTCCGGGTGATGCTGGGCATTTTCCTGCTGTTCATTATTCTCAGGCTGTGGGGCATCGACCTGGCCGTCGGACGCATTTTTACCCGTGAGGCGCTGAGCATCACCGTGGCCCTGCTGCTCGGTTTTGTGGTCTGGGAATTTATCAAGGCCAGAATCGACAGCAAGCTTGCCGAGGAAATGCCCGAAGAAGATGAAGACATGGAGGAGGGCGGGGCCGGCGGGTCGCGCAGCGTGACCTTGCTGCTGCTGCTGCGCAAGTTCATCATGGCGGTCATGGCCATCATCGTCTCGCTGATGGTGCTGTCTTCCATCGGGGTCAATATCGGGCCGTTGATTGCCGGCGCGGGGGTTATCGGACTGGCCATCGGCTTCGGCGCCCAGACCCTGGTCAAGGACATCATCTCCGGGATTTTTTTCCTGATCGACGACGCTTTCCGGGTGGGCGATTACATCGAGGCCGGCGGCCAGAAGGGCATGGTGGAGCACATCTCCCTGCGGTCCCTGCGGCTGCGCCATCCCCGGGGCATGGTGCACACCATCCCCTTCGGCGGCATGGGAACGGTGACCAACTTCAGCCGGGACTACATCATCACCAAGCTGGATTTTAGGGTGCGCTATGACACGGATGTGGACAAAGTGCGCAAAATCATTAAGAAAATCAACAAGGAAATTTCCAAGGATCCGGAAATGGGTCCGGTGATGCTGGGAAAATTAAAATCCCAGGGCGTGCGCGAAATGGATGACTCGGCCATGATCATGCGGGTGAAATTCAAAACCATCCCGGGCGAGCAGTTCGTGGTGCGCCGGGAAGTTTACCGCCGCATCCAGGAAGAGTTTCGCAATAACGGCATTGAATTCGCTCACCGCAATGTGACGGTTTATCTTCCGCCGGAGGTCACCGGCGCCCCATCCGGTGAAAAACAGGACGAGGCGGCCGCCGGCCCTGCCGACAAACCCGATCAGAAGCTGCTGCAGACGGCCGCTGCGGGGGCCGCGCTGGCAGCGGCCCAGGCCGCCGAAGAGGAAGAAAAAGCAAAATAACCTCAAAACTGACGCAGAGGGCCCGGACATGGGACATCATCCGGTCACAGTGGCCGTCCGCAGCCCTCTGCGAAAGATCAACCCGGCGGGGAAGCTATTTCAGCACGGCGGTCATGTCTTCGGCTGAGCTGACGACATATTCGGACAGATCCCGGGCTTTCGGGTTGCGCGGGTCGCTCCAGTCGTAAAAGCCTTTGCCGCTGCTGGCACCGAACTCGCCGTTTTTGACCATCCGAATCAGCGTCAGGGGCGGATACATGCGCGGGTCGTTGGAAGCCTGGTACATCTGCAGGGCAACGCGCAGCATGGTGGGAGCGGTGACGAAATCATGCAGTTTGAATGTGCCCTGGGGATGCCCGAGGCTGGTGTTCAGACCGATGTCGCCGTCTTCGACCTTGATCTTGCCCTGTTCCAGCAGGCGCACGGCGTCCAGCATCTGGGGGACCAGCAGGCGGTTGACCCAGAACCCGGGAATGTTGGGGGCCAGAAAAGGCGCCTTTTTCATGTCCAGCAGGGCCTGGCGGGTAAATTCCACGGTTTCGGCCGAGGTCTTGGCGCCGGGCACAATCTCAACGCCGGGCATCATGGGCACGGGGTTCATGCCATGGGTGATTATCGAGCGCTCCGGGCGCCCTCCGGCCTCGGCCATGGGGTTGATGTCCAGGCTGCTGGTGTTGGACCAGAAGACCACCTTTTCGGGAAGCTGGGGCAAAAAGTCCGACAGCACCGAGCATTTCAGCTTGAGATCCTCGAAAATCACCTCCAGAAAAACATCACATCCTTTGGCAGCCTCGACAAACTGCGCCTTGTCCTTATAAGTGGTGATTTTTGCCGCTGTCTTGGAGGTGAAGTCAGGATCGTCGATTTTAAACTTTTTGGCCACTTTGGCCGCCAGCTTCTCACAGGCTTCGGAGGTCCCGGCCAGGATGTCCGCGTTGGCGTCATAACAGTGCACCTCGTGGCCGGTCATCGCGCATTGGGTGATCCAGCCGCGTCCCATGATCCCTGTACCCAAAATTGCAAATTTCATCATTTTCCTCCTGTTGGTTGAATGATAAGGGGTTGTAATTCAGCATTGTGCATTGCGGGTTGAAGCGCAATGGCATCACGGTCATTTTGCGCCGGAGTATAGAAATTGGGGTTTCGCATGTCAATTAAAAAAACCGGCAACCCATTTATTTTACCGGTCCTGCGAGTGCCCCTGGGTTGACATTGGTGAATTTGATCTTTAGTTTTGCTATACTTTTAGCTTTTTTACCCCAACGGACGATGGAGCGCAACCGGAATGCATGGCGCGCCTGATTTGCAGTGATCTGTCCTGACGTGTTGAGCACTTTGCAAGGAGTCCAGCAATGCTGTTTGCCCGCAAAAAAACCTTGATGGGGCTGTCGCGAACCTGCGGCTGAGCGGCCAAAATCGGTCCGACGGATCTGTCGGAAGCGCTCAGTGGCCTGCAGCCGCCCGATGACGATAATCTGCTGGTCGGATACGAGACCAGTGACGACGCGGCCGTGTACCGGTTGACATCCGATATCGCCGTTATCAGCACGGTGGATTACATCACTCCCCCGGTGGATGATCCCTACTGGTTCGGCCAGATCGCGGCAGCCAATTCGCTGTCCGACATCTATGCCATGGGAGGGCGACCGTTAACCGCCCTGAACCTGGTAATGTTTCCGGCGTCCAAGCTGGACATGTCGGTGCTCAAGGAAATTTTGCGCGGCGGCGGCGATAAAGTCAGCGAAGCCGGGGCCTGCCTGGCCGGGGGTCACTCGGTGGATGACAATGAACCCAAGTATGGGCTGGCGGTGACGGGCCGGGTGCATCCCGAACGCATTCTCACCAACCGGGGCTGCCGGCCGGCAGACGCCCTGATTCTCACCAAGCCTTTGGGAACCGGTGTGCTTTTTAACGCCGGCCGTTCCGGGAAGCTGCCTTACCCGGAGCTGGAGGCCATTTTGCCCCGGGTGGCCCAGCTCAATGGGAAAGCCATGGCCGCCGTTCTGCCATTCGGGGTCCATGCCTGCACCGACGTCACCGGCTTCGGTATCCTCGGTCACGCGCTGGAAATGGCCCATGGCTCCGGGGTGCAGATTGAACTTCAATTTGACCGGCTGCCCTTTTATCCCAACGCCGTTGAAATGTACCGCAAAGGGGAGACCACCGGCAGCAATCTGGCCAACCGCAAACTTGCCGAGGGGTTCTGGCAAATGACTGCCGGGCGTTCAGGTAAATCCCAGGAACTTCTGTTTGATCCCCAGACATCCGGCGGACTGCTGCTGTCGCTGCCGCCCGACCGGGTCGATGATATCCTGGCAGCACTCAAACAGGCCGGTGCTGAAGATGCCGTTTGCATCGGCGAGGTGGTCGGCGAGGGCGAAGCTTTTATACGGGTTGTTTAGGGGGGATTCCATTCAGCGCCGGGCGATGATCGCCTTGGCCGGGATCAGGCCGGTGGCGCTGGCCGAGACGATGTTGCCGGCCACTCCGGGTCCGTCGCCGGCCACGTACAGGCCCCTGATTGTGGTTTCCAAGTCTTTGGAGGTTTCCACCTGGGTGGCAAAAAACTTGATTTCAGGGGCGTAGAGCAGGGATTCGTCGTTGGCCACTCCCGGTATCACGTTGTTGAGTTTTTCCAGCCCTTCGGTGATGTTGGCCAGGATGCGTTCCGGCAGGGCCATGGCGATGTCGCCGCAGACCACGTCGGTCATGGTGGGTTCGATATAGCCTTTATGGATCCGGTTCCAGGTGCTGCGCCGTCCTCGCTTAAGGTCGCCGAAACGTTGCAGGATCGGTTTGCCGCCGCCGATCAGGGTGGCCAGGCTGCCGATGGATTCCCCGTAAGCCTGGTTGTCGGTGACCGGTTCGGTGAGCACCACCTTGGATAGAAAAGCGAAGTTGGTGTTGCGTGATTTATTGTCACGGTAGGCATGCCCGTTGACACAGACAAAGCGGCTGTAATTTTCCAGGGTGACGAACCCGCCCCTGTTGGTGCAGAAGGTCCGCGTCTGGTCATCATACTTGCCGGTCTGGATGAAAAAGGTCGGATCATAGATAACGTCGCATAGATCTTGCATGATCTCGTTGTGCACCTCGACGCGCACGCCGACCTCGATGCCGCGCTGCCGCAGTCCGATGCCGTGTTTCTGGGCTAGGTTGCCGATCCATTCAGCCCCCACCCTTCCCGGAGCCAGAATGACGTGGCTGGCGGAATATTTTTTGCGGTTGGTCACCACCCCGGTCACGCGGCTGTTTTCAACCAGCACCTGCCGCACTTCCTCAGAGGTGTGGATCACCACCCCGGCGCGGCGGATATGATCTGCCATGGCGGCAATGTGATCGGGCAGCCGGTCGCTGCCCAGATGTTTTTGCCTGATGATCAGCAGATCAATGCCATGGCGTTTGGCGCGCTTGCGGATGTCCCGCGCAGCCTCCATGTCGGTGGGATAAAGGGGGCCGTCCATGCCGAACCTGTTGAAAATCAGTTCGGTTTCATTGATCAGTGCTTCGGCCCGGTCAATGGGCATGAACTGGGACAGGTCGGTTTTGCCCAGCTTGTAGATGTAGTTCAACTTGCCGTCCGAGAAAAGACCGGCTCCGCCGATGCCGCTGAGAATATTGCAGGGTTTGCATTTGCGGCACTCGTGGTAGGCGGCAACCGGGCAGGCGCGTTTATGGGGATTTTTCCCCTTTTCAATGAGCAGCACCCGGCAGTCGGAGTGTTCGCTCAGGTAATGGGCGGCAAGCAAACCGGCCGGCCCACCGCCGACGATGATCACATCATAGGTGGCGCCGCTGGTGGTAGGTTTTAAAGCCGACATCGTCTACCTCTCGATTACCGGATCCGGCTCTATCAGGGCCGGGTCCTGTTTGTAAACATGGCGTATTCGCTGCAGGGCGGTGAAATTGGCCAGCAGGGCCACCAGCCAGATGGCGCCTTTAAGGGCCATGATATGCAGCAGCGCTGCCAGTCCGATCAGCACGATACGCTCCGGGCGCTGCATGAGGCCGATTTTGGCTTCAAATCCCAGGCTTTCGGCACGGGCGCGGATGTAGCTGACCATAAATGAGCCGCACAGGGCCAGAAATGCAGCGGCGGAAGTGCCGTAATCTTTACAGGAGATAAAATAAGCGCTAATACCGAAAAACATGATAAATTCGGAGTAGCGGTCAACGGTGGAATCCAGCAGGGCTCCGAAGCGCGTCGCCTTGCCGCTGGTGCGGGCCAGCAGCCCGTCGATGGTGTCGCACAGACCGCCAGCGAGCAGCAGCAGGCCTGCCAGGCGCACGGAACCCACCAGAAAGGCGGCGGCTGAAAAGCCGGTAATAATCACGCCGGCGACGGTAAACGCGTTGGGGCTCAACCCCAGCCTGGCAAAAAGCCGTATCAGGGGCGCCAGCGATTTGATGAACAGGTCCTGCAGGGAGTCCGGGATCAGCCGTCGATGCGATGAAGCCATGGTCCACCTCGATTTGTCCGGTTGCACTCAAAAAGACAGTCGCGCTGATGGTTGAAAACAAGGTTGCATTTCAGCCGGCAAGCCGCCTGGACTATCTTAACACATTCGACGAGGGGAAAGAAAGACCATAAAGGAAAATGCCTGATCCGCCACGAGTTCACCCGGCGGTCATTTTGGATGCCCGATGCTTGAAGAGCTAACCCAATATCTGCGGCGACCGTTGGCCATCGGAAGCCGGTCCATCCGCCGCCGGCTGGTGCTGGCCCCGATGACCTTCCTGGGGCATGTCGCATTCCGGGAACTGGTCGCCGGCTTTGGCGGCTGCGGGCTGCTGTTTTCCGAGATGTGCAGCGCAAAGGCCATCCCCCATGAAAACCGTCATGTGTCGCCGTATTTCCGGTGGCGCGATGAAGAATGCGAACGGCTGAGCATCCAGATATTCGGCAACGATCCGGGCACCATGGCCCGGGCGGCCCGCAGGATTGAAGCCGAAGGCCTGTTCGGGGTGGACATCAATTTCGGCTGCGCCGACACCGCCATCTGCCGCAGCAACTGCGGCGCCGCCCTGCTGCAAGATCCTGAGCGCGCAATGGATATTGTAGCGGCGGTGCGCAAAGCCGTGTCTTTTCCAGTGACCGTAAAATTTCGCACCGGCTGGCAGGATGATCCCCGCATCGCTGTCGATTTGGCCCGGCGCTTCGAGTCCGCCGGAGCCGACGCGCTTATCTTTCATCCGCGGGTGGCGCCGGACCGGCGCTCGCGGCCGCCGCGCTGGGAATACATCGGGCAGGTCAAGCAGGCCGTTTCAATTCCTGTTTTCGGCAACGGCGATGTGTTCGACCGCGCCGGGTGCCTGGAGATGATCCGCCAGACCGGCTGCGACGGGGTGGCCCTCGGACGCATGGCGATTGCCCGTCCCTGGATATTCGCCGAATGGCTCGAGGACCTGCAGCCGCAACCGGATATCTTCAGGCACAGTGCGCTGGAACTGATGGGTCTGCTGCAGAAACACTATGATTCGACAGCCGCCTTGCGGCGGTTTCGGCGCTTTGCCTATTTTTTTGCCGCCAATTTCCGCTTCGGCCACACCCTGTACTCCCAGATCACCGCGGCCGGGGATTTCTCGGCGCTGGAAGCGGTGATCACCGGCTTTTTCAGCCGCGAGCCCGATGTCCTGACCCGGCCCAATATGAATTATTTCAGATAAGGGCTTTGTTTTTGAGAAAAGCGAGGATGGCCGCCGCGGATTCATCCGGCCGCTGCATGGGCACGAAATGCCCCGTGTCTTCAAAACACTTAAAAACCGCCTGGGGCACGGCCGATTTGAAACGGCGTACCGCCGGGGCCAGAAACGTGTCGGAATCCGCGCCGTACAGTACCAGGGTGGGCTGCTTGAGCCGGGAAACGTGGCGCCAGATGTCGTGGGGGCAAACGGCAAAGCACCTTGACTCCCAGGCCGGATCGCAGCACAGTTCAACGCTGCCGCTGTCCGTCTGCCGGGTGCCGTCGGCGATGTAAGCCTGCAAAAATTCATCCTGCCAGCTGCCAAAGACCGCTTTTTTGCGATAGGCCTCCAGAACGCTTTCGCGATCCGGCCACCCGTTTTTGCGTTTCGCCGCCGTGGCCACAATGGGCACCCGACTGGCCAGGCCCGTTTTTTTTGCCAGATACCACCACCACATCCAGGAAAGCGGGAGCAGGGTGGGGTCGATGAGCACCAGGGCGCGAACCAGTTCGGGCCGCCTGATCGCCAGCAGCAGGCTGGCCACCGCTCCGCGGGAATGGCCCATGGCGATCACCGGACGACCCAGGTGCTCAAAAAAGCATGCCAGATCATCTGCGAAAACGTCCCAGTTGCTGAGGTGGCGCGGATCGGCCGCAGCGGTGGTTTTGCCGTGGCCGCGGTCATCCATGCCGATGACGTGCAGCGCGCCAGCCAACCGCCGGGCAAACGGTGTGTAGACCCCCGCGCACAGACCGGTGGCGTGGGAGAAGTGAGCCACAGGGCCCGTTCCTCCCCAGTCGATGCAATGGAAATCCCCATCGCGTCCTTGAAAAAAGTAATCCTGTCGGTTCATGATTTGATGAACCCGTAACAAGTCTATTTTCTCGCTTCGCAAGCCTTTTCGGGTTTTTATACGATCCCGGTTTTGAGGTAAAGGGATTTTTCACGATCCCCGCTTGCGGTCTGCGAAATAATTGGTCTATAATCAATTGATAAAGTCGTAAAAAGTCGATTTTTTCGCTTTAGCAAGCCTTTTCGGGAGCCGTTCAGGGTTTCGCTAAATCGCAAGAAGTATTAATAACACCCAAAAATGGCTTGCGATTTTTAACGCTCAACCCTTCACGACTCTTTTCCCGAAAAGGGTTGATGTCGCTCGAAAATGACTTTTTACAAGGCCGTCATTGATTGAATACAGCTATGATTAACCCAGACCGATGCAGAGTCTTTAAGGACATGGACCTCCCCCGCATATACCGCCTTCGCCAGCGATTCGACGCCACACAGCTGCCGGATGTTCGGGCAGCCCTGAAAAGCGAGCTCAGCAAATTGTCTTCAGCAGCGCTCCAGCCGGGCCAGCGGGTGGCCATCGCCGCCGGCAGCCGCGGGATTGCCGGCATTGGCGATATCCTGTGCGGCCTGGTGCAATATTTTAAATCCCGCCGGACGCGGCCGTTTATCTTCCCGGCCATGGGAAGCCATGGCGGCGCCACCGCCCAGGGGCAGCTTTGCGTGCTGCAACAGCTGGGAATCACCGAATCCGCGCTGCAGGCGCCGATCCTGTCTTCCATGGAGGTGGAAAAAGTCGGCACCACAGAAAGCGGAGTGCCGGTGCTTGTCGACAAAAACGCCCTGACCGCTGATCACATCGTGGTGGTCAACCGCATTAAATGCCACACCAAGTTCAAAGCCCCCATTGAAAGCGGACTGATGAAGATGCTCAGCGTCGGGATGGGCAAACAGATCGGGGCGCAGCTTTATCACCAGGCTGCCGTGGATTGCGGGTTTTACCGGCTGATTACCGATGCCGCCCGGCTGGTGCTGGAACGCGCGCCCATTCTGTGCGGGGTGGGAATTGTGGAAAACGCCTATGGCCGAACGGCCGGGATTGCCGTTTTGCTGCCCGATGAGATTGAGGCCCGGGAAAAGGCGCTTTTACGGAAAGCCAAGCAGATGATGGCCCGGCTGCCTTTCAACGAGATCGATCTGCTGATTGTCGACGAAATGGGAAAGGACATCAGCGGGATAGGGATGGACCCCAATATCACCGGCAGAAACCGGGACCTGCTGGGCGCTTTTGAGCATCCGGCCCGGGTCAAAAGGATTTTTGTGCGCGATCTGACCGCCGCCAGTATGGGCAATGCCATCGGCATCGGTCTGGCGGATATCACCACCCGCCGGCTGGTGGACAGAATCGATTTTGACGCCACTTACAAAAACTGCATTGCCGGCATCAGCCTGGAAAAGGCCGCCGTTCCCATGCACTTTGACACCGATCGGCAGGCTATGGAAGCCGCCCTTGCCTGCATTGGACGCATCCCGTCACAGGACAGCAAAATCGTGAGGATTAAAAACACCCTGCAGCTGGAAACCGTGGAAGTCTCCAGCGCCTACGAAGAAGCGCTTGGCAAACGATCGGATCTGGAAATCATCCGCGGACCATCAGATTTTAGCTTTGACAGCGCCAACAACCTCTTGCCGCTATAGCCTGTCCCACCGCGGGGCGGGCGACAGCTTCATTTCCCGGTTTCATCGGAAGATTTTTTTAAAAGCGCATTGACCTGAGCGACAAGCTCGGCATTGGAGTAGGGTTTGGTGATATAGGCGTCTGCTCCCAGTGAGAGGCCCTTGGCGATTTCCTCTTCACGTCCCTTGGCGGTGATAAAGATTATTTTGATGTTGCGATACTCGGGGTTCAACCGGACAATTTCACAAACCTCATAGCCGTCAATTCCCGGAAGCATGATGTCCAGCAGCACCAGATCCGGTTTGTACTGGTAAATCAGGTCCAAGGCATCCTCGCCGCGTTCTGCCACCAGGACCCGGTAGCCTTGCTGTTCCATCAAAAACTGGAGGGACACGACCACGTTGGGTTCGTCATCCACGATGAGAATTTCTTTTGCCATAAAGAATTCAGATCAACAATTTTCTTGATGAAGCCGTAAAAAAGTCGAATTTTCTCGCTTGGAGAAGCCTTTTCCCGAAAAGGGTTGATGTCGCCCGAAAAAAGCCTTTACGGGACCATCATTCTTAATTTCAGCCTTTCAGTTGCCAGAAAGGTCCGGTTTTGCCTATTTCTGCAAACGATGCGATCATTTCCATGGCGTATTGCCGGCTGTTGGAAACCCAGTTGCCGTCCAGGCGGCGCCGAAAATAATTGCCGGAAAAAAGTTTGACCAGATCATTCAAAGGAATCATGCCCTCCTCGGTGCCGGCGACAAACCCGGACCAGTTGCGCACATGCTCTTCCGACCGGAAGAGATTCATGGTCGCTCAGGCATAGGGGATGTCTTCAAACCACTTGCGAAACGGAACCGACACATAGCCCGTTATCTGCACCGGTTCGGCGGCCAGTATCTCACCGTCGCGCATCTGCACCTGCAGCGGTTCGCCGCAGTCCAGACAGGGAGCATCGATCTGCACGGTTTTGCCGGGAAACAGCCAGCAAACTGCCAGCGATTCGAAGCCTCACTGGCCGAACCATTTCTGCTGACCGTCGATGGTGATGCGATACTGGGTGGGCAGATGGTTAAAGGGGGCAAAGGAGGTGATAAAATCCGTTTTGGGAAACAGCCAGCCGGGAACGCCGGCGGTGAAAAGCTCGTGCATGACCTTGCGGCCTTCTTCCACAGGCACTCCCAGTTCAGCGGCGATTTCCGTGTAATGGGGTGCCTGGCCGGTTTTGACCATCCGTTTGATGATGATGTCAAAGACCCGATCCAGACGGGTGGATTCGCCCATGGCATCCTCCTTTTCTCAGAATCATTCAGTCAGCGGGCTTTATCGGCACTGCCAGGACCGGACAGCGCCCGTTTTCTTCAAACATCAGCTTCTTATCAACTATCATTTTCAAAAAAGCAACAATTTTGTCCTTTTCCTATAAGTTCTAGGCCCGCATCTTTTTGCCCTGCGGGTCGTAGAGGGCTCTGCTGGATGCAAGCCTGGCCGGGTATGTTTGCTTGTATGATTCGATCTCGAAGCTCGCAGAAGCGTCTGCCATGTCAGCGGGCAGATATCCGTAGCAGATATTCTTTTTGATGGTGTATCCATATCCCGCGCTGGTGGTCACCCCGACCACTTTGGCGTTGTTAAGAATGGGCGCACTGCTTTGGAGCATCAGGGGGATTCCGGCATCGATAGTGAAGGAGCAAAGCCTCCAGCGGGGGCCTTCGGTTTTGACTTTGGCCAGGGCCGCCTTGCCGATAAAGTCCTCCTTGTCCAGAGCCACACAAAAACCCAGGCCGGCATCAAAGGGCGTGTATTCGGGGGTCAGCTCCGAACCCCAGTCCGCATATCCTTTTTCCAGGTGCAGCGAGCCGATGGCGCGGTAGCCGGCATTGGCGATGCCCAGGTCCTGGCCGCTGTCCCACAGCGTCTCGTAGACATGGACGGCGAACTCGGCGGGGACGTATAGCTCGTAGCCCAGCTCGCCCACGTAAGTCACCCGCCAGGCCATCACCGGCGCGTAGCCCACCGCGATATCTTTCAAGGTGCCGAAGGCAAAGGCCTCGCTGCCGATGTCTTCTTTCACGTGGCGCTGCAATAACTGCCGGGATTTGGGGCCGATGACGTTGATGACCCCGTAGGCGGAAGTGACGTCTGTGAAGTTGACCGAACCGTCGGCGGGCAGGTGGTTGTTAAGCCACCAGGCCACCCGCCGGCCAAAGGCGGTGCCCACCACCAGGAAAAACCTGTCGGCGGCGATTCTGCCCACCGTCAGGTCGCACTCGATGGTGCCGCGCTCATTGCACATCTGGGTGTAGATGACCTTGCCCACGGGCCGGTCGATCTGGTTGGCGCACAGGCGGTTCAAGAAGGCCATGGATCCCGGTCCGTCTATTTCAAACTTGCAAAAGGACGACTGGTCGATGAGCACCACGTTTTCCCGGGCGTTTTGATGCTCGTTGCCCACGTGTTCAAACCAGTTGGGCACCTCGAAGGTGAGTTCGTCTTCGGGGGCCACCCCTTCGGGGGCAAACCAGTTGGCGCGCTCCCAGCCGTACTTGGCGCCGCAAACCGCACCTTTTTCCTTGAGCAGGTGATACAGGGGACTGCGGCGCACGCCCCGGGCGGAGCTGTGCTCCTCGTGGGGCCAGTGAATGGTGTAGTGCTTGCCGTAAATTTCCCGGGTCCTTGCCACGTTGTAGGCGCGGCTTTTGTGGTAGGGGCCGAAGCGGCGGATGTCCAGGGGCCAGATGTCCAGGCTCGGTTCCCCCTCGATGATCCATTCGGCCATCATACGGCCCGCACCGCCGCCGGCGGCAATCCCGAAGGCGTTAAATCCCACGGCCACGAACACGTTGTCCAGTTCGGGGGCCGGGCCCATGATGGCATCGCCGTCGGGGGTGAAGGCTTCGGGGCCGTTGACCAGCTGGCGGATGCCGGCCTGCTCCAGGCAAGGGGTGCGCCTGGTGGCCGGTTCGGCCAGTTGCATGAAGTGGTCGAAGTCGGAATTGAGCAGATTGGAGGCGAAATCGTTGGGCACGCCGTCCACGGCCCAGGGGATGCCGTTTCTTTCATAGCCCCCCATGACCAGGCCGCCGACCTCCTCCTTGTAGTAAATCAGGTTGTCCTTGTCGCGGATGGTGGGCAGGTCCCGGGGCATGTCCTTGATGGGGTTAGTGACGGCATACTGGTGCTGGAAGGGCACCGCCGGGGTGTTGACCCCCAGCAGCTCACCGACCTGGTAGCCCCACATGCCGGTGCAGTTGACCACGATGTCGCAGCCAATGTCGCCCTTGTCGGTTTTAACCGCGGTCACCCGCTTGTTTTTGAATTCAAAGCCGGTCACCAGGGTGTGGCGATAAATTTCAGCACCCCGGTTGCGGGCCCCTGTGGCCAAAGCCTGGGTGATGCCGGAGGGGTCGGCCTGGCCGTCGGTGGGCATGAACGCCGCCCCGATGATGCCCTCCAGGGAAATGATGGGGCAAAGGTCGTAGGCTTCCTGCGGTGTGATGATGTGCATCTCCAGGCCGAAGCTGCGGGCGGTGGTCGCACCCTTTTTAAGCTCGTACATCCGCTGTTGGGTGCTGGCCAGGTGCAGGCAGCCGGTGCGCTTCCAACCCGTGGTCAAGCCCGTCTCTTCTTCCAGCTTTTCATACAGGCTGACACTGTATTGCAGCATGCGGGTGACGTTGCGCTCCGAGCGCAGCTGACCCACCAGCCCGGCCGCATGCCAGGTGGAGCCGCTGGTCAGCTCGTTTTTTTCCACGATGACCACATCCTGCCATCCCATCTTTGTCAGGTGGTAGGCCGTGGAGCATCCCACGATCCCTCCGCCGATAATGACTACTTGCGCACTGTCTTTCATTGTTATTCTCCTGTAAAGAGTTGGGTGCAGGAGTCAAAAAAATCAGGCAATGATTATCTGCACCCCCAGTGAATCGAGTTCTTTTTGGAAATCTTCAGGTATCTTGCGATTAGTGATTAAGACATCAATTTGTTTGAGGGGCACAATGGACATCTGGGCCACCAGGCCGAATTTTGTGTGGTTGGCCATAACAATTACGCGCCCATGAGTATACTTGATCATTGTTCGGTCAATAACGGCGATTTCGAAATCGGGGGTGGTCATACCGGCGCTGAGGCTAAGCGCATCAGCACCAAAAAACACCTTGGTGGCATTGACCTGTCGGATCATCTCCATGGTCAAAGGTCCGGCCAGAGCATTTGTGGCCGGGTTGTATGTGCCTCCCAGAAAAATAATTTCGGCGCTGGTACCATTCGCTTCGGTGGTGACCCCAAGATTATTGGTAAACACGGTACAGGGAAGCCCGGCTTCGAGATAGCGGATAATGAGAGCTGCCGTGGTCCCTTCACCCAAGAAGATAACGTCATTGGGCTCAATCATTGCGGCGGCTTTGCGGGCGATTTGCTGTTTTTCTTTCAGATTTTCCTTGATGCTGCTTTTATAGTGAAACTTTGTCGCTATACGCTCCTGTCGATAAACCGCACCGCCATAGGTGCGCTCTACCATTCCGCTGCGTTCCAGGGCATCGAGATCTCGTCGAATGGTCATCTCTGATACGTTCAGTGACTCACTTAGCTGAGAACTGCGGACAGTAAACTCCTGCCTAAGAATTTCAAGGATGTATTGCTGTCGTTCCGCCGGTAACATGGGATTCGGAGCTTTCAAAATTGTATTTTTCTCTCCAGTGGAAAAAATTGATGAGGTTTCTATAGGGCATGTTTGTTTATGATGTCAAGTGAAAATTTTCATCTTAAAAACAAACAATTGATGTAGGCGCTCTGTTTGCATTAGGCGTATGGCAGGAAGAGAATATATTCTTGTTAAATCAATATGATATAGATTTATTTATCTTTATTTGGAAAAAGGACTCCAGAATCTTTCATGACCGTTGGCGCCTGAATAGGGTTCATATTTAATCAAAAACGAACATTGCTTCCGACACCATAACAAGCGCCCATGGCAGGTGATCGTTGGCGCTCGTCGCCTATGCCATGTATCAGTCCAGCTGCCGGAAAGCTTCGTAAGCAGAATCAAGACGGGCAAGGTTTTTAGAGGTGTATTCAACGTAGTCGAAATCAAGAGTAGAGTAAATTTCAGAAACAATACTCCATAGAGCTTCACGCAGCAATGAGACACACTTCATGGCAGCGAAGCGGCGCCGTAGCTGGTCCGTTACTGTTTGCCGGTAGTATTGCTCCAGGACCCAGTTTTCCTGTTGTCGAGATAACCCGTTGTTGGACGCCAAATTGGCGAGATCGAAAAGCGCGGCATTGTAACCTGCGTAATCCCAGTCCAGAAGCCACAGGCGCTGCCCATCATCTATGAAGTTGGCTGCCAGGAGATCATTGTGCCCGAACACCAGCCGGATTTCACCAACCGTTTTTTCCAGCTCGGCGTTCATGTCCCATAGGCGCGGGAGCAGATCCGTTAACCGGCTGTTGCCTTCCCGGGCCGTTTGAACATAGTTGCGGCATACATGAAACGGCCAGAAGACCAGTGCGGCTCCGCGAAAATGTGTTGGTATTTTATTATGGCAGACCTGGATCAAGCCGATAATGCGCTCGAGGTTTTGCGGCTGGCGCACCTCCTCTTCCGTTAGGGTGTGCCCCTCAATGAAGCGCATGACAAAGATTCCCTCTGTGCTGTAGACGATTTCAGGGGAGATGCCGGCGGCATGAGCGGCACGGGCGGCGGCAATCTCGTTGAACCGCATTACTCCATGAACGGGAATATCCTCTCCCACCCGCACAACAAAGCGCTGGCCTTCATCTTCCACGATAAAGTTGGTGTTGGTAATGCCACCTCCAAGGGGTTGCGGTTCGACGGAGGATGACCAAAAATCCAATTTGATAACTTTTTCGAGGGCGCTTGTGTCCATATTGCTTCCTATTTTTAGTGAAATTTAACAATTTGGAATCGCCAGGAGGCTTTTCCTTTTGTCGAGCATAATGAAGTTTCGATAGCACGGCAGTGCGTTACGGTCAAACCGGAAGATTGCTTTGAGCGTCTATATTGCCCGCTGGCTGTAATAAAGCGTACATTTCTAAGCTCATACCGAATGTATGTTTTTGTGCGAAATTAAATGGTGTTTATTTAATGACCAAAAATATTCTATTAGGAACCATTGCAATGATATGTAAAATGCAATGTAATCCATTGTTAAAATTAAATATAATAATAATTTCGGGTTGGACTGTCTGCTACTGGATTTTCAAACCTTTATTAATTGCTGGATTTTTCTTTTTCTATATGATTGTTTTAGCATATGAAATAAACACTTGACAACAGATTTTGAAATATAATACACAACTATAAACTTTTCCGCCTATCTCACCTTTTTTTATATTGAAGTGGGAACCTTGAAGCCTTTAATTAACATTATTGGCCATTTACTTTTCCGGTACACAATCATTGTCACCCGATTGTATGCAAGCAGGCCAGAACCAACCTCGCCAACAACATCTCATTAAAGAAAGGAGGGAATGGATGAAAAGACACAAATTAATAGAAATGGTAGTTGCAATCCTGGTGGTGGCTGGATTGATCGTGGCCTTACCGCCAGCCGCTCTGGCACAGCAGTCTGCCGGCCTCAGCCAGGATGAGCTTATTCTTTTAAGCCACCTGCCGGACCAGCAGATCGGAAAGAAGTATCCCAAGGGGGAAACCATCAACGTGGGCTTCCTTGCCGCCTTGTCAGGCCCTGATGCCGGCTGGGGGCTGCCGGGGCTTACCGGAAACCAAATTTGGATCGACGCTGTTAATAAAAGTGGCGGACTTCTCGTGGGCGGGAAAAGGTACCCGTTGAAGATGTATACCTTTGACGATGAGGCCAACGCCTCCAAAGCGCTCCAGGGGGCCCGGCAACTGGTGCTTGAACACGATGTTAAATTCATCAACGCCATCGGCGGAGATCCGGCCAATGCCACGGCTCCTTTTCTGACCAAGCACAAAGTGATCTATGCTTCCCTGGTGCCTACGGATATGAATCCCAACAGACCTTACGTGGTTGCCGGTGGAGATGTCACACCCCAATGTAACATGTTCAACGCGCTGATCGCCAAAATGGTTTTACCCAGCGAAAAAGAACTGGGCCGGCCCCTGCGCTACGCGTTGACCACCCAGGATGACATCATGTCGCGTCAGGTGGGGGCCTGGGAGATCGGTGCGGCCATCGCCATGGGATTCGAGATCGTCTACGAAAAGTTTTTCTCCGTGGACACGACCGATTTTGCTCCCATCGCCACCGCCTTGATGGCCAGCAAGCCTGATGTCATCAGCCTTTGTGAGGCCTGGCCCGAATACCAGACCCTGTTGTGGGAGCAGCTCTACTTGCAGGGTTACAAAGGTGTCGTTGTTCAGAACTACGCTGATTGGGAAACCAACCTGACGAAGATTCCTCCCGAGTATCCCGCCGCCCGGCATGCCATCGACAGCTTTCCCCTGATGGACGATCCTTGGTGGGGCGAGTATTCCTGGCAGGCGTCTTTTACGCGACTGTGGAACAAACGTTACGGACCGGGAGCTCCTGAAGACGTGCACCGCCGCATGACCGGCATCGACTGGGATCATGTGGTCTGGCTTATTCCATGGTGCATCGGCGCCCAGGTCGCCGGAAAGGAAACTCCGGGCAAGTGGCCCTCCAATGACGCCATTCTGGCCGCTTTGAGAAAAATGCCGTCCTTTCCAACCATCCTTGGCCCGGGCCACATGAGCGGCAAGGAGATGTTCGGCATTCAGAACATGATCGAACAACCGGTTCCCATGAACATGTTCGACCTCAAGGCCAAGGACAAGCGCATCATCGCTCACTTGAATTTCGAGCCCTGGTTTAAGGCCATCAAGCCCATTGTCATGAAAGCCGTTAAAGATCGGGGGCAGTATTACACCCAGCGCAAGTAACGACAATCCGGTGGGGGTGGGGTGTTCGCCTTCCACCCCCCTGGATGAATAACCGCCTGGAAACGCAAACCCGAATTCGCACAGTAACAGATATGATGGTCCCGAAAAGCCTTGCTTAAGCGAGAAAATTCGACTTTTTACGACTTCATCAGATATTGGAGTAGGCTATGACCAGCCAGTTATTAATACAAACTATAGCCAATGCGGTAGCGGCTAGCGGCATGTTGGCTTTGATAGCCGTAGGGTTAACCCTGGCGTTTGGAGTCATGCAGATGGCCAATCTGGCCCATGGGCATTTTTTTATGGTGGGCGCCTATACCGTCTATGCCCTCTATGCCTTATCCGGCTGGCCTTTTTGGTGGGCAGTGGCGGCAGCGGTGGTGGTGGGTGCCGTGCTGGGGCTCATTGTTGAGCGGGGCGTTTTCAGGCCTTTGCAGGGAGACGTTGTTTCCGGATTTATCGCCACCGCCGGGCTGATGTTCGTATTTGAGGTGCTGGTGGGCGAGATATGGGGCTGGGGTCTGTCAAGGCCCATTCCCAGTCCTTACATGCGTGCCATAAGGTTTATGGGCGCGGCCGTGTCTTTTCAGCGGGTGCTGGTAATTCCTTTTGCCTTCATCTCCATTGGAGGGCTCATGTTTTTTATGCGGCGCTTCAGACTTGGGCGGGCCTTACGGGCTGTCGCCCAGGACCCCGAGGCCGCTGCTTTGCAAGGGATTAACATCAATAGAATGACAGCGCTGGCCCTGGCCGTCGCCGGAGGCTATGCCGGCCTGGCGGGTGGTTTGATGTCCACCATCTATGCCGTAACCCCTTCACTGGGGGGGCATATCATCCTTCCGGCCCTTATTGTGGTGGTGGTAGGCGGGATGGGCAGCGTCGGTGGAGCGACGCTAGCGGCCATTATTTTCGGCTTTGTAATAACCTTTGTTACCACGTTAGTCGACGGTGTCACTGCGGTGATGGTTTCCGTTACCGTCATGGCAATGGTATTAGCAATCAAACCACAGGGATTGATGGGACGTGTCATTGCATAATGAAAAAAGCTTGAATCCATGGAGATTGACGCCCTTGATTGCGGTGATCATCGGGCTGTGTGCGCTGCCATTTTTTGCCAGGGCATATACGATCGAAGTCGTGATGATGTACTTTATTTACATCATCTTGGCCCAGAGCTACCGGTTGATCGTTACGGTACACGACTGGCAGTTGTACCATGTCGTACTGTACGGTGTCGGTGCCTATGCCAGCGGCATGCTCGCCAAAAATGCCGGGATCCCCGTCTTTCTGGCCATTCCTCTTGGAGGAGTGGCCGCAAGCCTGGTGGGAATGGCCATTACCACGCCATTGCTCAGGACCAAGGGGTGGGGCTTTTATATCGCCACATACGGCCTGGCAGAGCTGATCCGGTTGAGCTGGCTCAAGTTTCGCAATCCCTTTGGAGGGTCCACGGGAATCATTGACATCCCTTGGCCCCCGGTGGTGGCCGGAATTGATTTCAGCGAAGGCATTCCCTACTACTTTTTCAGCCTGGGGGTGATGCTGCTGGTATTGTATTGCTTGTATCGGATTGAAAAATCGCACATAGGGGATTCTTTCAAGGCGATTTCTATGGATCCCGATTTGGCGGCCTCCACCGGAATCAATATTGCCCTCCACCGCTTGATGGCCTGTGCCATTGGCGGCTTTTTTGCGGGTATTGCCGGGGGGGTGCTGGTCCATCGCCTGGGAGCCGTCGATCCGAAATTGTTCAACATCGTTACCATGCTGTACTTGTTGATCTGGGTTGTCGTGGGTGGCACTAGTACTTTCTGGGGCCCTCTTATCGGCGTTACGGTGATGCATACCCTTTTTGAATTTTCACGGCCTTTGGTGCAGATTAGGCCTTTGTTTTTTGGCCTGTCCATGACCCTGGCACTGATATTCATGCCGGGTGGAATTGAAGGATTGATCCGCAAGTCTGTGGCGCGATGGCAAAAACGCAACAATCTGCCCGCGGCCGAAACATAGCAGCAGCCGGTTGGCTTGAAAACCATGCTCATGGGCCAATCAGCGCATCAAACAAAGGAGAAATTCAACCGGTGGCGATACTGGAAGTAAAAGGATTAAGCAAATACTTCGGCGGCCTGGCGGCCCTGAAGAATATAGACCTTACCATCGGGGATGGCGAGATCCGGGGCATCATCGGGCCCAATGGTGCCGGCAAAACGACTCTTTTCAACGTTGTCAGCGGCGTGTATCGGCCCAGTGCGGGAGAAATCTATTATGCCGGCAAGCGTATCGACGGTCTGGCCGCCAACAAAATCGCTGCGATGGGGTTGGTACGCACGTTTCAGCGCATGGCCCTTTTCCTGGATTTTTCGGTTCTGCAAAATGTCGCTGTTGCCCGCCACCTTCATATCCGGGAAAATGTCTTGCAGGTGATTACCGGACGGGCCCAAAAAAGAGAAAGAGAAAATGCCGCCAAGGCCCTGGAAATTATCGAGTTTATGGGACTGGCGCACTTGGCCGGTGAACTGGCGTCCAATCTGCCGCATGGTTTTCAGAGAGCCCTGGGAGTCGCCATCGCCCTGGCTTGTGAACCCAAGGTGTTGCTGTTGGATGAACCCTTGACTGGCATGACCCCCACTGAAAAAGACCATATGATCGATCTTATCCGCAAGGTGCACGGACAGGGCATCACCATTCTTATCGTTGAACATGACATGCGATCTGTCATGCAGCTTTGCGATTATATCAGTGTCCTTGATTTCGGGACACTACTGGTTGAAGGCACGCCCTCTGAGGTGCAGAACAACGAGGCCGTCATCAATGCTTACCTGGGGACCGAGGACATCCTTTTGGCAAGCAAATCTGGATGAGGTGAAAAGTTGCTGCTTGAGGTTAAAGATATTACGGTTCATTATTACAAGGTTGCCGCCATCAGAAACATTTCCATAAACGTGGAAGATGGCGAAATCGTCACCCTCATCGGTTCCAACGGCGCCGGTAAAACGACAACCCTGCGCGCCATCAGCGGATTGAATCACCCTTCCCAGGGGGAAATCCGTTTTCATAGGGAGCGCATAGACGCGTTGCCGCCCCACAGAATCAATGCTCTGGGGATCGCCATGGTTCCAGAGGGGCGGCGTGTCTTCCCCCAGATGACTGTACTGGAAAATCTTATGATGGGGGCTTTTCTGCGGAAGGACAAAAACGCCGTTCAAAATGATCTGGAAAACATCGTTTTCAAGCATTTTCCGCGCCTCAAGGAAAGAATTTCACAGATGGCCGGCACCCTAAGCGGCGGAGAGCAGCAAATGCTGGCCATGGGTCGTGCACTCATGTCGGCGCCCAAACTGCTTCTCCTGGATGAACCCTCCCTGGGTCTGTCTCCCATTATGTGTGCGGAAATTGCCGCCATTATCAGAAGCATCCACTCCGAAGGAAAGACCGTTGTGCTGGTGGAGCAAAATGCACGGCTGGCCCTGGCATTGGCCCAGCATGCCTACGTTATCGAGACCGGCAATATTGTTTTATCAGGTCCGGCTGAAGAGCTGCGTGAAAACGAGGATGTGAAAAAAGCCTACTTAGGCGGTTGATCCGTCAACTTTTAAAAAATCGAATTTTCCCGCCCGCCAGGCCGCTAAATAATCCATGCAGAAGCCATCATGCCCCGCAAGGGCTTTCGCAGTGGTGCTCTGATTTTAAAGGACGCTCTTCACCTGCTAAAGGGGTGAGCTGACCGGCACCGCCAGGCTCAGAAAGCGGCCGTTTTCTGCAAACATCAGTTTCTTATCGACCATCATTTTCAAAAAAGCAACAATTTTGTCCTCCGAAAAGATCGAAAATCGTTGGCGGATGCGCTTGAGGGTACGCTGCTGCTGGCAGAACAGGTAGATCTGCCGGGAGGTTCCCACCAGGCGGTGGGTCATGGGTTCTGCGCCGGGTCGCTGCTGTCTGATAATGAGAAAATCGCGGCCGTCGCGAAAACTCAGCAGGGGCTGATGGCGGCCGTTGCGACCTGCCTGCTCATAAAATCTGCGCCACTGGCGCACCTTGTGCCTGACGGGTCGCCAGATTTTTTGTTGCCGCCCCCGGTCACCCCGGTAGGCCTGGATCATCAAGGGCACCGATTGAACCAGTGAGCGGGCGAACAGGCATTTCCAGTTCGGGTGGTTGTAAACCGCGCTGATGCCGTAGCTTGCGGGACTTTGCCACACCGGGCTTCCTGCACCGAGCCAGAAGGTCACCGTTCGCAGCGGTCGCAAGGGCAGGGCGAATTCCAGGTTTTCAAGGGTCTGCCGCACATCGTTTTCATCGCTGCCGGGAAAATTCAGGATCAGGTTGGAACGATTGACAATCCCCAGGGCTTCGCAATTTTTCATGATTTCAAGGTTGGCGATGGCCGTGGTGCCCTTGTGCAGCTTATTTAACAGGGAAGTGGACAGGGCTTCGATGCCGATCTGCAGCTCCTGAACGCCTGCGCGGCGCATGCGCCTGAGCTGCGCCAAGGGGGTGGCGGCTCGGATTTCCGCAAACAGGTGCAGATCTTTTTTCAAATCGATCAGGTTCTCAAAAAATGCCGGGGCGGTCTTCAGGGGCAAAACGTTATCCACCAGGGCCACCGACAGACAGCGGTGCCTGCCGGTGAGCTGATCGATTTCAGCGGCCGCCTGGCGGGGATCCTTGGCACGGTATCCCGTCCACTGCAGATTGAGATTGCAGAAGGCACAGCCGGCCGTCCTGCCGTTGTTCTCAGTCGATTTTTGCCACCAGCACCCGCGCGATATTTCAACCGGCAGGGTGGGGAAAAACACATCCCGGCCACCGAATGAATTGAGCATCTCGAAATAATCGTCATAGTCCGGCGGGGGCAGGTTTTTCAGCGATTGAAGCTGTTGAAATTCCGCTGTGCTCCGATTGCTTTCAGCGCCTTGCGCCAGCACAACCCCTTTGATGGGGGGCAGGGTGGATAGCCGGGGGGCTTTTGCCAGGCAGTCGACCAGCCGGCTCAAGGGCAGCTCTCCCTCGCCGTTGATCACCGCGTCGATGTCGGCAAAGTGGTCAAAAAAAGACTGCGTGATCATACCAGAAAAAGTCGATCCGCCAATGACAACGGTCAGGTCCGGGTATTTCTGCTTGAGGCGTTTGATAAAGTACAGCGATGAGGTCAGCTGGCAAAGCGATACGGAAAACCCGGCGAGCAGATAGTCATCCCAGTTGCAGCGGTCGATAAAGTCTTCGGTGGCCTTTTTAACCTGGCTTGCGACCTTGCCGAGACCTGTACGGCCTGCCAGGGAGCGCGTGCCGGCCTCGCGCAAAAACAGCTTTTCAATCCCGGCCCGGCGTGCGGGAAAAAGCAGGGCCCCGTAAATGGTTTCCGCCAGCCAGGTGCGCTCGGAAATTTCATGGTACAGCGGGTAGCCGATGGCCCGGGCCACGTTCAGGTAAAAGTGATGGGCGTCCACCGTGATGTCAGGATTGTGGGTTTGCAGATAGGCCTTGAGAGTGCCCAGTTGAATGGACGGGCGGCTGTAAAGCGGCCAGGGCGTGGAAATCAGGGCGATTTCAGCGGCGTTATGTCTCGGCGCAGACGGCATTGTTCGATGCAATCCTCAAGGCTGAAGCATTTAATGAACCCATGGCCAACAACGACTTGCCAATTGCGGGCGGATAATTTATATATCGCTAAACGCACCGCTTTGGCAATGATTAACAGGATGAGACGGCAGGATATGCAATGGCCACAAGACCGGATTTACAGACAGACATCGGCGGGCTGAAGCTGCAAAACCCGGTGATGACGGCCTCGGGCACCTTCGGCTACGGCCGGGAATTTGAAGCGCTGATGGACTTGAACCGCCTGGGCGCCATTGTCGTCAAAGGATTGTCATCAGCGCCCGCCAAGGGGAACCCGCCGCCGCGAATCGTTGAAACCCCCTGCGGCATGATCAACGCCATCGGGCTGGAAAATGTCGGCATCGAGGCGTTCATCGCCCAAAAAATTCCTTTTCTGCAGCAGCTGACCGTTCCGCTCATCGCCAATATTTACGGGCAACTCGAAGCCGAGTACGCCCAGCTGGCCCGGCGCCTTGACGCCGTTGAGGCCGTTGCCGGAATCGAGGTCAACATTTCATGCCCCAATGTCAAGGCCGGGGGGATGGCCTTCGGCGTCGATCCCAAGGCCGCCTTCAGTGTCACCCGGTCCGTGCGCGAGCAGACATCAAAGCCGTTGATCGTCAAGCTGTCGCCCAATGTCACCGACATCGGCGCCATCGCCGCCACCGTGGAAGCAGCCGGGGCAGACTGCCTTTCATTGATCAATACGATCAGCGCCATGGCCATCGACATTGAGACCCGCCGGCCCCGGCTGGCCAATGTTATTGGGGGCCTGTCGGGGCCGGCCATCAAACCCGTTGCCCTGCGCATGGTCTGGCAGGCGGCGCAGGCGGTGCAAATTCCCGTTATCGGCATCGGCGGCATCATGACGGCTGAAGATGCGCTGGAGTTTTTAATTGCCGGAGCAGCGGCGGTCCAGGTGGGCACCGCCAACTTTGTCAACCCGCGGGCCACCATCGAGATCATCGAGGGTCTTGAGAGCTTTCTGTCCGGCCACAACATCGCTGCCGTGGCGGACATCATCGGGACCCTTGAAGTCTGACTTTATACCAGCACTGCTTCTTTGACGGGATGGGTTTTCAGGTATTCCATGCGATTTAATCCGTTGACGTAGGCCTTGGCACTGGCCGTGATGATGTCCGGATCGGCACCTTTTCCCAGAGCCACCAGGCCGTTTTCCCGCAGCCGCACCGTGACTTCGCCCTGGGCGTCGGTGCCGCCGGTCAGCGCACTGATCGAAAAGCGCAGCAGCTCGGATTGGGTGCCGGCCAGCTTGGCGATGGTGTTGAAAGCGGCATCGATGGGGCCGTTGCCGTAGCCGGCTCCCTGAACGCTGCGGCCGTTGATGTCCAGCTTCACGCTGGCCATGGGCAACACCGTGGTGCCCGCCGTGACGTGCAGGTATTCAAGCTTGAACACGTCGCTGGTGCGCAGGATGCCTTCGGTAACAATCACTTCCAGGTCTTCGTCCACAATCTGCTTTTTCTTGTCGGCCAGCTCCTTGAACTTGTCAAAAACCAGGTTGAGTTCCTCGTCGGAAAGATCATAGCCCATCTGCTTTAAATGGGTTCGCAGGGCATGTCGGCCGGAATGTTTGCCCAGCACCAGTTTGCTGGCGCTCAGGCCGATGGTCTCCGGGCGCATGATTTCATAGGTCATGGGGTTTTTCAGCACGCCGTCCTGGTGGATGCCGGCTTCATGGGCAAACGCATTGGCGCCCACAACGGCCTTGTTGGGCTGCACCATGATGCCGGTGATCATGCTGACCAGGCGGCTGGTGGGATGAATGTGCTCGGTGCGAATGCCGGTGTCCAGCTCCAAAAAATTTCTGCGGGTGTGCAGGGCCATGACGACCTCTTCCAGGGAAGTGTTGCCGGCCCTTTCTCCGATGCCGTTGATGGTAACCTCGGCCTGGCGGGCGCCGGCCTTGACGGCCGCGATGGTGTTGGCGGTCGCCAGCCCCAGGTCGTTGTGGCAGTGCACGCTGAGCGTCGCCCGGTGGATGTTGGGCGTGTGGGCGATGACATAGCTGACCAGGTCCGCAAACTCCTCGGGCACCGCATAGCCCACGGTGTCCGGCAGGTTGATGGTCGTGGCGCCGGCCTCGATGGCGGCTTCAAAAACACGGCACAAAAAGTCGCGGTCGCTGCGGGACCCGTCTTCGGCCGAAAATTCGATGCTATCGGTCAGGGTGCGGGCGTATTTGACCGCCTGCACGGCGGCTTCAATGACCTGCTCGCGGGTCATTTTCAGTTTGTATTCCAGGTGCAGGTCGGAGGTGGCGATGAAAGTGTGAATGCGGGGCTTGGCCGCATGGCTGATCGCCTGCCAGGCCCGATCGATATCCTCCCGGGAAGTGCGGGCCAGGGCCGCCACTTCGGTTTTCTGCAGTTTGCCGGCAATGCGGGCGACGGCCTCGAGGTCTCCTTCAGAGGCGGCCGGAAATCCGGCCTCCAGCACATCGACGCCCAGTTTTTCCAGCTGGGTGGCCAGTCTCAGCTTTTCGGCGGTGTTCATGCTGGCCCCGGGAGACTGTTCGCCGTCCCGCAGGGTGGTGTCGAAAATAATGACGCGGTTGCTCATCTTTTTGTTCCCTTAATTTTTTACGTGTTCATCAGGCTTGATCTTTGATTGTCCATGGACGCGCTGTTTGAATATCGCCGCCGGGAGCATGGGCCGCAGGAATCGATTTCCTGCGGCAGGGGGTCCTTTCTTTTGCATTGCTGGTTTACTCCTTGGCCCTTACACCTGATTGCCGAACAGCGGCAGCTCCGTCTGGGAGGGAGTGGGCCGGCTGCGGATTCGTTTTTCATGGGCCAGCTTGTACTGGAAGCTGTCTGCCAGGGCCTGCCAGCTGGCTTCGATGATGTCCTCGGACACCCCGATGGTGCTCCAGATTTGATCCTGGTCCCGCGATTCGATGAACACCCGCACTTTGGCGGCCGTTCCCCGCACGCCGTCGATGACCCGCACCTTGAAATCCACCAGCTGCATGGTGTCCAGGTCCGGGAAGAACTTGTCCAGGGCTTTTCGCAGGGCATTGTCCAGGGCGCTGACCGGACCGTACCCCTCGGCGGCGGTGATCTCCTGCTGGCTGCCCACCGATATTTTCACCGTCGCATGGGAGGTGCACGGGTGGTCCTTGTCTTTTTCGATGGTCACCCTGAAGGACTCCAGGGAGAACAGGGGTTCAAACTGATCGGTAAATTTTTCCATCAGGATCCGGAAGGATCCATCGGCAACGTCAAACTGGTAGCCCTGCTGTTCCAGCTGCTTGATTTCGGCGACAATCTGGCTGCTGTCGTACCCGTTGCCGCCCAGCTCGATTCCCAGCTCCCGGGCTTTGAATTCCACGTTGCTTTTGCCCGACAGATCGGAAACCAGCACCCGCCGCTGATTGCCCACCAGGGCCGGATCCATGTGTTCGTAGGCCCGGGGAACTTTCATGATGGCGCTGACATGGATGCCGCCCTTGTGGGCAAACGCGCTTTTGCCCACAAAAGGCCGGTTGTTGAAAGGCACCTGGTTGGCGGTTTCGCTGACAAACCGGGAAAGATGTTTCAGCTTGGCCAGGTTTTGACGGCTCACGCTGGGGCGATCCATTTTGAGCACCAGTAGGGGAATGATCGAAGTCAAGTCGGCATTGCCGCACCTTTCACCGTAGCCGTTGATGGTCCCGTGGACCATGCCGGCGCCGGCATTGACCGCCGCCAGGGAGTTGGCCACCGCCAGGCCGCAGTCGTTGTGGGCATGGATGCCCCAGCGCACCGCGCCGGCAGCGCTGCTTTTTCCATTACGCGCTTCAATGGATGTACGCACCGTGCGGAAGATGGCCTCGATTTCAGTCGGCAGGCTGCCGCCGTTTGTGTCACACAGGACGATAAAATCCGCTCCGCCCTCCAGGGCGGCGCTGAGCGTCTCGACGGCATAGTCGGCATTGGTTTTATAGCCGTCGAAAAAATGCTCCGCATCGTAGATGACCTCACGTCCGTTGGCTTTCAGGTACTGGACGCTGTCGCGGATCATGGCCAGATTTTCTTCCAGGCTGTTGTCCATGACCTGCTCGACGTGCAGATCCCAGGTTTTGCCGAAGATGGCCACCGCCGGGGTTTCACTGTCCAGCAGCGCCTGCAGGTTGGCATCCTCGGCCGGCTGGATGCCGGGCCGGCGGGTGGAGCCGAAGGCCACCAGCCGGCTGGTTTTGAAATTCACCCGCCGGGCCAGATCGAAAAACTGCATGTCCCGGGGATTGGAGCCGGGCCAGCCGCCTTCGATGTAATGGATGCCGAAATCATCCAGCCGCAGCGCAATCTTGACCTTCTCTTCGGCGCTGAAGGTGATGTTTTCTCCCTGGGTGCCGTCGCGCAGGGTGGTGTCGTAAAGCAGTACGGGTTCCATGATCTTTCTCCAGCTTTTTATAATATTGATGAAGTCGCAAAAAGTCGAATTTTCTCGCTTAGGCAAGCCTTTTCGGGAGCGGTGAAGGGTTTCGCTAAATTGCAAGAACTCGTCGCCAGCTCCTCAAACAGCTTGCAATTTTTAACGCGCAACCCTTCACCGCTCTTTTTCCGAAAAGGGTTGATAGCGCTCGAAAATGACTTTTTTGCGGGTTCATCAAAATAATGGACTGTCTATCCTTTTTTTCGGTTTTCCGGTCTCAGTGAGCGCACGGCGGCGCCGGCGCGCCACATCTCCGAATTTTTGATTGCATCCAGTTCTTTTTGCAGCTTTTGACGATAATCCGTTGCGCTGTTGGCTTCCAGCACCCGGCGCGTCTCTTCACCGGAAATGACCCTGGCATACAGGTCGTCAAAGACCGGGGCGACGGCATCCCGAAACTTCGGCGCCCAGTCCAGGGCGCCGCGCTGGGCGGTGGTCGAGCAGTTGGCAAACATCCAGTCCATGCCGTTTTCGGCCACCAGCCGGATCAGGCTCTGGGTGAGTTCTTCCACGGTTTCATTGAAGGCCTCACTGGGGCTGTGGCCATGCTGGCGCAGCAAGCGGTACTGGGCTTCCATGACCCCTGCCAGACAGCCCATCAGAACTCCGCGCTCGCCGGTCAAATCGCTGTGGACTTCCTTTTCAAAAGTGGTGGGAAACAGATACCCCGAACCGATGGCGATGCCCAGGGCCAGGGCCCTTTCCCGGGCCTTGCCGGTAAAATCCTGGTACACCGCAAAACTGGAATTGATACCGCTACCGTCCAGGAAGTTGGTGCGCACGGTGCGCCCGGAGCCCTTGGGTGCCACCAGCACCACGTCCACGTTATCGGGCGGAACAATGCCGGTCTGGTCGCTGTAGACAATGCCGAATCCGTGGGAAAAATACAGGACATCGCCCTGATTGAGACAATCCCTGATCTGCGGCCAAGCGGCGACCTGGCCCGCATCGGAAAGCAGAAACTGGATGACGGTGGCCTGCCGGGCCGCTGCTTCCAGTTCAAAAAGGCTTTCGCCGGGGATAAAGCCGTCTGCCACGGCCCGCTGCCAGGAGTCGCCCCCCCGGCGCTGGCCGACGATTACACGAATGCCGCTGTCGCGCATGTTCAGCGCCTGTCCCGGTCCCTGGACGCCGTATCCCAGAACGGCCACGGTTTCATCCGCCAGCACCTCGCGGGCTTTTTGCAGAGAAAATTCATCAGAGGTAATCACTTCTTCCATCACGCCGCCAAAATCAAATTGTGCCATGTTCTCCTCGCTTTATTAGTTTGGTTCCCGGTATAGTGCCAGCGCTCCGCTGCGGGCCAGTTTTTGGATGCCCATGGGCCGCAGCAGGTTGATCAGAGCGGCCAACTTGGCTTCATCACCGGTCGCTTCGATGATGTAATGCTCAAATCCGGTATCGACCACCTTGCAGCGGAAAATATCCACAATGCGCAGAATCTCGGCCCGGTGTTCAGCCTTGGCGTTCACGCAAATCAGGGCCATTTCCCGTTTGACGGCCCGGGGACCCGTCATGTCCCTGAGCTTGATGACATTGATCAGCTTGCGCAGCTGCTTTTCAATCTGTTCGATGACCGGGGGATTGGCCTTGGTCACGATGGTAATCCGCGACACCTGGGGGTCCATGGTGGGGGCCGTGCACAGGCTTTCAATGTTAAAGCCTTTGCCGCTGAACAGTCCCACCACCCGGGAAAGCACGCCGGGCTGATTGTCCACCAGCATGGTCATGATGTGTTTTTCTGCTTCCATAATAAAGATCCTTTGCTTACACTAACAGCATCTCGGTGATCGGCGCCCCGGCCGGAACCATGGGATAGACGCCTTCTTCCTTTTCGACGATAAAATCCATGATCACCGGGCCGGGAGTTTCAAGTCCCCTGGCCAGCACGGACTCCACCTCATCGGGCTTTTCAGCTCGCAGTCCGCAGGCCCCGTAGGCTTCGGCAAGTTTTACAAAGTCCGGCGCGCAGTCCATGCAGGTGCAGGCATAGCGGCGCTCATAAAACAGCTCCTGCCACTGCCGCACCATGCCCAGATAGCCGTTGTTCAGAATCACCACTTTGACCGGCAGTTTGCTCTGCACGGCGGTCGCCATCTCCTGGATGTTCATCTGGATGCTGCCGTCACCGGCAATGTCAACGACTATTTTATCGGGGCAGGCGACCTGGGCCCCGAGGGCGGCCGGCAGGCCGAAGCCCATGCAGCCCAGCCCGCCGGAGGTGATGAAGTGATTGGGGCGGTCAAAGTGATAGTACTGGGCAGCCCACATCTGGTTCTGGCCGACCTCGGTGGTGATGATGGCCTGGCCCCGGGTCAGCTCCCAAAGCTTTTCCACCACGAACTGGGGTTTGATGATCTCCCCCTGGCGGTAGGCCAGGGGGTTGGTTTTTTTCCACTGATCGATCTGGTCGAACCAGTTTTTGCGTTTTTCGTTCAGCTCTGCGGGGTCTTGGCGGTTGATGAGGCGGTTCAAGTGCTGCAGGCTGATTTTGCAGTCGCCTACCACGGGAATGCTGACTGGGATGTTTTTGCGGATCGAGGTGGGGTCGATGTCGATGTGCACGATCTGGGCCTGGGCGGCAAAGGCGTCTGTTTTGCCGGTCACCCGGTCGTCGAAGCGCACGCCGATGGCAATCATCAGATCACAAGCCGAGGTGCACATGTTGGCCCGGTAGGTGCCGTGCATGCCCAGCATCCCGAGCCACAGCGGATCGGACCCGGGAAAGGCCCCCAGCCCCATGAGAGAGGCGGTCACCGGGATGCGGGTGGCGCGGGCAAATTGGGTCAGTTCTTCGGAGGCGCCGGAAAGAATCACCCCGCCACCGGCGAAAATCAGAGGACGCTGGCTTTTTTCAACCAGGGCAGCGACTTTTTTCAATTGCTTCATATTGGGGTTGTAGTTCGGATTGTAGGATTTCATCCTGACCTCACCCAGCGGCGCATAGTCGGTGGTGTTCTTGGTGACATCCTTGGGAATGTCCACCAGAATCGGCCCCGGCCGGCCGGAGCGCGCCAGGTGAAAGGCCTCCTTGATGGTCGCGGCCAGGTCTTCAACCGAAGCCACCAGGTAATTGTGCTTGGTGCAGGGCCGGGTGATGCCGACGATGTCCACTTCCTGGAAGGCATCGTTGCCGATCAAGCTGGTCGGCACCTGACCGCAAAGCACCACAATGGGAATCGAATCCATGTAGGCCGACGCAATGCCGGTGACCGTATTGGTGGCTCCCGGACCGGAGGTTACCAGGCAAACGCCTACTTTGCCGCTGGCCCGGGCATACCCGTCAGCCGCGTGCACGGCCCCCTGTTCGTGGCGCACCAGCACATGGTTGATGTCCGTTTCGGCCAGGGCGTCGTAAATATCGATGACGGCTCCCCCCGGAAAGCCGAAAAGGGTATCCACGCCTTCATCTTTGAGCACTTCCATCAAAATCTTGGCACCGGTCAGTTTCATTTTCTTTCCTTTGATACAAAATCAGACAAAAAAAAACCGTTATCAGCCGCGGTGGGTTGATAACGGTTTGTATTTTTTGCCTGCTGGATAGAGTTAGGCCATTATCAACCCTTTGCCCTCGTCGATGGTAATGACTACCCCGACGAGGAGCAGAATAAGAATGCTAAGGATGATAATGGCAAAATTCATGAAGACAACTTTCAAGCTAATTTTGACAAAAATTAACAGGCCCGGGGACGATTGTCAAGCTTTTTCTTTGAATCCGCATCCCTCGGCCAGACAGGTGACGATGGTCCCGCTTTTCTTGGTGGTTTTTTCCACCATAAACCGGGCGCCGCACACCGGGCACTGCCGGTCCACGGGCTTGTCCCAGGTGGCGAACTTGCATTCGGGAAACCGGCTGCAGCCGTAGAATATTTTTCCGCGCCTGGATTTGCGCTCCACGATGTCGCCGTCGCAGTTTTCTTCCGGGCACTGGATGCCGATTTTGTTGCCGTTGGAGGTCAGCGACTGGCTGTTTTTGCACTCCGGGTATCCGCTGCAGGCCAGAAAATCGCCGTAACGCCCGCGCTTGACCACCATGGGCCGGCCGCACTTTTCACACACCCGGTCGGTGGCCTCTTCTTCGACCGGGGCGACGGGGTGCACCTGTCCTTTTTCATCACGGGTGTAGTCGCTGGAATAGGTGCATTGGGGATATGCACTGCAGGCCAAAAAATGCCCGTTTTTGCCGACTTTGATGTGCAGCGGCTTTGCGCACTGGGGGCACTCGAGTCCGGTGGGGATGCCAACCCCCTTGACACTGAGCATTTGCTTTGAGGCCCGGTCCAGGTGCTTTTTAAACGCCCGGTAAAAGCGGGACAACACCTGTTCATAGCGGATCTTGCGGGTTTCGACGCGATCCAGACTTTCTTCCATTTTAGCGGTGAATTCGACGTCAAAAATATCCGGAAAATTTTCCACTAGCAGGTCATTGACAATAAACCCCAGTTCGCTGGGCCGAAAATATCCCCTGACCAGCTCGACGTAACCCTTTCCCCGGATGGTGGAAAGGATGGCCGCATAGGTGCTGGGCCGGCCGATGCCGTTTTCTTCAAGCTCTTTGACCAGCGAGGCCTCCGAGAATCTGGGCGGCGGCATGGTAAAATGCTGCTTGGGGTCCAGGCGCTCAAGCTTTAAAACGGTGCCTTTTGAAAGCGGCGGTAATTTGGGTTTTTCTTTTTCAGACTGGCTGGCGAGTTCTTCGTCCACGGACATGTAAAGGGCCATGAACCCGGGAAATTTTACCGCCGATCCGCTGGCAGTCAAAAGGTAGGCGCCGGCGGCAACCGCTATGGAGATCTGGTTGATCAGAGCCTGGGCCATCTGGGAGGCCACGAAGCGCTGCCAGATCAGCCGGTACAGAGCCAGCTGATCTGCGTTGAGATGCGCTTTGATTTCATCCGGGCTGTTGAAAACCGATGTGGGCCGGATGGCTTCATGGGCGTCCTGAACTTTTTTCTTGTTTTTGAAAAACCGTGGTTTTTCCAGGGCGTAGGACTTGCCGAAGCGCTCCAGGATCAGCTGACGGGCTTCGGTGGCGGCTTCAGCGGCAATGCGGGTGGAATCGGTGCGCATGTAGGTGATCAACCCGACCGGTTCCCCGGGACTCAGCTCGATGCCTTCATACAGTTGCTGGGCGATGATCATCGTCTTGCGGGCGGTAAAGCGTAATCTGCGGATGGCTTCCTGCTGCAGTTTGCTGGTGGTAAAGGGAGGCAGCGGATTTTTGCGGGTTGTCTTTTTCTGTACCTTGTCAACCACAAATTTTTCGGCCTGCAGCTCTTCTACGATCCGGGAGGCTGACTGCTCATCGGCAATGGTGATTTTCTTGCCGTCTTTTTTGACGAGCTTGGCCGCAAATGGCGGCGGTGCATCGCTTTGCAGATGGGCGGTGATGGACCAGTATTCCTCGGGGACGAACGCCTGGATGGCGCGTTCTCTTTCGCAGATAATTCTCAGGGCCACCGATTGAACGCGGCCGGCGCTCAAACCGCCTTTGACTTTGCGCCACAACAATGGAGAGACCTGGTAGCCCACCAGGCGGTCGAGGATGCGTCGGGCCTGCTGGGCTTCATACTTGCTGCGGTCGAGTTCTTCGGGGGCGGCCATGGCTCTGCGAATCGAATCTTTGGTCAATTCGTGGAAAAGCACCCGGTGAAAATGACGCCCCTTCTTTTTCAGTACTTCGGCGGTATGCCAGGCAATGGCTTCGCCTTCGCGGTCCGGGTCCGGGGCCAGGTAAATATCGGTGGCGTCCCCGGCAGCCTGTTTCAGACTGCGGATGACTTTCTGCTTGCCCGGAATGGATTTGTATTCGGGCTTGAATCCGTTTTCGACGTCAATGCCCATTTCCTTGGCCGGCAGGTCCTTGATGTGCCCCACGGTGGCGGCCACGTTGTATCCGTTGCCAAGATACTTCTTGATGGTCCTGACTTTTGTGGGGGATTCCACCACCACTAACGGTTTGCTCACGGTTGTGCCTTTCTTGAGGTAACTTCCGCTCTAATTTTTTCTCTATTTAACAGGCGCCGGGCAGTTCACACCTTCGATAAGTATGCCATACCGGCATCGACAGCCGGGTTGATCGAAAAGGTACGGATCTGAGAATTTAACCGCTGATTATCAAAAGTCAAGTCAGTTACAACCCCCAAGTTGTCTGGTTATCGTTCGGGAATGCTAAAAAATTTGCCCGGTGATTGAATCACCAGGCCCTTGAGTTCCAGCTGCAGCAGCAGGCTGGAAATCCTTGCCGGCGCCAGGCAAAGCTTGCGCGCCAGTTCATCGATATGCACCTCATAAGGCCCCAGCGCCTCGAATACCCGGGCTTCATCCGCATTCAGTGCCGGAGGTGTTTTGCCGCCCTCGTCGGGGTCGCGGCTCTTGACATTGACCGTTGGTTGGGGCAGCGGCGGCAGTTCTTCCAGGATGTCCTGGACGTTTTCCACCAGTTTGGCCCCCTGTTTGATAAGCGTGTGGGTGCCGATGCTTTTAAAGGAATGCACGCTTCCCGGAACGGCAAAAACCTCGCGGTTTTGTTCTGCGGCCAGCCGGGCTGTAATCAGGGACCCGCTCTTGCGCGCGGCCTCCACCACCACGGTCCCCAGGCACATGCCGCTGATCACCCGGTTGCGCAGCGGGAAATGGTGGGCTTCCGGTTCGCTGTTAAGGGCAAATTCGGAAACCACCGCTCCGTTTGTTGCGATGCGCTCAAACAGTTTTCTGTTTGCCGCCGGGTAAATCCGCTTCAGACCGCTTCCCAGAACTGCAATGGTCTTTCCGTCGACTGCCAGGGCGCCCTCATGGGCGGCGGTATCGATGCCCAGGGCCATGCCGCTGACGATGGTCAATCCCAGGGTTGCCAGGCCGGCACTCAGCTCTCTGGCCGCATGCAGTCCGTAGCCGGTTGCACTGCGCGATCCCACCACGGCGATTTTAGCGGCCCCGTCGTCCAGTTCGCCATGTACGTATAGAAACGGCGGCGGGTCCGGGATGCGGCGCAACAGCTGCGGGTAATCCGGATCCGTCAGGGCAGTGAGGTGAAAGCCGGTGTCCGTCAGGCGTTGAAGTTCAGCTCTGATGCGGCCGGAAATCTTGTGGCTTTTGATGGCTGCCGCGCGATCGCCGGTCATGCCTTCCACCGCCAGCAATTCTTTTTTCGATGCCCGCAAAACGTTTTGCGGCGATTCAAAGCGCTCAATCAGGCGTTTGAACAGATGGTTGCCGATACCCGGAACGCTTTTCAGGTGGAACCAGGGTAAAATGTCATCCATAAGCAATTAATGATGAAGTCGTAAAAAGTCGAATTTTCTCGCTTGGGCAAGCCTTTTCGGGAGCGGTGAAGGGTTGATGTCGCTCGAAAATGACTTCCAACGAACTGTCAATTAATATGCGCGTTGCAGAACCGTTGTTGGCTGCAGCCGGTGCCGCTGTTTCCCTCGTGTTCAGGATTTGCGCTGACGGGTCTGCCAGGCCATCAGGATCGGGCTGGCGATGAAAATCGACGAATAGGTCCCGACAATGACCCCCACGAGCAGGGCAAATGCAAAATCATGGATAATTCCACCGCCCAGGACAAAAAGGGTGGTGACCACGAAAAGGGTGGTCAGCGAGGTCAGGATCGTACGGCTGAGCGTTTCGTTGATGCTGCGGTTCAAGATGACTTCCAGGGGCTTTTTATGATAGCGCCTGAGATTTTCACGGATCCGGTCAAAGACGATGATGGTATCGTTCAGTGAGTAACCGATGATGGTCAGCAGGGCGGCAATGATCGGCAAGGTGAATTCCTTGTCGAAAATGGAAAAAAGCCCCACGGTGATGGTGACATCATGCATCAGGGCCACAATGGCCCCCATGGCATATTTAAGCTCCAGAAACCAGAACAGGATCAGGCTGACAATCAGGGCCGCCCCGATCAGAAAAGGGATGCTGACGTCAAACAGTTTGAAAAAATAAACCGCTCCGATCAACACCGCCGCCATCACAGCGCTCAGGATCCATTTGAGTTCGAAACGGCCGGATATGTATATGGTGATGAAAAGCAGGGCGTAAAACATGGCAAACAGGGCCTTTTCCCGCAGATCCCTGCCAACCTGGGGGCCGACCATTTCCATTCGGCGCAATTCAACCTCTGCGCCGGTTCTTTGCGCCAGGGCCTTTTTAAGCTCCGTGGAAAACCCTTCGGTAGTGATGACGGTGCTGTCGGTGCGAATCAGGTATTCGTTGGCCTGCTGATCTCCGAATTGCTGCACCGAAGATTTTCCCAGTCCGATGGCCTTCAGGCCGCTTTTGATCTTGTTGATGTCGACCGGTTGCTGAAATTTGACCTGGACCAGCGTGCCGCCGGCAAAATCGATCCCGTAGCGGGGACCCCCGTGCAGGACCAGTGAGCCGATGCTGATAATAATCATTGCCAGCGATAGGCAAAAGGCGATCTTTTTGCGGCCGAGAAAATTAATGTTGATATCCGACTTGATGAATTGCATTCAGGTTCCTCTTTTTTTTCGTTCTGCAAATGCGCCTTAAATGCTCAGACTTTTTACCCTTCGCTTCTGGAGCAGGAAATCAAAAATCTGGCGTGACAGGATCAGGGCGGTGAACATGCTGGCGATGACCCCCAGACTCAGGGTGACCGCAAACCCCTTGACCGGCCCGGTGCCGAACTGAAACAGCACCACCGCCGCAATGAGGGTCGTTACGTTGGCATCCAGGATGGTCAGGGTGGCACGGTTGAAGCCGGCCTCCACGGCCGCCCGGGGGGTTCGACCCACCGCGATTTCCTCACGGATGCGCTCGAAAATGATGACATTGGCGTCCACGGCCATGCCGATGGTCAAAATGATGCCGGCGATGCCGGGCAGGGTGAGGGTGGCCTGGAAGCCGGCCAGTCCGGCTCCGATCAGGAGGATGTTCAGCGCCAGGGCCACATCGGCAATCAGTCCGGACATCCTGTAATACAGGACCATGAACACCACCACCAGAATGCCGCCGATCAGCATGGAAATCAGCCCCTTGCGGATGGAATCGGCCCCCAGGGAGGGCCCCACGGTGCGTTCTTCCAGAATCTTGACCGGTGCGGGCAGGGCACCGGCGCGCAGCACGATAGCCAGATCGCGGGCCTCTTCAGTGGTGAAGTTGCCGGTGATCCGGGCCTGGCCGCCGGCAATTTTTTCCTGGATCACAGGGGCGGAATACACATTGTTGTCCAGCACGATGGCAAGGCGCTTGTTTACGTTTTCGGCAGTGATCCGTTCAAATATACGCGCGCCTTTTTTATCGAAATTGATAGAAACATACGGTTCGTTGAACTGGGAGTCGATCTGCACCCGGGCGTCCGTGAGGTAGGCGCCCGTTAGCAGGGTACGTTTTTTCAGCAGAAACGGCGTGCGGATCGTGCGCTGGGTTTGCGGGTCTTCATCGACCTTGTAAAGAATTTCGCGCCCCGGTGGAATGTCACCCTTCAGTGCGGCTTGCACCGAATGGGTGTCGTCGACCAGTTTGAACTCCAGCAGAGCGGTTTTGCCGATCAGCTCTTTGGCCCTTTCGGTGTCCCGGATGCCCGGCAACTGAATCAGAATCCTGTTTTCCCCCTGCCGGCGGATGTCCGGTTCGGATACGCCGAACTGGTCAATGCGGTTGCGGATGGTTTCGAGGGCCTGGTCCACAGCCATTTTCTTGATATGCTCCTGGCTTTTGTCCGGCAGGTCCAGCATGATGGTGTCGCCGCCGCCGGTGCCCGGTTCGGAAAGCAGGCGCAGGTCAGGAAAATCGTCGTCGAGCAGCTTTTTGACCGCTGCAATTTTGTCTGCGTTGTTGATCCTGATCGATATGCGGGTGCCCTTGACGCGGTCTACCGCAACCTGGCGGATTCGTTTTTTCTTGAGCTGTTCACGGATCTCCTGGGAAATGCGCTCAACGGTGCTTTCCACGGCCTTGCCGGACTCGACTTCAAGCACCAGGTGCATGCCGCCCTGCAGGTCAAGGCCGAGGTTGATCTGTTTGTGGGGCCACAGTTCCGGTTTGAGGCTCGGCAGCAGGTAGACGGCTGCCGTCAGCAGCACCGCTGCGACCAGAACCGTTTTCCAAGAAATGTTCTTCAATGATCTTTTCCTTCCATATAAATTGCCAGAGGCCCTGGCAGGAAAGCAGACGGATGGTTACGCGGGAGTTAACGGTCGCAGCCCGCCTTGGCGAAACTGCCCGCATCCTCCAACGCTCCACAATGTGTTTGACCACAGCCGGACAGGCGCTTATTTTTTTTCCGGTGCCGGCTGGGCGGCCGGCTGAACCAGGGCCGACACATTGCCGCGGGCAACTTTCACCCGCACCTTGTCGGCGATCTCAACGGTCAGCGTGTTCTCATCCATTCCCGTGATGCGCCCGTGAATCCCTCCGCTGGTGATGATGCGATCGCCTTTTTTCAAGTTGGCAATCATCTGGCGGTGTTCCTTGGTCTTTTTTTGCTGGGGCCGGATCAACAGGAAATAAAAGATGACAAACATCAAAATCAAGGGGATAAAGCCGGAGAATCCGGCAGCACCCTGACCGCCGGCGGCGCCTCCCTGACCCATTGCGTATGCGATGTTAAACAAGATAAGACCTCCTTTTGAGCTGATTTTTTATGGATTCCTCATTATTGATGTTCCCGTAAAAAGCTTGTTTAGGCCGCTAGCGGCAACCTATGAACAACGAACTTGGGTTGACTTCGTTGGAAGTCTAATTTTTCGCTCCGCAAGCCTTTTCGGGAGCTGTTGCGGGGTTTCGCTAAATCCCAAGAACTCGTCGCCAGCTCCTCAAACAGCTTGGGATTTTTAACGCGCAACCCCTCACAGCTCTTTTTCCGAAAAGGGTTGATGTCGCTCAAAATTGACTTTTTACGAGGCCATCATTATTTATTCCAAAAATTCCGCCTGCACTGAACAGACGGCTAAAATGGCGCTGGTATACTTGAAAAGTTCGGTTTCGTCAAATCATTCCTGCTTTTTTATTTTATTCGCTGCACACGATGCGGCTTTCACCGGGGACCATGGAGCGGTCGGCCTCGATTTCGACGCTGATATCGTTGCGTTCCTCAAGTTCGACAATTTCACGGCGTTTTTTGTTCAGAAGGTACTCGGCCACATCCAGCGGCACGATGCCGGTCACCCGGCGCGATTTTTCCTTCAGCGCTTCCAGGCTCAGTTTGCGCAAAAAACCGATTCCCAATGTTTCCGGAGAAGGCACCAGACCTTTTCCACGGCAGTAGCGACACGGCAGGTAGCTGCCGAATTCAATGGAGGGGCGGATGCGCTGGCGTGACATTTCCAGCAGCCCGAAGCGCGATATTTTGCCGACCTTGGTGCGTGCCTTGTCCTGTTTGACATGGTTTCTCAGGGTGCGTTCAACTTCCGCACGGTGTTTGACGTCGCGCATATCAATAAAATCAATGACAATCAGTCCTCCCAGGTCCCGCAGCCGCAATTGCCGGGCGATTTCTTCCGCCGCTTCCAGGTTAGTCTGATACGCTGTCTGCTCGATGGATTTTTCCTGGGTGGATTTTCCCGAATTGACATCAATGGAAACCAGGGCCTCGGTTTGTTCGATGACCAGCGCGGCGCCGGATTTCATGGTCACCCGGCTTTCAAAGATGGAGGCAATCTGGTCTTCCAGCTGAAACTTGGTGAAGATCGGCTTGGGTCCCTGATAAAGTTTAACGATTTTGGCATGGTTGCGTGAAAACAGCGTGATGAACTCTTTCACTTCACGGTAGATCGCATCATTATCGATGAGGATTTCCGATACCTCCGGGGTAAATGAGTCCCGGATCGAGCGAATGACCAGGTGCCGTTCTTTATACAACAGAGCCGGGGCCTTGGTTTTCATCACGCGGCTTTTAATGGTTTTCCACAGTCGCAGCAGGTATTTAATATCTTTCACAAGGGCCGTCTTGGTGCAGTTTTCGGCTGCGGTGCGGACGATGACACCGAAATTTTCCGGCAGGTCGAATTTGTGCAGGATATCCTTGAGACGGTTGCGCTCATCTTCACTTTCGATCTTACGTGACACGCCGATGCCATCACTGCCGGGGCGCAGCACCAGATATCTTCCCGGCAGCGAGATAAAGGTTGTCAGCATGGCCCCTTTTTTCATAAAAGGGTCCTTGGTGACCTGCACCATAATTTCCTGGCCGCGTTTGACAAGGCTTTTGATGGAATGGGTGCGGCCGTCGGGGGCGAGGAAATAATCGCCGTGAATCTCGTTTTTCTGCAAAAATCCGTGCCGTTCAGCACCATAATCGACAAAAGCCGCCTGGAGGCTCGGTTCAACGCGGGTGATAATGCCCTTGTAGATATTGCCGTGGGTGATTTCCTTCTGGCTGCTTTCGATGCGGAAATCTTCCAGTTTGTTGCCTTTGACCGTGGCCACCCGGCATTCCTCGGGGTCGACGGCATTGACCAGTATCTTGATGCTCATAAACCTTTTACCTTTGCAAGATTGGTGATAATATATAGTGTTGGCGAGAAGTCAGCCAGCATCAAATACGAAATTGTCAGCGACAAGTCAAACAGTTTCTGGCGTTCGCTGACAACGGGCAAACCCGGCGGCTTGCTATTTGGATTGTTTTGTGGCATGGACGATGGTGTGTTTCGCCTACGGTCAAGGTTAAAATCTTAATGAGGAAATTGGAATCAATGGATGTGAAATACAATCCCGAGACGATCGAAATCAAATGGCAGCGGCGCTGGGAGGACGCGGATTTGTTCAAGGCCGTTGAGGAACCGCAACGGCCGAAATATTACCTGCTGGAAATGTTTCCCTATCCCTCCGGCAATATCCACATGGGCCATGTGCGCAACTACACCATTGGCGACGTGGTGGCGCGTTACAAACGCATGCGCGGATTCAATGTCCTGCATCCCATGGGGTGGGATGCTTTTGGCATGCCGGCTGAAAACGCCGCCATCGCCAACAAGACCCATCCGGCTCGCTGGACCTATGCCAACATCGATGCCATGCGGGCCCAGCTCAAACGGCTGGGTTTCAGTTACGACTGGCAGCGGGAGCTGGCCACCTGCAGACCCGAATATTACCGCTGGGAACAGTGGCTGTTTTTAAAGATGTATGAACAAGGGATGGCCTATCGCAAGGAATCGTTTGTCAACTGGTGCGAGGACTGCCAGACGGTTCTGGCCAATGAACAGGTGGAGGCCGGATTATGCTGGCGCTGCGGCGAGCAGGTCCAGCAGAAAAAACTGTGGCAATGGTTTTTCAAAATAACCGATTATGCCGAAGATTTGCTGCAGCATTGTGATCAACTGCCGGGTTGGCCCGAAAAAGTCGTTACCATGCAAAAAAACTGGATCGGCAAAAGCGTTGGGGCCGAGATCCGGTTTGCGGTGGAAAACTGCGATGAGGTGATTCCGGTTTTTACGACACGCCAAGACACGGTGTTCGGGGCGACTTTCATGTGCCTGGCACCTGAGCATCCACTGGTGCAAAAGCTCAGCAACGGTACCGACCAGCAGGAAACGGTGCAGCGGTTTGTCGAGCGTATTGCCCGGCAGGAGCGAACTGCGCGCACCATCGAAAATTACGAGAAGGAGGGTGTTTTCATCGGAGCCCATTGTATCAACCCCCTGAGCAAAAGACGCATGCCGATATACACGGCTAATTTTGCGCTGATGGAATACGGCACCGGGGCCGTGATGGCGGTGCCGGCCCATGATCAGCGTGATTTCGATTTCGCCCGCAAATATGGGCTGGACATCGTCGTGGTCGTAAAGCCGGTTGACGGTCAACTGGATCCTGCCACCATGACCGAAGCATATGTGGACGAAGGGGTGATGGTCAACTCCGGGCCCTTTGACGGCATGGACAATCGCAAGGCCCTGGAGGAAATTGCCGCCTTCCTGGAAAAGAACAACCTGGGAAAACGCACTGTCAGCTACCGGCTGCGGGATTGGGGCATTTCCCGCCAGCGGTACTGGGGGGCACCGATCCCCATGATTCACTGTGACAGCTGCGGCATCGTACCGGTACCCGAAAAGGATCTGCCGGTGATCCTGCCCGAAGATGTGGACCTGCCGGAAGGGGGCAAATCACCGCTGCCGGAGATTGCGCAATTCGTCGAGGTCGCCTGTCCGCGTTGCGGCAATCCCGGCGCCCGGCGCGAAACCGACACCATGGACACCTTCGTGGAATCTTCCTGGTATTTTGAGCGCTACTGCAGCCCGCAGTGCGACACCCAGATGTTTGAAAAAGCCGCGGTTGATTACTGGATGCCGGTGGACCAGTACATCGGCGGGGTGGAGCATGCCATTTTACACCTGCTTTACTCGCGTTTTTACACCCGGGTGCTGCATGATGCGGGGCTGGTCAAATTCAAAGAACCGTTTACCAACCTGCTGACCCAGGGCATGGTATGCAAGGAAACCGTGTCGTGCCCGCAGCATGGATTTTTGCTGCCGGAAGAGGTCGAAGACAACGATCACGGACGCGTGTGCACCAAATGCGGCCAACCCGTGGCGGTCGGTCGCGTTGAAAAAATGTCCAAATCGAAAAAGAACGTCATTGATCCCAATGTCTTGCTGGACAGGTACGGCGCAGACACCACCCGTCTATTCTGCCTTTTTGCTGCTCCCCCCGAACGGGACCTGGAATGGAGCGACCAGGGGGTGGAGGGCGGTTCGCGCTTTTTGAACCGGATCTGGCGTTTTGCCGCCGAAATCATGGAATCGATCAAGGACACGGTGCCCTATGACGGCCCGCTCGACAGGCTGGAGGACTCCGAAAAGGAGCTGTATCGCAAGGCCCACCAGACCATTTTCCGGGTCACCCGGGATATCGAAAACCGCTTTCACTTCAACACGGCCATCAGCGCCATCATGGAGCTGTTCAATACCATCAACTCCACTGACCTGGCATCGGACCGAAACGGTCTGCTGCCGGTGATGCGCTTTGCCATGGAAACACTGATATTGCTGCTGTCCCCTTTTGTGCCGCATTTTTGTGAGGAGCTGTGGGAGGCCTTGGGGCATCGCTCCAGCATCGTCTGCGCCTCCTGGCCCGTCCATCGGGAGGATGCCTTGGAAACGGAACAGGTGCTGATCGTCGTCCAGGTCAACGGCAAGCTGCGCAGCCGTTTTCAGGCGGCAATGGACACCGATGAGGACCAGTTGCGCGCAATGGCGCTGGCCGATGAAAAAATTCAAAAATTCGTCAGGGACAAACCCGTTAAAAAAGTGATTGTGGTTAAAAACAGGCTGGTGAATGTCGTGGTTTGAAAAGGTACAGGTGCAGGGTGCAGGTACAAGGTGCAGGGTGCAGGGTACCAGGTGCAGGGGACAAGGTGCAGGGCGCTGGGAAATGACGGATCCTTGCGACAGGCAGAGTAGATGACCTTCAATATCAGAAATACGGTTCTGTTTTGGCTGGTGGTGCTCGGGGTGGCCGCCTGTGGCTACCGGTTCGCCGGTACGGGGGAGCTGCCCGAGGGGGTGGGCAAGATCTACATTGAAGTGCTCAAGAATCCGACTTCCCAGACCGGCATCGAGCGCATTGTCACCAACCAGCTGATCGTTGAGTTCACCCGGCAACGCGAACGCAGTCTTGTGAGCACTCCTGAAAAAGCTGATGCCGTGTTAAAGGGAAACATTGCAAAGGTCAATTCCAAGACCATCTCCCGGGTCAAAACGGAGGTGGCCAATCAGCGGGAAGTTATCCTGACCATCGATTTAAAGCTGGTCACGCTGACAGGTGAGGTGATCTGGATGGCCAAGGGACTTTCAGACCGTCAGGCCTATGATGTTTCAGATAACAATCTGGATAATAACCGCAATAAAAATATCGCCATCGCCCTGATTGCACGGCGGCTGGCCGAACGGGCCTACAGTCGGCTGACCGATGATTTTTAGAATCTGAGGTTTTGCAACCACTTTATAGGAGCTGGCGGGAATAAAAAAGCGGGTTGCAGCTATAGATGAGCGCAACCCGCAATGACTGACCGCCGCCGGTTCAGGCGCCAGCGGCGTTGAGCCGTTTTGTCAGGCGGGAAATTTTGCGGGCGGCCGTTTTTTTGTGGATGACTCCTTTTTTGGCAGCCTTGTCAATGGTCGCCTGGGCGGCCTTGAGGGTCATCTGCTTTTGCTCAACGGTGGCTTCAGCCGCCGCAAGACGCACTTCCTTCACAACGTTTTTTACCCTTGTTTTGACCGCCTTATTGCGTAAACGTCTCGTTTCGTTCTGCCGAGCGCGCTTTAATGCTGATTTGTGATTTGCCAACGTCAGTTACCCCTTTCCATTCGATAATTTGATTTAAATTTTCTTTAATATTATATTGAACCAGTGCTGTCAAGATAATTTAACGAGAAAATGCGATGGTGTCTGAAAATATGCGGGTGATAAAAGCCGCCGGTGTCGTTGGAACGGCCACAATGCTCAGCCGCCTGTTCGGATTTGGGCGCGACGTTGCGATTGCCTGGTACTTCGGTGCCGGTTTCAATACCGATGCGTTTATCGCGGCTTTTCGAATCCCGAATTTGCTCAGGCGGCTTTTTGCCGAGGGCTCCTTGAGTGCCGCTTTTGTGCCTGTTTTCACTGATTATACAATCAACCGGGGACGGCCCGAAGCCTTTGCGCTGGCACGTTCGGCTTTCCGGCTGCTGGCATTGTTGCTGGTCCTGGCAACCGTGGGTGGGATCATGCTGGCGCCCTGGATTGTGCGTGCGATTGCCCCAGGTTTTGAGGCTGACAAATTTATGCTGACCGTCACCCTGACCCGGCTGATGTTTCCTTACGTCTTTTTTATCGGGATGGTGTCCCTTTGCATGGGGATTTTAAATGTTCTTGGGCGTTTTGCAGCCCCGGCGCTGGCTCCCGTGCTGCTCAACATTGCCATAATCGGCGCTGTGCTGCTGGTCTGCCCCCATATGGAGCGACCGGTCATTGGGCTTGCCGGGGGCGTGCTGATTGGAGGGATCCTGCAGCTGTCACTGCAGCTGCCGGTTTTGGTGCGGCTGGGATTCCGGTTCTGGCAGCCAGCCAAACTGCTTCATCCGGGATTGAAGAAAATCGGGACCCTGATGCCACCGGTGATTCTTGGCGGCGCCGTGTACCAGATCAGCATCGTTATCGGAACCCTGCTGGCGTCTATGCTGCCGGAAGGCAGCATCAGCGCCCTTTATTTTGCCGACCGCCTGGTGCAACTGCCCCTCGGGGTTTTTGCCATCGCCACCGCCACGGCTGTTTTGCCCAGTTTTTCCCGGCAGGCAGCGGCCGGTGACCACGAGGCGTTGCAGGACACTTTCGCCCACACAATGAAACTGGTCCTGTTTATTTCGATTCCTGCCATGGTGGGACTGATTGTGCTGCGCGAACCCATTGTACGGCTGTTGTTTCAGCGCGGACAATTCGATGCCCGGGCCACCCGGTTGACGGCAGAGGCGCTTTTATATTATGCTTTAGGTCTATGGGCCTTTTCGGCGGTTCGAATCGTGGCGTCCACTTTTTTTGCGCTTCAGGACACGCGCACCCCCGTAAAGACGGCAGCGGTCTCCATCGCGGTCAACATTGTGCTGGCAGTGGTGCTGATGAATCCCTTGGGACATTGCGGTCTGGCCCTGGCGACCTCATTGGCCTCGATGCTGAATCTGGGGCTTTTGCTTCAGGCCTTGCGCCGACGGCTGAAGACCTTGCAATATGGCGGGATTTTGCGATCGATGGTCATAACGCTGACCGGTTCTGCCTTAATGGGACTGGGGGTGTGGGCGGCGGCGCGTCTGATGGTGCCGGCAACGAACCAGAGTATGGCCGCCCTCGCGGTAGGGGTTGCCGGTTGCGTGGCCGCCGGGCTGGTTATCTACGGAGGGTTCTCATATGCTGTTAGAACGCCGGAATTAATCAGTGTGCTGGCTCAACTGAGGAAGGGGATCGGTCAATAATGACGACAAGACAAAGGGTTGGATTGTCGGTGGCCCTGCTGCTGCTCGCGGCCCTGTTTTTTTTCATTATTGTCAGCGAGCACGGACTGATGGATCTGAAACTGTTAAAGGCCGAGCGGGATCGACTGGTGGAAGAAAACCGCCATCTTAACCGGGAAAACCGCGCCATGAGCGTTGAAATCGACCGGCTCAAGCATGACCCCCAGTATATTGAAAGCGTGGCCCGACGCGAGTTGGGCATGGTTGGAAAGGATGAAGTGATTGTAAAGCCCCGCCAGCGTTCTGGAAAGAAGGCTTCAAAATGAATCCGGATGTCGATATTTACACTGAAACCATGGCCAGGGTTTATGCCCAGCAGGGTCACTGGTCCAAGGCAGTTGAAATCTACCGCGAGCTGGTGCAGCGAGAGCCCCGGCGGCAGGACCTGGTGCTGGCTTTGGCCGAAGCCGAAAAAAAGGTCGCCCACCGCGCAGGCAAGTCAGCGGCACGGCTCGCACCGCTGTTCGAGCAATGGTTTGAGCTGATGCTCAAATACGACAAGCTCAAGAAACTGGAGCGATTGCGCAACGGAAAGTAGCTGCCGGTGCTATTGATCATCATCTTCCAGTTTGATCGCATCGAGCGATTCGCCTTTTGAATAAAAGATGGCCTTGATGCGGTTCTGGCCGCTGCCCTCCACCTTGATGCGTTGCTGTCTGCGATAGAGGGTGATTTTTGACCCGGTGATTGAATTTTTCCCGCTGATGACCGTTGAGTTTTTGCCGCTCAAAACGATGGTCATCGACCGGGTGTCATAAACCGCTTGTTCGGCTTCAGCGTGATACTGGTCGGTGTTAATTTTGACATTGCCGCTGGCAACTATTTTTTGCAGCAACCCCTGCTGACCCTGTTTTTTTTTCCCATCGGATTGGAGCAGTTCCCCTTCATAATATATCCGCAGCTTGTCAGAGGTGATCACGAAGCTGCCCTGGATTGCGCGGACAGAGCCGCTGAATTCGGCATACTTTTTTTCGTTATCGGAAATCAGCTGTTCAGCAGTAATCTGGATGGGCTGTGCATTCGAAGCCTTCTCAGTGTCACCGGTTGGGGCCTCGCCAGCAGTGCAAACAGGCGCCGCCATCCACAGCGAGGCAACCATCAACACAAGTACGCCCAAAAAGCCGTGCACGGCCGGTATCGGCCTGCGCCTTGCCAAGTTCTTGTTCAAATTCGCACCAGATTTTTTCATCAATGCCCTCACCGCTCCCGAAAAGGCTTGCGGAGCGAGAAAATCGACTTTTTACGGCTTCATCAATGTTAGGGTCAAGTATAGCAGCTGGGGAGCTTTTTGCAACAGGCAAGGCCGATATCGGTCCTAAAAATCCGGGGGTGCCAGGACATCGTGTTGCTGCAAGGCGGCCAGAATTTCAAGCACCGCCTGAGCGGCTTCAATGATTTCAGATTCGTCCGACTCTTGAAGATCATCGAGGGCATCACGCAGGGAATGGGCGGCTTTTGCGGACATACTGGTAAACAGCTTGATTTGGGCTTTTCCGCCCATGATTTTCATGGCCCGGGCCAGGTCTCCGGTGTTGATTTCAAGAAGAAATTGTTCAATGGTGCCATCGTTGAGTTCTAAAATCATGCGCGCGAGCCGGCTTCCAAGGGATCCTGCAGCTGGAATGTTTTCGATTCTTTTATAAAATGTTTCCAGGTTTTTGCGATCATTATTTCCTTCCAGGGATTCATACAGGCGGTTGCCGTCTTCTCCAAGAAAAGCCAGCAAAAGCTCTTTGACAACTTTGGGATGAATCCCCTGCTGGATGGCTGTAATTCCTTCCAGAATCATACAGCGTTCCAGCAATTGCTTTCCCCGGTAGTCACCGACGAGAATGTAGGTTTCAAGCATATTTCTAACCACCTCGGGTTTTACGCCGTCGACTACCAGCTGCAGGCCTTTGCTCAGCAGGAAAGAAGGGCTTTCTTCTGCTTCCTGCACCAGCGACAGCAGCCCGTTGCGGCGCGCCCTTTTGGACAGATATACAAGCGTGTCAACCCACTTCAGACACTGGCGCCGATCTTCTTCACTGCATCGGATCTTGCGGCTGAATTCCCAATCATATTCCATGGGGACCGACTCCCGGGTATTTGAAGTCTTTTCAAGATAATCCAGTATACCATAAATTGAAGATATTTATAACGTCAATATAACCGCTGCTGTCCATGGCCCCGGGAATTTTCCATGGCTGAAGACAGGAAAATTTTCCCTTGCATCCCAATGAATATTATGAATATAATAATATCTAAGGTGATTGCGACAGTCAATGCCTTGCAGACGATTTGTGGATTCAAATTGCTCCCGGATGATGTTGGTTGCCGTTCGGGAGGGGCCGCAAGAGTCAGTAAAGCTCAGCAGCGGGAGATGGGATAACGCTGCACAGCTGTTCCATTAAATTTTTCTCCCGCATTTCAAGAATTTGTAAAGCCGTATGTTAGCGGCCCGGTTTCGTGCTGAAGGAAAGTTCCCTTTGCCAAGGTGGCGGCCTGAAGTTTGGAACCGTGATTAATCTAAAGGAAGGAGGGTGCCACAATGGCCAACGGAATCGTTAAATGGTTTAATGAGCGCAAAGGGTATGGTTTCATCGAGCAGGATGAAGGCCCGGATGTATTTGTTCACCATTCAGGAATTAATGCCCCCGGTTTTAAAACCCTGAATGAGGGTGACCGGGTGACTTTTGAGATTGAAGATGGACAAAAAGGTCCCCGTGCGGTGAACGTCACTGTCGTGTGAGGGCTGCTGCCCGGATGCAAATTAAAAAGGGCCTTGCCTCCCGTCGGAGGTAAAGCCCTTTTTTTTTGTCCAATTTGGAGCCGGCGGGGGTTTTCAAAATTCTGCTAATGGCTTTCCTCTTCAACAAGTTGAAGCGGATCTTTAACTTTTTCATCTGGTTGCACGACAACCAGCGTTTCATCGACGTCGCTTGCAGTGGATTTTTCCAGCGTGCCTGCAAGAACATCCTTGTCATCGAGAACAAGATCGCCCTGCTGTTCCCCATGCAGGGCATACATGGCAATCACCTGGTCGGCAATTTTGTCCATGTACAGCCCGGTGGGGAAAAAATGCGCATTGCGCAGCAAAAAAATCAAAGATTCCTTGCCCTTTAAAATTGCGTCGGAAACGTCGTCCGCAGCATAGCTTTGCTGGCACAGAAGGGAAAAATCCTCGCTTTGCAGGCCGGGAGTTTTCTGTCTGCCGGCGTTCGCACTGGTGACGGCGTATTCGTCGATATGTAATTGTTTTTGATCGACATTTTTCCAGATACGGTATTTCTGCTTCATGGTATCCTTTCTTTTCAGTCCGCTGATCCATCGAACTGTGAGGGGTAGAACTGGGTTCGGTTGACCCGGTAAGATAATGGTCAATGCAGGTGGAGAAAATTACCGGTTTGCCGGAATACGCCTCTTATATGACCCATTCGACAAAAAAAGTCAAACCCTAAATGAACCTAAACAAAATCGAGCTGACTACCGCTTCACTCCGGGACGCTTCGCATCTGGGGCACCGCACCAGAGGCGGGTAAACCGCGGCTTTCGATCAAATAGGGTAAAAGAAATCAAAAAAATTCCAGCCGGCAGGCTTGCATCCCGGCCAGGGGGGGGTGTTTTCAGAGGTGTTATCAGGATATTCTAGAACAGGGCCGTGGCGGCTGTCAGCCCTTGGGACGGCTTTTTCGCTTTTTTTAATTAATTGAAGCGGTCATTCAATGATTTCGAGCACATAGCGCTTGCCGCTTTTGCCGGATGCGGCGCTGATAATGGTTCGGATCGACTGGGCGGTGCGGCCTTGGCGACCGATGATTTTCCCCATGTCCTGTTTTGCCACCCTGAGTTCCAATACCGTGGTGTGCTGTCCTTCAACCTCGGTGACCTTTACTTCGTCCGGAAAGTCCACAAGCGCCCTTGCAATGTAACTGATCAGTTCTTTCATCGCCCCGCCTCCTCGGTAAGCGTTCAACGTTAAAGGTGGATCAGACTCATTTTTTCAAGGTGAAAGGCAACTCGGGCTGCCGATATATCTAGCAGGGTCAGCAATGCATATTTAATTCTTACCAGATTGTGCTGCGGAAGTTAAGCTTTTTTTCGTTAAATAAGGCCGCGGCATCTTTGCCGGCTGTCAATGGAACTCATGAAAACTGCCATGTTATGATCTGCTGATGACGCGGCAGATTTCCCGGATGAAGCCCTCATCCGATCCGCAGCAGGCGCCGATAAAATTAGCCCCCGCTGCAACCAGAGCGGGAATGAATTCGGCAAACTGTTGGGCGGTGGTCCGAAAGATGGTTCGATTGTCCTCGGTTATTTCCGGCAGACCGGCATTGGCTTTCATCCACAAAGCAAGATCCGTTGCCTGGCGCATGCGTCGGCAGATGGGCACAAAGGCTTCGATTCCCTGGCCGCAGTTGGCGCCGATGCCGTCCACGCCCACTGAGGCCAGTTGCGAAACCGCTTCTTCCGGGCTGTTGCCCATCATGGTCATGTCTTTGTCGCTGCCGGAATCAAAAACCATGCTGGCAATGACCGGCAGGCCGGTCTGCACGGCGGCTGTCGCCGCAATTTTTGCTTCTTCAAGATCGAACATGGTTTCAACCACAATGCCGTCGGCCCCGGCGGCCGCAAGAGCGGTGGCCTGCTCTTCAAAAGCCCGGCGCAGCTGGCTTGCGCTGATCTCGCCGGTCAGCAGCATTTTTCCGCAGGGACCGATGGAGGCGAACACCAGGGCCTGGTCGCCGGCGGCTTTTTTGGAGATCTCAACGCCGGTGGTGTTGATCTCAACAGTTTTGTCTGCCAATCCATGGCGTTCCAGCGACGGTCGGCTGGCACCGAAGGTGTTGGTTAAAATAATGCGACTGCCCGCCTCCACGTACTGGCGGGCGACCGCCTGGACCCTGTCAGGGTAGCGCAGGTTCCATGAATCCGGGCATTGGCCGCTTTGCAACCCGCGCTGTTGCAGTTGGGTGCCCCAGGAACCATCCGTAACCACTGGGCCTTTTGCAATCAGAGATTCGATCAAGGCATGCATGTCATACTCCTTCAACGATTCAGGGGGGATGATCCCCCGTTGAAAAATTACTCCCCGTTTCTTTTCTGTTTGGAGTAGCCGGGAATCAACGTCTGGGTGCTGATGATTCCAGGGGTTTGCCGGATCCTGTTGTGGACGAAATCGCCGATGGTTTCCGCATCCGAGGACAGCAGATCGCGCTTTAACACAATCTTGGCAATCACGTCGACACTGCCGTGAACCGAATGGATCTCTTTTACCTCCGGCAGTGCGAATAATTTGTCCACCAGGCGCAGTTCTTTTCTGGCTGACACGTTCATGAGCACAAACGCGGTGATTTCCCGCAGCATTTCAGGATATTCGGTTTCTTTAACGGTTTCCATTTTTTTTCGAAATTCCTCCATGTCATTGGGTACCAGTTCACTGATGCCGATTCCAAGTTTCAACTGCTGTTCCGTATTTTCCCATTGATGATAGGACACGTAAGCGTAAAGGTCGGCCAGGCTCCGGCGGGGGAAAGCGCCCAGCAAATCGCCCCTGGCAATGATGGCGACCAGCGGGCGGTAAATCGTCTGGTACCAGTCCCGGGCCGCGGTTTGTACTGAAACAGGTCCCTGGCTTGCGGTTTGCAAAAAATCACGGTGTTTTAGAATCTGGTCGGTCAAGCGGTTGTATTGGCCCAGCTCGGTCAGGTCGATGTTGGCTGCCAATTGCGTGTGGTCCTCGAAAGCGCTCTTTTCAAGGTAAATCAGGTTCTCGATGGATTTTTTCGAGGGGATAAACTCAAAGATCCGGGCCCTGATTTCCTGATGGCCGAGCTGTTTGGCGGCAGCCACCCGATGATTTCCATCTAAAACATAGAACTGGTTTTTGATCTGGTACAGCTTGACGGGCGGCAGGAGCTTTCCCCGGCGCAGGGCCAGTTTTATGTTTTCCAGCCTTTCGGCGGGCAGGTGCGATCCGATGCGAAACTGCCGGTCGAAATCATGGTAGCGGCCGACGCTGCCGACGATGCGTTCCAGGGCAATTTCGCGGATTCCCCGGTCCCGGGTTTCAAAGGCCTGCTCTCTCAGCTGGTCTTCCCGGAAGGATTTGGCTGCCTGGCTTTTCGAATTCCGGCCAGCGGGCCGGCCGAATTTATTCCGTAAAGCGCTAAGGTTGAATTTGCAAGATATGGTACCCATAGGTGTTTACTACTCGTGTGCGGCCGACCATCGTCACGCGCTGGGAAGGCTGTGCGAAGCGGGCGTGGATGTGTCCATGAATAAAATAGCGCGGTGAATACCGGTCAATCAACCGGCGAAAACTTTTAAACCCCCGATGGCATCGATCCTCCGCGTCATGGATATGCCGCGGCGGTGCATGGGCGATGACGATATCAATGCCGCCGGTCAACCAGAGCCTGGGCTGCAGGCGCCATATGCGCCAGCGCATTTCCCGTTCGGTGTACTGCATGGGACCGCCATTGTACCAGCGTGAGCCTTCCAATCCCAGAAGGGTGATTTGCTGAAAACGGGTCAGCCGGGCGTTTAAATCCATACAGCCCTGCGGTGGTTTTGATTCGTAGCGAATGTCATGGTTGCCACGGACATAGTAAAGCGGCACATTTAATTTGCCCAGCAGAAACGACAGGTATTCCGGGGGCAGATCGCCGCAAGACAGGATCAGGTCGATGTCCTCAAATTGCCGGCGGTCAAACCGCTGATACAACACAGGCTCCACCTGATCCGAAACCGTCAGAATCTTCATTTTTGTTTGTGATCGATTAAGAAGTGGACTTTTTACGAGCCTTTCTGAAGCCAGTGCTCTGCAGAAGGCATAATCAAAGCGGGCTGTGGTGTCAAGCGAAAACGAGGACCGGCTGCGGTCCGAAAAAAAGAGGTGCCGCCAAAGAGCGCCAGGCCCGGTGACCGGATGCGGTTGCTTTCGGCCGCAGCTTTTGATAGACACAGGGGGAGATCATTATTTTCAGGAGCAGCGCATGGCCGGAAATTTCAAGCTGCAAAAAAGTCACCGCCAGGGGTTGAGTCTCAACTCGCTGAGCAATGATGAACTGGAGGCCATTCACGTGGCGACCTTGGAAGTACTGGAAAAAACAGGTCTGTTCGTCGACAGCCCTGAAGCCTGGGACATTTTCGACGGGGCGGGCGCCCGGGTTGATTCCCGGAAAAAAATCGTGCACATCCCGCCCTGGTTGGTGGAAGATGCCATTGATTGCGCGCCGTCGGTTATCACCCTGGCCGGCCGCGATCGCAGGCACGACAAGGTGCTGGCCGCCGGCCAGGTGCATTTTACCAATTTCAGTGAAGGCGTGCAGGTGGTGGATCTCCACAGTGGGAAGCACCGCAGCCCGGTGCGGCAGGACCTGGCGGATGCCGCCGTGCTGGTGGATTATCTCAATGACATCGATGTTTGCGAAAAAGCGGTCGGGGCCGGTGATGCGCCGGCGCAGGTCATCCCCCTTTACAATGCCGAGGCCATGCTGAGCAATACCACCAAGCATTGCTGTGTGGGGCCGGGCGACGGGTTTCTGTTGAAAAAACTGGTCCAGATGGCCGCTGCCGTGGTGGGCGGGGTCAAAAAATTCAAGCAGCAGCCCATCCTGTCATTTACCACCTGTCCGGTGAGTCCTCTGAAGCTGATCCGGGAGTGCTGCGAGATCATCATGGAGTCGGCGCGCAGCGGCTCGATTCTCAATATCCTTTCCATGGCCATGGCCGGGGGCACTGCTCCGGCCACCCTGGCGGGCACAATCGTCACCCATAATGCGGAAGTTCTGGGAGGGCTGACCTTGAGCCAGGTGACGGCCAAAGGCGCGCCGGTCATTTATGGCAGTTCGACCACCGCCATGGATCTCAAGCTGGGAACCGCCTCGGTGGGAACCCCGGAGTGCGCCATTATCAGCGGGGCGGTAGCCCGGCTGGCGCGTTACTACGCCCTGCCCAGTTATGTGGCCGGAGGGTAGGGCGACGGCAAAATATCCGACACCCAGCTGGGCCACGAAAAGACGCTGACGGGCCTGATAGCGGCGTTGGCAGGCGCCAACCTCATATACGGTCCGGGGATGCTGGAAAGCGGCATCACTTTTGATTGCGCTCAACTGGTAATGGACAACGAGTTTGCCCGGATGATCAAACACACCGTGGGCGGGTTTGCCGTCGACGATGAAGCTCTGGCGCTCGACGTGATCCAGGCGGTGGGGCCGGGGGGACATTTTCTCAGCCAGGATCATACCCTGGCGCACATGCGCGAGCAGTCGCAGCCGGAACTGATCGACCGCAAATCCATGGAAGAATGGCGCCAGGCGGGCAGTACGGTTATTTACCGGCGCGCGCTGGAAAAGGCCAGAAGCATCCTGCAAACCCATCGGCCCACCCCGCTGCCTGCAGATGCGGCTGCCGCAATCCAGTCAATTATTGAACAAACCGAAAGGGAACTGAAGGTGGTCAAATGAAAGACAGGATTCGCACCCGTATGGGAGACGGAGAACTGGTCCATCTGTCGGCGCAGCAGATCAGGCAAGACATCCAGGCCGCCAGCGCAGATGCGGCCGCCAAGGCGCAAATCCCGGAGCTGACGGACGCAGAGCAAAACCAGCTGTTTGAGATTATCGCTGACCCGTCCCGGGTGGTCAGTGTCATACCGGGCCAGGAGGTGGTGGTGACCGATGACGGTTGCTCCATGAGTTTTTATGCCGGCCAGGACAGCAGCGGCATCGGAGTGCCCCTGAGCCGCATGCAGGCCGTTTTGACCTATGAGCGGGCCTGCGCGGCCGATACGACCTCCATGGGACACAGCGATTACAGCATTAAACCGGTCAAACCGGTCATCGATTTCGAAATGAACGACTACTACAATATTTCAATGCTGACCACGGCCCCTTTTTTGTACGGCGCCCAGCCCAACCTGGGGCTTTACTTCCAGCCGGACGGGCCGTTTGCCAACCCGGCGGAGCTGATGCCCCGGGGCGAAATAGATGCCGCCCGTCAGAGCCAGGAGGACGCCGCGGCCATGCTGCGCAACGACCTAATGTTCTGCGCTAAAAAGCTCAACAGCATCGGCTGCGAGGGGCTGAATTTCGACACCTGCGGTTCTGCCGGGGATGCTGATTTTTTAGCGGCCCTGCAGGCTGTCAGCGATCTGACAAAGGATACCCCCGACATGCCGGTGATCATGGGGGGCGCAAGCGAATTCGTGCTGGGCATGCACGGCGAACTGACCTTCAATGGCCAGCGACTGGCAGGCATCTATCCCCATGAGCAGGCGCGGGTGGCGGCCGCAGCCGGGGCGGCCATTTACGGCGTGGCGGTGGGAACGCGCACCGCAAAATCCGAAGCTTTCAACATCGCCCGGGCGGTGACCCTTGTCAAGGAGGCCGCAGTGCGCTCACCGATCCCCGTGCATGTGAATGTCGGCATGGGAGTCGGGGGGGTACCCATGATGGAAGCACCCCCGGCGGCCAGTGTGACCCGGACTGCCAAGGCCCTGGTGCAAATCGGCAAGGCCGATGGATTGTAGATAGGCGTGGGTGATCCCTTCGGGATGCACATCGCCCATATTGTTGCTTCCGGGATGGGCGGCATCCGGACTGCCGGAGATCTGGTGGCCTGGATGCAGCTGACGCGTAAAATGAAAATCAACGAAGCCAAACAATATGTGGCCCAAAAGCTGGGCGTGGGGGTGAGGGACCTGGTCGATGAGGAAACCATGCGCCAGCTCAGGGAGGAGCTGGGCATCGGGGTTGTCATCGCGGTTGCCGGCAGTGCCAAGGGCATCCGGGCCAAGATGAAAATTGCCCGGCTGCTGGACATCCGGATCAATTCGGTGGAGCTGTTTCGATCCCGGATATAGGGTTGCCGGCAGCCGGCGAGAATTTTTCTTCCAGCAGGTTCTTGTTTTTTTCAACCCGGTTAAGAAAAACCGTATCCGCAGCGGGGACCTGCTCCGGATACGGGTCGGGACCGATCAGGATGAGGCCGCCTTTGAGCAATCCTCCTTGGCGGTAAAGCTGTCTGAGGGTGGCCTGATCCCTTTTTGAGAGCACCAGGGTGTTTGCTGAAAAAGAGCGGGCGCGAAACATCAGTGGTTTCGGGCCCAGAAACTTCCAGGCGCGGGCCCGGTCCCGAAAATAGGAGCTGCCGAAAACAAACCCGCGCTGATTTCCGCTGCGCTGGACGGAGCCTTTAAAACGCAACGGAACGTCCCTGCCGTCGGGACCAGTGATGCGGGGTTTTTCAACCGGGCGAAACCCCGGCGGCGCCAGGATGATGAGCCCCGACGGCGGTCCGAAATACTTGGCGGAAATTTTTTTCAGGGGAATCGGCCGCCCGTTGATCTTGCCCTGCCCGATGAGGCGATTGATCCGCATGATCACCAGGTTGGCAAAGACATAGCTGCCGGGATCCGTCCACGGGTGCCAGCCATCCCAGGTGAGTTCCCGCCGGCTGAAAAATGTCTGACGGTCGCCTTCATCATAAAAGACGCTGTGGGGATATTTTTCGATCTCCGTAAAAAGACGGTTGGCGGAAAACAGATGGACGTTCGGATATTTTGACGCCAGCATTTCGAGATGGCGGTTGAGCAGCTGGTATTGCCGGGAGCAAAGCTGCTGCTGGCGCTGGGTGTCGGCCCGGTCGATCCTTGGATAGCCCTTGTCCGGTTTTTGCCGTTCGCAGTCGATCAGGTTTTCATAAAAGATATCCCCCAGGATGACAATCGGCCGGGAGGCCGTTGTGTCTGGCGGGCAGTCGACGAAGTCGGCGGAACAATCACGGGCCAGGGCGGCGACCAGGTGGTCGAGTTCTTTTTTTTTGGCCGCGGTATTCTCGAGGATTTTCATTTTGTGGTAGGTCACATCCAGGGCCAGCACCAGCCGGGGCTGCATGGACGCATAATAATGGCGGATGATGCGCGGGTAGGAAAACGGTAAAAAAATGGGAAACGCGTGCTGTTTGGCCGTGTCTTCAAGACACAGCTGCCCAGCGACCACCTCGGAAATCGAACGGGCCATCAGGCCGTGGGATACCGAGGAGCCCAGCCCCAGCACCGGGCCCATGCCGGAAAGCGCCGCTGCCAGCGACGGATCCTCACTGCAGTAAGCGGGCAGTTCGCCGGCCGCAGCGGCCGGGGCCAACAGCAGCAGCATGGCAAGGGGGCCAAGCCACAGGCGGTTCACAATGGATTTCATGTTGGCTCGCAATCCAGTCATCAGCGGGTTCATTACCATAACAGCATCGAAAGGACCATGGCTTTTTACGCCCGCAGGGTCAATCGCCGGGAAGATCGATAATTTTCTTGACATCGCCGCAAGAAACAATATTTTGAAGTTTAAGTCTGATGAAGCCTAAAAAGTAGCGTTAAAGGGTTGATGTCGCTCGAAAACGATTTTTTACGGGACCATCAGCCTTGCATTCAACCCAATAGAAAGGAGAGCAATGTGATGAAAACAAGAACATTTGCGGCATTGAGTGCTGTTTTTTTGCTGGCTGCACTGACCCTTGCTCCATTGCCGGCGGTTGCCGGGGGGGTGGTTAAAATTGGGCTTTCCGCGCCGTTGACCGGCGACTGGGCTGAATACGGCAACGATTTCAAACGCTCCGTGACCATGGTGGTCGACCGCATCAACCGCACCGGCGGTGTGCGGGGCCAACGCGTCGAGCTGGTGATATCCGACAGCCGCGGCGATCCCAAGGAATCGGTGATGATCGCCGAAAAGTTCGTTGCCAATCCGGATATCATTGCTGAAATCGGTGATTTCAGCAGTTCCAGCTGCATGGCCGCAGCCCCGGTGTATGAAAGGGCCAACATGACCCAACTGTCGCCCACGTCGTCGCACATGGGATTTACCAAGAAGGGCAGGAACATGTTCCGCGTGGTGGCCACCCAGGGGTACGAGGGTCCTTACAACGCTCGCTGGGCGGTGAAGGAACTGGGCAAAAAGCGCCTGGCCACCATTTATATCAACAATGACTGGGGAGTGGACGCCAATAAGTATTTTACCGCCGAGGCCCGAAAGCTGGGCGCTGAGATCGTGGCCGAAGAGGCTTTTGTGCCCGGTGAAAAGGATTTTACGGCCATCCTTTCCAAGTTGAAACGCCTCAAACCGGATCTGATCTACCTGCCGACTTTTTACGCCGATGCGGCCGCCATTTTGAACCAGGCCAGGCGCATGCGGTTTCGTCCCGTGGTGATGGCCAACAGTTCCCTGTTTTCCCAGAAAACCATTGAGCTGGGAGGCAAGGCCGTGGAGGGCATCCTGATTCCGGCCAACTATTTCAGCGCCGATCCGCGGCCCGCAGCCCGGGAATTTACCTTGCTCTACCAGGCGGCTTACGGCAGTGTTCCCAATCAGTTTGCCGCCCTGGCCTATGATGCGGCCAACCTGATGATTGCCGCCCTGCAGATGGTGGGAACCGGTGATCGGGCCCAGGTTCGGGTCGGCCTGGAGTCGCTGCGGGGGTTCCAGGGGGCCACCGGCTCGATTTCCTATGCCCGTGGTCACGATCCGGAAAAGGAACTGGTGAAAATCACCATCAAAGACGGCAAGTGGGTTTTGTACAAGCCCTGAACGGCTGCTTTCGATGGAGCTGATTCCAGGGCGAAGCGCAGTTTGCCCCTCGGGGGTGGGTTGCCGCTCGACTGGCAGCAGATTTTCCCTGCAAAGTAGATGGGCCCGTAAAAGTCGATTTTCCCGCTTCGCGGCTTTTTCTCCAAAAAGGTTTGAAGTCGCTCCGAAATGACTTTTACGGGACCATCAAAGGATGGACATGGAAGGATCAGCGCGTGTATGACAGCTATGCCCTTTTTGAGCAGTTCATCAACGGGTTGACCCAGGGCAGCGTCTACGCGCTGCTGGCTCTTGGTTTTACGTTGATTTTCGGCACCCTGCGCATGGTGACCTTTGCCCACGGTGAAGTATACATGATCGGGGCTTACGTGGGTTTCGAAATCATCCGGCTGCTGTATCCGAGCTTTATCCTGGCGATGGTGGCAGCCGTGGTGGCGACCGCCCTGCTGGGAATCATCATCGAGCTGCTGGCTTTTCAGTTCTTGCGCGACGCTCCCCATGCCACCTCCCTGCTGGTCACCATCGGCGTTTCCATTTTACTGGTCAACCTTGCCCAGATGATATGGGGCCCGGAAACCCGCTCGGTTTCCTATGCCCTGCTGGACCGGATGGGTTCCGGAGAAATAGAGGTGGGCGGCGTTTATATTTCCTACTTGCAGATTTCCGTTCTCGGCGTAACGGTGCTGCTGATGGCTGCCCTTTATGCGGTCATCAACAAGACCAAGCTGGGGATGGTCATCCGGGCGACAGCCCAGGATTATGAAGCGGCTTACGCCATGGGCGTTGGCGTCAACGGCGTGTTTATGGCTGCCTTCGCCATGGGGTCCATGCTCGGAGGAGTGGCCGGGGTGCTGGTGGGGGTTTACTACAACCTGTTTTATCCCACCATGGGGGGGCTTTACGGCCTGAAGGCTTTCAGTGCCAGCGTGGTCGGCGGACTGACCAGCCTGCCCGGGGCGGTGGTGGCCGGATTGCTGATCGGTCTTGTCGAAACTTTTTCCGTTGAGTTCGGGGCCTCCAATTTTCGCCATGTTTTTTCATTTCTGTTCATGATTCTGATCCTGATTTTTCGACCTGGCGGACTTTTCGGCGGTCGGCAGCTGATTCATGCGCGGGGGGATTGATGTCTGGCTTGATCCGCGGTACCCTGGCAAATCTCCCCTATCTTGCAATTCTGGCAGTCTTTGCCCTGGTGCCACTGTTTATCGGCAACCAGTACTACATCCAGGTGCTGATTTTCATCGGGATCTACATGATCCTGGCGTTGAGCCTCAACCTGCTCAACGGCTACGTGGGGCTGTTGTCCATCGGCCATGCGGCCTTTTACGGCATCGGCGCCTATGCCTCGGCCAAACTGACCATGCAGGTCGGTTTGCCCTTCCCCCTGGCGATGGTCGGCGCTGGCGCGGTGGCCGGGCTTTTCGGCTACCTGATCGCCAAGCCCACCTTGCGACTTTCCGGGATTTACATGACGCTGGCCACCCTCGGCTTTAACATGATTTTTTTTCTGGTGCTGCAAAACTGGATGAGTTTCACCAACGGTCCCCTGGGAATCATGGACATCCCGCCGCCGAATTTATTTGGATTTACCATCACCACCCGGCTGGCGTATTATTACCTGATTTACGGCCTGGTGCTGCTGACACTGGCAAGTATGTATCGCCTGATTCACTGCCGCTTCGGCCGCGCTTTGACGGCCATTCGCGAGAATGAACTGGCTGCCGAAGCCGCGGGGGTCAACACGACCCGCTATAAAATCCAGGCTTTCGTGCTGGCGGCATTTTATGCCGGAATCGCCGGAAGCTATTATGCCCATTTCGTTAAATACATCAGCCCGGACAGTTTTTATATCTATGAGTCTTTTATCCTGCTGGCCATGCTGGCCTTCGGCGGGCAGGGCAACCTGGCTGGACCGCTTGTCGGTGCCGCCGTGCTGATCCTCATCCCGGAGATATTTCGCTTCATTCAGGAATATCGCATGTTCGTATACGGCGGCATTCTGATTCTCATGATGCTGGTGCGGCGCCAGGGCCTGCTGGGTGGCAGGCAATACAGTCTGCGCTGGCGCAGATTCGATCCCCAGGACAAAATCGAATACCGCCGGGGGGATAAATTTCTGCCGCTGGAGGATGAAACCGGCTGAGCAGCTTTTTTAAAGAGCGGGTACAAGTGCTACGACCATGGCATTGCTGGAAATAAATAACGTGACCAAGGATTTCGGCGGTCTGGTGGCGCTGCGCGATGTCTGCCTCCAGCTCAACGAAGGGGACATCGTCAGCCTGATCGGACCCAACGGCGCCGGCAAAACCACGCTGTTCAACTGCATTACCGGAACCATGCCCCCCAGTGCCGGTTCCATCATGTTCCAGGGCCAGGAACTGGTGGGGCTTTTGCCCCATCAGGTGGCCCGCAAAGGCATTGCCCGGACATTTCAGCACATTCGCCTGTTTAACCGCATGAGCGTGCTGGACAACGTCATGGTGGGCAACGACTACAATGGAAGCGCCGGGATTTTAACGGCCCTGCTGCGCCATCCCCACGTGAGGCGTGAAGAAGCAGGTTCGCGCCAACGCTGCCTGGAGGTGCTGGCGCTGTTCGGAGAAAGGCTGTTGCCCCGTTTGCAGCAGTCTGCCGATATGCTCTCCTATGCCAACCGCCGCCGGCTGGAAATCGCCCGAGCCCTGGTCGCAAAGCCCAGATTGCTGCTGCTCGATGAGCCCACCGCCGGCATGAATCCCCACGAAACCCAGGGCATCATCGACTTGATTCGGGGGATCCGGGACCGTGGCCATACGGTGCTGGTCATCGAGCACAAAATGAAGGTGGTCATGAGTGTGTCGGATCGAATCGTGGTGCTGGACCACGGTGAGAAGATCGCCGAAGATACACCGCAGCAGATCGCCGCCGATCCACAGGTCATCGAAGCTTACATGGGAGGTCGCCAGCGTGCTCAAGCTCAATGATGTTGACACATTTTATGGACCGATTCAGGCCTTGCGCGGCGTCAGCCTGAGCGTCGCAGAAGGGGAAATTGTCTCTTTGCTGGGCGGCAATGCCTGCGGCAAATCCACCACCATGAAAACGATTCTGGGACTGGTCAAACCCCGCCGGGGAACGATTGAATTTCGCGGCCGGCGCATTGAGCACCAGCCGCCGTCGCTGATTGTGCGGGCCGGCATCTCTCCGGTGCTCGAGGCGCGACGCCTGTTTCCCTATCTGACAGTTTATGAGAACCTGTTGATGGGTGCCTATACCCGCAGTGATAAAAAAGAGATCCGCGAAAACGTCGAACGCATGTATGAGCTGTTTCCGGTGGTCAAGGAACGGCGCCAGCAGCCGGCCTGCACCCTCAGCGGCGGGGAGCAGCAAATGGTGGCCATGGCCCGGGCGCTGATGGCCCGGCCCAAACTGCTGATCATGGATGAGCCTTCCATGGGGCTGTCCCCGTTGTATGTCAACCGGATATTTGAAATCATCCAGCAGGTCAACCAGCAGCAGGGCGTGGCCATCCTGTTGGTCGAGCAGAACGCCAACATGGCGCTTTCCATTGCCAGCCGGGGATATGTTCTGCAGACCGGGGAGATCGTTTTGCATGACACGGCCCGGAACCTGCTCAACAATCCGCTCATGCAAAAAGCGTATCTGGGAGTGGCGTAATTTTTTTAAGGGCTTAGTTGATGTCGCTCAAAATTGACTTTTTGCGATTGCGTCATTCGTGATGGTTTTGCAAAAAGTCAGCATTGATCATTTCAAAGCACAGGAGAGTAGCCAATGAACAAAATAGAAAGGGTGGACCGGGTCCTGGAGGGCAGGGAAGTGGATTATCCACCGTTGTCGCTCTGGTACCATTTTGGCGTCCAGCACGGCAGCGGCGAGAAATTCGCCGCCATTGTCCTGGAGTATTTCCATTTTTACGATTTTGATTTTTTGAAGGTGATGAACGATTATTTTTACCCTCCGCCCGCGGGCCTGGAGGCGGTTAAAAGCGCCGCAGATCTGCGGCGGATCACTCCTTTTGAGGTTGAAAAATCCGAATGGCGGCAGCAGTTCAGGGCCCTGGAGATCATCGCTGAAGAGTTAAAAGACAACGCCTATTTCATCGATACGGTATTCGACCCCTGGCAGAGCCTGCGCCGCAACATGGCCGGGGAAAATATCAACGACCTGATGGTCAATGAGCCCGGGGCCATGCTCGCAGCCCTGGATGTCATCGCCGACAACCTGATTGCCTATTGTAAAAAATCCCTGGCAATTGGCAGTGCCGGCATTTTCATGTCCGTACCCGCCGCCCGTGAGCTGGTAGCCCACGATCTCTTTCTTAAATTCGTCAAGCCGCCGGCCATGAAAGTCTTTCAGGCGATTGCGGGGCTCGGAAAAATGAATACCGCCCATATTCACGGGGAAGATCTTTATTTTGAAGATGTCCTTGATTTTCCGGTGAGCATTTTCAACTGGTGGGACCGCAGTTCCAAGGGCCCCTCTATGCAATGGGTCAAACAGCGCAGCCCGGCGTGTGTCATGGGGGGCATCGACCAGAAAATCGTTGCCCGCACCACACCGGCTTTTTTGAAAAATCACGTCCGGCAAGGCGTTGAACTGGGCGGCAAAACCCGCTTTTTTCTGGCCAACGGATGCAGCATCGATTCGTGGGGGTATCCCGGTTCTCTGCAGGCCATTGTAAGCGCCGCCCGGGAATAAACCGATGAGTTTTCTGACCATCGACTGTGGAACCTCGACCTGCCGGGCAGCGGTGATCTCTCAGGACGGACAGCTTCTCAGCCAAAGCCGTTTGCCCATGTCCGTGGACCGGCCCGCGCCCGGTTTTGCGGAAGTGGACACCGAACGCGTCTGGTCTCTGGTCCGTAAGGTGATTGCTGATGTGCTTGCCAGTCATCCCCGGTCGGGCATTGATGCCATGGGTGTCAGCGCCATGCTGGGATGGGTTTTTCTGGATGCCGGTCAACAGCCGCTCGCTCCGGCTTTCATTTACATGGACAACCGGGCCGTCAAAGAAACCGGGCAGCTGCTGCGACTGATACCGGCAAAACAGTTGTTTGCAAAAACCGGCCGCCGGGCCAGCCCGCTGGCACTGGCGCCCAAGATCAAATGGCTGGAAAAAAACCGCCCCCATGTTTTTTTGCGGGTGGCCCACGTCATCGGACTCAAGGATGACATCATCCGGCGCCTGAGCGGTGCTATCCAGACCGATTATGCCCACCTGGACTACTCGATGCTGTTCAATGTCTTCGAGGGCCGCCTGGACGCGGATATACTGGATGCGCTAAAGATTGACAGCCGTTTTTTCCCGGATCCGGCCCGGCCGAACCAGGTGGCCGGACGCCTGGACCCGGATGTCGCCTTTGACCTCGGACTGCCTGCAGGCCTTCCGGTGATCACCGGAAGCTCGGATGGCACCAGCGCCATGTACGGCGGCGGCATTTTGGAGGAAAAAATTGCCGTGCTGGTGTCCGGCTCCACCGATGTGCTCATGATGGGATCCGGGGGGCGGGTGCCGGATCCGACGCACACCCTCAGCTTCAATACGGCAGCAGTGCCGGATACCTTTCTGGTTGGCGGACCCCTGGGATTTTCCGGTGCGACGCTGCAATACCTGGAAGACATTTTCAAGACCCCTGCGCATCGACTCCAGGCCGCCATCGCCGGGCTGCCGCCGGGGGCCAATGGATTGCTGTTTTTGCCCGGCTTAACTGGAGAACGTGCTCCTTACTGGATGGAATATGTCACCGGGGCCATGGCCGGTTTGACTTTGGAGCACCGGCGGGAACATATCGTAAGAGCCGCCATGGAAGCCACGGTTTTCCGGATTCTAAAATTGCTGGACGTCTTAAATAAACATCAATTAGAGCCAGCGGCGCTCAACGTTGTCGGCGGCGGATCCCGGCTGGATGTCTGGAACCAGATCCGGGCCGATGTTACCGGGCTGGAAGTTCGCAGGCTGGCCGTACCGGAGGCAACCTGTCTGGGAACCGCGCTTTTTTGCAGATCCGCGCTGGACCCGGAAACGCCGCTGAAGGATTTATGCCGGGCATGGGTTAAAACCGAGCGCCAATTTTTCCCGGAGCAAAAAAATACGGCCTGCTACCGGCAGCTGGCGGAGTTGTTCAATGAGTTTCTGCAGACCTGCGCACCGGTTTTCAAAGGGTTAAGTGCGTTGCGCACACCGCCGGACCCGGATGCCAGCCGGATGGCAGAAGGGTCCGGGAACAAGGCTGAATCGATCGAATAAGCGGGGAAAGGCCGTGAAAATATATTTGTGCGGGATGATCGGATCGGGCAAGACCACCATCGGAAAACTCCTGGCCCGGGAGCTGGGCCTCGATTTTTATGATCTCGACGAGGAAATGGACCGCATTCTGGGCTATTCGTTTCACCGGCTGGTAAAGGAAAAAGGCTGGGTGGCATTTCGCGAGCTTGAATATTCCATCAGCAAACGCTTTGCCGAGTTGCCGGATGCGCTTATCTGTCTGGGCGGCGGCACGGTGCGCTACGAATGGAACATGGATGTTTTGCGGCACACCGGCCGCTTTATCCTGCTGACCGCGCCTTTGGACGAACTCATCGAGCGGGTTAAAAACGCCCAGCGCCCGCGGGTCAACGTCCGGGCCAGCCTGGAAGAAGACCTGCGCACTATCTGGGAAACCTCGCAAGAAAAATACCATGCCGCCGCCGACATGGTCTACGATACCCACGGCAAAAGCATTGAGCAGGCCGTCGTCGAGTTGAAGGCGCTGATTGACCAGCAGTTTTGAGCAGTCCGTGGTGCCCCCGGCAGGGATCGAACCTGCGGCACCCGGATTAGGAATCCGGTGCTCTATCCACTGAGCTACGGGGGCAGCAATGAATTCAGCGATTCCGGGCTTCGTTTATGGCAGCCGCCATGGGAAAATCGTGGAAAAGCTTTACACCAATTCTGGCATCCTTACAAGCCCTAATAAAAAAGCCGCAGGCTTTTGCTGCCTGCGACTTTTGTGTTTTTGAGCGCTGGATCTGGCGGATCGAATGGGTGTTAAAGGCTGTCAGGCTAAATCATGGGTATCCTGCGGGCCTGGAATTTTTTGTTGCTCCCGGCCGAAAATAGAACGAACTTTATCAATGGAAAATTTTGCACCCTTCCCAACGCGCATCGTCTCACCGTGTGCGGCCTTGCCGGCTGATCGACTCTGGTCGCCGCTGCCGCCAACCAGCGAAACAAGATCTGCTACGTAGGTCTTCATGTGTTCGGCCTGCTGGGTCATTTCAGCAGCTGAAGATGCAGATTCCTCTGCGCTGGCCGCATTTTGCTGGACGACCTTGTCCATTTCGGTGACGGCCCTGTTCAACTGTTCAATGCCATCGGCCTGTTCATTGGAAGCCGCTGAAATTTCACCGACATGCTCACCGACCTTGGAAGCGCTTTCAGCTACCTGGCCAAAGGCTTCATTGGCGCTCGATACCAGGTCGCGACCCTGCTGGACCTTTTTAACCGTTCCTTCAATCAGGCCTGCTGTGTCCTTGGCGGCTTCAGCGGCTCGCAGGGCAAGGTTTCTCACTTCGTCGGCAACCACCGCAAACCCGGCGCCTGCCTCCCCGGCCCTTGCCGCTTCAACTGCCGCGTTAAGTGCCAGCAGATTGGTCTGAAACGCTATCTCGTCAATGGTTTTGATAATCTTGGAAGTTTCTTCGCTGGCCCTGGAAATATCTTCCATCGAAGTCGTCAACTCGGTCATGGAATTGTTGGCCTGTTTGACGATCTGATTGGCCTCCTGCATCAGATTGTCCGCCTGCCGTGCATTGTTCGCGTTCTGTTTGGTCATCGAGGCCATCTCCTCGAGGGAAGAGGAAGTCTCTTCGATGGAAGCCGCCTGCTGGGAGGCGCCTTCCGCCAGTGATTGACTGGCAGTCGACATCTGGTCCGAAGCAGTTGCCACATCATTTGCGCTGTTTTGCAGGCCTTTGATGACGGTGTTAATCGGTTTCGTAATTGAGCGTATAATGAACCATGCAAGCAGAATCGATATCAATGCTCCGGTTGCAATGGCCACCACCAGCACGATGGTCACCGTTTTGCGCACCCGGGCTAAAGACGCGATCCTTTCCGCTTTTGCCCTTCGCACTTTGTCAACAGCGGCGGCCTGTTCGGCTTTCATCTGCCCGGCAATACTGGCTAAAAGGCTTTTCCCGGTGTCGGTGAGGATCGTTCCATATTCGTTTAGCCGCTCGCTGGTGTTTTTTTCCCGGGTGAAAATCTGCTGGGTTTCCAGCGTCAACTTGTAGGCACTGTACGCAATCTTTTTATATTCCGCGGCGGTTTTTATATACACGGGTTCCTTAAGTGCCTTGCTGGTTTGCTTGATGGAAGCAGTATCGCCCTTCATTTTGCTTTTAAAATGTTTGGAAAGCGTATCGATAAAGGCAGGGTCGGCGGTCAGCAGATACTGTGAGCGCATGGAGGCGATAAAATCCACCGTTCGGAATGCCTGTTTGACCATGGACTCAAAATGAGCTTCGACGGCTGGAAGCTCTTCGCCCTGCATCTGTCTTTCGAAGCGATTGGCGATGATCAGTTTTTCACTTTTGGCCAACAATTTTTTCAAGCCCGAAAATTGGGTGAGGATCGAATCGTTGAGCCCTTCAATTTCATTGTGAAGCTTGATGATCTCACCGAAATCCTTGTGATAGGCCTGTAAGGTGGTCGCAAGCTTTTCAGTGGCTTCATTTTGCGGCACTGCTGCGAGCACGTTCAGGGCTTGCTTTACATGTTCATCAAGCTGTTGGACGTATTGCGGGTTGTAAAACTGCAGGTAGCTCTTTTCTGCGATGCGCGCATGCTGAACGCTGTTGAGAACTTCTTGAATCTGGTTCAGTCGTTTTTGAGCTTCAAGGACTTTTTCATGGTACTCGCGATTGGCCTGCTCTATGGTTGCAAAATTATCATTGTTGGCTTTATTGATGCTGGAACTGGAAATGGTTTCGATCACCACCACCGCTCCCACAAAAACAAATCCCAAGGCAACCAGGATGATCAGCTTCAGATTTATTGATAAATTTTTCATGGTGCTGCCCCGCATATTGGGGTCAGGGTTTTTGAATGATACCGCCCGCCAACCGGACGGTATCATTCAAATCCTGTGAACCCTTATTGATTTTTTATTTTTTCGATGATCTTGGGATCGTATGTTCCGCAACCCACCACGAACACATCGTCTCCATGTTTGACCTGCTTTACAAAGGAAATCTTGGGAGATGGTTTTTTTTCACCGGGTTTCGGCCACATGTAATCAACCCATCCGCTGCCATTCTCCTCGGTAACTTCATTCATAACGGCAAAAAAGAGCTTACCGTTGGAATCGGAAAGATTGATCAGATTTTTACCGTTGAGCTTGTACTTGATGGGGTGCATCCGCATGACACCGTTTAAGTCATGGATCCAGATATAGGTTCCGGCAAAGATAAAATCGGAGTCCTTGCCCTGAAAAGCTGGAAAGGCATCCTCCCCCTTCTTTCCGAGCAGCGCACAAGCCTCATTCACCTTTTTTTCTATTAGATCCGTAGTTAACGGATCTTTTGCAGTGGCCACAGCCCTGGCCTCAGATTGCTTGGCCAGTTCCGCCGGATCCATTTCCCCGGCAAAGCAGTTCAGCCACGGAAAAATGATCATCGCACCTATCACAATGCTGGTTACAATAATTGCTCGACGCATGGTAATCCCTCCTGTTGTCAGTAAAATTTAGAAACTAGATTGTGTCAACTACACCCGGGTATATTATGGTATTGCACATGGTAAGACCCTCTGGAGCGAAAATCGAGCAGCCGGTCCATTGAGATAGCTTCAGTAAAAGGGGCAGATGGTGCTTCAGAATTTGCTTATCCACATGCTTATTTTTTACCTCGACCATTTTGAAAATAACTTTAACCCCAATAGGACCAATTTTTTGATGAAACCGTAAAAAAATAGCATTTTTTCGCTTAAGCAAGCCTTGATTATGCAAGGGGCTGGCAAACATGGCCGTGGCGAAGCTGATGCAGAAAATATTCAGCTATATCGAAAGGTTGTTGCCAGAAAAGCCGTTGCTGTGATATTATTAGCAAATTATGCACGACAAGTGACAATTTTTTGAGGACGGGAGAAAATATGCATTTGCGAAAAAGGGTATTGGTGACCGGGGGGGCCGGATTTCTCGGTTCTTTTTTATGCGAACGTTTGCTGCAACAGGGCTGCGATGTGGTTTGCGTGGATAATTTTTACACCGGCACGAAACGCAACATCGTTCACCTCATGGACAACCCTTTTTTTGAATTGATCCGGCACGACATCACTTTCCCCTTGTACCTGGAAGTCGACGAGATTTACAATCTTGCCTGTCCGGCTTCTCCGGTGCACTACCAGAACGACCCCGTGCAGACCACCAAGGTCAACGTTCACGGCTCCATCAACATGCTGGGGCTGGCCAAACGCCTCAAAGGCAAGATCCTGCAGGCTTCGACTTCAGAAGTGTACGGCGACCCCACCGTTCACCCCCAGACCGAAGATTACTGGGGAAATGTCAATTGCATCGGAATCCGTTCCTGCTATGATGAGGGCAAGCGCTGTGCGGAAACACTGTTTTTTGATTATCACCGGCAGCATAAAGTCAGAATCCGCGTGGTGCGGATTTTTAACACCTATGGCCCCCGCATGCACCCCAACGACGGCCGGGTGGTGAGCAATTTCGTTATCCAGGCTTTGAAGAATCAGGACATTACGGTTTTTGGCGATGGATCCCAGACGCGCTCTTTCTGTTACGTGGATGACATGATCGACGCGCTGGTGCGCATGATGGAAGCACCGAACGATTTCACCGGACCGGTGAACATCGGCAACCCAAATGAATTCAGCATCCTGGAACTTGCCGAAAAGGTCATTGCCCTGGCTGGGTCGCGCTCGAAAATTGTCCATCGTCCGCTGCCCGAGGATGACCCGCTGCAGCGGCGGCCTGACATTGCTCTGGCCCGGCGGAAATTGAACTGGGAACCCTCTGTTCAGCTCGAAGAGGGACTTAGGCACACCATTGAGTATTTTAAAAACCATCTGTGACGGTAGGTTCCATAAAGGGGTGGTGTCGCTCGAAAATGACTTTTTACGGGACTGTCAGGTTTGATAACAGCGTAATTTAACCATCAGATCAGTTGAAGTCACAAAAGGAGAAAAATGAAACGCGCATTGATCACCGGTGTTACCGGCCAGGATGGCGCCTACCTGGCTGAATTTCTGCTTGACAAGGGATACGAGGTGCACGGCATCAAACGCCGTGCCTCCTCGTTTAACACCGCGCGGGTCGATCATCTTTACCGCGATCCCCACGAAGCGGATGTCCGTTTTTTCATGCACTACGGAGATCTCACCGACTCGACCAACCTGATTCGCATCATCCAGGAAGTGCAGCCCGATGAGATTTATAATCTGGCGGCTCAAAGCCACGTGATGGTTTCATTTGAAACCCCCGAGTATACAGCCAATGCCGATGCCCTTGGCACCCTGAGGCTGCTGGAGGCGATTCGGATTTTAAAGCTGGAGCAAAAAACCCGCTTTTACCAGGCCTCAACCTCCGAGCTTTACGGCAAGGTGCTGGAAATTCCCCAGACTGAAACCACCCCCTTTTACCCCCGGTCTCCTTACGGGGTGGCCAAGCTGTATGCATATTGGATTACGGTCAACTATCGCGAGGCCTATGGAATCTATGCCTGCAACGGAATTCTGTTCAATCACGAATCCCCCATTCGCGGCGAGACCTTTGTCACGCGCAAAATCACACGGGCCCTGGCCCGGGCCAAAACCGGCTTCGATGGGATTTTGTATATCGGCAATCTGGACGCCCGCCGGGACTGGGGGCATGCCCGCGATTACGTTGAGATGCAGTGGTTGATGCTCCAGCAGGATAAACCCGAGGACTACGTTATCGCTACCGGCGCCCAGTATTCCGTGCGCCAGTTTATTGAAATCGCCGCCGGAAAGCTGGATATGCCCATCCGGTGGCAGGGCAAGGGGATTGAAGAAAAGGGCATCAACCCTGACAGCGGACAGGTTCTGGTAGCCGTGGATCCGCGCTATTTTCGTCCCACCGAAGTCCAGGAACTGCTGGGAGATGCCGGCAAAGCGCGCCGCAAACTGGGCTGGGAGCCGACCACTTCTTTTGAGGAATTGATCGCGGAAATGCTGGCTGCCGATCTCAAGGAAGCGCAGAGGGACTATCTGTGCCGGCAGCAGGGATTTCAGACCTTTAACCACACGGAGACCTAGACGCTGGCGGTGCACAAATTGCCATTGCACAGGCGCGGCTTTGTGTGGTATTGTGCCACCAGATTTGACGGTCCCGCAAAAAGTCATTTTCGAGCGACATCAACCCTTTTCGGAAAAAGAGCGGTGAAGGGTTGAGCGTTAAAAATTGCAAGTTGTTTGAGGAGCTGGCGACGAGTGCTTGCAACGAATTCTTGTCCGCCTTCCTAAGGCAGGTAAACCTCAGGTGGATAGCGAAACCCGCAAACAGCTCCCGAAAAGGCTTGCGAAGCGAGAAAATGCGATTTTTTACGGTTTCATCAGATTTAACTGACGGGTTATTGAGGCTCGCCGCAGCCTTGCCAAGCACGGGCGGGTTCAAGGTTGAGGATTATGCAAGGGAGGAACTAACATGCTTGAAAAAATGCGGCATCGTATACCGGGCCTGGTGGGATGGTTGCTGGTCTTGCTGCTTTCGACGATGGCCTGCTCCACAACGCCCAAGGCGACGGACGGTTCAGCGGCCCGGGAAAAAAACGACAAGGATGCGCCCCTGTATTATGATTTTGGTGATGTGCTGGTTCCCCGCGAACTGAAACTGGATACGGATTCTTCATTTGTCTACCACACCACCGGGTTGACCGCCGGGGTGCTTGTCTTCAAGTCCAGGGCCGATTTGACCTCGCTGGTCGCTTTTTTTGAAAACAATATGAGCAAGGACAACTGGCAGGCCGTTGGAATCTTCAAATCACCGCGAACACTGTTGCTTTATCGCAAGGAAAACCGTTGGTGTGTCATCAACGTCACCGATGGACAATACAGCAGCCTGATTGAAATCTGGGTTGCGCCATTCAGCGACATTTCCGGATCCGGCTTGCTGAAATAAGGCCAGGGAGACCGGTTGGGGTTAAGCCCCGCACCGGCGCTCTGCGATATCATGTCCACAACCAACAGACAGGAATTCACCCGAACGCTGGAAGAGCTTAGCCGCAGCCTGCGGCACCTGGCGGCCGCCGGCATTAAGGGTTTCAACTGTTCGGCCCAATCGCTGGACAAAATCCATCAATGGGGCCGGGCTGTGAGCCGATCCCCCCGGACACTGGCACAAATTCGTGCTGAGCTGGGGGATTGTCAACGCTGCAAGCTGTCCGTCAGCCGGAAAAATATCGTTTTCGGGGAAGGCAGCCCCAGTGCCAGGCTGGTTTTTGTGGGCGAGGGACCGGGTTTTGAGGAAGACCAGACTGGAAAGCCCTTTGTGGGAGCCGCCGGCAGGTTGCTGACCCGCATTATTGAAGCCATCAAACTGACCCGGGACCAGGTTTACATCTGCAACATCATCAAGTGCCGCCCGCCTGGCAACCGCAACCCCCTTCCGGATGAAATTCGTACCTGTTTTCCATTTCTGGAGCATCAGCTGGAGGCGATTCAACCGGACTTCATCTGCGCTCTGGGAAAATTTGCCGCCCAGACCCTGCTGGGCAGCGAACAGGCCATTTCAAGGCTAAGGGGGCGTTTCCACGACTACCGTGGCATAAAGGTTTTACCCACCTATCATCCCGCTTACCTGCTGCGCAATCCCGACAAGAAAAGAGATGTCTGGGAAGATATGAAAATGCTGATGCAGGAATATGATTATGAAAAGTAACCTTTTTTTTATCGTGCTGACCCTTTTTTTCATCTGGGGGGCGGCAACCCCGGCGACTGCGGATGAAAACAAGGTTTACGTCCTGACGGTGGCCGATGCCATCGGCCCCATGACCGCCGAGTTCATCCAGTCCGGGATCCACACGGCTGAAAACAACAAGGCCACCTGTATCATCATCGAACTCGATACCCCCGGAGGACTGGCCGAATCCATGCGCATCATCGTCAAGGCCATATTGGCAAGCAAGATTACGGTGGTGGTGTATGTGGCACCAGCCGGCGCCAGGGCCGCCTCGGCCGGGGTCATGATTACCATGGCGGCGGATGTCGCCGCCATGGCGCCGGGAACCAATATCGGTGCCGCCCACCCGGTGGGCGCCGGCGGCAAGGAGATCGGAGGCACCATGTCGCAAAAGGTGATCAACGACATGGTGGCCCAGGCGAAAAGCGTGGCCGAAAAAAGGGGCCGCAATGCAGAGTGGGTCGAACAAGCCATTCGCAAGAGCGTGTCGGTGACTGAGACCGAGGCATTGAAAAAAAACATCATCGATCTGGTTGCCAGGGATACCGATGAACTCATCAGCAAGCTCAATGGCTGGAAGGTAAAGGGCAAAGGAGTCCTGATTCTCGACGATGTTGAAAAAATCGTCATTAAGGAAAGCCTGCGGACCCGGATATTAAGGGCCATCAGCAACCCCAACATTGCCTACATTCTGATGATGATCGGTCTGGCTGGCCTTTATTTTGAATTGTCCCATCCGGGCGCTGTTTTTCCGGGGGTCATCGGTGGCATTGCACTGATCCTGGCTTTTTTTGCCCTGCAAACACTGCCGGTCAACTATGCCGGGATTTTGCTGATTGTGCTGGCGGTCATTTTTTTTATCATGGAGATGAAAATTACCAGCTACGGGCTGTTGAGTGTGGCCGGAATCGTGTCGCTGCTGCTGGGCTCCCTGATGCTTTTTCGGGACACCACCCCTGAAATGAGGGTTTCACTGCATGTTTTGCTGCCGACGATTATTCTTATTTCCGGGTTTTTCGTGGTCATCGCCGGACTGGTGTTTCGTGCTCAAATATCCAAACCCGCCACCGGCGCGTCAGGGCTGATCGGGGAGATCGGCGTGGTTAAAAAAGCCCTGACGCCTGAGGGCAAGGTGTTTGTGCACGGCGAATTGTGGAATGCCCGCGCCGGACGGACAGTTGAAGAAAATGCCAGGGTGCGGGTGGTGAGCGTCGTCAATCTCGTGCTGGAAGTCGAACCGGTGGAAGAAAATGCCGAAAAGGGTTGATGGCGCTCGAAAATGACTTCCAACGAAGTCAACCTAAGTTCGTTGTTCATAGGTTGCCGCTCGCGGTATAAATAAGCTTTTTACAAGGTCGTCAATTTTATTCATTCTTGAAAACCGGGTCCTCTGGGCCAGGATTCTTTACTTTCGGAGAAACTGAGCTTGGAGCAGCCTGAAAAACCAGGCTAAAGGAGGAACTCATGGGTTTCTATACACCGATTATCATCATCGTTCTGGTCATTTTTTTCTTGTCCACCGCCCTGCGCATTTTGAATGAATACGAGCGCGGCGTGATTTTCAGGCTGGGCCGGGTGATAAACGCCAAAGGCCCGGGGCTGATCATTTTACTGCCCATCATCGATAAAATGGTAAAGGTGAGTCTGCGCCTGGTGGCCATGGACGTGGACCCCCAGGATGTGATCACCCGGGACAACGTGTCTGTCAAGGTCAATGCCGTGATCTATTTCAGGGTCATCGATCCCATCAAGGCCATTGTCGAGGTGGAAAATTACAGTTACGCCATGTCCCAGCTGGCCCAGACCACCCTGCGCAGTGTCTGCGGGCAGGCCGAGCTTGATGAGCTGCTGGCCGAGCGGGAAAAGATCAACGCTGAATTGCAGGAAATCCTTGACACCCACACCGACCCGTGGGGGATCAAGGTGGCCACCGTGGAGCTCAAACACATTGATCTGCCCCAGGAGATGCAGCGCGCCATGGCCAAACAGGCCGAAGCCGAACGGGAGCGTCGGGCCAAGGTCATCAATGCCGAAGGGGAGTATCAGGCGGCAACCAAGCTGGCGCAGGCATCCGCAATCATTGAAGAGCATCCCACCGCTTTGCAGCTGCGATATCTGCAGACCATGAACGAAATGTCCACCGAAAACAATACCACCACCATTTTCCCCATCCCCCTGGATCTTTTCAAGCCGTTTTTGCGACTGATGGGCAGAGGTGAGGACAAAAAATAACGGGGGATGCCGGTCGGCCGGGGGCAGAAAAAGTGTCAGGAAAGTGGCTTATCTGTTGACAGGTCTGCCGAAAGCGATTAAAAATTCAAGTTTAAATTTGTCTGCAAACAGCCAGAGAAAAGGAGAACTTTCCCAAATGAGCGCTGAAAAGGTTGAGACCATGGAAAAACCCCTTGAGAAGATGACAGTCAAGGACTTGCGGGAAATGGCCAAGGAAATGCCTGAAATTAGCGGTGTTCACGGCATGAAAAAGGAGGAATTGATCGTTGCCATTAAAAAGATCAAGGGGATTAAAGACGAGCCGGTTAAAAAAGCGGACGCTTCGATTGCCGAATTAAAGCAAAAGATCAGGGCCTTCAAAGCCCAGCGGCAGGCTTTTTTAGAGGCCGATGACAGAAAAATGGCAACGATTTACAAAAGACGCATTGCAAGACTCAAAAAGAAAACCCGCAAAGCGGCAGCCGCCTGAATCCCAGGCTGAAAATGGGTCCGATGCAAAATGCCATAAATACCTTTGTCCAGTCACTGGCCGTTGAAAAGGGCTACTCGCAGCACACATGCCGCGCCTACCGCCATGATCTGGAGGAATTTTCAGCATATTTTATGCAAATTTCCGGGAGGCGTTCGCGCCAGGATCGTAATGCGGTCACAATCGAGCATGTCGACGCCATGGCCATCCGGGGCTTTCTGGGGGTTTTGCACAAAAAAAACACAAAAAGGACCGTTGCCCGCAAACTGTCGGCCCTGCGCTCTTTTTTCAATTATTTCGTGAAACAGGGCAAACTGGCTGACAACCCGGCCGCGATGATTCTGACCCCTAAACAGGACAAAACCATTCCGGTCTATCTGCCCGTTGATGAAATGTTCCGCCTGCTGGATTCAATTCACGGCGATGGGCTGCTGGCGTTGAGAAACCGGGCGATCTTTGAAACCCTGTATTCCTGCGGGATACGGGTTTCGGAGTTGGTGGCAATGGACAACAAGGATGTGGAAGCCGATGCAGGCGTCATTCGGGTCATGGGAAAAGGCGCCAAACAGCGCATCGTGCCCGTCGGTCAAACGGCCCTGGCCGCCATTGAGCGCTATCGCCAGCGGTTGCAGGTCGCCACGGGCAAGGCTCCAAAGCCGGACAAAGCGCTTTTCTTGAACAAGAACAATGGACGATTGTCGGCGCGCTCCGTGCGGCGGATTCTGGACAAATTCGTGCGGGCCAGCGGCCTGCTCAAACCGGTCTCACCGCATGCCATGCGCCACAGCTTTGCCACCCACCTGCTGGATGCCGGTGCGAACCTGAGAATCGTCCAGGAACTCTTAGGGCATAAAAGCCTGTCCACGACCCAGAAATACACCCATGTGAGCATTGACCGGTTGATGGAAGCTTACGACCGGGCGCATCCCAGAAAATAGGGCCGGGCCAGCAGTTGACGGCAAAGGGACAATTGCAGGGGTGCACCTTCGTTTGCGCTGTCCATCCGCCACCGAAACGGAGTCCTGCACATGAATTTTCATGGAACGACAATTTTAGCTGTCAGGCACAGAGGCAAAGTGGCGGTTGCCGGCGATGGTCAGGTGACCCTGAACAATAATATCGTCAAACATCATGCCAGGAAGGTGCGGCGCATTTACGACGATAAGATTGTCGTGGGCTTTGCCGGGGCCACCGCGGACGCCCTGAACCTTTCTGAAAAGCTCGAAAAGAAACTGGAGCGCTACAACGGCAACCTGACCCGATCCGCGGTCGAGCTGGCACGGGACTGGCGGGCCGATAAATTTCTTAGACGGCTTGAAGCCATGATGATCGCCGTGGACGCCGAGAGCATGTACCTGCTTTCGGGCAACGGCGATGTCATCGAACCCGATGAGGGCATCATTGGCATTGGATCGGGGGGGGTGGCCGCCCAGTCGGCTGCCATCGCGCTGGTAAAACACAGTGATCTGGATGCGGGTGCCATCGTTCGCAAATCCATGCAGATCGCCGCTGCGGTCTGCATTTACACCAATGATCAGGTGACCATCGAAGAATTATAATTGAGCTCAATCAGAGTTTTGGGATGTGAGCTAAAAATGTTTTTTGCTGATTGTATCAGTCAAAGGGATTGTGCATGAGCGATCTGAAACCATCGGAAATCGTCAAAGAACTCGACAAATACATTATCGGCCAAAACCGGGCCAAACGATCGGTGGCCGTGGCCCTGCGCAATCGGTGGCGCCGGCAGCAGGTGCCCGAGGATCTGCGCGATGAAATCGCACCCAAGAATATCATTCTGATCGGTCCCACCGGCGTGGGCAAAACCGAAATCGCCCGTCGGCTTTCCCGGCTGACCGATTCTCCTTTCAGCAAAGTTGAAGCCTCCAAGTTTACCGAGGTCGGATACGTGGGCCGGGACGTGGAGTCCATGGTGAGGGACCTGGTGGAACTGACCATTAACCAGTTCAAGGTGCGGGCTCAGGAACAGGTGCAGGACAAGGCCCGACGCAACGCCGAAGAACGCATGCTTGATCTGCTGCTTCCCAAGGCCGGCACCCAGCCGCCGGAGCGTGGTGAAGAGTCCAAGGAGGTCCAGTTTGAACTGGTGACCGGCTCCCACGATGAGTCGTCCTCGACCCGGGAAAAATTGCGCAGCATGCTGCGCCGGGGCAAACTTGACAACCGCTTTGTGGATCTGGATGTGGCTGACCGCAGCATGCCGATGGTGGAAATTTTCTCCAATATCGGCATGGAAGAGATGGGGATTAACTTCAAAGATATGCTTGGCGGCATGTTTCCAAAGGCCACCAAGCGGCGCAAGATGAAAGTTGCCGAGGCCATGGAGATTTTGACCCAGGAAGAAGCCCAGCAGCTGGTGGATATGGATCGGGTCGTGCGCGACGCCATCGTGCGGGTCGAGCAGTCCGGCATTATTTTTCTGGATGAAATTGACAAGATTGCCGGGGGCGATGACAGCCACGGTCCGGACGTGTCCCGAGAAGGGGTGCAGCGCGATCTGCTGCCCATTGTCGAGGGCAGCACGGTCACCACCAAATATGGACCCGTCAAGACGGATCATATTCTATTCATCGCCTCCGGAGCCTTTCACACGGTCAAGCCGTCGGATTTGATTCCAGAGCTGCAGGGACGCTTTCCCATCCGGGTGGAACTTGATTCGCTGGGACGCCAGGAATTCATCCGGATTCTCACCGAGCCGAAAAACGCCTTGCTGCTTCAATACATCGCCTTGATGCGCACCGAAGGGGTTGACGTTGTCTTTGAAGATGATGCCGTGGCTGAAATTGCCGCCATTGCCGAGGAGGTCAACGAGCGCACGGAAAATATCGGTGCCCGCAGGCTGCATACCCTCATGGAGTGCCTGCTGGAAGACATTTTGTTCGACGCACCGGACATGGAGCAGCAGCGACTGGTCATCGACAGGAAATATGTGGAGGACAAGTTAAAGGAAATCAAGGACGACGAAGATCTGAGCCGTTACATTTTATAAAAATAGTGCCTTAAGTTCGAAGTGCCTTAAGTGCCTAAAGTCATGGCTTCGCTGCGCTCTGTCTTTTTATAAACGCCGAGCAGTTTCAGCATGAAACTCGGCACATGCATCCAGGAGCAGACACTGTTTTTGCTTTTAATAAAATCGACAAGATACCTTAACTTTAGGCACTTTAGTGCACTTTAGGCATTTTAGGCACTCCAATCTACTTTAGCAATTTAGCTCGCTTTGGAGTGAAAGCATTCGATCTTGGTTTTTACTGAAGGGAAGGGATATGAGCGCTGAAATCATGCAGCAGGCCGGGCAGGTGATCGCCAAAACCTACCAGCGGTTTCCGGTGGTGCTGGAAACGGGTAGGGGCTGCACCCTGGTGGACACCGACGGCCGGCGCTACACGGATTTTGTCGCCGGCATCGCGGTTTGCAACCTGGGCCATGCCCACGAGGCAATCACCCGGGCAGTGGTCAAACAGGCGCAGACTCTGTGGCACGTGTCCAATTTATACTACACGGTGCCCCAGGTGAAGCTGGCCGCCTGGCTGGTGGCCCACAGTTTTGCCGATCGAATCTTTTTATGCAACAGCGGGGCCGAGGCCAATGAAGCGGCCATCAAGCTGGCCCGCAAGTATTTTAGTGATCGCGGCCAAAACAGCCGGTTTACCATAGTGACCATGGAAAAGTCGTTTCACGGCCGCACCATGGCGACCCTTTCGGCCACCGGGCAGGAAAAAATAAGAAAGGGGTTTGATCCCGTGCTGGCGGGATTCGAGTTTGTGCCTTTCAACGATATTCAGGCATTGCGCGCCCGGGTCGGGGCATCCACTTGCGCGGTGCTGCTTGAACCCATCCAGGGCGAAGGCGGCGTGCGCTGTCCGGATGTCGATTATCTGAAGGCCGTGCGGCAGATTTGCGACGAAACCGGAGCCCTGCTGATTTTCGATGAAATCCAGACCGGCATGGGGCGCACCGGCCGACTTTTTGCCCATGAACACTTCGCCGTTGAGCCGGATATCATGACCCTGGCCAAGGCCCTGGCCAACGGCTTGCCCATCGGGGCCATGCTGGCCAGCGAAAAGGTCGCCGAGGCATTCGGTCCGGGGGCACACGCCTCCACCTTTGGCGGGACTCCTCTGGTGAGTGCGGCGGCACTGGAAGTGTGCCGCACCCTGGTGGACGAAAATGTGATCGAACAGGGCCGGCAGGCAGGAGACTATTTCAGGGCAAAACTGGAGGTGCTCAAGCAGCGCCACGACTGCGTGGTGGATGTGCGCGGGTTCGGACTGCTGCTTGCCATGGAGCTCAATATTGACGGAAAATCCATTGTTGATGAGTGCCTGCAGCGCGGATTTTTAATCAACTGCATTCAGGAAAAGATATTGCGTTTCGTACCGCCGCTGATTATCAGCAAAGAAGAAATCGATGCGCTGGTGGACTGCCTGGACGAATTGCTGCCCGAAGCTGCCGGCAGCGCCTGAAAAAAAAGGATACACCATGAGTGAAAAACTCTGGCAGGGACGGTTTGGCGAAAAAACCGACCGCATCGTCGAGGCTTTCACCTCTTCGATTCAGGTCGACCGCCGCCTTTTTGCCTATGATATCCAGGGCAGCATGGCCCATTGTAAAATGCTGGCCAAAGTCGGGATCATTTCCAAAGCGGATGCCCGGGTGCTGATTGAGGGGCTTGAAAAAATCAGGCAGGAGATTGAGGCCGGCCGTTTCCGGTTCGATGACGCCCTGGAAGACATTCACATGCATATTGAAGCCCGGCTGGGAGAGATCGCAGGGCCGGTGGCTGAAAAACTTCACACCGCCCGAAGCCGCAATGACCAGGTTGCGCTGGATGTTCGCATGTACCTGCGCCATAAGACCTCGCGCATCATCGAGCAGCTTCATCGGCTGCTGACGGTCATCATCGAGCTGGCACAGAAAAATCTGGATGTGATCATGCCCGGCTATACCCATCTGCAGCGTGCGCAGCCGGTTTTGCTGGCCCATCACCTGATGGCCTATTACGAGATGTTTTCGCGGGATATGCTGCGGCTGGAGGACTGCCTTGGTCGCATCAACGTGATGCCCCTGGGGGCCGCAGCCCTGGCCGGGACGACCTATCCGATCGATCGGACCTATACGGCCCAATTGCTGCGATTCGATACGGTGGCGGCCAACAGCATCGATGCGGTTTCGGACCGGGATTTTATCATCGAATTTCTGGCTTCTGCCAGCATTGCCATGGTGCATTTCAGCCGCTTGTCCGAGGAGCTCATTTTATGGTCCAGCGCGGAATTTGGTTTTGTTGAGCTGCCGGATGCTTTTGCCACCGGCAGCAGCATCATGCCGCAGAAAAAAAATCCCGACGTGCCGGAGCTGGTGCGGGGCAAAACCGGGGGGGTGATCGGCAGCCTGATGTCGGTGCTGACGATGATGAAATCCCTGCCGCTGGCTTACAACCGGGATATGCAGGAGGACAAAAAGCCCCTGTTCGATGCCGTGGACACGCTGACAGCCTGTATCGAGGTGTTCAGCGCCATGTTGCCGCGGCTGCATTTCAATCAGGAAAAGATGCAGCAAGCCGCGGCCGCTGGATATCTGGATGCGACCGACATGGCCGACTACCTGGTGAGTCGTGGAATGTCCTTTCGTCAGGCCCACCGTCTGGTGGGCGAGGCGGTCAGCTTTGCCCTGGAAAGGAAAAAGGAACTGCATGAGCTTACCCTCGATGAACTGCAGTCATTTTCGCCCCTGATCCGCAGGGAGATCTTTTCAAAATTGTCTATCCGCCAAATGGTGGACCGCCGTGAATGCCATGGCGGCACGGCGACGGCGACGGTGAAGCAAGCTATTGCAACCGCCCGGACCCTACTGCAGCGCAAGCAAAAAAAGCTGCCCGATTTTCATCTTGAAAAAACTCCGGAAGGCGGTCAATGACCAAAACAGACCGGGCAAAAACAACTGCCTTGACCGCGGTGGTCCTGGTGGTGATTGTTGCAATAACCGCATCCGGGATGCTTGTCGGGTGCGGCAGAAAAGCGCCGCCGGAGCCTCCGCTGGGGACCCGTCCCCCGAAGGTCAAGGATTTAAGCTTTTCCATGACCGGAAATACCATCAAGCTGAGCTGGATGGTTCCCGCAGACGAAGAGCAAAAGAAACTTCCCATCAGCGGGTTTTTGGTTTACCGCTCCACGCAAAGCGTGATTGAAAAAGAATGTCCGAATTGCCCGCTGCGGTTTGTTGAAGTCGGCGATGTTCCGGTGCCGGCAGCCGGCCGGGGTGCGGCGGGCCCGGTGGTTTTTGTCCAGACAATAGAACCCGGCTACCGCTATGTGTACAAGGTGGTTGCCTATACGGATGAAGGGCACACGGGAAGAGATTCCAACCTGGTTGACTTCGAGTACTGAAAAAAAGGAGCAGGGATGTAATGCATCATTTCCATTACCGCAACGATCAATTGCATTGTGAGGACGTGCCGGTGAGTGAAATTGCCGACCAGGTGGGCACACCGTTTTACCTGTACAGTCATGCAACCCTTCAGCGCCACTTTCAGGCCTTTGATGGGGCTTTTAACGGGATCGACCGGTTGATATGCTATTCGGCCAAAGCCAACACCAACCGGGCCGTTTTAAGCCTGTTTGCCGCTGCAGGCTGCGGATTGGACATTGTTTCAGGCGGAGAACTGTACCGGGGTCTCCAGGCCGGCTTTGTTCCCCAGCGGATCGTCTATTCCGGCGTCGGCAAGCGGGTGGATGAAATCGACTATGCGCTGCAGGCCGGCATTTTGATGTTCAACGTGGAGTCGGTGGCCGAATTGGAGCTTATCAATGAGCGGGCCGCGGCTTTAAAAAAGCGAGCGCCGGTTGCGCTGCGGGTCAATCCGGATGTTGATGCACGGACCCATCCCTATATTTCCACCGGATTGAAGAAAAACAAGTTCGGCATTGCATCCCAAAGCGCCTTGGACGGATATGCCATGGCCGACGCCCTCGAGCACGTGGAGGTCATCGGCATGGCCTGCCATATCGGATCACAGATCACCGAGGCCAGCCCCTTCGAAAATGCCCTGAAAAATCTGAGAACCCTGGTGGCTGAATTGAAGCAGCAGGGCATTGATATCCGCTACCTTGACATGGGAGGCGGGTTGGGCATAACCTATGAGGATGAAACACCGCCGTCGCTGAGCGAATATGCCGGATCCATCATCGAGCAGCTCAGGGAGATGCAGCTATGCCTGATCCTGGAGCCCGGCCGGGTGCTGGTCGGCAATGCCGGGATTCTGGTAACCCGCGTGCTTTTTTTGAAGCCGGGAGATACGAAAAATTTTGTTGTCGTCGATGCCGGCATGAACGACCTGATGCGCCCGACCCTGTACAGCGCCTATCATGCCATCGAACCGGTGGCCGCTCCAGCCGGGGAGCTGATTGTTGCCGACGTGGTGGGACCCATCTGCGAGAGCGGTGATTTTCTGGCCCTGGACCGCAACATGCCCCTTGTGCAATCCGGTGATCTGCTGGCGGTGATGAGTGCCGGGGCCTATGGATACGTGATGTCATCCAACTACTGCTCCCGTCCCCGAGCGGCCGAAGTGATGGTCAAGGACGGTGATTTTCATGTCGTCAGGGCCCGGGAAGGGTACGAGGACCTGGTGAAGGGGGAGTCCCTGCCGCCGTTTCTTGCTGACAACTGACAACGGACTACCAGCAACGGACAACTTTGAATGATGGAATCGATTCCTTTTACTAAAATGAGCGGCAGCGGCAATGATTTTATCATTGTCGACAACCGGGATGAGGTGGTCGATGAAGCCGATCTGCCCCGTTTTATCCGGCAGGTATGCCGCCGCAAGATGTCGGTGGGCGCCGATGGACTTATTCTGATTGAATCCTCCCGGAATGCCGATTTCAGCTGGCGCTTTTTTAATTCCGATGGCAGCAAGGCTGAAATGTGCGGCAACGGAGCGCGCTGTGCGGCGCGTTTCGCCGCGGTCAACGGAATTGCCGGCAACGACCTGACCTTTGAAACCGACACCGGCATTGTCCATGGCCGGGTGCAGGGCGATCGGGCCCGGGTGAAAATGCCGGATCCGCTGGATCTGCGCCTGGACTTCAGCGTGAACCTCAAAGGGGGTCCCCTTGAATTGAGCAGCGTTAATACCGGTGTGCCCCACGTGGTCATCATCCGGCCGGATGTCGACGATATGGAAGTGGTACCGCTGGGCCGGGAAATACGGTACCATGAAATGTTTGCCCCGGCCGGCACCAATGTGAATTTCGTCAGTCCCCTCGAGCCGGGAAGGTTGGCGATTCGCACCTATGAACGCGGAGTGGAAGATGAAACCCTGGCCTGCGGCACCGGATCGATTGCGGCGGCCCTGGTGGCGGCCTGTAAGCTGAAATGGGATTCCCCTGTCCACCTGCGCACCCGCAGTGCTGAAATGCTGACGATATATTTTTCCAACAATTCCGGTGTGTTCAGCGATATATATCTGGAAGGCGATGCTCGCATGATTTACACGGGACATCTGCACCCGGATGCCTGGAAATAAACGGGGCTGGCTTTGGTGAACGTGTGGCACACAGCTTATATCAGCGTCGGCTCAAACCTGGGTGACAAGCTTGAAAACTGCCGGCGGGGAATGGCCGCACTGATCCGTGACAACCGCTGCCGCCTGGTCGCACAGTCCGGTACTTACAGCACCGAGCCGGTGGATTACGTGGACCAGGACTGGTTTGTCAATTATGTGGTCAAAATTGAAACCGAACGCGATCCGTTTTCACTGCTGGAACTGCTGACATCCATTGAGCGCAATGTCGGCCGCGTCCGTGGTGGCACGCGTTTCGGTCCCCGGGTACTTGATCTGGACATCATTTTTTATGATAATCTCATCATCGATGCGCCGCAGCTGAAGATTCCGCATCCCCGGATGCATGAAAGACATTTTGTATTAAGGCCCGTTTGCGATATAAGCCCGAACATGGTACATCCCGTTTTTAAAAAAAAACTGCAATCCCTGCTCGACGCTCTGGATAAAACCGGCCAGGGAGTCCGCAAGCATCAATGATTCGATTTCTGATACTATTTGCCGTTGGTTATGTATTTTACCGGGCCATCAAGTCCTGGATGCTGCCGGCGCATAAACCGCAGGCGGGACAAAACAATTTACCGGTTGATGATGTGATGGTCAAAGACCCTTTTTGCGAAGCCTATTTTGCCAAAAGAAATGGTGTGCACCTGCACCACCGGGGAGAGGACCTGTATTTTTGCAGTTCGCGGTGCCGGGATGGATACATTGCTGCTCAGGGTGAGGACGAACAGTGAAAAACGTATTCAGCAACCCCAACAGTCTGACGCTTTTCAGGATTCTCGCCGTGCCGGTCATCGTGGTGCTGATGATGTTTCCCAACCGTTTTTGTACGGCGCTGGCCGCCTTTCTGTTCGCGGCGGCGGCCATCACGGATTATCTGGACGGCTTTTTTGCCAGAAAGCAGGGACTGGTGACGACCCTCGGCAAAGTCATGGATCCGGTGGCGGACAAACTGCTGGTTTCTTCGGCTTTTATCATGCTGGCTTCCCTTGGCTGGGTGCCGGCCTGGATCGTGTGTGTGATTATCGGGCGGGAGCTTGCAGTGACCGGCCTGCGCAACATTATCGCCGAAAAGGGAGAGGATCTCTCGGCATCCCAGCTCGGCAAGTTTAAAACCGGCTTTCAGATTGCCGCCATCATCCCGCTTTTGATTCACTATCCGTTTTTCGGGCTCAACGCCCATGCCATCGGCATCTTTTTTTTGTGGGGGGCGCTGGTGTTTACTCTCTGGTCAGGAACCCATTACTTTATTAAATTCAGAAAGCTGCTTCAAACCTGAGCTTTTGGGGTTGACAAAAAAAAAATAAGTCGCTAAATGAAATAGCAGAATTGAGCGGGAATAACTCAGTGGTAGAGTGCGACCTTGCCAAGGTCGAAGTCGCGGG